>NZ_FOTI01000056.1 GCF_900114545.1 Halanaerobium salsuginis
CTGTCCTCTTTTGGAACTATATTCTTTTCTATAGGTCCAGTCACTATTTTTTAACTCTATTTCACCCTTCTTAATTTCGCGACTTACTGTAGTTCTATGACAATTCAATTCTTTACCTATCTCAGTATAATTTTTATCCTGTTGATTGTATAAATGTTCTATTTTTACGCGATCTTCATAACTTAGATGTTCACCTTTTTCTCTTTTTGTGTTACAATTATTTTGACACATATTCTGTACCCTCCCAATGTTTTTGTGGTTATTAACATTATACAAAAGGTACAGATATGTGTCTATTTTTTATCAAATCACAGCGTGCATTTAATTATACAATTTAATAAATAAAAAAGTATTTTAGTCTGCTGCAAAAAAATCAATTGCTGTTTGAGCCATAACCGCTACTCCATCTTTTAAAATATCATTAGCAAATTTAAAATCTGCCTGATGATGATTTATTACTTTACCAGCAGGAGCAATACCTAGAAAATAAAAAACTGACGGAACTTCAAGCCCAAAATAAGAAAAATCTTCTCCTCCCATTTCTGCTTTTGTCCGCTTTTGAACTCTTGCCGGCCCCAATATTTTTGCTGCTGAACTAGCCAGTAAATCTGTTATAACTGCATCATTTTTTACAGCTGGATAGCCAAAAATATAGTCTAACTTGTAATCTGCATCATAAATATTACAGATATTTTTAATAACTGATTCAATATCAGCAGCCAATTGCTGCCGTAAGTCTTCTTTTAAAGAACGCACAGTTGCTTTTATTTCAGCCTGATCAGGAATTACATTATGCGTACTTCCTGCAGAAAATTTGCAAACTGAAATAACAGCTGACTCTAAAGGATCAACTTTTCTACTTACAATAGTCTGTAAAGCAGAAATAATCTCAGCTCCAATAGGAATTGGATCAATTGTATTATGGGGACGTGCCGCATGACCTCCCCGGCCAATAATAGTTAAATCAAAACGATCAGGAGCTGCCATAAAAGGCCCCGCCTTATATTCAACTACACCATAAGGGGTACTTCCCCAGAGGTGTAATCCTAATGCTGCATCAACTTTAGGTGATTCAAGCACTCCAGTTTTTATCATACCTTCAGCCCCACCTGAAGTTTCTTCACCTGGTTGAAAAACAAATTTAATCTTGCCAGAGAATTCAGCAGCTAATTCTTTTAATACCATAGCTGTACCAATTAAAATTGCTGTATGTCCATCATGGCCACAGGCATGCATCACCCCACTTTTTTGGGATTTATAAGAAAGATCATTTTTTTCCTGAATTGGTAAAGCATCCATGTCTGCTCTAATTAATAATGTTTTATCACTTTCAGAATTACTATTTATAAAAGTAGCAACTACACCTGTTGCAAAAACATTTTCTTCAACTTTGAAACCAAGCTTTTCCATTTCGGCAGCTGCTAAAGCAGCAGTCTCCTCTTCCTGAAATGATAATTCTGGATTTTGGTGGATTGTTTTTCTAATTTCAATTACTTTTCCTGCCACTTTATTTACCGCTGCTTTAATTTTAGCAGTGCTGTCTAAACTCATTTTAATTCTCCTTATTTATTGTTTAATGAAAGTATAATTTAATTAATTTCTTAAATTTTTTATTTAGTTTTAAATCTAGAAACTAAGTCATGTAAATTTTTGGCCATATTTTCTAATTCATCTGCTGAAGCAGAAATTTCTTCAACAGTAGCACTTTGTTCTTCTGCTAAAGCTGATACTTCTTCAGCACTGGCTGAATTATTTTCTATAGCTACCCCTACAGAGTCAACAGCCTTATTGATAGTATCAATAATTTTATCAAGATCAGCTGCAAATTGATTCATCTGAATCATCTTTTGATTAGTTATTTGCGAACTGGATACCATTTCTTTTAAAGAGTCTCCGGCTGAATTAATAATTTCAATCTGTTTATTAACCTCCACAATATTAGTATCCATAGAATTAACTGTAGCGGTTGTTTCAGATTGAATATCTTCAATTAAAGAACTAATTTTACTTGTTACTTCAGCTGACTCTTCAGCCAGTTCTCTAACTTCTTCAGCCACTACCGAAAATCCTCTCCCCTTTTCGCCAGCCCGGGCTGCTTCAATAGCAGCATTTAAAGCAAGTAAATTAGTCTGAGCAGATATTCCTTCTATCATAGCCACCATTTCACCGATTTCTTCCGATCTTTTCCCAAGTTTCTCAATTGCTCCTGTAGCAAAGTTAACTGTCTCACTAACTACATCAAGCTGACTAATAGCTTTTTCTATGGCCTGCTGTCCTGATTCAGCAATTTTAGAAGAATGACTGGATAATTCAAGACTTTCATTAACATTATTCTGTAATGTTTCTCCTTCTTCATCAAGCTGAGCAGCAACTGATTTAACACTTGCTATTTCATCAGCAATATCTTCACTTCCTGAAGCTACATCCGTTATACTGTGAGCAATATCTTCAGAACCCCGTCCTGTATCCTGAGCAACTGTATTTAAATCTTTAACTGCTGTTACTACTGCATCAGAATTATCATTAATACTACTTACCAGCTGTCGCAAAGTATCAATCATATTGTTAAAAGAGATTACAAGCTGGCCAATTTCGTCTGTCTTATTAACTTTTACTTTTTTAGTTAAATCACCAGCAGCAACATTCTCTACCTGCTGAACAAGGTTAACCAGTGGCTTTACGGTAATTCTAGTTAAAAAATATGAAATAAATAGTGCAGATAAAAGAGTTAAAATAGTTGCATAAAGAAAAATCTTATCAGAAAGAGCAACTAAATTTTCTTTTTCTACTGTTAATTTTGAAATTTGATCTTCAGTTAAAGCAGTCATTTTATTTAAACTTGTTCTAACCTTTGCCAAATCAGATTTAATATTTTGATTAAAAACATTTAAAGCTTCCTGCTGCTGCCCAGCTTGATAAAGCCTGACAACCTGCTGTCCATCATTATGTAAAGATTGATGTGGTTTTTCCAATTCCTGAAAAACACCTTTAAGGTAAACAGGTGGCTCAGTGTTATAATACCACTGGCCTAAATTACATTCTGTAAAATCTCCCAGCTGTGGTACATCTCCCCCTGTAAACATATCATAAAGACTGATCATCCAGAGATGATGATCAATTTCTAAATTACTCAGTTTTAATTGGAATTCCTGCATCTGCCCTACTTCTTCTTCAATTAAAAACACCTGATGTGAATAATAATATTCAAAATAACTTGCAGTTGCAAATAAAATAATTAATAGTAAAAATGATAAAGTGAATTTTGCAAACATTGATCTCCTAATTTTTTTTAACATATTTTCCCCCCTAAATAAAATAGCTTTTTATATTAATAAACATAGTAAAGCAGTAGTTAAAATAAAAGTGAATTTTACAAACTAAAAAATACTTTTATCTGATTTCCCTGTTGATTAAAAGTAATTTGATCAGCCAATTTATTAATTATTTTTAAGCCACGACCTTTTTCAGTAAAAACTGGCATTGTAACTAAATCTCGTTCCCGCCAGTTAAAACCAGATCCTGGATCAGTTACTATAATATAAATTCCAGCTTGTTTAAAATAAAGCTCAACTTTAATTGTTGGCTGCTGCCAGAATTTAGTTGCCTTTTTTTTCTTTTTACAGCCATGTTCAACTGCATTAGCCAGCATTTCTCTAATAGCTATTTCTAAGTTAATTAAAAGCTCATCAGCTTCAGGATAAAATTTTTTTACCTTAGCTAGTAATTGATTAACTAAGCTGACGATTTCCTCTGCTTGACAGGTAATTGTAAATTCATATTTTTTAGTTTTTTGCTTCATAATTACACCTCTAAGTTGAAGAATATAGTGATTTTTTAACTTAGATATTTAAAGTCTAAACTTCGTTTAGTAACTATTTATATTTAGCAAGCTAATTAACAGAATCATTAATTGGAATAATACTATCAAGCTGGGTAACTTCGAAAACTCGTTTTATTTTTTGATTTGCATTAATTAAATTAAAATGTCCTGTTTCTGTATAATGATCCTTAGTAAATTTAAAAATTGACAAGATTACTCCAATGCCTGAGCTATCAAGATAGTTAGCTCCTGCCAGATCAATTACAATATTATTTATTCCTTCCTGCTTTTTTAATAAATCTTTGATTACTTCTTTAGTCTGATTAGAATTATCAAAAATAATATCATTCTTTATTTTTAAAATAGCAGTATTTTCTTTAACCTCTAATTCTACATTATCCACTAATAACTCCCCCTCTGCTAATTATTAATTTGAATGACTTTATCTAAATGAATCAGTTTAAACATAGCTCTAATAGAGCTATCTTTTACATTCTTGATAACTAAAACGCCATTTTTTTCCTGAACTCTTTTTTGAAAAAGTAGCAATCTACCTAGACCAGAACTATCAATATTATTTACCTGACTAAAATCAATGATTATTTTTCTATAGCCAGCCTCCAAAAAAGAGAAAAGTTCAGCCTTTAAAGATTGTGAATTAGAAGAATCTATTCCTCCTGCTGGGCTAACTACTACCTGTCCTAAATCTCTGACTTTAGTCTTGATCTCCATAAAATTTCCTCCGTTATTTAATATCTACTTACTAACTAATTTAGCATAAGCTAATAAATTTAAAGTGCATTTTTTAAAACTTTTATAATATCTAAATCAAGTTTTCCCTGTCTTTCCATATCTTCAATAATCTGAACAGCATGGGAAATTGTAAATGCTTTTCGATAAGGTCTATCTTCAGTTAAAGCCTGAAAAACATCACTAACTGCCATAATCCGACTACCAATATTTAAGCATTTTTCGCCAATATGAAAAGGGTAACCTGTGCCATCAAGCCTTTCATGATGGAAAGCAGCCCATTCTGGAATACTGCCTAGACCTTCGATTCGGTTTAACATCCGATATGTATAAAAAGAATGCTGTTTAATTATCTGATATTCACCTTTAGTTAATTCTCCTTCTTTTTCGATTATCTCATTTGGAATAATTAATTTACCCAGATCATGAAAAAGCCCAGCAATTCTAATTGCTCGCTGTTCTTTTGAATTATATCCAAGATCAGCTGCAATCATTGCTGCAATCATTGCAACTCCTGAACTATGCCGGGAAGTAAAAGGACTAACTCTATCAATTAAATGAGCAACTACACTTGCGACCTGTTCCAGATCAGTCAAATTGAATCTAGTTCTTGTTTCTTTACCCCATTTTCTTAAAATTATATTATATTGTTCAGATTTCAAATTAAGCCAGAATGATTCTTTTTTGGCTAATAAGGAAAACACCGGTATTAAAGCTGGATCAAACCAGGTTCCAGATTTAGCAGTTATTTCTTCAACTATACTATCTACCTGATGTAAGATATAATAATCTGGATTAATTTGAGCTTCAATTCGATCAGCCAGGTGAATAATCCTGCTCCCAAGTGGTATTTTATCTCCTTTTACATTATTAAAATTACCACCAGACCAGCGGTGATGATGAAAAAGAATGATTTTACTTAGATTAGGAAGAAATTCTAATTGTCTAACTAAATCTGCACCTCTTTTACAATGACTTTCAGCTAAATCTTCATCAACTTCAAAAATAGTCTGTGCCTTGTGTTTATCATTATAAGTAATAATTCCAATATCATGAATCAAGGCAGCCAGAACAATCTGCTTTTTTAATTCTTTATTTAAATTTAACAAATCAGCAATTTCTAATACAATATAAGCAACTCTTCTGGAATGATCAAGTACTTCTATATTTCCCATATCCAGAGCAGAAGAAAGTGTAATAAATAAATCACTAACTTTCATTTTAGCAGCAGGCAACACCCCCAGACTGCTTGTCTTTAGATCTTCTTGCAACAAAAAAACCAGCTCCTTAACTTAGACTAACAACTTACTCAACTTTAATAACCAGGTAACTTATATCATCATGACCACTCTGGCTGCCAGCATAATTTTTAAAATCACTATTTAAATTATCTATTATTTTTGCTGCTGACTGCTTCTGATTAATAGTCAAAATATTTTTCAGCCTCTTTAAACCATAATGATCAGAAGCCGCAGCATCTTTCTGATTGCTTTCCTCAACTAGACCATCTGTAGTCATAAAAAGCAAATCTCCTGCAGTTAAATTAAATTTCTTGATTCGATGTATTTTTCCTGCTTGATTCTGATAGATTTCTAAATCAATTGCTGTTGAAATTGGCAATCCTGCATTATTTATTTCACTAATTTGGCCAGACGCTGTAATGTAAATTGGCGGGATGTGAATTCCAGCATTGACCAGAGAAATACTCTGTTCTTCTTTATTGTACACAGCCAATAAAAGACAGACCATATATTCAACTGCAAAATTTTCGCCATGGTACTTTTCGATAATATAATTAAGCAGCTCATTAATATTAATTTGTTGAGCCAATTTCTTCTGCTGAGCCAAATAATTATTTATTATTTCTCGAAGAAAAATATTAATCATTGAGCCATCAAGTCCATGTCCGCTTACATCAACTATATATAATAATAATTGATCACCGGTATCAATTACATTATAAAAATCTCCTCCTAATCTGGCAGCAGGCTGAAAATAGGCTTGATAATCAAGTCCTGCTACTTCCGGTAAATATTCTGGTAAAAAATGTCGATGTAATTTAATACCTTTATCAAATTCGGCTTCCAGCCGGGCATATAATTCTTTAATTTCCTTATAATATAATCTCAGTTTATTCTCATTAAGCTTCCGTTCAGTTATATCACGATAACTCTGCATAATTCCCAATAAATTACCGGCAGGATCACGATAAGGAATAACTGAAACTATAAAATGATGTTTGCCATCTAATAAACTAATTTCAATATCTTCCTGAATAAATTCCTTCCCCTTAATAATCTGTTTTAAAGAACAATCTTGACCATCACAATCATGGTGGCAAAAATTATGAAAACACTTTTGGCTGTTCACATCATCTTTATAACCATTTTTTTCAGATGGACAAAGCTGATTTAGCTCTTTATAAAGTTTATTTGTTTTAATAACATTATAATTAAGATCAATATAACGAATTGCTTCTGTAGAGAGATCAAGAATTTTAGTTAGCATCTGTTTGGCTGATTCAAGTTCAGCAGTTTTTTTAATTAGCTGGCTCTGAATCTCTTTTTTTTCAGTAATATCCTGTTTAATAGCTACATAATTAGTTATCTTGCCTGTTTGATCAAAAAGAGGTGTAATTGAAGCCTGCTCCCAAAATAAATCACCATTTTTTTTCTGGTTAAGAATTTGCCCACTCCACTTCTCTCCTTGAGTAATTTTATCCCATAAATTTTGATAAAATTGTTTGGAATGATAACCACTTTTTAAAAAGCTAATTTTTTTGCTTAAAACTTCTGCTGGAGCATAGCCAGTTAATTCTGTAAAACGAAAGTTAACATACTCAATTCTTCCTTCTGGATCAGTAATAATAATTGTCTCTGGACTTTGTTCTACAGCCTGAATTAATTTGGCTCTATTTAAATTTTTATAAATAGCAAATCTATCTTCTTTTAACATAAAAACACCTTCACCTTAAAGATTATACTATATATTATTTCCCATTTAAGATCAGATTCCTGCCTTAAAAAATAAAACCTCCTAATTTAACTACTAGTAGTTAAATTAGGAGGTAAATAATAAGATCCATTTAAACTATATCATAACCTGCTTCTTCAACAGCTTTTTTTAAGGCAGCCAGTTCAACTTTACTTTCATCATAATCAACTTCGACTAAATCATCATCAAGCTCAACCTTTACATGATGGACTCCATCTAGTGTTTTAAGAGCTCTAGCAACAGATTTAGCACACATTTCGCAGCTCATTCCACCAACATTTAAAATTTCTCTTTTATCTGCCATATTATCACTCCTCAGAAATTATTAATCTCAAATATTAAATTTAATTATTGCTATTTCTTTACTAAAGAATATCATTTGTCTAGTAAAATTGTCAAGTTTAAAATAAAGCATATAGCTGCTGCCAGAATAAGATTATTGTTAAAAAAATTGGTATCCAGAGCAGTTGCATAGTAAAATCTTGATAAACAAATTTATACAATTTATGGGCTGAGTTATAAATAGCTCGATAAAAAAAGCTTTCAAAAATACGTTCTGTATCAAAAATAATACTCTTTCTACTAATACTATAGCTAAAATTAAGAAAAGATTGTAAGTAGTTTTCCAGACTTAATTGAGTTCTTGGCTGTACTATAAAACCGGTCTGGCTAATTAATAAGTATCCTACTATAACTAAATAAATTAGATTATCTCGCAGGCCTATTAACAGATGAAAATCTTTAGCTGCTAAAAAAGCAAGACTATCTCCTGGCATTTCTGGCCAGAAAGCTGCTATTATTAAAACAAGGCTACCAACTAATAAAGCAGCTAGATCACTAAAATAATATGAATAATTATTATTTTTAAATAGTAAATTTTTCTTGAAGTTGTGATAGTTTTGATTTTTAATAAAAAACCAGTAAATAATTCGAAAACTATAAAGAAAACTTAACAAACCCAAGCCAAAAAATAATAGTCCAGCAAAGTTATCTCCTATCTGAGCAGATTTAATTAAATATTTACTATTATAACCTGCTGTAAATACTAGTCCACTCAGTGAAAGAAAGCTCAATAAAGTTGCTGCTGAAGTTAATGGGCGTCTAAAAACAGCATTTTTAAAATCATAAATAATTCTGCTGCCATATTCTTGCTGCCATATTCCACTACTGATAAATAAAGTTGTTTTAGCAAAACCATGACCAATAATTTGTAAAACAGCACCTGCAAAAGCATATCTGCCACCAGTACCAATGGCTAGAGCAATTAAACCGAGCTGACTAATTGTTGAATAGGCCAGCATAATTTTTAAATCAGCTGAACGAAAAGCCTGCCAACCTGCATAAATAATCATCAGCAGTCCTAATAAATAAAGAAATTTATTGCCTGTAGTAATTGGAATGATCTTCAGCAGAAAAATATAACCTAGTTTAACAACCCAACCTGACAGAATAGCACTAACTGGAGCTGGAGCTTCTGCATGAATTGGTGGTAACCAAAAATGAAATAAGAAAAGACCACTTTTCATTGCAACTCCTAAAATTAATAATAACTGCAGCCAGTTAGAATTAATTATTCCAATTTTATTATAACCAAAAGAAATGGCTGTCAAGGCTGCCAGTAATAAAATACTACTGCCAAAAAACTGAATTATAAAATACTGACGAACAAGCCGCCAGCTGCTCCAGGCCAGCATTAAAGCTGTTGTTAAAGTAACTAATTCCCAACCAAACAAAAATAAAAACCAATTATTAGTTAAAATTACTATTGTTGAACTAAGCAAATATAGTAGAGTCAATAAATAATAAAAGACTCTATTTCTAGCAAAGTATTTCCAGGCAGCTAAGGATGTCATCAAGGTTAAAATAATCCCGACCCCAGCCAGCAAAGGAAAATAGCTCTGCCAGATAAAGCTTGCCGAAAACTGCTGCCATAAAACAGTCATCATTTACCCTCCTAACACTAATTCTATATATTTTTCTACATTCATAACACTTAAAGTTGAAATTTTAAGAGGAAGATCAAGAAACCTAAAACTAAGCCCACCCAGAATAATTATTGCTGTATAAGTATAACTAATAAAACTAACTATTTTTCCTCTATATAAGACAGATAATAAAGGACGGCTATAAATTTCCTCATTTAATTCAGTATCAGTTAATTTAGCTTCTTCAAATCCTTTAGCAATATAGCGCAAATAATAAATTACAGCTGTTAAGCTGCCAAAAATAACAATAAACGCCCCAAAATAATTTTGAGCTTCTAAAAAAGCTATCAGAACATACCATTTACTGGCAAATCCTAATAAAGGTGGCATACCAATCATACTCAAAAGTAAAATAATAAAAGCTATAAAAACTTTCCTATTTTTTAATCCAACTCCTCTAAAATCACGATAAGCATGTGATCTAGTATATTGTAATAAATAACCACAGCTGACAAAAAGTCCAGCTTTCATAAACATATGGCTTATGATATGTAGAATCCCTCCATAAAAACCTGCTGTAGAGTTTAACATAATTACAGCCATAATCATTCCAATATGACCGATACTAGAATAAGCAAGTAAGCGCTTAATATTATTTGACTGCAAAGCAAAGATATGGCCCAAAAGTGAAGAAACTAGCGCTAAATTAAGCAGAAAACTATTTAAATTTAATAACTCTAAAGTTTTAAAACCGATTACAGTCCAGAAAATCCTGATAAAGATATAAAGATATACTTTAGAGAGTATTCCTGATAAAACTGCTGTTACCGGTGAAGGTGCTGTATCATAACTTTTAGGAAGCCAGAATATAAAAGGGAAAATGCCCATTTTAATTAAAATAGAAGTCAGCAAAATTGCAGTAATAAATAATTTTATTTGAACAGATAAAGTAGTAAAGTTCAAAGCTATATCAGCCATATTTAAAGTACCCAGATTAAAATAAATTAAAAGAACTGCTAAGAAGAAAAGTAATCCAGCCAGAATATTATAAACTAAATATTTAATTGCAGCTGCACTTGCCTCTTTACTTCTTTTAAAGCCAATTAAAGCTCCTGAAGTAATAGTTAGCATTTCTATAAAAACATAAATATTAAATAAATCAGCAGTTAAGATAGCACCCATTGAAGCCGCTGCAATTAAAGAATAAAGTACATAGTATTTACCTTCATGATGACCAATATAACCAATTGAATAAGTCACAATTAATAGTAAACTTAAAGCAGTGATTACTACAAAGATCAAACTAAGGCTGTCCATTACAAGATTAATTCCCAGAGGAGGCTGCCAACCTCCTAGATGATACTGTAAAAACAAATCACCTTTTTTTAGTTCACTAAAATTATTAATAATAATACTTACTAATAAATATGATTCTAGCAAAATTCCCAGTAAAACAAAAAACCTCCGCAATTTTGCATTAATTAGATCAATTAGTGGAATTAAAAAAGCTGTACTTAAAGGTACTAAAATTAAAAATAAAACTTTAATATCCATCCATCAACCTCCCAGAACTAAATCAATATATTTTTGTGGGTTAAGCAGCTCAAAAATTGCTGTATCAATGGGCATAGAAAAAAATTTAAAACTAAACCCAAAGAAAATAATTAAAAAAGTAAATAAATAAATAACAGCTTTCATAGCATTAAATGAACTAAAAAATTCTTTAAAAGATAGATTTTCCTGCCATATTGAAACTGTTTCAGACCCTTTAAAAGTAAGATAGGCCTGTGAAATATAACGTAAATAATAGATTAAAGCTATTAAACTACCTGCTCCCACAACAAAAGCTCCAAAGTAGTGCTGACTTTCAAGAAAAGCCAGTAAAACATACCATTTACTTACAAAACCAAATAAGGGTGGCATACCAATTGTAGCTAGACAGACAATAATAAAAGCTACAAAAACTGAACGATTTTTGTGACCAACACCTTTTAAGTCACTTATTTGATAAGATAAAGTAGTTTGCAGTAAATATCCTGTACTTAAAAATAAAGCAGATTTCATCAATAAATGAGCAATAATATGTAAAATGGCTCCATAAAAAGCAGCTTTGGTATTTAATAATAACACAGCTAGAATCATTCCAATATGACCAATGCTAGAATAAGCCAGCATTTTTTTCAAATTATCTGATTGCAAAGCAAATAAGTGACCAACTAAACTTGAAAATAAAGCTAACTCAAGGATAAAATGGTGCAGTTGAAACCTACTTAAAATAGTAAAAGAAATTACTGTCCAGAAAATCCGCATGAATATATATAAATATACTTTTAGTAATACCCCTGATAAAAGAGCACTAATTGGGGCTGGACAGGCACTGTGAGCTCTAGGCAGCCAGAAATGAATTGGGAAAATACCAAGTTTAATTAACAAGGCCAGTAAAAAGAAAATAATTATTGTTAACTGCATACCTGGTTCAATATTAACAAAGGCTGCTGCAACTTCTGCCATTCTTAAAGTACCTAACTCAAAATAAATTAAAATAATTGAAATGAAGAAAAATACTCCGCCAATTAGCCCATAAAATAAATATTGCAAAGCTGCTCTGGTTGTTGTCTCATTTTTCTTAAATGCAATTAAAGGAGTAGTAAAAATTGTTATTGCTTCAATAAATAAATACAGCGTAAATAAATCAGCAGTTAAAATACTGCCCTGTATTGCTGCTAAAACAAGAAAAAAAAGGGCAAAAAATTGATTTGCTCTATCTTCAACATACTTAACTGAAAAAATAACGATCAAAAAAACTGCTGCTGTTACAATTAACGAAAAAAATAAGCTCAAGTTATCCAGAGCAAAATTAATTACAAATGGGCTTTCTGCCCGTCCAATGGTATATTGAAGAAAAAAACTCGCATTTTTTACTGCAGCAAAATTACTCACTAAAAGCGCAGTAATAAAATAAAGTTCGAGACTGATTGAAGTTAAAGTTATAGTTATATTAATTTTATGATTAGATTCAGAACTAAAGCAAAGCATAACAGCTGTCAAAATAGGCATTAGAATCAATAAGATAAGTTCAATATTCATCCAATTCATCAATCATTCAGCCCCTCAATTTGATCCCTGTCTATAGTGCCAGTAAACTTATTTAATTCAATAATTAGTGTCAAAAGCAGTGCTGCTGTACTGGCTCCAATGACTATCCCAGTTAAAGTTAATGCCTGTGGTACAGGATCATTAAAATTAAAATTAGTTTCAGCCAGTTTATGAATAGAGATCCTACCTCCAGTATCAGAAAAAGCTATCACCCATAAAAAAACTGCTGCCTCCATTAAGTTTAATCCAATTACCATTTTAATTAAATTTTTTTTCATAATTAAAGTATAAAGACCAAGCATAAAGAGAATTATAAAAATTAAATTGTTGAACATTAATAATCCTCCTCAAAAGTTTTTTGGATCATACTATAAAAAATAATTGCCAGACCAGCTCCTACTTTAAAACCAACTCCAATATTAATATATGGGATACTACCAGCTGAAAGCAAAGTTCCTGGTTCTGCAGTTAAAAAATTTAAATTGTGTAAAAAAGCTCCTTCAAAAAATAAACCAGCCAGCCCAATTGTTAAAAAAGTTAAAGCTCCACCTGTTTCCAAAATAGTCTTTTTTTGCGGACTATAACGCCTATAATCAAAAGCACTACCATAAACTATGCTAAAAATAATTGAAATAGCCGCTAAAATAACTCCTCCCTGAAATCCTCCTCCTGGACTGAGGTGACCATGTGAAATAACATAAAGTCCAAACAAACCAATAAAAGGAGTTATAATGCCCAAAGTTCTTTTAACTATAAAAGAAAGCCCTTTTGAAGACACTGGCAGCATTTTTCGTGATAGAATTAATACAATTCCACTTACAGCACCAAAAATAACTGTACTCTCTCCTAATGAATCAAAAGCTCTGTAATCATATAAAACAGCTGTAATTAAATTGAGCGATCCTGTATCTCTCAAAGCAGATTGGATTATGTAGTTTGAAACACCAGTTTTCAACCCCTGATATTCAGGCATTAAAATAAAATTAAGATAGAGAGCCAGAGTAGTAAATAAAAGTACAACAATGATTAAAATTTTTTTTAATAACCCAGTCATCTCTTCACCTCCAGCTGATTTAATCAGAATCTCCATGTCTAATCTGGCTAATTGCGCTCATAAAAATTGCTGTATTTAAACCAGCTCCGATTACAGCCTCAGCCAGAGCAACATCTGCTGCTTTGTGTAATAAATATAGAGCTGTTAAAATTAAAGAAAAAATTGAAAGAAAAATTATTGAAATCAGTTCTTCTTCAAAATGAATAGCCATTACAGCCGAAAAAATCAAAAAAATTACTAAGATAAATTCAAGTAATAACATTATTTATCTCTCCCTAAATAATCAGAATAAGCATCAATCTCATACTGTTCAGGCAAAACAATCTTTCTTTTATAAGATGCCCTAGCAATTGCATGGGTTGCCATCGGATTAGAAAACAGAAAGAACATTCCGATCATCATAATTTTTAAGCTGAGAAAAAACTCCCAGACATAAACTGCTGTTCCAATAGTCACTAAAACAGCTGAAATAGTCAAAACAACTGCACCAGCATGAATTCTTGTGTAAACATCAGGAAAGCGCAACAATCCCAGAACTGTTACCACTGCAAACGCAGCTCCAGTAATCATCAAAAAATAAGCAAATAAAATTCTTAAAGTCATTATTTATACAGCTCCCCATGTTCAAAATACTTAGCATAGATTAACATATCAATAAAAAGCAAAACTGCATAAGCCAGTATGATATCAACTAGTAAAGCTATATCATAATAGAGAGCAATCATCAACATTACCATCGACATAAAAATACCAATTGTATCAGCCCCAATCAGGCGATCGGTTATTGTAGGACCGATCACGACTCGATAAGAAGCAATTAATGATAAAATAGTAAAAAAGATAGCTAAACCAATAATCATTTAAAAATCACCCCAATCCAGTTTTCAAAGCGGGCAATTAATTTTTTCTTTAATTCAGCTTGTTTTACTGTTTCAACATCTATCCAGTGAATATAATAAACTTGTTCATTTCTATCGTAATCGAGAGTTAATGTTCCTGGAGTTAGTGTGATTAGATTGGCCAGCAGACTTAAACCTGTTATATCAGTTAGTTCAGTCTTTACTTTGACAATACCAGGATTAAAGGAAGGGTTTTTTTCAAAAACATGTTTAGATACTTTAAAAGCAGCACTGACAGCTTCATAAAAAAAGACAGGTACAAATAACAACAATAAGGTTAGCTTTCGCAAATAGTGATACCAGGGAAGTCTGTGATTAACTTCCCTGAATAATAAATCACTAAAGAAAAACGTAACCAGAAGTGAAGCTGCACTACCTACTATAACAACATCAGCTGTTATTTTACCAGCAAAAATAAACCAGCTTAACAGCAAAGCAATAAAAGCAGAAATTTTTTGCAGCATTTAAACACCTCCGTATATTTTTGAAATTAATTTATTTATAATTTTAATTAAGAACACTTTGATAGATCTTTACAACATCTTCTTTGGTTAGAGGAACAAAATTACCTCTTGGGCCTGCTGCTGTACATTTAGCAGCCATCTCCTCAAATTTATCTGCAGGAATTTCTAATTCTGGCAAAGAGACCGGCATTCCCAGGGAAGAGAAAAATTCTTTTGTCTTTTTAATTCCCTGGCAGGCAGTCCAGTCAAGGTCTTTAAGATCAGGATCTATGCCCCAGACTCTAACTGCAAATTGAGCAAATCTAGCCAGATCATGTTGATAAACATAGTTCATCCAGGCTGGAAAAACAACTGCCAGCCCTGCTCCATGAGCCACATCATAAATAGCACTTAATTCATGTTCAATTCCATGAGAGGCCCAGTCACCAACTCTACCAGTATCAAGCAATCCATTATGAGCAATATTACCAGCCCACATAATTTCAGCTCTGGCAGCATAGTCTTGATTATCTTTAAGTACCCTTGGTACATTATCAATTATAGTTTTGAGAGTAGCTTCACAGAGTCTATCTGTTAATTCAACATTTTTAGTATTAGTAAAATATCTTTCCATCACATGGGCCATAATATCTACTGCTCCACAAGCAGTCTGATAATTAGGCAGAGTAAAAGTAAGTTCGGGATTCATAATTGCAAATTTAGGTCTAATTAATTCAGAAGAAATAGATTTTTTATACATACCTGTTAATTTGGTAATTACAGCACTAGTACTTGATTCACTACCGGCAGCAGGAATAGTTAAAACAGTTCCAACTGGCATAGCTTTTTTAATAGTAATATCTTTAGCAAAAAAGTCCCAGACATCACCTTCATAACAAGCTCCTACTGCTATTGCTTTAGCAGAATCAATAACACTTCCTCCACCTACTGCCAGAATAAAATCAATATCTTCTTGTTCAACTAATTCTATTCCTTTCTTAACCAGAGCAAGTCTTGGATTTGGCTTTACTCCACCGAGCTCTATGTATTCTAAACCAACTTCTTCTAGGGATTCAATAACACTTTGATAGGTCCCATATTTCTTTATACTTCCCCCACCATAATGAAGTAGTACTTTTGATCCATAAAGAGAAGTTTGTTCGCCTACCTTTTTTTCTGCTGCTTGTCCAAAAATAATCCTGGTTGGATTTTGAAAAACAAAGTTTTGCATTACTAAATTACCTCCTGGATTTTATTCAAATTTAACTAATAAAATTGGTTGTATAATTAATGTTGTGAAGAAAAAACTGTAAATCTAAAAATATCTAAATAAAAAAGGCATTTGCCTGGCTCCGTTGAATTAAATAGTTACAACACCAAAAATTCAATAAAGGAGTCAAGCAAATGCATAATAATCTTATCACAGATTTAATGGATTTACCAGACCTAGTTGCAACAGATTTAATTAAAACGGAGGAATATTTAGTTTTTGTAGCTGACTATAAAATAGATCATGTTAAATGTCCTGTCTGCGGCAAAAAAGCAGAAAAGATTCATGATAGAAAAACTCAAATGATTCAGGATACTTCTCTTCGAGATAA
>NZ_FOTI01000059.1 GCF_900114545.1 Halanaerobium salsuginis
TTGCTGACATCGTAGATGCTTTAACTTTTGAATTAAAAGCTGAACTTAAAGTATTAGGTGCTAAAGTTGATACTTTAGGTAAAGATGTTGACGAAATCAAAGCTACTATAGCTGCTTTAGACGTACCAGAAGATAATATCGAATTCTCTGGTGTAGTTACAACTTATGCACAAGTTGGTAGCTATGGTGATGATGAAACAGCTACAGCTGAAGCATTAGCTGATGGTGATGTTTTAGATGTTGACTTACCAAGAATTGATAATGTAAACAGTCTCGATGATACTATTAGTAACAATGGTGGTGGAGATTATGATGATTTCCCTGCTGAACAAGCATTTTATCAAGAAATTGATTTACTGTTAAACGGAAGTTTAAAAGGAATCAATTTTGACTTAGCAGTAGATACTATTACTAATGGTTTTACTGACTATGAAGGTTATAACTATGATGATTACACTAAGGTTTTAGGTGAACAGGGTGATGAAAACGGTATCGATATGGATACAGCACTTTTAACTATTACTCAAGATAACTGGACTGTAAAAATTGGTGATATGGGTGACTATGATGTAGATGATAGCGCTTATTTCTATGATGTAGAAGATGCTGAAGGTGTTGAATTCACTGGTCCAGTCTATGGACTTGATTTAAAAGCATTTGCTATTAACTATGATGATGGTAATGTTAATAGTTCTGATGAGGGAGATAGTTTTGATCAAAGTGATGACTTATACTATGGTGTTACAGTTAGCAAAGGATTTATGAATAATACTGTAGTAACTGGTAAAGTCTATCAGGCTGATTTAGACTCTGCTGACGAAAAGGTTACTGATATTGCAGTTGCAGTTAGTACAGACTTAACTGATTCTTTAACTTTAAGTGGAGAAGCAGTTTATAATGAGCTAGATGAAGCTGATACAGATGACAGTATGTTTAAAATAGCTGCTAACTACATTTATACTGATACTCTGAGCTTCAGAGGTAGTTACCAGACTGTTGGTGATGAGTTCAATGGTGGTAAAGATCACTCTGCTGATGTTCAAGCAGATATGGAAGAAGACTATGATTTTGACAAATATACCTTAGGAACTACTTATGTAGTTAATTCTAATAACAGTCTTGCCTTTGATGTAGCTATGGTTGAATATGATGCTGATGATGCATTTAGTCAAGATTTTGCAAGAGACAATAGCTACAGCAGAGATACTGATGAAGATAAATATATCTATAGTATTGGTTGGAATAATACCTATGGTAAGTTTAGCAACCATGCTGCTTTAAAATATATTGAAAATGACTATTATACAGATGAAGTAGATGATAATACTACAGTAGTTGAGTTAGGTACAGTTTATGACTGGACAGCTAATACTAACTTAAGAGCTAAAATTATCAACAAAAATGCTGATCTCTATGATAACGAAGGTATCTGGGATAAAGATATGAACTTTACCTATCTAAAAGCAGGAATTGATCATCAGTTAACTGATAATATTACCTGGATTACAGATGTACAGTACATCACTGGTGATGTTGATCAGTTGAATGGACATGATGGTAATGAGATTAATAATGTTTATTCAATTAATGGTAATAATGCTGATATCGATGGTAATTTCGTTACAACTCAGTTATCAGTTAGTTTCTAAGCTAGTTTAATTAGATAATTTAATATCTAATTTAATATTTGCTTACATCCCGGGAATTTTTCCCGGGATTTTTTTGTTTTTGAATTGACTTTGTTTTATAATAGAAGTAAAGTTAGTTATTATGTGCTGGGGGATGATAATTTGAAAAAAACTGGTTTTTTATTAATTATCTTGCTGCTTTTTATTCCGTTGCTTGCTTCTGCCAAAAACAAGTCTGAATTAACTGAGCAAAAATTTGGAGGAGAAAGCTATTTAATCGAAAATTATCAGCAATTTAAGTCACATTACAAAAATTTAAAACGACCTACAGTTGGTTTAGCATTATCAGGTGGTGGTGCAAGAGCTATGGTTAATTTTGGAGTAGTTAAGGCCCTTAGAGAAGAAGGCATTCCAGTTGATTTATTAACAGGGACCAGTATGGGAGGGATTGTAGCTACTCTTTACGGCAGTGGTTTAAATACAGAACAGATGTTACAAATAGTTACAACTACTTCTTTTGGTAATCTAATAGATCTTGGTTTAAATGGAAGTGGATCTCTGCTAGACACTAAAAAATTAAACTATTTTATGGAATCTGTTGCACCTCAAAAAAAGTTAGAAGACTTTGAAATTCCAACTGCTTTACTTAGTTTTGAACTGAGTGCCGGAAAAAAGTATTTAACCACTACTGGGCAGATATCTGAGGTTATTCAGAGTACTTATTCTATTCCCTATTATTTTCCAGTCGAAAGTCGTGATGATAAGTATTTTATGGATGCTGGTATAGTTGAGGCTACACCTGCTAAAGCTGCAGCTGCTTTAGGAGCTGATTTTGTAATAGCAACTACTTCTTTTGCAGATAAAGATTATAGTGATCTTGAAAATGCTGCTACTTCAATTGACCGTTTTGTTAATATTATGCAGGAAAACTTTTCTCAGCAAATAATAGCTGATTATGCAGATTTTGTTATTGAAATTGATGTAAGTGATTATAATTTTATGGACTTTAATCAGGCTCAAGAGCTAGTAGAACTTGGTTATTTAATTACTAAGGTAAGAATACCTGCTTTAAAGAAAAAACTTACTGAGCGGGGAATTGAGCTGCAGAAATATCATAACCGGGCAATTAACGATGTTTCACAAATTATGAAAGATATGGCTGATGATCGCATAATTATTTCTGGTTCTGAAAGTAATTGGTTTTTAAACTATGGACAAAATAAGTCTTATTTTGATCAGGACTTAATTACTCCTTTTGCAGATCAGCTTAATTTTGGGATTAACGCTAAGCACGATAATTTATTTTTTTCTCTAAAGGGAGAACGCTTTTTTGCTGATGGCTATGAAACTAAGCTAGAATTAAAAAAACTTACAGCAGCTACAGATCTTTATTTAGCTTATGGGAATGATTATCAGGCAGATAAAGAATCCGATTATCGCCTAGAACTTAAATATTATGGTAATCAGTTTAAAACAGGTCTTGGATTTGGTCGACAAAATGATCAGCATTATTACCTTATCAGCGGTGATTTTGTTTTTGCAACAACTAACTTTAACTGGCAGACAGAAAATGATTTTATCTATAATCGTAAAGAATCAGAGATTGAGCTGCTTTCCAGTAACATAATTGACTATGATTTAAGCAGTAAATGGAATTTGGCCAGTCAGATTGTTTATAATAATACTGAAGTATTAGACTCACCTATTATTTATCGAGGCCAGTCAATCGATGAATTTACTCAACTGCAGACTAGTCTTGATTTTAAATATACTCATACTTTGCTTGAGCCAATTGAACTAGGCGGTATACTGCAGACTACCGATGTTGGTGGCTATCTTTTTACTGATTACTTTGAAACAGGTAAAGCTGATCTTAGTGGTCAGGATAATGATGGAATTGCCGCTGGAATTGGTTTTGATTCTCAATTATATTTACTTGGTTTACGTCCAGTACAGGTAGACTTATATTTTTCCTATGACTTTGAAGAAAAAGATGATAAAATAGGGCTTGAACTTGGTTATCAATTTTAAGTACTTTAAAAATAGCAGTTAAATGCAAAAAAAGGAGGGATTTAACATGATAAGTAAATTTAAACTAGTTTTATTGGTTGTTTTAATATTTGCAGTGAGTATTGTACCAGTTTTTTCGACTGTGGCACAGGCAGACTCTGATATTCTGGGCCAGGTACTTAAAACTTTTGGAATTGGAGTAATTGTTGACCGATTTGCAGGACCGATCAATGATTTTATTAATACATTAACTCTTAATCGTGGCCTGGAAGTAAAAGAACAAACTAAAGTAGTGCCTATTGTTACTGTTGGTTCTAATTCCTATGCTGGTGCTGTTCAGGTATCTGGGCCAGCAGAATCAGTAAAACAGGTAGAAGCAGTTGCCCAATTGGAAGGAGAATTTAAAGATGGTGCTTTTCGAATTAGAGCTCTAATCCCGATTAATACAACTAATCCAATTGATTTTAAAAATCTAGATAGAATCGAAGGAGTTGGGGTTACAGCTCTAGTTGATATAAATATATAATATGATAAAATATTTATAGAGTAATAATTACGTTTTATTAAGCACTGCGGTTATTTGTAAGTTAAACTGTTAAACGAGTAATTTATTATTTATGGTAATTGATTTTTTGATTGACTCAAAGGAGGCTAACTAAAATGAAGAAACTATCTTTAATATTTTTAATAGCAGCAATGTTTATTTTTACTGTATCTACAGCTACCCTGGCTCAGGTTCCTGGTTATTGGGATTTAAAAGCTGGACTTGATTTTGGTGGTAAAATTGATATTGATGGTGCTTATGGTAGTGATGATGTTGATACAGGACTAACTTTAATTGGTGAATATAAAGTTCCTTATCGGAATGGTTGGACACTTGGTGGAGGGCTCAGATATCAGCTGGATAGAGAAATTGATGCTTCTGGTGATCCAGAGTTTAGCTTTATGCCAATCTATGCTCTAGCAGAATATGATTTTATGAATAACCCTTATTATATGTTTGGACAGCTTGGTTATAATACTTTTGATATGGATAATTTACCTGGTTATTCAGTTGATGATACTTCTGGCGGTCTTTATTATGCAGTTGGAGCTGGTATGGATCTTTCTAATACAATGACAGCTGAAGTAATGTACTCTGTTAATAATGGAGAAGCAGATCTGAATGGTAACAGTGAAGATCTTGATTATTCAAAACTAACAGTTTCACTTGGCGTTAAATTTTAAGTAAATATACAGCTGACCGCAGTCTTGTAAAATTAATCTTTATTTAACAAAAAGGCTTTTATTTGGCTGTTAAATAAGCTAACCAACTTGATTAAACATATTTTTAGCTAAATTTGGGGGTTTTTATCCTGAATTTAGCTATTTATGTTAACTACTTTACTGCTTCTTATTTAAAAATTCTCCCAAATGTGATAAAATTTAATTTAAGGGATAAAATATTTTTAGATAAAGAGGGGGTAGCAGGTGACAGATCGTAGAGAACAGATAATTATTGAAGCAATCAAAGTCTTTGCAGCTAAGGGATATTATAATTCACATATTGCTGATATAGTTGATAAAGTTAGAATTGCTAAGGGAACTTTTTATCTTTATTTTTCCAGTAAAAAAGATTTGTTTTTAGAATTGATCAGGCTTTATCAGCAGATTTTTCATTGTGAGTTTAATCTGGAAAAGTATTATAAAAAGAGCAGTGATTTAAAAGGCTTTATGGAAGAAATGTTAGCAGAAAGATTTAAGTTACATGCTGAAAATCGAGCGCTGTCAGTTATTATTTTACGGGAAGCAGTAGCCATTGACCAAGATTTTACTGCTGAGTATAAAAAAATGGATCAGCATCGATTTGATAATTTAAAGTTATTATATGATTTTTTAGTAGAAAAAAAATATATAAATTCAAAAAATGATTTTGAATATTTCGCCTGTATTTTTGTTGGAACTCTTGATAGCATAATCTTTAGAAAATTAGTTATGGTAGAAGAAGAATTTAATTATCTTAAAGCTGTAGATAAGGTAAGCGATTATTTAGCCAGAACACTGGCCAATTGATTTAGTTTTGATCAGATAAGATGGAGGGATAAGATAATGAAAGCAAGATTTAATGCTCTAGAAGTAATGGAGATGGCTAAAGATATAGAAAAACGTGGTAAAAATTTTTATTTAAAACATGCTGATGCAACTGATAATAGAGATTTAAGAGAGCTTTTTCGTAGGTTAGCAGCTGATGAGCAGGACCATTATGAAAAATTTGTAGCTTTAACTAGTGATTTAAAGTCCAATCAGTCAGAAGCAGATTATCTTTATGAAGAAGAGGTAAGTGCTTATTTTGATTATTTAGTAGAATATTCAATTTTCCCAGCTGCCGATAGTGAAGAAGCGGTTGAGGCTTTAAATGACGTTGAAAAAGCTTTAAAATTGGCAATTCAGGCTGAAAAAGATTCTATTCTTTTTTATCGTGAAATGTGTGATAATAATGATGGTAAAACAATTACAGCTTTAGAACAGTTAATTGAAGAAGAAAAAGGCCATCTTCGTGATCTAGGTAAATATATTGAAGAGTATGGCCGCAACTAAACACTTTATTTATATTGTAGAATGTGCAGATGGAACTTTTTATACAGGTTATACAACTGATATTGAAAGGCGGCTGCAGGAACATAATCTCGGGCAGGGAGCCAAATATACTAGAGGGAGAAGACCTGTTGTTTTAAGACATCAGGAAAGCTTTTCCAGCAGAAGCCAGGCCCAGCAGCGGGAATATCAAATTAAACAGCTTTCCCGTCAGCAGAAGAAAAAAATCTTTACTTAAAAATTTAAAATTCACCTAGAAGGCGGGGTTCAATTTCTAATTGAACGCCGCTTATTTTATATACTTCCTGTTTTATCTTATTGATCAAATTAATTACATCTGCAGCAGTTGCTGAGCCGGTATTAATAATAAAGCCAGCATGTTTTTTAGAAACCTGGGCACCACCGATTTGAAAACCCTTTAAACCAGCTTTTTCAATTAATGGTCCTGTATAATATCCGGCTGGGCGCTTAAAAATACTACCTGCACTGGGAAATTCTAGCGGCTGCTTACTCCAGCGACGCTGCTGAAGATCTTCCATTTTTGTTTTAATAGCTGTTTTTTTGCCTGTTTTAAGCTGTAAAGTTACTTTTACTGCCAGCCAGTTTTTTTCTTGCTGCTGGAGTAAGCTATTTCGGTAACTTAATTTTAGTTGCTGAAGCTTTAAGTTTTGGGCTTCTCCAGTTTCATCTACTAATTCTGCACTTTGAATAACATCTTTCATTTCGCCTCCATAAGCACCTGCATTCATATAGAGTGCTCCTCCTAATGAACCTGGAATTCCGCCCGCAAATTCTAAGCCGGTTAAACTATTTTGATAGGCTATTTCGGCAATATCTTTTAATTCTAAGCCAGTTTCTGCAATAATACTGTTTTCTTTAATCTGATAGTTATTTAATTTACCTGTATAAATAATTATTCCACGATAACCAAGATCAGAAATAATTAAATTACTGCCTTTGCCGAGAACAAAATATGGTAACTTAGATTCTGCAATTAAGGGGAGAATTTTCCGGACAGCCGTTATATTCTCAGGAGTTAAAAAAAGATCAGCTGGACCGCCAATTTTAAAACTGGCATATTTAGCCAGAATTTTATGCTCAGCTATCTGTAAAGAGTTTATTTTTGCTAATTTATTTGTTAAACTATTGATAGTAGAATTATAGGTCATCATTAAGCTCCTTTTAGTAAATTAATTTTACTTTCATTTAATATAATATGTTATCTGAGCTGGAAAATCAATATTAACCAGCCTAACTAAAAAATTAATTGGGGGATTTAAACTAAATGAAATATAAAGAAATAGCTGTAGATTCTGTGCTAAGTAGATCTGATCAGGTAAGGCAGGATTTTTCAGAAGCAAGTATTGATAAATTAGCAAATTCAATTGCAGAAGTTGGTCAGCTGCAGCCTATAGTAGTCCAGCAGCAGAAAGATCATTACTTATTAATAGCTGGAGAAAGACGTCTGCGGGCTGTTCAAAAGCAGGGAAAAACTAAAATTGCAGCTGTAATTTTGACAGCAGAAATTTCTGCTGCTCAATTTACTCAAATTCAGTTGGTTGAAAACTTACAGAGGCAGGATTTAAATCCACTGGAACGAGCTCTGGCTATTAGAAAGTTTATGCAGGACAATAATTTAAATAAAAAAACAGCAGCTAAACAATTAGGTGTAGCTAGAACAACTTTAACTCTCTGGCTTAATATACTCAATGTAAAAGAAAAATATCAGCAGGAAGTTCTAAAAGAAGATTCGCCAATTACATTATCACATTTAAGTCTGGCTACTGCTCTGGCAGCTAAAACATGTAATCCGGTCAAAAAAGACGAGCTGCTGGAAGCTGTTCTTAAATATAATTTAAGTCGAAAAGAGTGTAAAGCAGTAACAGATATTTATGCTAAATATCTCCACCTACCCATGAGTGAAGCTGTAGCAGCTATTCTTTTAAAAAGAGAACATCTTAATCTAAAAGATCACTGCTCAAAGAATACTAAACATAATTCTAATCAGTCAATTCGTAGATTATTGAAGGCTTTTACTAACGTAAATGATAATCTCGAACAATTCATGGAACAGCAGGGAGAAATTTCTGCTCCAGAACAAGACGAACTGCTGGATGAATTCTTTTATCTTTATCAGATAATGGGGATCTTAATTCCTGATCTGAACAAAAAATCATTGCCAGAATTTATTGATCACTTAAAGGAAAAATAAGTAAATGGTTATCAAGCAAGTTAATAAAAAAAATATTCTATTCAAGCAGGAGAAAGCTAATGATTACAGAATTTAATAATATGAACAAATTTTATAATAATTCTGAATTAATTTTGGGTATTATTAAATTTAACAGCTGGGGGGATAAAAATTGACAGTAAGAGAACTAGCAGAAAAACTTAAATTGGAAGTAGTGGCAGGTTCTAATCTAGAAATTGAATTTTCTGGTGCATATTTTGGTGATATTCCCCACGATGTAATGCAAATGGCTGCAGCCGGTAATGTCTGGTTTACAACAAGAGATGATTTGGTAGTAGTCGGAGCTGCTTTATTAGCAGATATTGCAGCAGTTGTTCTGGTTGAAGATAAAAATTATGAACAGCTTGCTATTAAAAAAGCCTGTGATAAGAAAGTTAATTTACTTCGCTATTCTGGTTCTAAGTATGATCTTGCAATCAGATTTTCTGAGTTAACCAGAGAGCAATAACTTCAGAAAGGCATTAACTGCATTTGAAACAGGGACATCTTTATTTTTAACTACTGCCAGTTTTCGAGCTGGCAGTTTATTTTTTAAATGTAGTTTAAATAGTTTTTCATTTGCATTATTTATTCTAGACAGGTAGCTATTAAAAGCATATTCTGGGACAAAAGCAATTCCCAAGCCTATTTTTGCCATTTCAATCAACAAATCAACACTCCCCAATTCAATTTTAGCCTCAATCTCAACATCTTTTATTCGGAAAAATTCATCTAAAAATTTTCTAGTAGTAGTTTTTTTCTCCAATAAAAGTAGTGGATAATTAGGTAACTCATTTAATTCGATAATTTTATGTTTAAGTTTACTAAAATTTTGATTAGCGATAAAGATATCATTAAATTGACTGATTATATTAACTTCTAATTGATTTGTTAAACTTTGGTTAGGAAGATTGCTAATAATTAAATCAACTTTATGCTGCTTAAGCAATTTGCTGCAGGTGCTGGAAGTTCGATTTGTTATCTGGATTTGAATTTCTGGATAGAGCCGATGAAATTGATTTAAATAGGGCAGTAAAAAGTCTTTAGCAATTGTATCATTTACACCTAAATGAATTTCTCCTTTGCTGAGCGCCTGAATAGCCTGAATACCTTTTTCTCCATTTTCAATCAGATTGAAAGCAGGTTCAATATGATCAAATAGAATTTGACCAGTTTCAGTTAACTTAATCTGCTTAGCCTGCCGATTGAAGAGTTTAGTTTGCAGTTCTTTTTCCAGTTTTTTAATATTCTGGCTAACTGCAGATTGTGAAATATATAATTTTTTAGCTGCTAAGGAAAAGCTTGCATTGACTGCTACCTGGTAAAAAACTTTATATAGTTCATAATTTATCATCATTTATTAATCATCCTCTTTGCTATTAGTGTTACTTATTTATCTTATTAGAACTATTAATTTTACTACTTAATCATATCAGTTTATAATTAAATTGTAAATATCTTATAAAAAGGGGCGCTAAAAATGGCAGAGCAGATTCGCAGAGTTTTTGTTGAGAAAAAAGCAGGTTTTAATGTCAAAGCAGCAGAATTATTAGCTGATTTCAGAACAAATTTAGGACTTGAAAATTTAATAAATTTACGACTTTTTAATCGTTATGATATTGCAGGAATTAGTGAAACAACTTTTGAGCAGGCCTGTACAACTATTTTAGCTGAACCACCTGTTGATTTAGTTTATCAGGAAAAATTAAAAATCGCCCCAAATGAGTCAGTTTTTGCAGTTGAATATCTACCAGGTCAATATGACCAGCGGGCCGATTCTGCTGAGCAGTGTTTGCAGATTATAAATAATGATCAGCGTCCCCAAATTAGAGTAGCACAAGTTTTTTTACTACAGGGTAAATTAACCCCAACAGAATTAGAAAAAATTAAAACTTATTATATTAATCCTGTTGACTCTCGAGAAGCAAGTCTGGCTAAACCAGATAGTCTTGAAGTACAATACCAACTGCCAGAGCAGGTTGCAATTATTGCAGACTTTATTACAGCTGATCAAACAGCTTTAAATAGAATTTTAACTGAATTTGGACTGGCAATGAGTCTGGCTGATTTAGAACATACTCAAAAATATTTTAAAACTATTGAAAAAAGAAATCCGACTTTAACTGAAATTAGGGTGCTAGATACTTATTGGTCTGATCACTGCCGGCATACTACCTTTTTAACCAAAATTACTGATGTGGAAATTGAACAAAGTAAATTTACTACTGCTGTTGAAACGGCGTATCAAGAATATTTAGCAGCCCGGCATAAGCTTTATCCTGATCAGGATAAAGATATTTGTTTAATGGATCTTGCTTTAATAGGAATGAAAGAACTCAGAGCAGCTGGAAAATTAAATGATTTAGAAATTTCGAATGAGGTCAATGCAGCTAGTATAGAAATAACAGTAGATGTGGATGGTAAAAATGAAGACTGGCTGTTAATGTTTAAAAATGAAACTCATAATCATCCTACAGAGATTGAACCTTTTGGTGGGGCAGCAACATGTCTGGGCGGGGCTATTCGTGATCCACTTTCCGGACGGTCTTATGTTTATCAGGCGATGCGCGTCACTGGAGCAGCTGACCCACGTCAACCGATTGAAAAAACGATTCCTGGCAAATTACCCCAGAAAAAAATTGTTCAGCAGGCAGCAGCTGGTTACAGTTCTTATGGTAATCAAATTGGTCTGGCAACTGGACATGTTGCAGAAATATATCACACAGGTTTTCTAGCCAAACATATGGAAATTGGAGCAGTACTTGCAGCTGCTCCAGCAGAAAATGTTGTACGAGGAGCAGCTGAAGCTGGTGATTTAGTTATCTTACTGGGCGGTAAAACTGGTCGTGATGGTTGTGGTGGTGCAACTGGTTCTTCCAAAATCCATACAGAAGATTCAATTGAAGAAAGTGGAGCTGAAGTACAGAAAGGTAATCCTCCGACTGAGAGAAAGATTCAGCGTCTATTTCGCAATCCTGCTGTTAGTAAAAAAATTAAAGTATGTAATGATTTTGGTGCAGGTGGTGTTGCAGTAGCGATTGGAGAACTTGCTCCTGCACTAGAAATAGATCTTAATGCTGTGCCGAAAAAATATGCTGGTCTGGATGGAACAGAGCTTGCTATTTCAGAATCACAGGAAAGAATGGCAGTTGTAATTGATCCAGCTGATAAAAATGAATTTATTCGTCTAGCAGCTGCAGAAAATCTTGAAGCAACAGTAGTCGCGGAAGTTAAGTCTGATCAGAGATTAGTTATGAATTGGAATGGGCAAAAAGTTGTTGATTTGAGCCGTGATTTTTTAGCCACAAATGGTGCTACTCAAAAAGCTGCAGTTAAAATAGAGGCACCCGCTGATAGCAGTTATTTTGCTACAGCAGCAGTTGAATTTAAAGATGATAACTTTAAAAATAATTGGCTACAGTTAATGAGTGATCTAAATATTGCCAGTCAAAAAGGACTAATAGAAAAGTTTGACAGTACGATTGGAGCAGGCACAATTTTGATGCCTTTTGGAGGAAAACATCAATTAACTCCAGCTCAGGTAATGGCAGCAAAAATACCATTACTAAAGGGAGATACTAAGACTGGAACATTAATGAGCTATGGTTATGATCCTGATTTAAGTAGCTGGAGCCCTTTTCATGGAGCATATTATGCAGTTGTTGATTCCATTGCTAAGCTTGTAGCAGCTGGTGGAGATTATAATAAAATTAGATTTAGTTTCCAAGAATACTTTGAACGTTTATTTAAAGAACCAGCTCGTTGGGGTAAATCTTTTAGTGCTTTACTGGGAGCTTATGCTGCTCAAAAAGATTTTTCTTTACCAGCAATTGGTGGTAAAGATAGCATGTCAGGTACATTTGAAGAACTTAATGTTCCACCTACTTTAGTTTCTTTTGCGGTGACAACTGTTAATGTGCAGGATGTTATTTCACCTGAGTTAAAAGCTGTAGCTAATCAATTAATCTATTTGCCAGCAGTTAGAGAAAGGGATGATTTACCAGATATAAATAAGTTAAAAGTACTTTACCAAAAAGTTAAGTCTGGTATTATAGCAGGTCAAATTAAAGCTGCATATGCAGTTGGTCGTGGCGGAATAGCAGAAGCTTTAGCCAAAATGTGTTTTGGTAATCAGCTAGGAGCAGAAATTGACGCTAATTTAGAAGACTTAAATATTTTTACAGCTGATTACGGGTCTTTATTAGTTGAAGTGAGTCCAGAAACAGACTTAACTAAACTTTTTGGGCAGACTGAATATTGTTTATTAGGAAAAACAAGTTCAGAGGCGGTAATTAACTGGCAGGGAAATAAAGTTGCTTTAGCTGAGTTGCTGAAAGCCTGGCAGCAGCCTTTAGAAAAAATTTATCCGACTCAAGCTAAAACTGGATCTGGTTCTAATAAGATAGAAAAAAGTAATATTACTAATTTTGGGAAAGTAGAACAAAATTATAACAATAAATTTCCTGGTTTACAGATCAGTAAGCCAAGAGTTATTTTGCCAGTTTTTCCGGGAACAAATTGCGAATATGATACAGCAAGACAGTTTGAAGAAGCAGGTGCAGAAGTGGATACCTTTGTTTTTAAAAATCTTAATCCAGCTGTTCTGGCTGCTTCCATTAAAGAACTTGCTGAAAGAATTAAGCAGGCACAGCTGCTTATGCTGGCTGGAGGGTTTAGCGCTGGAGATGAACCAGATGGTTCTGGCAAGTTTATTGCTTCTGTATTTAGAAATCCATTGCTTAAAACAGCGGTTGCAGGATTAATTCAGAAACGAGCCGGCTTAGTGCTGGGAATTTGTAATGGGTTTCAGGTTTTGATTAAATTAGGCTTACTACCTTATGGAGAAATCAGAGAACTTTCTCCAGCTGACCCAACTTTAACTTATAATACAATTGGCCGGCATGTTTCACAAATGGTACAGACAAAAATAGTGTCAACTAAATCACCCTGGCTGGCCCGGGTTAATGAAGGTGAGATTTATACTATTCCTGTTTCTCATGGAGAAGGAAGATTTGCCGCCCGAACTGAACAGCTTAAAAGACTTGCCAGTCAGGGACAAATTGCTACTCAATATGTTGATTTAACAGGGCAGCCAACTCTAGAATTTCCTTTTAATCCCAATGGTTCTGCAGCAGCAGTAGAGGGTCTTACAGATCCAACTGGTAGAATTTTGGGTAAGATGGGACATTCAGAGCGAATAGGAAATAACTTGACTAAAAACATCAATGGTTTAAAGGATCAGCAGCTTTTTCAAGCTGGAGTAGAATATTTTAAGAATAATTAATAAATAATCTAGCTGTTAATTATTCGAAATCAAATGAATAAAGTTCTAAAAATTAAAAGCTATTTTAATGTGAACTAGATTGGATTTAGAATTAGTACTAATCTGATCTTAAGAATTCACTTAGAATAGCTTTTTTTATTTAAATTCATTTTAAAAAGTCAAATTTACCTGCAGCAGCGAGCTTGAGACACTTGCTTACAACTTGGTTATCATATTTACTATCCCTATATTTATTTAACTCATCAATCGATTTTTTAAAACCTGGCTTTTCCCGATAGGGACGTTCACTATTCATAGCTGCTAGTACATCTGCAACAGCTATAACTTTAGCTTCAATTCTAATTTCATTATTTTTTAGTTGATCTGGGTAACCTGAACCATCAATTCTTTCATGATGCTGTAAAATGATTTCGGCTAATTCAAAATTTAGTTTTCTTAAGATTTCAAAACCAAAATATGCATGTTCTTTAACTAGGGCAAACTCTGTACTGCTTAAACTTGCTTTAGTTAATATTTGGGTTGGCAGTAACAAAAATCCAATATCATGTAAATTACTACTCAGATCGAGTAGTAATTTACTCTTAGCAGAAAGATTTAATTCTTCAGCCAGAATATTGGTAACTTGGTTAACTCTGCTGTGATGATCTTTTAAGATAGGCAGTTTTTTATTAAAAATATTGGTTCTTTGACAAATGTTGTGAAATCTAAATAGCACCGTTTGAATCATGTTATCTCTTTGTTTTTTTGAATTACTCTTAAATACTTAGCAATGATAAAAATACTCGGCGTTTTAAGTTTTCAACTTTGGGAACACCGTAGCCAATTCTTTTGATTAATTTGATTTTGTTGTTTAATCCTTCAGCAAATCCGTTGGTTATTCTAGTTTTAAAATAGTTAATAATGTGTTGTTCCCAGCGTTTTACTGTTCCTTTAGCTCTATAGAAAAGATTTAATTTAGACTGACTAACATTTTCATACCAGTTATTTAAAGCTTGAATAGACTCTTTAACATCAGGAA
>NZ_FOTI01000095.1 GCF_900114545.1 Halanaerobium salsuginis
AAATAGATCATAAATCCCAGTATATTTTAAAGCTGTTGGCCGTTTTGATATCTGACCTAAATAAAGAATCCAGTTAATTGATTCCTGTTTTAAGTCACCATAAAGCCTGTCGTGAGTGACAACCTCATTAAGATTCTGATCTAAGATTATCACTTTATCAGCTGTAAGTTTAACAAAAACATTGCTTTTAGCAAGACTTGGCCTGGTTGAATATCTATGTTTGCCTTTATGAATAGTAATACAGGCATTAGCATCAGTTTTCTTAGAGATAACCAATGCTGGCTCAAATTCAACCTCAGGCAGAGGTAATAATGCTTTTAAATCAGCCTGAAATAATTCATGCTGAGTAGCATTTTTTCTGTAATGTTCGCGATACTGATCATCATCAAGTTCAGTTAGTAATGATTTATTGAATTCATCTAAATTATCAAATTCTGGTGGTGGCACAAAATAGTTGCGTCTGTGATAGCCTACTTTACCCTCTATATTGCCTTTTTCATGCCCACTTGCTGGATTACAAAATACTGCTTCAAATCTAAAATGGTTTTTAAACATCATGAAGTGTTCAGTCAGCTTTCGATACTTGTTTTTCCCGATATCTGAAACCATACTAGAAGCATTGTCAAAAACTATTCTCGTTGGAACACCACCGAGATGATTAAATATATTTATCATGCCCTGTTCTAAACATTGCAGGTTTTCACCTTTAAAAAGCTGCGAATAACCAGTATTACTCTGTGGGAAGCTGAGATTTAAGTGGTGTCCTTCATAAAAAGTCCCATTTTCTCTAAAATCTGTTCTACCAAAGTCAACCTGGGCTTCTCCAGGCAGATGTTTTAACGGTAAAAAGAATTTAGGTTCATCAGAAAATATCTCTTTCTTTTTAATTCGCACATACTCAGCTAACAGGCGATATGAACAGTCATATTTACTACCATAGAGTTCAGTTAATCTGGTATGTACCCTTTTTGCAGTATGACGCTGTTTTCTCCAGACTTTTTTATCAGCTTCAAGCCACTTATCAATAGTTTTCTTAAATGGGTCCAACTTGGAGCCACGCTTGGATCTTTCAGGTGTTTCTAAAACTAGATTAAAATCATTCATATCAAGATATTTATTAATTGTTTTGCGATCATGACCTGTTTTTCTCATTATTTCAGCCACATTTAGACCTTTCTTAAAGTACAGTTTTTTGATATCATTAATATCAGTCATTGCTAATGTCATCTCCATTTTCCTCCCTTATATAAGTTGTGGTTGACTTAATATAAGGGTACGGTATTTTGGGGGTGACTGCAATGACTTTTTTATTCTGCAATAATAGGGAATTTTAGTTTGCAACTTTCGGGAATACTACATTGCAATTCCCGGTAATTTTAGTATACAACAAATA
>NZ_FOTI01000015.1 GCF_900114545.1 Halanaerobium salsuginis
TTTGTCAAGAACTTTTTAAGATAATTTATTGCGGCCGAAAAATTCATTCTTCTGCTTTTCAGCGGCATATATTATATTACCACTTTTACCCTCTCTTGTCAAGATGTTTTTACTTTAAAAAAGAAGATAATAATTACAGTTAAACAAATGATATTCTTGCTGCAACGTTTAATATAGTAACATTTAATTTTATAACTGTCAAGAAGTTTTTGGAGTTTATTTAAAATAATTTTATGATAGATAAATTAAAAATGTCATAAATCATATAATATAAGATTAATATGAGTAAAAAGCTTTCTAATTATATAAAAAATAAAATAAGCAGCACAGGATATAATTCCCATACTACTTATTTTTCAGAGCTCTTAAATTCAAGGTTTTATCTTAAAGATTTCTTCAAGAGAAAAATCCTGTTATAAATGATATTAACTTACGCCAGAGTCGCACAATAATATTTGCCCTTGCTACATCTGTAGAAGCAATAACATCTGTTTTGCCTAAAATTTTATCATTATTATATACAGTTAACTCTCCCAGAACTTCTCCTTTTTTAATTGGAGCTGTTAAATTCTCTTTAAGATTGACTTTTTGAGAAATTTCTCTTTCCTGGCCTTTCTGCACCATAACATAAAGTGGAGTTTTAACTTCACCAACTGTTATTTTATCAGCCGCCTGTCTGATTGGTATATTTTGAATTTTATCCCCAGCAGTAGCAATCTTTCGTTTTGAAAAGGCGTTGAAACCATAGTCTAATAATCTGATCGTTGCTTCTTCACGATCGTTGAGTGTTTCTCCCTGCAATACAACTGACAAAAGTCTGGTATCTCCTTTTTTAGCAGTAGCAGCCAGACAATATCCAGCAGCATCAGTATGACCAGTTTTTAAACCATCCATACTAGGGTACTTATTAATTAATGAATTAGTATTAACCAGCATAGCCTCTCTATTTGGCAGCTGAATAGTTTTAGTCCAGATTGATGACCAGTCTAATATTTTTTCATGTTTAATTAATTCTCTTGCCATAATTGAAATATCTCTTGCTGTTGAATAATGATCCGGTTCTGGTAAACCTGTTGAATTTACAAAATTAGTGGAATTCATTCCTAGTTGCTTTGCTTTATCATTCATCATAGCAACAAAATTACTATATGTACCTGCAATATATTCTCCCACAGCCACACTTGCGTCATTAGCAGAAGCAATTGTAATCGCTTCTAAAAGTTTTTCTAATTCAACTTGAGTATTTGCAGCAAGATATATTTGCGAGCCTCCCATTGATTCCGCAAAACGACTAATAGTAACTTTATCTGTAAGTGAAATAGTTCCTGCTTCTATTTTTTCCATAGCAATTAACAAAGTCATTATCTTAGTAATACTTGCTGGTGGCAATTTACGATCAGCATTTTTAGCAAACAAAACCTGTCCTGTATCTTCTTCCAGCAAAATAGCTGAATCAGGTTTAATATCAAAAGCAGCAGTTGGAATAACTACTGTAAAAGTTAACAAAATGCTAGCTATTATAGCTAAAACAATATATTTATTTCTCATTCTAATCCTCCTAATAGATTATTTGTTTTTAATTTTATTTATTATTATTCATTTTTTTTAGCCTGATTCCAAAATTCATCAAGTTCTGCCAGATTATAGTTTTTAAAATCAGAACTATTTTTTGCAACTTTTCTTTCTATATATTTAAATCTACTTTTAAATTTCAAAATAGTCTTTACCAGAGCAACTTCAGGATTTATTTTTTTAAATCGAGCCAAATTAACAACCGCAAAAAGCAGATCACCAATTTCTGACTCCAGTTCTGCCTGAACTAATGAATTATCAATTTCGGAATTTACTTTATTTTGGTTAGAAAACAAAGAATTATCTGGTAGAACCCCCATAATCTCTTTACATTCAGCAAGTTCTTCTTCTATCTTATCAAGCACAGGAGTTAAATTTTTCCAATCAAAACCAACTTTAGCAGCTATTTTTTGAATTTGGTATGCCTGATTTAGGGCAGTTTGTCCTTGATCAAGCTTGTCAACTAAAGAAGGTTGAATGTCTTGAACTTCTTTTTCCTGTTCTTTTATAGCATCCCAATTCTTTAAAACTTGATCTGGATTGTCTACCTCTTTATCTGCAAAAACATGAGGATGGCGCCTAATTAATTTTTCATTCAAAACTCTAGCCACATCTCCTAAATCAAAATCATTTTCCTCAGCAGCAATTTGAGCTTCAAATATAACCTGTAATAATAAATCTCCTAATTCCTCTTTAAAAGAATTAATATCTTGCGACTTAATTGCTTCAACAACTTCATAGGCTTCTTCAATTATATTAGAAGTAAGAGAATCATAGTTTTGTTCTCTGTCCCAGGGACAGCCATCTGGACTTCTTAAAACTTCCATTAGATCTATTACTTTTTCTAATTCCGTTAAAATTTTCGCTTTCTTATCGGCTTGCAATCTAAATCCTCCTCAGTATTTAGTCAATCTCATTTTAGAGCAATATATTTATTAGCAAATAATAAAGATTAGTTACTCTTCCTCCAGCAATCCCCTTTTTAGCAGCAAGGAAGCTAATCTTTCCCCAAAAGCTGGCATAACTGCCAGATCATTATATTTTATTTCTTTTAATAATAACAAAATAAATAAATAAATAAATCCAGCCATAACTATAACTGCAATAGTTGTAAATTGATAAGCATAAATAAAATTAAGCTTAGTTAGCAGAATGAAAACACCTAAATAAGCTAACTTGACAAAACCTGCCATTAATAAAACAGCAATAATCGGTTTCAAAATAAGGCTTTTAAAATCAATTATAAATCCACTTTCTTTTTTGACATAATATAAATTCAAAAAAGCAGCTATTGCAAAACCAATAGTTGTCCCCAGAGCAGCTCCCCGAATTCCAAAAGCAGGTAAAGCAGTTAAAGTATAATTAATAACTGCATTAAACAAAGCCCCCAGCGCCAAATTACGAGCTGGTAATGAAGTTTTTCCAATACCATTTAAAATCCCTGTACTTGTCTGCTGTAAAGCAATAAAAAATACTCCCCAGGAGACAAAACGCAGTGGAACAGCCGCCCCTGGTTCCGAGAATATAATATCAGTAATTGGTTCAGCCAACATAAATAAACCTGTTGCTGCTGGCAGTGATATCAAAACAGTCAACCTCAAAGCAGTTTGTGTCCGATAATTAATTAGTTTTTTTCTTCCCAGAGTAAATGCCTCTGCAATTGCCGGCACAAGACTAGCTGACAATGAAACAGTAATTATAGTCGGAAAGTTAACAAGCGGCATTGCTACAGCTGATAACATTCCATATTGTCTGGTAGCTTGATTAACAAGATAACCGGCTACCTGTAATCTATGAGGAACAAAAATTAAGTCAACTAAACTCATCAAAGGCATTACTAGTGCTCCCAGCGTAATTGGAACACCTAGAGTTACAATATCTTTAACAATTGTTCCTGATTTAATTGTTAGCTGATCTTCACCCCTGGCCAAGAAAGAAAAAATATTTTCTCTCCGTTTATAGTATATAAAAAATAAAACCAATAGTCCACCCAAAGAACCACTTACTGCTCCAAAACTTGCTCCTGCAGCTGCAAATTTAATTCCCGTTGGCACTAAAAAGATTACCAGACTAATCATTGTAATCATTCTAATAAATTGTTCTAAAATTTGAGAAATAGCAGTCGGAACCATATCCTGCATACCTTGAAAGAAGCCACGATAAGCAGCCATAATAGAAACAATAAAAATAGCTGGCGAAATCGCTATTACTGCATAATAGGCTCGAGGATCTAGCGATAATAAATTAAGCAGTGGCTTAGCTACTAAAGCCATAAGTATTGAAATTAAAAGTCCAATAAAGAAACTCATTCGCCTGGCAACTTTAAAGATCTGATAGGCAGCCTTTTTCTCTGAAGCAGCTATTTTATCAGCAATCAATTTAGCCAAAGCAATTGGAATTCCAGATCTTGAAACAACCAGTAAAGTTGTGTAAATAGGATAAGCCATCTGATATAGTCCCATACCTTCTGCACCAATTATCCTGGTTAAAATAATTCGATAAACAAATCCCATTACTCTAGCTGCCAGACCTGCTGCAGTTAAGATCGCTGCTCCTTTGATAAAACTTCCTTTTTTATTTCCTGACATTTAAAACTCCTTTCAGCTTATTTATAGATTTAATTAAGATTTTAAACCTATTTAAAGCTGTTTTAGTTCCTGCAACATTCTATATAACTGCTGGTCAATTCTATTTCTGTCTTTAAATTTAATTAATATTTGAGGTTTCTTGGCAGCTTTTATTTTAATCCTGCGTTTATATTTTTCTCTAAACTTAACTAATTTCCTGCCATCTACTAGATCTGAATTAATAAATTGGCATTTAACTTTAGCTCCATCTTCTTTGATTAAATTAATATTTAAATTTGCTGCTAAAAATTTAATACGTGCTGTATTAATTAATCTCATCACCTCAATTGGTGGCTCTCCAAATCGATCGATTAATTCATCAATTACATCTGTAGCATCTTGTTCATTTTTTATAGATTTTATTTTCTGATAAATCTCAATTTTTCTAGCTTCATATTTAATATACTCATCAGGTAAATAAGCATCAAATTTGAGATCAACTTCAACTGACAACTGCTGCCGATCATTATTTCCTTTTAAGTCTTCAATAGTTCCTTCAAGCAATTTTGTATAAAGAGAAAAACCAACGGCTGCTATATGACCGCTCTGTTCGGGACCAAGCAGGTTACCTGCTCCTCTTATCTCCAAGTCTCGCATTGCAATTTTGAATCCTGATCCTAAAGAAGAAAATTCTTTAATTGCTTCCAGACGTTTTTCTGCTACTTCTGGCAGAATACGTTCCCTCTCATACAGCAAATAAGCATAGGCAATTCTATTAGTTCTACCTACTCTACCACGCAGCTGATAAAGTTGTGATAACCCCATCTTATCTGCCTGATTAATAATAATTGTATTTACATTTTGGATATCAAGTCCTGTTTCAATAATAGTTGTACATACTAAAATATCAAATTGATGATGATAAAAATCATACATTATTTTTTCAAGCCGCTTTTCATTCATCTGACCATGTGCTACAGCAATTTTTGCTTCAGGCATAATTCGCTGTAATTTGCCTGCTATTTTTTCTATATCTGCTACACGATTGTGCACAAAATAAATCTGACCTGATCTAGCTAATTCTCTTCTAACTGCACTGGCAATTAATTCTCTATTATACTCCTTAATAAAAGTTCTAATTGGATACCTATTTTCAGGTGGAGTTTCAATTAAACTCATATCTCTAACTCCAACTAAAGCCATATGTAATGTTCTTGGAATTGGAGTAGCTGTTAAAGTTAAAACATCAACATTTCTTTTTAAATCTTTTAGCTTTTCTTTATGGGTAACACCAAAACGCTGCTCTTCATCAATAATCAATAAACCTAAATCAGCAAAAATGACATCTTTTGAAAGCAACCGATGCGTTCCAATTAAGATATCTATTTCCCCTTTAATCAACTTTTTTAGTGTTTGACGCTGTTCAGCTGCTGAATTAAAGCGGCTTAATATGCCAACTTCAACTGGAAATTCATTAATTCTTTCCGCAAAAGTATTATAGTGCTGCTGGGCTAAAATTGTAGTAGGAACTAAAACTGCAGTCTGTTTTCCAGCTAATGCTGCTTTAAAAGCTGCTCGAATAGCTACCTCAGTCTTTCCATAACCAACATCTCCACATAAAAGTCTATCCATTGGACTAGTTGACTCCATATCTTTTTTCACTGCCTGAATAGCTTTTTTTTGATCTGGAGTTTCTTCAAATGGAAAAGCATCTTCAAATTCCTGCTGCCAGACATCATCAGCTGGAAATTGATATCCAGTTAATGTTTCTCTCTCTGCATATAACTCTAATAATCCAATTGCCATTTCCTTTACTGACTGCTGGACTTTTTCTTTAACTTTTTTCCAATCACTACTACCTAATTTATAAAGTTTTGGTCGTCCAGAATCAGAACCAATATATTTTTGTACTAGATCAATCTTTTCTGTAGGTACATATAGTTTATCTTCACCAGCATATTTCAAAACAAGATAATCTTTATGCTGATCCTGTATTTCTAGAGTTTTCACACCAAGATATTTACCAATCCCGTGATTTTCATGAACTACATAATTTCCTGCTTTAAGATCATTAACACTTGCTACTGCTACTCCATCTTCGAAGTCACCTATTTTGCGTTTTCGTTTTTGTTCACTGCCAAAAACTTCTTTTTCACTAAAAACAGCTAATTTTATATCTTTAAATAGAAACCCCTCTGCCAGACTATCTGCCAAAAGAACTATTCTGCTTTCTGAAAAATCAGTGCCAACCACAAGATTTTTTTCTTCTAAAAACATTTTTACTCTACGCACTTTACTGGCAGAATTTAAAGTAATGGCTATTTTATATTTTTGCTTAAGTAATTTAATCACTTTTTCGCTAAATAACTCTAACTGTCCATGAAACGGTTCTAAAGTAGCAGTATCAAAATGAATTTCGTTTTCTAAAATTTCATTTTGATTAAAAGCTGAATTTATACTAACAATTTTATTTTTAGCTACCTGTTGGGAAAATTCATTTTCAGAGATGAAATTATCTAGATATTCTGGAATAATCATTCCCTGCTCCAATAATCTCTTATAATTATTTGCAATCTCCTGATAATATTCATTTTTTTGCTGCTTTATCTTATCTGGCCTTACAGCAAAAATAATCGATTCTGACAAATAATCAAAGAAATTAGCTGGAGCTTGATAATAAAAAGGTAGAAATTGTTCAAAACCAGGAAATCTCCGTTTTTCCTGTAAATTTTCTAATATTTCAGCAGCTTTTCCCTGCAAATAGCTAGCTGCTTTACTATAATTATTTTTCTCTAGACTTTTTATTGCTTGACTATAGGCAGCTTCTATTTTCGGATAGGCTTTTTCAACAATTTGCTGATTAATCACCAGATTTGCAAAAGGTGGGATAATTGTTTCTTCTATTTTGTTTTTTGATCTTCTTGCCTGCAAATCAATTTCTCGGATTGAATCAACCTCATCACCAAACAACTCCAAGCGAACAGGACATTCTGCCAGTAAAGTAAATATATCAACAATCCCACCTCTAATACTATATTGACCTGGAGCTTCCACCATTTCTTCCCGCTGGTAACCAAGAGCAAATAATTGCTGACTGAATTCTTTTAAATTTAATTCCATGCCAACTTTAATTTTTAAACTGTTCTCTTGATAAACTTTATAAGGTGGGAGTTTTTTAAAAACTGCTCCAGGAGTAGTTAAAATAATCTTTTTTTTAGAACTATCAGCAAAAACTAATTCTGTCAGCACTTTACTTCTTTCACTCATAGTTGTTAAGTCTGGCATTAATTGTTCATGCGGTAGAATCTCTTCTTCTGGAAAAACAAGAAAATCATCTTTACCAATTAATCTAATTAAATCTTCCTGCATTTGCTGCAAATAATAATTATCTGGTAAAAAAAATACAACATCCCGATCTGTTGTCTGTAAGAAATTAACAGCAAAATATGATATTCTACTACCACTTAATCCAGATATTGAACTAGCAGAGCTATTAATGTTTTTGGCAATTTTTTTAAATTTCTGATTTTCTACTAATAAATTTCTAAATTCCATTTGTTTACTCCTTAGTCTAGTTGGATTCCAGTATAAACTTTGTTAGTTATAAATCTACTAAGTATAAATAGATTAATTATGTAAATAATCAAAATAGCTAACAGATAGTTATAGTATAAATTTACTTAGTATTAAAAATGGCAAAATAGCCCCTACATCAGAATGTACGGGCTTATCAATTAAACTTATTCATTGCTTTTATAATTCCATCTTTTAAAAAAGTATCTATTGCAGCAACTGCTTTTTGACTGGTTTCAAAAGCAAGTTTTTTTTCCTTGCCATGAAACTTACTCAGCACAAAATCTGGAACAGGAACATTTTCTGGTGGTCTACCAACACCAATTTTTAAACGCTTAAATTCTTTTGTTCCCAGACTGTTAATAATAGATTTAATCCCATTATGTCCGCCACTACCACCATCTTTTTTAAATCTAAGTTGGCCCAGCTTAAGATCAAGATCATCATGAACAATTAATAAATCAGCTGGTTCTAAATTATAATAATTAACTATTTTCAACAGTGGCCCCCCACTGCGATTCATATATTTCATTGGTTGAAAGATCAGTACTTTCTCTCCCCCAAAGAAAAAATCACCATTTAGACCATCAAATTTAAAACTGCTATTAACAGAGTATTTTTCAGCTAATTCTGCAATAACCATAAATCCTATATTATGCCTGGTCAGAGAATACTCTTCTCCTGGATTACCAAGCCCAGCTATCAACTTCAAAGTTTACCCTCCAACTAAGTAAATTCAAGCACAGTCGCAAAATGACTGTGCCTGTATTTTTACTTTAATTTTATTCTTCTGGTTCAGCTTCTGCTTCTGCGTCAGCTTCTTCCTCTTCTTCACCAATAACTTCTGGTTCTAAGAAGTCTTCGTCTTCTTCTTCCTCTTCTTCAACAACCATTTCTGTAGGTGCAACAATTGTTACAATAACTTCTTCACTATCTGTTACCAGATCAATATCTGGTAAATCAAGATCAGCTACTGCTAAAGATTCGCCCATACCAAGTTCAGAAATATCAAGAGTAATTTCTTCCGGTATTTCAGTTGGAAGAGCCTCAATCTCAATTTCACGTATTAATTGCTGTAATACTCCACCATCACGTACACCTAAAGCATCGCCCTCTAAATGAAGTGGTACAGATACAGTAATTTTTTCGTCCATAGAAATAAATTGAAAATCAACATGAAGCAAATTGCCTTTAATTACATCTTTCTGAAAATCCTTAATAATTACGGTTGCTGCTTCTCCATCTTCTCCGACAAAAGTCAGATCAAAGATAGCATTTGAATGGAGAAGTTTCTCAATATCCAGTGGATCTATTTTAATAGATCTAGGGTCATTTCCTCTTCCATAAACAACACCAGGAATAAGATCTTCTCGTCTAATTTTACGAGCTACACCTTTTCCAGTTTCAGTCCTCAGTTCAGCCTTAATAGAATGTCTCTCCATGACTATCCTCTCCTTGCATAAATTAAATTTCAAGCCAGCTAGTTTAATCTACTGGCAGGTTTACAATAAATAAGACATAACAAATTTTATTATAACATCAAAGCTCAATTTGAGCAAGCCTTTTAAAAAAAATATCTAAAATAATACACTAACTGACAAATCTTTAAAAATCCTATCAATTGCTTCTCCTACTAAAGGAGCTACTGATAATACCTCTAAATTTTCTAAATCATGGTCTTGCTGAGCAATGGTATTAGTAACAATAATCTTAGTAATTGGGGCAGCTTTAAGTCTTTTAATAGCAGGTCCAGAAAAAAGTGCATGTGTACCACAGGCATAAACATCTTTTGCTCCCTTTTCTTTTAATACTTCTGCTGCCGCTGTTATAGTTCCTGCAGTATCAATAATATCATCAAGCAAAATAACATTCTTATCTTTAACTTTTCCGATTACATTCATGACTTCTGCTACATTAGGCTTTGGTCGGCGCTTATCAATAATTGCCATTGGAATATTTAAACTTTCAGCAAAAGAACGCACCCTTTTTACAGATCCTACATCTGGTGCAACTGCTATTAAATCAGATCGCTCAAAATTTTTAAAATAATCGACCATAATCGGAGAAGCATAAAGATGGTCAACTGGTATATCAAAAAATCCCTGGATTTGGGGAGCATGAAAATCAATTGATAAAACTCTTCTGGCCCCAGCTGTAGTTAATAGATTAGCAACTAATTTAGATGTGATCGGATCACGAGGTCGTGCTTTTCGATCTTGTCTAGCATATCCATAATAAGGAATCACTGCAGTTATTCGCCTGGCAGAAGCTCGCCTTAAAGCATCAATAATAATTAATAATTCCATCAGATTCTCGTTTACTGGAGGAGAAGTTGGCTGAATAACAAAGACATCTGCCCCTCGTACAGTTTCATAAGTTCTGACTCCAATTTCACCATCTCTAAATCTGTTAACATCTGCATGAACAAGCTCAGTCCCCAAGTAAGCACAAAGATCTTGAGCAAGTTGAGGATGAGAATTACCAGCAAAAATTTTTAGCTGTTCACTATAACTAGACATCTTCTGGCCTCCCAGATTAATCCTTTTCATAATTATTCCCCTAATCTGATGATTTATAAATTCGGGCAGGTACTCCCATCACAGTAGTGCCCTCTTTCACATCTCTGGTTACAACAGATCCTGCAGCAGTTTTGGCATTATCACCAATATTTAAAGGAGCGATCAAAATAGAGTCACTGCCAATGAAAGCATCCTTACCAACTTTAGTTCTTGATTTTGTTTTTCCATCATAATTAGCAAAAATTGTACCAGCTCCTATATTAGTACGCTCTCCAATTTCAGCATCACCAGCATAAGATAAATGAGGAACTTTAGCTCCATCTCTCACGGTAGTTTTTTTAAGCTCAACAAAATCTCCTATTTTACAATCCTGGCCAACTTTTGATCCAGGTCTTAAATAAGCAAAAGGACCAATATTAGATCTAGCTCCAACTGAACTTGATATAATAACTGTATTAGATAATAAATTGACATTTTCAGCAATTACTGCATCCTGTAAGCGGCAATGAGGATTTATTACTGAACCAGAAGCAATTGTAGTTTTCCCTTCCAGATAGGTAAAGGGATAAATTGTTACATCATTTTCAATTTCAACTTCAACATCGATATAAGTAGTAGCTGGATCAATAATTGTAACACCATTATTAAAATGTTTTTCTATAATTCTTGCTCTAAGTACTTCTTCAGCTTCAGCCTGCTGTTTTCGAGTGTTAATCCCGATTATTTCAGCTGGATCTTCAATTAGATAACTACCTGTCTGGCAATTTTTTTTAGCTGCATAAGCAATTAAATCTGTTAAATAGTATTCATGTTGAGCATTATTATTGTCCATATTATTCAAAAAACTAATCAACAACTTACTATCTACACAATAAACTCCGCTATTAATTTCTTTAATTTGCTTTATTTTTTGATCTGCATCTTTTTCTTCAATTACTCTACTCAAACTACCTTTTTGATCTGTTATAACCCTACCATAACCTGTCGGGTCAGCGAGCTTAGCAGTCAGAATAGTTAAATCTCTACTATTACTAGAATGTTCTGCAACAAATTTAGCCAGAGTTTTCTGCTTCAGTAAAGGTGTATCACCATAAAGAATTAAAACTGGTCCCTGATGATTTTTAATATATTCTGCAGCCTGTTTAACTGCATGACCTGTTCCCAGCTGTTCTTCCTGAATAACATAATTTAAATCAACACCAGCTATTTTATCCAATTCTGTCTGAACTTCATTTTTTTGATATCCAATCACATTAACAATCTTGCTCTGTAAACCATCCAGAGCTGTAATAACATGATTGATAATTGTCTTACCTGCTACTGGGTGGAGTACTTTTATCTGGCTTGATTTCATTCTGGTACCTTTACCAGCAGCCAGAATTATAGTTAATAAGTCATCCATCAATTAACCCTCCCTTATTAAGCAGTGAAAGCCTAATTCTGTTATCAAATAGTTCTTCACTTTCAGCTTTAATAATTTGATTAATTTCAAAGTCAAATTCTGTTCTCGAAAAATCACCATACATTATGTACTCTCTAATTAATAGTGTAAAAAGAGCATCCTGCAATCCATAGTGAACTAAAAAAGCTGGCTTAGAATATGCAGTATCAAGATCAGGCGCTTGATGAGCAAATAATTTATTTACAGTATCATTCAAACCAGCACATCCTAAAATATTAGCTAAATTACTATAATACATTAAATCCATTGTATCATCATAAAAATAAAGTTCAGGAATTCTTTTTCCCAGAGCACTCTCTAGAACTACAACATCAGAATTAAAATTATGACCTACTAAAACTTCCGGCTGATGTGCAGCAATAATCTCACGCAGTTTTGTTATACCTGCTTCAGGACTTAAAGCAGGAGCTATATCTTCATTCGTAAAAATTATTCCTGAATCAATAATCTGATTATTTTCCTGTACAACAAACTGAATTAAATCAAGTTTACTTTTATAATATTCAGTATCAATTGCCATTATCTTTCTGGCTAGAGGTCTTTTGCTCCAGTTAGGATTAGCTTTAAAAGTAACAAGTTCGTCATATAATGAATCAAGGGAAAATAATTTATCCAGTAGATCAGGCTGATTACGAGCTCCAATTAATTTTATTATATCATCACTGCTGGCATTTTTGAATTTTTTTTCAGTTGGATATTTGCGCATTATTTTTTTTAAACGTTTTCCGCGACCAACCACCAGGGCCAGCTTAAATCGATAAAGATCACTACTCATTACATATGGTTGCATTTACTTTTATCCCTCAAATCTAATTAGATATAAACAGGCACTAATATTCCATTATAGCCTTTAATCGCTTGCAGTATAACAGAGAATAGCTGTTTTGTCAAGCTAAAAAACTTAACTGACAACAAGTAATGTGTTGTCAGTTAAGTTTTAGCTAAAATATTAATTCGTAAGTTTTAATTTTTAAGCATCCGGAATAACTTCTTCAGTAAGCGGATCACTAAATTTTTCTAAAACCATTTTTTCTAAATTATCACGTAATTTAGCTGAAATTGGAAAACAAACATCTTTAAAATCACCATTTCTTTTACGACGAGCTGGCATAGAAAGAAAAACGCCATTCTTCCCTTCTACAATACGCATATCTCTAACTACAAAAGATTCATCAAAAGTGACTGTTGCATAAGCTTTAACCATACTACCATTAATATTGACTGGAAAAACTCTGACATCTGTAATTTTCATAATAGCACCACCTCTGGAATTATTTGTTAATTATAATTATAATTCCATTTATTGGAAATGTCAAGAATTTCCATAATTTTTTTCTATAAAATTCCATAACTCATCCTGCTCAGGTAGTTCAAAGCTCTCCTGCTGACCATTTTCAACTATGAAATTTCCGGCTGATAAAAGCTTACCTACTCTAAATATATCAATTCCAGAATTAGCAAAAACAGCTTCCAGATCAAGTTCAGGTGGAGCAGCCATTAACAAAGATCCGGATGAAATTAAACCTGCTGGGTCAAGATCTAATTTAGTACATATTTCAACTACAGAATCATGTGGAACAAAATTATCTTTTTCTATTAAAAATCCTAAATTAGCTGCTGATGCCATTTCTGCAATCGCACCATAAACACCACCTTCAGTAACATCGTGCATTGCTTTAACTCCATTTTGCCTCGCTAATCTACTTTCTGGTAATACACTTAGCTGATTAATAAAATTTAAAACTGAATCAATAGCAGCCTGACTAACACCATTTTTTAACAATAAATTTGGATAGTCATTTGCAAGGATATAACTTCCTTCAATCCCCATTCCTTTACTTATATATAGAATATCACCAGATCGGGCTGCAGAAGTAGCAGCCAACTCTCCTTTAGCAGCTCTACCCAGAGCTGTAATTGTTATAATTGGCTGTTTAACTAAATCTGTAATTTCTGTATGCCCTCCCAGAACTTCAACTCCTAGCTTTTTAGCTGAATCAACAATTTCCTGCATTAAATTTTCTGATTCTGTTGTTCCAAGCTCAGGAGGCAGCATTAAAATAACCTGAATTCCAAACGGTTCCGCTCCAGCAGCAGCTATATCATTACAGGAAACATTAACCGCTAAAAATCCAGCTTTATTAGTTGCGCCAGTAATCGGATCTGAAGATACAACTAAAAGTGAATCACCTATATCTACTACAGCACTATCCTCTCCAATACCAGCAGGAACTAATATATCTGAACGAAAATGATCTATTTTATTTAAAATTACCTGCTTCAATTCTCTACCTGCTAATTTACCAATTTCCAAAATATCACTTCCTAAAATAATTATCAAGATGATGTGAAAGTGGAATAGCTAAAATACCTCCAATTATCATCTGAGCAAAATCAATTCCAATTTCCGGTAAAACTACTGCCCAGCTCAATAAAAACGCCTTTGCAATTGCATAACCTAAAATCATCACATTACCTGCTACAATAATTGCAAAAATTTTACGATCAAATTTTTCTTTACTATTCTGACTGGCTATTTTACCAGCAATAAATCCTTCAAGTCCCTTTATTAAAAAAGTAAACGGAGCCCAGATAGAATAACCTAAAATTAAGTCCATTAGTGCAGCCCCAACTCCACCAGCAATTCCACCAGCTTTGGCACCAAAAGTTAAAGCTATTGTATAAATTGCAACTTCTCCCAGATTGAAGTATGAGCTGCTCGGACCCGGAATATGTAAATAAGTTGCCACAGCTGTAAAAGCAATAAATAGCGCTAAAAAAGAAAGGGACCTGGTATCTAATTTTTTTAAATCAAGCTTTTTGAGATGCTGCTGAATATTCTCTCTACCTGTCATAACTAAACTCCCCTCCACAAATTATTCTTATTTTTATTAAATCCTAATAAGTAGCTATGTACTGATCAATCTCCCAGTTATGAACCTGACGTTTATAAACCGCCCATTCAATTTTTTTAGCTTCCAGAAAATGATGATGAATATGATCACCAAGAGTTTTTTTCATCAAATCACTTGTCTGAAAATATTTTAATGCTTCACTTAAAGAAGAAGGTAAATTTTTAATTCCTCTAGCCCGACGTTCATGATAATTCATCTCATAAATATTATCGATAGTTTGCTCCCCAGGATCAATTTTATTCTTAATTCCGTCTAAACCAGCTTTTAACATAACAGCTGTTGCCAGATAGGGATTAGCCGTTGGATCAGGATTACGCAATTCAAGTCTAGTAGCATCACCACGGGCAGAAGGTACTCTAACTAAAGCACTTCTATTCTGTGCTGACCAGGATATATATACTGGTGCTTCATAGCCAGGAACTAATCTTTTATACGAATTGATAGTTGGATTTAAAATTGCAGTTGTTTCCCGGGCATGTTTTAAGAGACCTCCAATATAATAACGAGCAATTTCACTAAGTCCTAGTTCAGAATCAGGATCATAAAAAACATTTTCTCCATTCTGATAAAGTGATTGATGAACATGCATCCCAGAACCGCTCTCACCATAAATTGGTTTAGGCATAAAAGTAGCATGAAGACCATGCTGCATAGCAATTATTTTAGTTACAAACTTAAAAGTAGCTATATTATCTGCAGTTTTAAGTACAGGAGTATACTTAAAATCAATTTCATGCTGACCAGGAGCAACTTCATGATGAGTAGCTTCTACTTCAAAACCCATTTTTTTGAGTGCTATAACTGTAGCACGCCTGGCTTCTCCGCCTCGATCAATTGGAGATAAATCAAAATAACCTCCTTTATCATGTGTTCTAGTAGTTAAATTACCAACTTCATCTTTTTCAAATAAGAAAAATTCTGGTTCAGGTCCAGCATACATTTGATACCCCATTGTTTCTGCTTCTTTAATAACTTGCTTTAAAACATTCCTGGGACAGCCAGCAAATGGCTCATCAGCTGGAGTATAAATATCACACATCAGTCTTGCAGTCCGCCCACTTTCATTTTCCCAGGGGAAAATAGTAAATGTATCGTAATCAGGCTTAAGATACATATCTGATTCATGAATTCTAGTAAAACCTTCTATTGAAGAACCATCAAACATTATTTCTCCCTCTAAAGCTGCTGGCAGCTGCTCAATAGTTATTGCTACATTTTTTATGATACCTAAAATATCAACAAATTGCAGCCTAATAAATTCCACTTTATTTTCAGCTGCTAAAGCAAGAATTTCTTCTTTACTTAATTTGGCCATCAATTTTCCTCCTCAAATTCTTGATCATTAATGTCATGATCATTAAAAGTAAGTTTTTTTAATAAGGCAAAGCGATTGGAGACAGGATAAAGTGAATCAAGTTCCTCATCAGCATAATCATTAATTGAATCTTCAAATTCACTCAATTGAGCATAAGGATCAATTTCTTTTGCTTGAGGTGTCTTCATTTTTAGGCGAATAGTCTCTATACTATTACCAGCTGCCAGCAATTTTTTGATTTTCAAGAGGCGCTGGAGATCAGATTCAGAAAACAATCTCTGATTGCCTTTACTTCTAGCTGGAAAAATAAGATTTTGCTCATCATAGTAGCGAATTTGACGAGAAGTAAGTCCAGTCCTTTCCTTGGCTTCTCTCATAGTAATATGTTTATCCTTTTTCATCGACATCACTGCTCCTGGTTAAGTTATTTATTGCAGAAAGTATAACACGAATAAAAATAGCTGTCAATCAAATAGATCAGCCTAAATCAATAGCTCGGGATCGTTTCTGCTGCAGTTATAAAGTCAGTTTTTCGCGGCCAATTTTTTGCAGCCTGTTCTGCCTGTTTGGCCAGCGGGTAAACTGCAAAAACACTGGGGCCACTTCCTGACAGTAAAGTAAACTCAGCACCACTTTCTTTAAGCAGTTCTTCTACTTCTTTAATTTGCGGACATAAACTTTCAGCAGCAGGCTGTAGATCATTCTTATAATCTAAACTCCAATTAACTTTTTCTTCAAATTTTAAATTTTTTAATATGGCTTCAAAATTAAACTCAGATTCTGCAGCTAAATTATCATATTGCTTATACACGGTAGGTGTTGCTAATTTAACTGCTGGAGTAACTACTAGTAAGTGTTTTTTATCTAACTCAGGTAATTGTTCTAAAACTTCCCCTCGACCAGTTGCATAGACAGTTCCGCCATGCAGGCAATAAGGTATATCAGAACCAAGCTGAGCCAGCAGCGATTTCACTTTAGCAGTTTGCTCTTCCAATTCAAAAAGTTTATATAAACCTCTCATTACTGCAGCAGCATCAGCACTGCCGCCTGCTAATCCAGCTGCAATAGGAATATTTTTTTCCAAGTATATTTCAACTCCACCTTCAACCTGGTTAGCAGAAAAAAAACTCTCTGCAGCCTTAAATGCCAGGTTAGAATTATCAAGTGGTAATTCATTACTAGAACTGCTTAAACTAATCCCCTCGGAGCTTTTACTAAGCTTAATCTTGTCGGCAAGAGAAATACTTTGCATAATCATTTTTAATTCATGAAAACCATCTTCTCTTAATTTCTGGACCTGTAAAGCTAAATTTATCTTTGCCGGAGCATTTAAAACTAAACTATCCATATTTGACCCCCAATAAATTTTAGTTTAAAAACTTTATTATTTATGATATTATTATTTTTGTAAAATTGACCTTCAGTCATTAAAAATCGAGTAAAGGAGACTAAAATGAAAACTAATAAAATGATCCAATCTGCAATGTTAATTGCATTAACAGCAGTAGGAGCCTATTTAATAATACCTTTACCTTTTTCTCCTGTACCAATAACCTTACAAACTTTTTTCATTTTACTTGCCGGCAGATTACTTGGTGCAAAATATGCTATGCTAAGTCAGTTGGGCTATCTTATCCTGGGAGCTGTTGGTTTACCAATTTTTGCTGGTGGAGCTGCTGGCCCAGGTATTCTAGCTGGTCCAACAGGTGGGTTTTTAATCGGATTTATAGCTATGGCAGGTTTAGCTGGAATAAAAACCAATGATAAAAGACAAAGTTTTTTTATCTGTACAGCTGCAATAATCACTGACTACATAATTGGTTGCTTATATTTTATGCTGCTAACTGGAAATAACTTTTTAGCTGCTTTAACTATGACAATTATACCTTTTATTCCAGGTGACATATTTAAAATAACCCTTGTTATATTTATTGCTCCTATAATTAAACGTAGTTTAGCCAGACACTAATTTAAATAAAATACCACCCATATGGGTGGTATTTTATTATCTAAATGGCCCTTCTTTAAAATAAAAGAAATGCTGTCTAAAATTAGGTGAAATATTAAACGATGGTTGGCTGCTCAAATAATAAGTTAACCAAACAGTTAAAATAATTAAGAGTAATGGAACCAGAAACCAAAATTTACTTTCTTGTAACAAAACATGAAAACCTAAAATTATCACTAAAATTGGCCAATAGGTGTGCATAAACCAGAAAAAACTGAAGGTATACTGACCCAAATTAGCTCCTAAAAATAAAACACCGAACAAGATTAAACAAAGAGCCAGCAAAGTTCTATCACGATTTTTATTCACTGTTATCACCTTTAAGTAATAAAATACCTCCAATAATCAAAAGTAACGGCCAATATTTTTCCCAATAAAAATCTGGTAACCAGATATCAAGTAAAAAAATTAGTCCTACAACAATTAAAATTACGGCTAGAAGTTGCCTTCTTCTGGCTGCTATTTCTGACTCTTCAGCCTGTTTATTAACTTTGGTTTCTGTAGTAAAATCAAAATCTTTATCAGCTGTTCTACTTTGATAGTCTGATTGAACCGGATAATAAGTAGTAGAATTATAAGCTGTTTCGTGCTCAGGCTCTTCTCTCATTATTAACCAGGCCAATAAGTAGGCAATCAAACCAACCCCATAAAATAAAAATATCAAGAGTACTCCTAACCTAACTAATGTAGAATCAATGTTAAAATACTCAGCTAAGCCTCCACATACTCCTGCAATTTTTTTATCTGTACGTGATCTATAAAGTCTTTTTTTCATTATTATCTTCCTTTCTAACTACAGCAAAAAACTAATTAATTAACGGTTACTATGTCTATAGTATCGCAAATTTAGCTTAAGTTGTCAAAGAAAAAAGCCGGAGAAATATTCTCCGACTAACCAGCTAATTCAGTTGAAAATTGTTCATTATAAAGTGAAGCATATTCTCCTTGCTGTTCCATCAGTTCGCGATGAGTTCCTCTCTCCACAATACCATTTTCGGTTAAAACAATTATTTGATCAGCATTAATTACTGTAGAAAGACGATGAGCAATTACTAGAGTTGTTCTTCCTCTAGCAAGTTTATCAAGTGATTGCTGAATTATTTTTTCACTTTTATTATCAAGCGAAGAAGTTGCCTCATCAAGTATTAAAATTGGAGGGTTCTTCAAAAAAGATCTAGCAATTGAAATACGCTGTTTCTGGCCTCCAGACAACTTAACCCCATGTTCTCCGACATCAGTCTCATAACCATGCTGCAAATTCAAAATAAACTCATGTGCATTAGCCTTTCGGGCTGCCTCAATGACATCTGCTTTACTTGCTTCTGCATTACCATAAGCTATGTTTTCTTCTACTGTACCATTAAATAAAAACACATCCTGCTGTACAGTCGCAATATTTCTCCGCAAAGACTCTAAAGATACTGTTTTAATGTCAATATTGTCAATTAAGATTCTGCCTTGACTAATTTCATAAAATCTAGGTAATAACTTAGTTAAAGTAGATTTCCCCACTCCAGAGGGCCCAACAAACGCAACTGTTTTACCTGGTTTAATTTCAAGATTTATATTTCGAAAAACTTTTTCATCATTATCATAACCAAAACTTACATTCTCATAATTAATCAGACCTTTAACATCAGTTAAATCTACCGCTTCTGGTAAATCAGTAATTTCAGGATCAACTTCCAGTAATTCTTTAAAACGGCTAAAACCAGACATTCCTCTCTGCAGCTGTTCATTAAAATTAACCAACCTTTTAATTGGATTCATGAACATTTCAACATAAAAAAGAAATGCTACCATCTGTCCTACTGTTAAAGATCCTGTATAGATAAAATAACCTCCAGCAGCTAAAGTACTTAACTTAATTAAGTTAATAAAAAGATTCATTCCGGAATGAAATTGAGCCATATTTTTCATGGCAGATTCTCGAGAACGCCTGTAATTATGATTACCCTGACAAAATTTTTCATTCTCATATTCTTCATTAGTAAATGATTTAACTACTCTAATTCCGCTTAAACTATCTTCAATAATTGTATTAACTTCTGCCATTCTTTCTCTGATAACTTTAAAAGCATGATACATTTTTTCGCCCAGATGAAGTGAAAAAATAAACATAACTGGTATTAAAGCAAAAGTAAATAGAGCTAATTTAACATGCATATTTAAAAGAATTAAAAATGATCCTAAGAGCAGCATCAAAGAGATCAAAAGATCTTCTGGGCCATGATGAGCCAGTTCTGAAATATTATTTAAATCATTAATTACCCGGGACATTAAATAACCAACCTTATTATTATCATAAAATTTAAATGATAACTTCTGCAAATGGGTAAATAGTTCTGATCTCATATCTGTTTCCATTCTGATTCCAACTACATGCCCCCAATAATGAACAATATATTGAAAAATAAACCTTACTAAGTAAAGTATTAACAAAATGACTGAAATTCTAATTATCATATTTAAATTGCGCTGTGGAAAATACTGATCAATCAAGCGCTGAATATAAATTGGGAAAATAAGATCCAGGCCTGACATCAAAATTGCGCAACCAATATCAACTGCAAAGAGCTGCCAGTGATTGCGATAATAACTTAAAAACTTTTTCAGCATCTGCTCCCCCCCTTTTTATTTATTAATTAGAAATTCTATCACAGGACAATTATTATTGCAATTAATAAATAAAGGAGAAATTTATTCAAGATAAAGACTTACTAAATCTTTAATTTTTTTATCTTTAAGTTCTTTTTTCATTGCTAATTCGGCTGCATAAAGACAATCATTGATTCCTTTTATTACTTTTTCTACTTTATCACCACTTAAATTAATATCGAAATTTGATTTAAAAAGTGGCTTTTTACGTTCAATAGCAGTAAAAATATCATAAAAAGTCAATTCTGCTAGCTTCATACTCAATGAAAAACCACCTTTTTTGCCTTCTTTTGATTTTAAAATTCCTCCATCAATTAATGATCGTATTATCTTAGAAATAGTAGGCGCTGGTATATTTAAAGCATTAGATATCTTTTTTTTGGATAAATAATTAATTTCCCCCAACTCAGTTTTAATGTAAATATATATAATTATCATAATGGCCTGAGAAAATGCTAGTGAATATCCCAAAATTAAACCTCCTCCAAAATATTGGCTAATAATTTAAAATTTAAACTAAAAACAAATTTAAAACTAATTTATTATTTTAAACATTCAGTAAAGCTACTAATTTCTTTATAAGAATAGTAGGCAAAAAGCATTTCACTATCCCGATATTTTTGCCATGGTTTCCTGGTATTCATACCTGGATTTGTAATCAACCCAACCTGAAGTTTAGCTGGAAGTGATAAGTTAGTTGGTCTAAACTCTTGTTTATTAAACTGATCGACTTGATATTTTATTCCATTTCCCATAACTTCTATCCCTTTAGTTGGTTTTTCTTCTTGCCATTTATTATCTGCAAAGTAGTAAAAGCGTATCTCATCTGATATTCTTGCCATTCTTAATCTGACAAATCCTGTTTCTAATGCTGGAATCAAATATAAAGTTGATAATGACCGATAACCAATAAAATACATAGGATCAAACCTAAACCCATTTGAAGGCCGTGTAACTTTCATTTCTCTTCCATAAAATGAGTTCTGATATCCAATATTATACATAATCCAGTTTTCTTTTCCTGGACTTGATAATGGATTTCTAATTAATAATCCAGCTGAAGAAAATTGTGCTCTTTGCTTATTATTATTTGCTTTCTGCTTAACCTTAACAGATGTTTCAATCATGAAGTCATCTGTTAATTCTTGATATAAAAAAGAACCTTTACTATCTGAAAACCAGCCTATTCCCTTACCATCAGGAATTACTTTAAGCTTTTCATTTTCTACAATATATGGTTTATGCTTACTTTTATCATTATCGACTAATTTAGCCAGGATTTCTTTAGCAGAAAATTTCCGCATAAATACTTCCCTCCCCTTTTAATAAATATATAGTTCATTATCTAAATATAATTAATATATAAACTATATATTAATTATATTTAGTTTATATATTAATGTCAATAGTTTTTATTTTAAAATATGCCTATTAATTTTCACATTAAAAAAAGCTGATATATATCAGCTTTTTTTAATATAAAAGATTATTATTTTATAAGAATATTTCTTTAATTAATATTTCATTTTACCTGTTTTCATATAAATAGTTCTTTCACAAATATTAGTTGAATGATCAGCAATTCTTTCTAAAAAACGGCTGATAAACATTAAAGACACTCCCTGTTCAATTTTATCACAATCAGTTTTCATAATTGTCAGCAGTTCAGCTACAATTTGCTCATCAAACACATCAACATCTTCATCACTTTTAGCAACTTTTTTAGCCTTCTTTAAATCCATATCAACAAAAGCTTCCAAACTCTCTCTGAGCCTATTAACTACTAGATCAGTCATTTTAGGTAAACTATTCATCTCTTTAATTAGTTTTTCTTGATCTATTTTTTTTACCTTATATGCAATATTAGAAGCATTATCACCAATTCTTTCTAAATCAGTAGCCAATTTAGAAATCACAATTATCTTTCTCAAATCAATTGCTACTGGCTGCTGTAAAGCAATTAATTTAGTACATTTCTCTTCTAGACTTAATTCATAATCGTCAATAATATCATCGTCTGCTATAACTTGATTTGCTAAAGCAATATCTTTATCAACCAGGGCCTTAATACTATTGCGAATACTTTCACCAACAATACTGCCCATCTTTAACATTTCATTTTCTAATTCATTTATTTCAAGATGAAAATTTTTGCGAGAATCATTCATTTTTAGTCCTCCTTAATTTTGATGATTTTAGCCAAAACGTCCAGTTATATAATCTTCAGTTCTTTGATCAGTTGGATTCTCAAATATTTTATCTGTTTTATCAAATTCAACCAGATCTCCCATTAAAAAGAATCCTGTATTATCAGAAACACGAGCTGCCTGCTGCATGCTATGAGTTACTATGACAATTGTATAATCTTTTTTTAATTCTGCAATTAAATCTTCAATTTTAGCGGTTGCAACTGGATCAAGCGCTGAAGCTGGCTCATCCATCAACAAAACTTCTGGCCTTACTGCCAGAGCGCGTGCTATACAAAGCCTTTGCTGTTGCCCACCGGAAAGTCCAAGAGCTGAATCGTCAAGCCTATCTTTTACTTCAGAAAACAAAGCAGCTCCTTGCAGGCTCTTTTCAACTATTTCTGCCAGCTTTCCTTTATCTTTTAAACCATGAATTCTAGGGCCATAAGCAACATTATCAAAAATTGATTTCGGAAAAGGATTGGGTTGCTGAAAAACCATTCCAACTCGTTTACGAAGTGCTACCACATCAACATCCGGATCATAAATATTTTTCTCATCAAACAATATTTCACCTTCAACCCTGGTTCCTTCAATCAAGTCATTCATCCTATTTAAAGTTCTTAAAAAAGTTGATTTTCCACATCCTGAAGGACCAATTAAAGCAGTAACCTTATTTGATTTAAGTGGAATATTTATCTTATTTAAAGCCTGAAAATCATCATAATAGAAATCCAGGTTTTTAACTTCCATTTTGTTATCACTCATTTTTTTTACCCCTTTCAACCTATTTATGATTTTTTTTACTATATCTAATTCTCATAAAAATAGCGATTAAATTAATTAATAATACTAAAACAAGCAGTACTACTGCCGTTCCATAAGCTATGGGAACCTGCTTTTGGGGAAATGTTCCAGTAGCAACTAGAGCATAAATATTATAGGGCAGGGTCATAACTTCTGAAAAAATAGAATCTGGTAAACGCATTGAAAAAAAAGTTGCAGCTGTAAAAATTATTGGGGCTGTTTCTCCTGCCACCCGGCCAACTCCCAGAATGCAGCCAGTTAAAATACCTGGTAAAGCTGCTGGCAAAACAACATTTTTAATTGTCTGCCATTTAGTTGCCCCAAGTGCCAGCGAAGAACTTCTATAATCATCTGGAACAGACATTAGGGCTTCTTCAGAAGCTCTAATAATTGTCGGCAAAATAACTATTGCTAATGTTAGTGAACCTGATAATATTGATACACCAAAGTTTAAATATTTAACAAAAATTGAAAGACCAAATAAACCAAAAACAACTGATGGTACTCCAGCCAGATTATTTACTCCAATCCGAATAATTCGAATTAATTTCCCCTTCTTAGCATACTCTGTCATATAAATTGCAGCAAAAACACCCAGAGGTGTTGCCACAATAATTGAACCCGTTACAAGATAAAAAGAACCAAGAATAGCCGGTAAAATACCTCCTTCAGTCATACCATTTTTAGGCATCTCCAGTAAAAAGCCTGGACTAATTACTCCAATCCCTCTTTTAAAAATAAAGAAAATAATTAAAGCTAAAATTGCTATTGAAGATAGCATTAGCAATCCTAATAAATTAAAAATTATTTTTTCTGTAATTTTTCTTTTTGCTAAATTTTTATCCATTATTCGCCACTCACTTTCTTTTTAAATCTCTGCTGTGCCATATCTGCAAAGATATTAAAGATTAGAGTTATTAAAAACAAAATAATTGCAATACCAAATAAAGCTTGATAATGACTACTGCCAACAGGTGCTTCTCCCATTTCGGCTGCGATTGTAGATGTCATTGGTCGAACTGGTTTTAAAATATTAGCTGGAAACAACGCAGCACCGCCAGCTACCATTAAAACAGTCATTGTTTCACCAATAGCTCTTCCCATGCCAAGAATAATGGCAGTTACAATACCGGAGGACGCTGTCGGTAAAATAACACGCAGCATTGTCTCCAGACGATTTGCTCCTAAAGCTAGTGAGGCATCACGAAAGTTTTTAGGAACAGCTGTAATTGCATCTTCAGCCAGGCTAACTATAGTTGGTAGTGCCATTATACCTAACATAATCATTGCTGTTAAAGCTGTTAAGCCTGTTGGTAGATGGAATATTTTCTGCAAAAATGGCCCCAGAATTTTCATGCCAAATAAGCCATAGATAACTGAAGGAACTCCAGCTAGCATTTCGATAGTCGGTTTAACAATGTTTTTATATTTTTGGGGTAATATATATGAAATATGGATAGCAGAAGCTACTCCAAAAGGAACAGCAATTACCATTGCTCCAATAGTAACAACTATTGAGCCAGCCAGCAGATTAAATATTCCATATCCTGGCGGTTCATAAGTTGGGTACCAGTCACTACTAAAAAGAAATTCATGAATACCAACTTTAGTAAAAATAGGTGCTCCTTCTTTAAACAAAACAATTATAATTCCAGTTAAAAATAAAATTGAAGAGAAAGCAAAAAACAATAAGATATTTTTAATAATTTTTTCTTTAGTTCTCCAATTAAACATTAATTTCACCTCTTAAAATGGATAAAGTTTTTATAAATAAACATTCAGAAAAAGGGAGAGGCCTCTCCCTTTTTCCAGATAATTAGTACTATATATTTAAGTGTTTATTTAAATAGCATTAATTTAATGAAGAGGAACAAAACCCTGTTCTTTAACTATTTTTTGTCCCTCTGCACTTAAAATAAAATTAATAAATTGAGATGTTAAACCTTCAGGCCATCCATTGGTAAACATAAATAATGGTCTAGCTATTGGATATTCTCCACTAGCAACAGTAGCATTACTTGGTAAAACACCGGATACTTTTACTGCTTTTAAGGAATCAGATAAATAACCAAGACCAACATAGCCAATAGCTCCTTCAGTATCAGCAATAACTCCGGCTACTGCTCCATTGGAAGCCTGTAATAAAGCACCTTGAGTTAATCTATTTCCTTCTAAAACTAATTCATTAAAAACTTCAAATGTACCTGAACTTGAATCTCTAGAGATAACAACAATTTCTTGATCAGGTCCACCAAATTCTGACCAGTTTGTCACTTTGCCTGTGTAGATATTCATTAAATCTTCTAATGATAATTCTGTAACTGAATTGGCTGGATTAATTACAACAGCTATCCCATCCATTGCTACACGATGCGGAACAGGATAAATTCCATTACCAACAGCAGCTTCTACTTCTGTTTGTTTAACAAAACGAGAAGCATCTGCAATATCTACTGCACCATCAATTAAAGCTGCAATTCCATTGCCTGAGCCACCACCACGAACTGAAATATCTACACTAGAATTTTTCTCCATATAAACTTCAGCTGCTTTTTGCGCAATCGGTAATACAGTAGAAGACCCCTGAATAGTTAAAGTCTCCTGAGCCAAAACACTAACAGGTGCAACAACTAATACTAAGAGAGCCAGAACAGTAAACAACAAATTGATTTTCTTCATTAATAATTTTCCCCCTTAAAGGATTTTAAGTTTTCTTAGTTAAATTTGCTCTATTAATAATCTAACATTCTAATGTTACAGCAGTATTTCTCTAATGTTAAAAGAATGTTAACAAAGAAAAAAACCGCCTTTAGGCGGCTTTATACTTAAGATCTAGCTACTTTCAAGTAAAAACTGAAAGTACTTCCCTGACCTTCATTACTTTTAACTTTAACTTCACTTCCATGCTGTTTAATTATATTCCTGACAATAGAAAGTCCGATTCCTGTTCCGCCTAGAGACCGAGAACGTGCTTTATCAACTCGATAAAATCTCTCAAAAATTCTATCCTGATCAGTAGCTGGAATTCCAATTCCTGTATCAGTAATTGCAAAATAAACTTTATCACCAGTTTTATTTACAACTATTTCTACTTTACCACGAGCTGGAGTGTATTTTATTGCATTATCAATTAAATTAACTAAAACCTGCTCAATTTGTTCTTTAACCATATAAACAAAAGGTAGCTGGTCAGGCATTTTAACTTCTAAATTGATTTCTTTTTGTTCTGCATTTTTTTCTAAAAGATTAATTACTTTTAAAATCACATCGCTAAAATTTTCTGCTTTCAGATCAATTGACTCCGATTCTATTTTACTTAAATTAAGCAAATCACTTATTAAAATAGAAAGCCTATCTGCTTCTTCTTTAATAATCTTTAAAAATTTATTTCTAGTTTGATTATCTTTAATTTCGCTTTCAAGTAAAGTATCAAGATAACCAATAATTGAAGTTAATGGTGTCCGCAATTCATGGGAAACATTAGCTACAAAATCATTACGAACTGTTTCCAATTTGCGCAGTTCAGTAATATCAGTTAAGACTATTACACCACCATTAATTTTTTTCTTTTTACTTAACAGAGGAATAAAAGTAGCCTGAATAATTTTGTTATCTGGATTCTGATAATTTATTTCTCGACTAATACTCTTTTTTTCATCCAGAGCACGCTGCAAATACATATCAATACGATGACTGAAAAGGGAACTAATTAATTCTCTACCTTTGACCTTCTTTTCGCTAATATTAAATATTTTTTGAGCAGCAGGATTAATTAAAGATACTCTTCTTTCTTTATCAACAGCAATTACTCCATCAACCATGCTTTCCAGGATGGTTTCTATTCTATTTTTTTCCTGAGAAATCTCATTTATTTTATCTTCTAGTTCAGCAGCCATATAATTAAACATTTTTGATAATTTAGCAATATCGCTATTATATTTTCGAGCTGGAATGCGCTGACTTAAATGACCTTGCGAAATTTTTTCGGCTGTATTAGTCATAGTTTCTAGTGGTTTAATTATACTATTAGTTAATTGCCAGCTTAAAAAAATTGTAATTGCTCCCAAAATAACGAAGAAAAATAAATAATTCTTAATATCTTTAATTAAAACACTCTGAATAAAACTTAAGGATCTTGCAATCCTGACAACTCCAACTATCTGGCCATTTCTCAAAATTGGTCGGGCAAGATAAAGCATTTTTTCACCAATTGTATTACTATGCCTGATTGCCATTTTAGAAGCAGAATCTCCTAAAACAGCTGCAACTTCTGGACGATTACGATGATTATCCATTTCAGAAGCCTGATGAGAAGAATCAGCCAGAACGATACCTGCTGCATTAATAATTGTTATTCTACTTTCCGTATCTGCTGCCCAATCAGTGACTTTATCATCCAGATTAATTTGATTTTTTAAATCAAATTTTTCTAAATCATTTAAGATCAGATTACTATAGTTTTTCAATGAAATTTCCTCTTGTTCTAAATAAAAATGACGATGATTTTCACTAAAATAATAAAAGCTAAGTGCAATTATTGCTAACTGAATGATAATAAAAATAATAAACACCTTATTTTTGATACCTAGTTTATGCCATTTTAACAAATTTATATCCCACCCCCCTTACTGTTGCTATATAATCTTCATTAATTTTTTTTCGTAATCTTCGAATATGAACATCAACTGTTCTTGTATCACCGGCATATTCATAACCCCAAATTCTCTCTAATAATAAATCTCTACTTAATACTCGACCCTGATTTATAATTAAATATCTCAACAAATCAAATTCTTTGGGGGTTAAAATTATTTTATTATCTTGATAAATAACTTCATGTCTTGAAATATCAAGTTTCAAATCAGCTAGTTCAATTATTTCTTCGGCAATTTTTTCTTGTTCAACTTGAAGTTCTTTAATTCGTCTAAAGATTGCTTTGATGCGGGCAATTAATTCCCGGGGGCTAAAAGGCTTAGTCATATAATCATCTGCTCCCATTTCAAGGCCCAATATTCTTTCTACTTCTTCTCCTTTGGCAGTTAGCATGATAATTGGAATTTGCCTTAGCTGATCATCTGAACGCATTTTTTTACAAACTTCCATTCCATCTATTTCGGGCAACATTAAATCTAAAACTACTAAGTTAAATTCTGAACTCAGTTTAGTTAAAGCTACTTTACCATCTCCTGCAGTATCTACTGTAAAACCAGCATTTTCTAAATTAAAAGCTATTAATTCACGAATATTTTTATCATCTTCAACAACCAAAATCTTCTCCATTTTAAATCCTCCTGGATTCTTTATTTAGGCCTAGTCTAATTAAATAACTTCAAATTTTAATTTTCTTTAGGTAAATACTTTTCTTTAAATTCTTTTCTGGCTTCAATAGTATATCTTTTAATAAAATCAGTTTTTGCCTCAGTATATCCGTCACGATTATTTTTATACTCTACTTCTAAAGTTTTTTTAATTCTCCATAAGCTTCTGCAATTTTTGAATGAGCAATTAAATAATCTCTAAAATATAATTCATCCCAGTCCTTAAGATAGCGCAGATGTAAGTGAAACACTTTATCTGCAAAGCCATGGGGAGTGTAGCCCTTATTAAAAACTAGATTAATTTCTTGATCTTTTTCATTTCTATGCATCAGAGTCCAGCCGGCATTTTTTAGCTCAGCTTCTACTTTTGTGAGACCAGCTTTTCTGCTTATTTCCAGCAAAATATCAACTGTTGGTTTTGACAGCAGACCAGAAACTGCTGTACTGCCAATATGATTGATCCGCTCAATATATTTTTCCGGTAGAGCAGCCAGCAAATTCTTCTTTTGTTCCCAGTACCACTCTTTATATTCAGTTTTATGTTTTTTTAAGATTATAGGAAAAAGCTGCCATAATTCCTCCAGCGACATTTCAGAAAGCGGTTTAGTCATTGTATATAACCTCCTAACTTATTCTAACTTCACAGCAGTGCTTCAGACCGAAGCAAGTTAGAAAACTTAAACGTACCTACCATTAGAATAATTTGTTAAATTAAGCTACCAACTCAAATTACAAGTACCTAACAGAGAAAAGTGATTATTTAAATTGACACTTTAGTCAAAATAGCCTCAATTAAATTTTATTATGATTAGTTGTTTCGATGTCTGACTGTAGGGAGTTAGAAACAACCACAATAAAATCTCAATAAGAGTCGTTAATGAAGACTATGGTCAATTTAAATAATCCCTTTTCTCCATTATAGCAAAAAGAGACTCCCTTAAAAAGGAGTCTCTGACCAAATAAAGTATTCTATTTGTTAATTTTTTGTAAATTAAACTACTTTTTCTTCAGTTTTTTGTTCATAAATTTCAATAATGCTATGTGCAATATCAGCCATTTGATCACTAGTATGTTCTAAATCATCCAGCAGTTCCAATAAAATAATACCAGAATTAGGATCACAGCTACCTGCTTTTGACCCTTTTATTCTACTGATACTTTCTTCTCTAAATTGAATCTGCATTCTATCTAATTTTTCTTCAGCATCAAGAATTTCAGCAGCAATTTCTAGATCATCAGTTTCAATTAGCTCTCTGGTACTATCTAAAACATCACATACAATTGCAAAAACTTCCTGTATAGTAGCCTGAGCATCTGGAGAAAATTTGAGCTTATTTTCCAGACTGTTTTCAATTAAATCTGCAATATCATTTGCGTCATCTGCAATACTCTCTATATCATCAACAACTGCAAAGTATTTATCAAGAGTTCTAATATCAATATCATTTAGCTGGCCCTGAGGAATTTTTTGAATAAAATGGAGCAGTTCTTCTTCCATTTCATTAACAATTTCTTCGCGTCGTCTGATTTTCTTAATAGCATCTTTATCCTTATTTAAAAATCCTTCAACCGAAGTAATAACCATTTTTTGAGAAATATTAATCATAGCAAGAATTTCTTTTTTAACCTGATCAATTGCCACATAAGGAGTACTCAACATTCTTTCATCAATGAAAGTAGTTCCCCGTTTAATAGTTAAATCTTCCCCTGGAATTATCTTTTTAACTAGATAAACCATAAAAGAAGTAAATGGCAGCCAGATTAAGGTATTTAAGATATTAAAAAAAGTATGAGTATTAGCAATCAATCTTTCTTCAGAAGGATTGACCTGACCAAATAAACCACTAATAGTCAATAATAAATTTTCTAATCCACTGGTAAAATTAGGGATTAAGTAAATAAATAGAATCATCAAAGCTGCACCGAAAACATTAAACAAAAAGTGGGCAGCTGCAGCTCGTTTGGCTGTTAAATTTGCTCCGATAGCAGATAAAACTGCAGTAACAGTAGTACCAATGTTACTACCTAAAAGGATTGGGATGGCAGCTGAATAATGAATAGCACCTGTACTTACAAGACCAAGCAGAATACCAAAAGTAGCACTACTGCTCTGAATAATTGCTGTAACTCCAACTCCAGTTAAAACTCCAAGAACTGGATATTGACTAAAACTTTCCATCCAATTTAAAAAGACAGGCGAGCTTCTTAGTGGATGCATTGCAGTTTCCATAGTTTCCATACCTAAAAATAAAAGTCCAAAGCCCAGCAGAATCTGACCAAAATACTGTACCTTTTTCCTGGTTGAAAAAAGATATGTAAAAGCACCAATAGCAATTGCATGAAAAGCATAATCACCTAGTTTAAAAGCAATTAACTGAGCAGTTACTGTTGTTCCAATATTAGCACCCATAATAACACCAATAGATTGAGCCAGAGACATTAAACCAGCATTAACAAAACCAACAACCATAACTGTAGTAGCACTACTACTTTGAATAATAGCTGTAACAACTGTTCCTACAGCAACACCCATAATAGGTTTTGCTGTCATAACAGCCAGGAAATGACGCAATTTTTTACCGGCAGTTTTTTGTAGGCCTTCACTCATTTGTTTCATTCCATAAATGAAAAGGCCCAGACCTCCCAGTAAACCGATAGCCATATCAATTCCCAAACTTATCTCCCCTTTCGTAATTTTAAAACTATCTCTTATTATATTATAAACTTATATTAACAAATTTAAACCAACTCCCTTCCTTAGTTTAATAATTACATTAATTGCTAAATAACAGGAAAAAAAGCAGCCTTTTCAGGCTGCTATTAAGTTTAATTTCTATGTTAATAAATTAACTACCTATTTTAGTCTCATCATCAGTTGACCTAACAACAACATCATCTGTTAGTAAGTCAGCATAGGTATAAGATAATCTTCTAATTTGATTGTGATCTTTTATCCTAACTATAAATACATTTTCATGGGTTTTTTCTAAAATACCTTCTTTTTCAATAGCCTTTCTCCTGCCTCGATTAGCTTTAACACTGACCCTCTGACCGACAAAAGATTTAACATTCTCTTTTATCTTATCTAAAACATTTTCTTCCATTCAGTTTCACCTCGTTTTTGAGCCAATTCACCTTAAATTATACCATAAGATAAATAGTTTAGCAAAACAATAGGAATTAAGACAATAATTAATTCTTGTCTTTAGCCAGGTTTTTATTTTCAAAAGCAAATTTATATGGTGATTGATCAGCAAATTTGCTGACATACTTTGCGCCTCTATTAGTAGCCAGTAAAGTTCCCGGGCCACCGACGCAGCCTCCTTCACAGGCCATGCCTTCAATCAAATAGCCAGCAAGCTTACCCGCTTTTGCCAGCAGTAATGTTTTTTTACAACTAGCCAGACCATCTGCGCGGCTTATCTCTGGTTCAATTTCATACTGTTCTTTAAGATTTTGACTAATTGCTGCAGCTACTCCCCCAGCATTAGCATATCCTCTGCCGTAGTAAGAAGCATCCTCTATTTCAGCTTCAGTTTCAACTTTTGTTAACTCAATTCCAGCAGCTACAAAAATTGCTGCTAATTCTTCAAAAGTAATCACATAATCAACTTTATCTTTTACCTTTGGACTTAAAGCTTCTAACTTTTTAGAAACACAGGGCCCAATAAAAACTACTTCACTTTCTTGATTATCAGCCTTAACAGATTCAGCAGCAAAAATCATTGGAGAACTTGATTCAGAAATATTTTCTTTTACCTCAGGCACATGCTTATCTGCAACATAAGTCCAGGAAGGGCAGCATGATGTTCCAAGGTAAGGTTGTTTATCTGGAATATCATGAGCGAAAAGTTCTGCTTCATGTAGAGAAGCAAAATCAGCTCCCAGGCTAACTTCTCGCACTTCATTTAGACCTAATTTCTTTAAGGCAGCAACTATTTTCTCAGCAGAAACTAAAGGTCCAAACTGTCCAACAAACGAAGGAGCTATAATTGCTCTTACATCATTCCCGGCTTTAATAGATCTTAGAAGCTGATAAATCATTGACTTATCAGCAATTGCTCCAAAGGGACAGGCAATTATACACTGCCCACAGCTGACACATTTATCATGATTAATTTTTGCTCGCATGTGTTCATCACTTTCAATTGCATTTACACCACAGGCAGCAGCACATGGCCTTTCATAATTTACGATAGCTTCATAAGGACAAGCCGCTTTACATTTACCACAATTAATACATTTTTCCTGATCGATTACAGCTGCATTTTCTTCAATTGTAATTGCGTCAACTGGACAGACAATACTACAAGGATGTGCCAGACATTTGCGGCAGTTATTAGTTACAAAATGAGCATTTGTTGGACATTTTTCACAGGCAAATCTAATTACATTAACTAATGGTTCTTTAAGTTGGCCTTCTTCCGCCAGAAATTCTCTAATTCCTTCTGAAAGCAATTTATGTTCCTGGTTACTTGCATAATCCATACTTAAACCCATTCGAACCCGGGCTGCAACAATAGCTCTTTCCTTAAAGATACTGGAGCGATAGGTAGCTTCTTCTGTATCTATAATTCGATATGGTATTTTATCAAATTCTTCACATTCAGCATCTTTAAGAGCAAGTCTAGCAATTTCTGCAAAAACCATCCGCCTGATCTTAACAATATCAGTATAAATCCCTTTTAATTTGCTCATTTTATCCTCTCCATAACTTTACTAATCACTAATTGCGTTTGAGCAGCAGTTATTAACTCATCATCTACTTTAACTAGAGGAGCATTCTTAATATCATCACACATATCAAGACACTCTACTTTATTAACCACAATCTGATCGGGATATTCTAATTGAAGAGCTTCCACATTATCTAGCAAATTAAGTGCACCTACTAAAGAGCAATGGCTACCAACACAAATATCAACTTTAATCATCTTTTTCCTCCTTCCGATCCTGCAATTGTAAAATCCTATTACTTAATGAAATCATTTCAGTAATAGTAAGTTTTTCACCTCGTTTTTTCAAATCTATATTTTCAGCTTTAAGAGCAGCTGTCACAAGTTCTCTCTCTAGAGCAATTACTGCTGATTTACTTAAACTATTACGCAGAGTTTTACGACGCTGCTGAAAAATAGATTTCACAATTTTAAAAAATAAATTTTTATCTTGAACTTGATTCTGATATTTGTTGACAGAATAAGGACTCAAACTAACTATTACAGAGTCTACATCTGGCTGAGGAATAAAAACTTCAGCAGGTACATGATGAATAATTTCTGGTTCCAGATAATATTGTACAGCAACACTTAATGAGCCAAACTTTTTTGTACCCGGGCCAGCACAAATTCTCTCTCCAACTTCTTTTTGCACCATAAAGACTAACTTATCTATTTTAAGCTCACTTTCTAAAATACTCATAATAATTGGAGTTGTAATATAGTAAGGTAAATTGGCAATTATTTTGACTGAAGTATCAGATTTTTGATAATCTGCAACAAGTTCCGGCCAATCTATTTTTAGAGCATCCTCATTTAATAAGGTAAGCTTTGTTTCATCATTAAAAATATCCTGCAGAGCTGCAAACATTGTGCTATCCTTCTCAATAGCCAGCAGATGGCCAGACTGATCAAGCTCTCCAAGCAGGGATTGAGTTAATGCGCCAATACCAGGACCAATTTCAATTAAAAGCTCATCCCCCTTTATTTGAGCTGTCTGACTAATAATGTTAATAATATTACTGTCAACTAAAAAGTTCTGTCCCAGACCTTTTTTTAGATTAAGCTGATAACGGTTAAGAATTTCTTTGGTTAACGAAGGTGAAGCTATTTTATTTCCCATTTTTAATTAAATCATCCTTAATTTAAAGTGTTTGTTATTATTTTATCATAACAAAGGGCAGCAGGCAAAATGTTATCCCTGCTGAATCTGTATAGTCAAAATATATCTATATAAGCTATAATTTATAAATTCTCTTGGCATTGGCAGTTGTTAAATCTGCTAACTCAGCCAGAGGAAGTTCTTTTAGTTGAGCTGCCTGTTCAGCAACCTGTTTTACATAGGCTGGTTCATTACGCTGTCCCCGATAAGGTACTGGAGTAAGATAAGGAGAATCAGTTTCTAAAAGCAGTCTATTTAACGGAACTTTTTTTAAAGCCTGACGGACTGATTCTGCATTTTTAAAAGTTAACATACCACCAAATGCAATATAATAATCTCTTTTAATTAACTCTTCTATATAGTCAGGACCATAAGAATAACAGTGAAAAATTAACTTTTCTTTAAAATCTCCTACTTCAGATAGTAAAGCAAGTGTCTCTTCAGCTGCTTCGCGAGAATGAATAATCACTGGCAAATCAATTTTTTGAGCCAGCTGCAGCTGTTTCTTAAAAGCTACTTGTTGAATTTCACGAGGAGAATTATCATAATAGAAATCAAGTCCTATTTCTCCAATTCCTTTTACTACACTCTGCTCAGCCAGCTGCGTCAAATTTGCTAGAACATCACTATTTACAGTATCAGCTGCATGCGGATGAATTCCTACTACAGCATAAAGTTCATTATATTGCTGAGCCAGCTTCACTGAACGCTGACTGCCAGCCAAATCTGCTCCAACATTTACTATTTTTTCTACTCCAGCAGCTGCTGCTCTTTTTAAAACTTCAAAACGATCACTATCATAATCTTCAAAATCAAGATGGGCATGAGTATCAATTAAACGCAAATCAAATTCCTCCTAATATTTAAGCTATTAATTAAATTTTACTTATAATAATTATTTTAAAATCAATCTTCATTTTTTAAAAATGAATAACTAAACTAATTATAACACTAGTTAACATAAAATAAAATAAATCTAATCATAGTTAATTATAAGCTACAGCTTTGCTGTTTATTTATAGTTATAATAATGATATAATAAATTTTAGTGTTTAAAATCAGGAGTGTGTTAACATGAAAAAAGAAATTTATCTAGATAATTCAGCTACAACTAAACCAACAGAATCTGTAATTAAAGCGGTTACTGATGCTCTAAAAAAGTATTATGGTAATCCATCTTCTCTACATAGCTATGGTATTCAGGCAGAAAAAATAATTAATAATAGCCGCTGTCTATTAGCTGATTACCTGAATATAAATCCTGTAGAATTGATTTTCACTTCTGGTGGGACTGAAAGTAATAATCTTGCTATTCAGGGAATTACTAAAGCCTATCAACAGCGAGGTAAGCATCTAATTACTTCTCCAATTGAACATGCTTCAGTTAATAATGTTTTTCTTAACTTAGCTCAAGCTGGTTGGGATATAGATTTTGTTAAAGTAAATAAAAAAGGTCAACTCGATCTAGATCATCTAAATAATTTAATTAGAGATGATACAGTTTTAGTTAGTCTAATGCAGGTTAATAATGAGCTAGGTACAGTCAATAATTTAGCTAAAATAGCAAATATTATTAAAAACAAAAACCCTTTAACTCTTTTTCATTCCGATGGAGTTCAGGGCTTTGCTAAAATCTATACTGATCTAGCAAATATACCGATAGATCTTTACTCAATTAGCGGCCATAAATTTCATGCTCCTAAAGGAATTGGGGCTCTTTATTTAAAAAGCGGAATCGAATTACAGCCTATTTTTAAAGGGGGGGGGCAGGAAAACAAATGGCGCTCTGGAACAGAAAACGTACCAGCAATTGCTGGTCTGGGAGCTGCTCTTAAAGAACTTCCTCACTTAAATTCTGAAAACAAGTTAGCTATTCAGCTCACTGAATTAAAAAACTATCTTATAAAAGAATTAACAAAAATTGATTCAGTAATAATTAACTCTCCCCAGCAAAGCGCTCCCCATATTATTAATTTTTCTGTACCTGGAATCCGGGGAGAAACTATGGTACATGCATTAGCAGCTCAGGGAGTTTATCTAGCAACTGGTTCAGCCTGTTCTTCCAAAAGTAAAGGTAGTCGGATTTTAAAGGCCTGTGGGCTTGACTCTAAATTAAGTGAAAGTGCACTGCGAGTTAGTCTGGCAGCTGATCTTAAACAAGCAGATTTAGACTACTTTATCAGTAGTTTAAAAGAACAAATTGATTTTCTAAAACTTTTTTAATTAAAAAGTTATTTTATAAACATAAAATTTTAGTATAACTAAGAATAATTTATAATGAGGTGAAAATTTTGTACGATTTAATTATTATCCGTTATGGAGAAATTGGCCTGAAAGGTGATAATATTAATGATTTTATCAATCAACTTGTTGCAAATATAAAAAGAGCAACCAGTGATCTAGGTGATTTTGAAATAACAACTATTTTTGGTCGTATTTTTCTTAAAGCAGAAGCAGCTAAAATAAATGCTATTTGTCAGCGTCTGATTAATGTACCTGGCATAATTTCTTTAAGTCCGGCCCAAAAATTTAATTATAGTTCTAAAAAAGTTAGTGAGTTTGATCAGTCTGATTTTAATCGCTTAAAAAAGCAAGTAGTTAGACTTTTTCGGGCTGAGGTTCAAAATTATCCAACTACTTTTAAAGTAGAAACAACTAGAGCAGATAAGTCTTTTCCTATTAAAAGCCCAGCTTTAAGTAGAGAGCTAGGGGCAGAAATACTGCGTCAAGTTGAAGGTCCAGAAACAGAGCTAAAAGTCGATGTTCATCAGCCAGAGCATCTGCTGGAAGTTGAAATTAGAAGAGGGAAAATTTATATCTTTGTCCGGCGTGAAGCTGGTCCAGGAGGATTACCTGTTAAATCATCTGGTAAAGCACTACTGCTTTTATCAGGCGGAATAGATAGTCCAGTTGCAGGTTGGCTGGGGTTAAAACGCGGCTTATCACTTGAAGCTGTCTATTTTAATTCTCCCCCTTATACCTCGGAAAGAGCCAAACAAAAAGTTATTGATCTCACAAAAATATTAAGTCGCTATGGTGGAGAAATAAAGTTACAAATACCATACTTTACAGCAATTCAGCAGGCTATTTTAAAAAAATGTCCACGTCGTTATACTGTCACAATTATGAGAAGAATGATGATCAGAATTGCTAATCAGCTGGCTGCTCAAAACGAGTCTCTAGCTCTGGTTACAGGTGAAAATTTAGGTCAGGTAGCCAGTCAAACTCTTGAAGGCTTACGTTCTTCTGATCAAGTAGCAAAGTTTCCAGTTTTGCGACCTTTAATTACTATGGATAAAAATGAAATTATTAAATTAGCTAAAAAGATTGCCAGTTATCAAATTTCTATTCGACCACATGAAGACTGCTGTACGATCTTTGTACCTCAGAATCCAGTTACTCAACCAAAACTTGCTACTGTGGAATATGCAGAAGAAGAACTAGCTATAGAAGAATTAGTAAAAGAAGCAATTGCTAAAATGGAAATTATCACTATTAATGAAGGCGCCTGCTAAAGTTAAATAATAAAAAAACCAGCCCAATTTTTAGGCTGGTTTTTTATTTCATTTATTTTAAATTTTTTGGCTAGAAGAAATATTAACTATATTGATTAATTATTTGTTCATACTCACCCTGCTCTTTAAGTAAATAGCTTAAAATATCTCTAACTGCTCCTCTTCCTCCCCTAAATTCAGAAATATAATCAGCAACAGCCTTTATTTCTGGAACAGCATCAGCTGGACAACCTGCAAAAGCAACCTGTTTCATTACAGATAAATCATTTAAGTCATCACCTAAATAAGCCAGATTTTGATAAGTGAAATTATTTTTTTTCATTAATTTTTCTAAGAGAAATCGTTTATCTTTAATCCCCTGATAACAAGCTGTAATTCCTAATTCTGCTGCTCTTCTAGCAACTACCTGTGACTCACGACCGGTCATAATTAAAACTTGATAACCAGCTCTAATTAAAGCAGCAATCAATAATCCATCCTTAACATTAAAACTTTTTAATTCATTTTTCTGATTGTCTAGATAAATATTACCATCTGTCATTGTTCCATCTACATCTAAAAAAATAGTAGTGACCTTTTCCATATAGTATCCCTCCAGCTTAATTGCTTATTTTTTACTCTATTGCTTGTTCACGTTCTAGCTCAGCTTGAGCTTCTTTATTTTTACTGCGATAATTTAAATAACCGGCTGTAATAATCAAAATAGCTCCAATTAATGACAAAGAATCTGGAATTTCTTGAAAAAATAAAATACCAAATAGAGAAGAAAAAACTATATTAGCATAGGTATAAATGGATAACTCACCTGCTTCTGCATAACGGTATGCGTTTGTCATAAAGAGCTGAGCTATTGCTGCAAATAAGCCCAGGGCTAACAAGGCAATACTCTGCCTTAAATCCGGTAAAACAAATTTTCCAAAAATCATAAATGGTAACATAGCCAGAGTTGAAAAAGCACAAAAATAAAAAACTATTGTTGCTGCTGCATCAGTTTTTCTAAGTTCTCTTACTGTTGTATATGCCATTCCAGCAAAAATACTAGAGAGCAAACCAATTAAGGCTGGGGCTAAATTAGATTCAAAGCCTGGCCTAATTACTAAAATTGCTCCTAAAAGAGCAGTTATTAAAGCCATTAACTGTTTACGTTTTATTTTTTCCTGCAGAAAAATGGCAGCAAATACTACAACAAAAAATGGTGACATTTTATTTAAAATAACTGCATCAGATAATTTTATTGTACTAAGGGCATAAAAATAAGCAGCTATTCCTGACAGGCCAAAAATACTGCGTAAAACTAACAGCTTTTTATTATTTCCAGCCAGAGAACTACCACTTTTTTTAACTAATGTTAAAGCAATAAAAACACCTACTAAATTACGAAAAAATATTTTTTCAACATTGGGTAAATCTCCTAAAAATTTTACTGTAGCAGCCATTAAAGCAAAAAACAGGGATGATAAGAGAATATAAGTTATTCCTTTTTTTCTAGCTTCCAAATTATCCACCTCTACTTATTGTGTTATAATCTTGTTGAGATTAATTATCAATGTTATTATATAGATTTTAAACTACTATGTAAAGCAAAAACTTCACCTTTTTAGGTGAAGTTAGTAAAAGTTAGTTCAAACGATTAACTAGAATCTTATTCTATTTATTAGCTTTATTTAAAGCTTCTCGCAAAGTATGCCATGACAAAACAGCACATTTAACGCGTGCCGGCATATTTGAAATATTTTTTAGAGCCATAGCATCTTTTAGCTTTCTTAATTTTTGTGGATCAGTAACTTCTTTTTTTATCATTGCAATAAAAGTTTCTACTAATTCCTGGGCTTCAGCTGTAGTTTTTCCTTTAATTAAATCAATCATAATTGAAGTAGAAGCTTGCGAAATTGCGCAGCCACTTCCGTGAAAAGCTACATCTTTAATAAGATTATTATCTAATTTCAATTCAATAGTAATATCATCACCGCAGCTTGGATTATGACCATGTTCACAGACATCAGCTTCTGGCAGCTGTCTTTTATTACGGCTATTTTTATTATGCTCCATAATTAATTCTGTATAAACTGAATTAAGATCCATATCCAAAAACCTCCCTTACTTTTTTCAAAGCCAGAATAAATTTATCTACTTCTGATCTTTCATTATATAAATAAAAACTGGCTCGACCAGTTGAATTGAAATTATAGTACTTCATTAAAGGCTGAGCACAATGATGACCAGAACGAATAGCAACGCCCTGACTATCGACAATCGTAGCAAGATCATGTGAATGAATACCTGTTAAATTAAAAGAAATAATTCCTCCCCGCTTTTCTAAATCAAGCGGGCCAGCTATTTCAACATAATCAAGTTCACTCATTCTTGCTAATGCATATTCAGTTAAACCAAGTTCATGCTCCCAGATAGCATCCATACCAATATTTTCTAAATAATCTATAGCTGCCTGCAGACCAACAGCTCCTTCTACATTGGGCGTACCTGCTTCAAACTTTTCAGGCAGTTCAGCATAAGTAGAATAATCTTCTGTTACATATTCTATCATACCACCACCTTTTAAAAAAGGTGGTAATTCATTTAAAAGATTTTCCTTACCATATAAAACTCCAATCCCCAATGGTCCCAGCATCTTATGACCAGAAAAGGCATAAAAATCTGCATCTAAGTCCTGCATATCTGTCTTCAAATGAGGTGCTCCCTGTGCTCCATCAACAACTACTAATGCTCCCTGTTGATGGGCTTTAACAGCCATTTCTTTAACTGGATTTACTACTCCAGTTACATTAGACATTTGAGAAATGCTTAAAATTTTTGTTTTGCTGCTCAATTTTTTTTCGAATTCTTCCTGACTGATTCTAAAATTCTCATCAGGATATAAATATTTTAAAGTTAAGTTTTTACGTTCAGCTAACTGCTGCCAGGGTAAAATATTACTGTGATGTTCCAGTACTGAAATTAAAATTTCATCACCAGGCTTAACTATTGCTTCCAGCGAATTTGCCAATAAATTTAATGATTCAGTTGTATTTCTAGTAAAAATTATTTCTGCTGGTGATGCAGCATTAATAAAACTCTGCACTTTTTCACGAGCAGCTTCATAGGCCTGGGTAGATCTAACACTCAAAGTATGTGCTCCTCGATGAGGATTAGCATTAAATTTGCGATTATATTCATTGACTGCCTGTAAAACTGATTCTGGTTTTTGAGTTGTAGCTGCATTGTCAAAATAAATTAAATCATGGCCATTTATTTTTTGCTTTAAAATAGGAAAGTCTCTTTTATATTTAGCTGCGAATTCTTGTTTTGACTTCATTAATTACACTTCCTTTAAGATCATTCAGAGGTATCTTGGCCAAAATAGGATTAAAGGCAGCTTCTACCATTAACTGTCTGGCTTCTGATTTTGACATACCACGACTCATTAAATAAAAAAGCTGTTCTTTTTCAATTTGACCAGCACTTACAGCATGTTCGCCTTCAACATTATCTTCTTCACAAAATAAAGCTGGTATAGAATCAGAAATAACTGTTTTATCAAGCAGTAATACTTCTTCTCTTTCTGCTCCTTTAGCCAGTGATGACCCCTTTTGAAAATAAAGATCACCCCGGAAAACTTTATGAGCAGTATCTTTTAAGACACCTTTACTTTCAATTTCACTAATACTGTGCCGACCTTGATGATTTATTTTAAAACCAAGATCAAGTTTACGGTCTTGATCAGCAAAATAAGCTGAATTAATATTAGCACGACTGCCATCTGATAATAAATTATTTATATTATTTGTTATTGAAGTCTTCGCTCCCAATTCAATTGGAACCCAATTTATTTCTCCCTGAGCAGCAACCAGGCTTAAATTGATATCAAAATTATCACTCTGATCATTAAATCTCTGTACTTTAACTATATTCAAAACAGCATTTTCTTCAACAATTACCCTTGTTAAACCATTATGAAAGGCAGCCAGCTGTTGATCTTCCATCTGGTAGTCAATCACAATAGTCAAACTAGAATTTGACTCTGCTACAATCAAATTATTATCAATTAGACAAGGATTATCCTCATCCAGCTGATAAAATACTTCAAGTGGTAACTTTACATTTACATCTGCTGGTACTTTAATATACAATCCTGTATTGTAAAAACTTTCTGCCAGAGCTTGATGTTTAGAGTTTAAACCCTGATTTCCTTTAGCAGTTTTCATATTTTTAAATTTATCTAAATGAGCAATTATTTCAGCTTCGTCAGCTAAATTATCAGTCATTTTTTTAACAATTAAATCCTGCTGCCAGTCTTCTTTTTTCAAAAACTCTTTATTATAAGCTTTATACTCCGGAAACTTATAATCAACCAGATTTATTCTTTTTAGATCACTTAAATTTGATTCAGCAAAATTTTGATAACTATCCTTACGACGCTGACTTAACAATTTAGATTGTCCTGTTGTCAAATTATCTACTAATTCTTGGTTATACATTATTAGTCACCTACCCTATAGTGCCTTCGAGTTCGAGATTAATTAGATTATTTAATTCAACAGCATATTCAAGGGGGAGTTCGCTAGCAATTGGTTCTACAAATCCCCGGACTATCATCGCCTTAGCTTCTTCTTCACTAATTCCCCGACTCATTAAATAGAAAATAGCTTCTTCACTAATTCTACCTACTTTAGCTTCATGGCCAATATCTATATCATCAGTTTCAAGCTTCATAATCGGCAATGTATCTGACTTTGACTGATTATCAAGCATAAGTGATTCACAAGAAACAGATGCTTTTGCTCCATGAGCTTCTTTAGTCGCTTTTAGCAATCCACGATAATAAGCATAGCCACCATCTTTTGAAATAGACCTTGAATTAACAGTTGAAGTAGTATCTGGGGCTGCATGAATAACCTGAGCACCTGTATCAAGATACTGCCCTTCAGCGGCAAAAGTTATTCCAGTAAATTCTGCTCTGGCTCTGGTACCCTTCAAGATACTCATTGGATAAAGCATTGAAACTTTAGATCCAAAGGATCCAGATACCCATTCAATGACTCCATCTTCTGCCACTAAAGCTCTCTTTGTATTTAAATTATACATATTACGAGACCAATTTTCGATAGTACTATATCTTAATTGAGCGCCTTTATTTATGAATAGTTCAACTGCACCAGCATGCAGATTATTAACCGAATATTTGGGTGCTGAACAGCCTTCAATAAAATGAGCTTTAGCACCATCTTCCAGAATAATTAAAGTATGCTCGAACTGTCCTGAACCAGGTGCATTTTGTCGGAAATAGGACTGGAGAGGTATATCTACATCTATACCAGCCGGTACATAAACAAATGATCCACCTGACCAGACTGCACCGTGTAGGGCAGAAAATTTATGATCATTAGGTGTAATTAATTTCATAAAATGTTCTTTTACAATATCTTCATGTTCTTTAACTGCATTTTCCATATCCATGTAAATTACACCCTGTTCAACTAATTCCTGTTTTAAATTATGATAAACAACCTCCGAATCATACTGGGCTCCAACTCCAGCAAGTGATTCTTTTTCTGCTTCTGGTATTCCCAGGGCATCAAAAGTATTTTTAATATCTTCTGGAACCTGATTCCAGTCATTTTGTAAATCTGCGTCTGGTCTTACATAAGTTATAATATTATCCATATCTAAATCTGAAATATCTGCTCCCCAATCTGGAACAGATTTTTCTTGATATATTTTTAATGATTTTAACCTGAATTCAGTCATCCAGGCTGGTTCATTTTTTTCTTTTGAAATCTCCTTAATTACAGAAGGAGTTAGACCTTTATGAGACTTAAAACGGTATTTATCTTCATTTTTTTGATCATAAAGACTGCGATCAATATCATTGACTTTAGTCTTATCACTCATCTAAAAAACCTCCCTGTTAACAAAATCACTAATTAAAGTTTCCCTCAATAATAAATGGTTCAAAAAAATCAGCTGACTTACTTAGAATTACTTTCACTTAAAGATTCACCTTTATACTCACTATAACCTGTTGTTTCAATTTTATTTGCCAGTTTTATGTCACCAGTTTCAACAATTTTACCATCTACTAAAATATGGACAAAATCCGGTTTAAGATAATCTAGAATTTGATTATGGTGGGTAATTATTATCATTGCATTATCATCAGAAGCCAGCTTAGTAATACCTTCTGCTACTATTCTGGTAGCATCAACATCTAGTCCAGAATCTGTTTCATCAAGAATTGCAAGCTTTGGCTCTAAAACTGCCATCTGCAAAATCTCATTTTTCTTCTTTTCTCCACCGGAAAAACCTTTATTAAGATAACGATCAGCATAAGAACTATCAAATTCAAGTAAATCCATTTTCTCTTCCAATAAGAATTTAAAATCAAAAATACTTTGCTGTTCTCCGCTTACAGCAGTTTTAGCTGTTCTTAAAAAATTTTCTACTGTAATTCCTGGTATTTCCTGAGGATATTGAAATGATAAGAAAATCCCTTTTTTAGCTCTTTTATCAACCTCTAATTCATTAATATTTTCACCTTTAAAAATAATCTCGCCATCAGTAATTTTATAATCTGGGTGTCCCATTAAAACATTAGCCAGAGTAGATTTACCAGCTCCATTAGGTCCCATGATTACATGAGTTTCACCCTTATTAACCTCAAGGTTAATTCCTTTTAAAATTGGTTGTGATTCAACTTCTGACTGCAAATTATTTACTTTTAGCAGTTGTTTATCCATATCTATGTCATCTCCTTAATTAAAGTTATCTACTCAGCATTCTGCTATTTATATCCTACAACATTACTCAACTTTAGTCAAGCTTATCAGAAAAAAAGTATTTTAAGCAACAAAAAAAGCCGGTTAAACCGGCCTATAATTTATTTAGCTAAATATTTTTTCTTAAATAATAATCTTAAAACTACATAAAGTGGCACAGCTGTCAAAGCACCTATAAAACCAAATAAATATACTCCTGATAAAACTACAAATAACACCATAACTGGATGAATCTCTAACTGTCTGCCCTGCACAAGGGGACGAATTACATTTCCTTCTAGATACTGAGCAATTATTATAATTACTAGAACACCTAAAAATAGAATCCAGCTATTTGTAATTGCTACTAAAACGGCTGGTAAACTGCCAAAAAGTGGGCCAATAATTGGAATCAAAGAAGTTATCATTGCAATAAAAGCCAGCGCTACAGCATTAGGTAGACCTATAATTAAAAATCCTGCCAACATTACAAGCCCCAGAAAAAATGCTACTACAAGCTGAGAACTAATAAAAGTTGAGAGCAGCTGATCTATCTCAACTGCTAATTCAGTAAAAACTTCCTTTTTATCTTCCGGCACTAAAGTAAGCAGATTAGCAAATATTTTTTGATCATCTTTTAAAAAATAAAATAATACAAATGGAATCAATAAAATAATCAAACCAAAATTAGTAATTGAACTAAAAATCCCCATATAATTGTAAGAAGATAATTTTTGAGCTAATTCATCTAGATAACTAAAAATTCTTTCTCGAATATTTAAGTTAGCTAAAAAACCATTTTCAATTGTAATATATTCTTTTAATTGATCAGCAATTTTAACTAAAAAATCATAAAAATAACTATAATTACCGGTTAGCTCTTTACCTTGATGATAAATAATACTACCGCCAAAATAAAAAACAAAACTTAAAATAATTACTACAATTAGAAAAGCAATTACAATAGAAATAGATTTATTATTTATCCATTTCTGCAGATAACGAACAAGCGGTCTAATTAAATAATAAAGAAAAGTTCCAAATAACAATGGCAAAAGGATAAAACTCATTACTGAAGTTAATGGACCTGTAAAATAAGGAATCTGGCCCAATAAAAAAATGATTAATAGAATAATAATTAGCGCATGACCTAGTTTAAAAAATTTTTCTTTGAGCATTATACCATCTCCCAGCATTGAGTCCTTAAATAAATTATTTTAAAATTACTTATGTTTACAATCTGCTGCAACAATTTTTACAGATTTAAGTACTACTGACAATAAATCAACTGAATGCTGTTGTTCCAACTCATCAGTTTTAGAAAAGACTTCGCCCCTAGATGTGGCTACATAACGGGCTGGCAATCTATTTAAGGCATAAGTTGCCATATCAAGCAAACATGATTTGCATTTACAAATATCTTTAAACTCTTCTCTATCCAGAATTTGATTAAGCTGATCTAGAACTATTTCTTCAGTTGTATTTGTTAATTCCTGCTGAAATACTTTTAATTCCTCTTTATTTAGCATAAAATTTAATTCCTCCTTAACTAGCTATTAATTTAAAACACATTATTTCTATAATTCTTTATTAAAAGCAAAAACCCTGCCTTAAATTAACAGGGTTAAATTATTTTTAGCTTTAAACAAAAATTTAAATATAATAATTACTAGTTTAAGCAGTAAATAAAAATTATTAGCCAAGAATTGAAAGTAAAACTCCTGCTGCTACAGCAGATCCAATAACTCCTGCTACATTAGGACCCATTGCATGCATTAATAAATAATTACCTGGATTAGCTTTATTCCCAAGTTTTTGAGCACAGCGAGCAGCTTCCGGTACTGCTGATACTCCTGCTGCTCCGATAATTGGATTTATTTTCCCACCAGAAAGCCGATGCATTAATTTACCCATCATTAAACCAGAAAATGTACTTAAGGCAAAGGCAGAAAGACCTAAAACAATAATTGAAATAAATTGTAAGGTAAAGAAATATTCTGCTTTTAAGCTGGCCCCCACACTAAGCATCAATAAAATTGTAATAATATTAATCATTGCTGTACTGGCTGTATCAGATAATCTTTTAGTAACTCCACTTTCTTTGAGAATATTACCCAACATTAACATTCCCACCAGAGTTAGAGCCTGAGGAACTATTAATCCTACCACAAGTGAAACAAGTATAGGAAAAATTAATTTTTCAACTCGTGAAACTTCTCTTAACTGTTCCATTTCTATGCCACGTTCTTCTTTAGTAGTAAAAAATTTAATTATTGGTGGTTGAATTAACGGAACTAAAGCAATATAAATATAAGCTGCAATTGCAATTGCTCCCAATAAATGAGGTGCTAAAAGAGAAGTTAAATAAATTGAAGTCGGACCGTCTGCTCCCCCAATAATTGCAATTGATCCTGCTTCAGCAGGATTAAAACCCAATAAGCGTGAACCAAAAAAAGTAGTGAAAATCCCAAGCTGAGCTGCTGCCCCGAGCAGCATTGTTTTCGGCTGAGCTATTAAAGGGCCAAAATCAGTCATCGCTCCAATCCCTAGAAAAATCAGAGGTGGATAAACACCTAATCTAACTCCAGTATATAAATAATGCAGTAACCCTCCAACTGCATTAGCTGTTGGTTCATTCATTAGGCCAGTTCCAGGTATATTAGAAAGAAAAATGCCAAAACTAATTGGTAATAATAATAGAGGCTCATATTCTTTAAAAATTGCTAAATACATCAGCAAAGCTGAAATAATGATCATTCCTACATGTCCCCAGCTTAACTGAACAAAACCACTTCCCTGTAAAAATACTAATATCTTGTCTATCACAAATAGTACACCTTCCTTTTAGCTATGCTAACTAATGTATTAATTAATACTGTATTAATTAAAAAATATTAATTTATTACAAATAATATATCGCCAGAATTAACATCAGAACCTTTTTCTACCGCTATGCTAGCTACTGTTCCTGCTGCAGGAGCTGTAATATCATTTTCCATTTTCATTGCTTCCAGAACAGCTAACTGCTGGCCCTGGGCAACTTTATCACCTTCTGCTACAGCAACTTTAATAATCTGGCCTGGCATTGGTGCTGTAATAGTTTTTCCTCCAGCGGTAGAAGTAGATTTTACTGGCTGCTTTGCCTTGTTTTTTATTTCAGCTGCTTTTTTTTGTACACTAGAACTACTTTCTTTACTTTCAGATCTTTTATTTAATGTGGAAAATTTATTTTTAGACATTGAGGATGTCGCTTGAACTGACTTAACCTCAGCCTCATCTCCTGCTAATTTTTCAACTTCTACTTCATATGACTTCCCTTCAATAGTTATTTTATATTTTTGCAATTTTTTTCCCTCCTGAAAATTAATCGTATTTTCTTCTAAATATGCTCTAACAGCCGCTGTAATTAATAAATGTCTTACAGTTTCATCCTTCTCTGCTGCTAATACTATGTTTTTATTGATAGAATCAGCCGGTTTTCTACTACTACTAAAAAATTTAGTCATCAACCAACCCTGAATTTTTAAAATTATTGTTAATAAAAGTAAGACTAGAAAAACAACTGATAGTCCAATTACTGTGATTTCAAAAGTTTCACTAAGGACACCCATAAACTTCCTCCCAACTTAATAGATATTTAAATTTCAATTAAACAGCTCTTTACTAGATAGTAATCCTGCTTCCTGTTTAGAGAGGAATATTACCATGCTTTTTAGCTTCTGCTGTTTCTTTTTTATTAATCATCATTTCTAAACCGTTAATTAATTTATAGCGAGTTTCTTCCATTTTAATAATATCATTAACCATACCACGTTTGGCTGCAATATATGGATTAGCAAAATTATCTTTATATTCTTCTATTTTTTGCTGTCGCAATGACTTTGAATCTTCTGCTGCAGCAATTTCTTTTCGATAAATTACATTAGCTGCTCCTTCTGGTCCCATAACTGCAATTTCTGCTATTGGCCAGGCATAAACTAAATCTGCCCGCACGGATCGACTGCCCATTGCTATGTAAGCTCCTCCATAAGCTTTTCGCATAATTAAAGTTATTTTAGGTACTGTAGCTTCTGAGTAAGCATATAATACTTTAGCCCCATGTCTAATTACTCCTCCAAATTCCTGTTCTACACCAGGTAAATAACCTGGAACATCAACTAGACTAATAATTGGTATATTAAAACTATCACAAAAGCGGATAAAACGAGCAATTTTAGTTGAAGCATCAATATTTAAACAACCAGCTAGAAATTGAGGTTGATTAGCTACTATACCAACACTTCTTCCATTAAGTCGGGCCAATCCTATTACAGCATTTTTAGCAAAATAGGGCTGTACTTCTAAAAAACTATCCTGATCAACTAAAATATTAATCACTGTTTTAACATCATAAGCTTTTTTAGGATTTTCATTAATTATTGAAGTTAATTCTACTGTACTTCTACCTGGATCATCAGCAGATTCAATTACAGGTGGTTTTTCCTGATAGTTATCTGGTAAATAACTAAGCAATCTTTTAATTTTATCCAGAGCTGCTGCTTCATCAGGCTCTAAAAAGTGAGCTACACCACTGATTTCATTGTGAGTAGCGGCTCCCCCTAATTCTTCAGCAGAAACTTCTTCTCCAGTAACTGATTTAACAACACTAGGACCAGTAATAAACATTTTACTTGTCTGATCAACCATAAAAATAAAATCAGTAATTGCAGGCGAATAAACAGCCCCTCCTGCACAGGGTCCTAAAATAGCTGTTAATTGTGGAACTACTCCTGACGCTTTAGTATTGCGATAAAAAATTTCTCCATAACCGTTTAGAGAATCAATTCCTTCGTTAATCCTGGCTCCACCTGAATCATTTAAGCCAATAATTGGTGCGCCATTCTTAACGGCTAGATCCATTACTTGAGTTATCTTTTGAGCATGTGCTTCCCCAACTGAGCCCCCCATAACAGTAAAATCTTGAGCATAAACATAAACTAAACGACCATCGATAGTACCATAACCTACTACAACCCCTTCTCCTGGGACTTCTTTTTCATCCATGCCAAGCGAAGTACTTCTATTTTCAACAAAAATATTTAACTCATTAAAACTGCCCTCATCCAACAAATAATTTATTCTTTCCCGGGCAGTATGCTTTCCTTTTTGATGCTGCTTATCAATTCTATTTTTTCCACCACCAGCCTGAATATTTTCTTTTTTGCCTGCTAGTAAATCTTCTTTTTCTTCTACTGACATTAAATCGCCTCCTCAAGTAAACTGTCAGTCAAATATTTTCTTATCAAAACATTAGAATGATATTTTATAAAATAATTATAATTAAACTAGTTAATAACAAAATGATTTAATTAATGACACAATTAAGGATAGCAAAAAACTGACCACAAGTCAACTAATAATTATGTTTTTTTCATAAAACTATAAAACCCCTAAATTGCAAACAACAATTTAGGGGTTTTTAAATTACTAATAAAGACTATTTTTAAATTAAACATAGGTTAATTCTTCTAATTTTTATATTTAGATATTAAGACAGTTAAACTCTGAGCCATCTCCGCCAGATCTTCAGCTGCACTTACTATCTCAATAGTTGAATTACTCTGTTCATCAGAAGCGGTTGCTACTTGCTCTGCAATGACAGCTGATTGCGAACTAATTTCAGTTATTTCTTCTATTGCTTTAGTAACTTCAGAACTGCTCAGCTTCATATCCTGTGAGTTACCTGCTATTTCTTTAATCAAAGCAATTAATTTTTCGACCACATCTTCTATTTCAATAAAAGTGTTTTCAACTTCATTTACAGCTTCATTGCTAGCTTTTACTCCTTGATCAGATTGAGCAATAATTCTAGTTGTATCATCAACTTTATTTTGAATTTCCTTAATTAAAGTATTTATTTCATCTGTTGCTTGAGCAGATTCTTCAGCTAGTCCTCTAATCTCTTCAGCTACTACACTAAATCCACGACCAGCTTCTCCAGCCCGGGCTGCCTCTATAGCTGCATTTAAAGCTAACAAATTTGTCTGAGCAGCAATTCCAGTTATTATCTCAATTATTTTACCAATTTGCCCGGAAAGTTGATCTAGTTCAGTAACTCTTGCCAGAACATGCTGCTGATTATCTACTACTAGAGAAATCTGCTGAGCAGTAATATCTACTGCTTCATTACCCTGTTCAATATTAGTTCCAGCTTTTATTGCCTCAGCTTTTATTATCTCTGACTTATCGCTAATTATATCTATTTTATTTTCTAACTCTTCAATATTCTCTTTTGTTCTGCTCAACATCTTATTCTGCTCTACGGTTCCAGCAGCAAGCCTATTAATTGAACTGCTAACCTCATCTGCTGAAGCTGACATTTCCTGACTGCTAGCCGAAAGTTCCTGACTAGAAGCTGCTAAATTATTAGCTATATCTGATTCTTCAGTAATTGACTTCCCTAAATTAAACTGCATTTCTTGCAGAGCAGCTGCAATAGCACCAATTTCATCTTTACGCTTAGAGTATTTAGCAAGTTGAGGAGCTTCATTCAAACGCAAGTCAAAACCAGCAAGTTTATCAATTGATCCTGTCAGAAATTTAACAGGTTGAGCAAGATAATTGGCAATTAAATAAGTTAAAACTAAAGCTACTAATAATATAATTATGCCGATTAATAAAAATTTATTTCTAAGTTCAAGATAGGAGCTTCTAATATTATCAAGATACACCCCTGTCCCAACTATCCATCCCCAGGGCTCAAATTCTTTAACAAAAGATAATTTCGGCTCAATTCTACTTTGATTATCATAATACTGCCATTTATATTCAACAAAGCCAGCCGAATTAGCTTCAACTGTTGCTACCATTTCTTTAAATAAATATTTACCATCTTTATCCTGAATTGAGCCAACATTCTGACCAATTAAATTTTTAGAATAAGGATGCATGATTATCTCAGGTTGATGATTATTAATCCAGAAATAATCTTTATTACCAGGACCAAAGGTCATCTTTTCAACTGCTGCTGCAGCTCTCTGTTGTGCTTGATCTTTAGTCAAAGAACCACTTGCTTGCTGCTGATAATAATAATTAATTACCCCCTGAGCAGCTTCTACCATTTCCTTAACCTGAGCCTGCTTTTGCTGATAGAGAGTTGCATTTAAATTATTTAGCGCATAAAAGCCAAGTGAAAAAACAGTTAGAATAATCAAGACAACTATAAAAATTATCATTTTTTCTTTTATTCCAAATCTTATTTTCTGCATTTGCTTCCCCCTAGTTTTAACTAAAATAGATATTATTATTTGATTAAAAATATTTAATAAATAAAAATGTTCCGCTGCAGACAAAATTAATATATTAAACTAAGTTTGATTTAAATAATAGTTAGTATTTTAAATTAAAACTAACTTGATTATTTAAGGGTTCACCAGCCAAATATTTAAGCAAATTATGCTTAAAAAGCTGATAGCGTCGGCTGTCATTACCAGGTTCAAAACCAGAGCTATGAGAAGTTAAAATAACGTTATCGAGATCCCAGAGTTCACTATCTACTGGCAGAGGTTCAGGTGTAGTGACATCTAAGCCAGCTCCAGCAATCGAATCTGTTTTAAGAGCTCTAATTAAAGCTGCTTGATCAATTAATGATCCTCTTCCAATATTGACCAGAAAGGCATTATCATTCATAATTTTTAATTCTGCTTCCCCAATTATTCCCTGAGTTGCTGGAGTAGATGGTAAAGTTAAAATTACATAGTCAGCTAATTTTAGTACTGTTAAAAGTTGATCTGTTAAATAAATTTTGTCGACATAAGTTGGCTTTTCACACATAGTTCGCTTAACTACCAGAACATCTGCTCCAAAATCTTTCACGCGTTGAGCAACTGTCTGACCAATATCACCAAAACCCAATACAGCCACTGTAGAATTAAATAAACCTGGTCTGGGATCCAGACGCTGCCAATTTCGTTTCTGTTTTTGATAAGCATATTGCTGCAAATTTCTACTATAAGCAAAGATCATCCCGAGAACATGCTCAGCAATAGCTTTTCCATAAACACCACTCGAATTAGTTAAAATGAAATCAGGATTATAATAAAGAGCAGAATCTGCATAACTATCAGCTCCAGCACTTGGCAGCTGAATCCATTTAAGATTTTTAGCCTCTGGTAATAGATTTTTATTAGGCCAGCCAAAAATTATTTCGGCCTCTGTAACATCAGTCCTCTTTACCTCATCAGCTTCCCTTAGCTCTATTTCCAAATCATTTTTAGCACCTATTTCTAAAATTTCTGTAAAATCTTTAGCTGAAATATCAAAAATATCATTTGTAATAATCAAAAGTTTAGCTTTCATTTTGAGCCTCCTCTATTTATCCTGGTAATGTTAGTCATTAATTTAGATTAATCCGGCTATCCTAATTAGATTTTTTTTAACTCATCATTTTTTGCAATAATATTTTTTACATCTAGCAGCATTTCGGATATCGGTTTAACCTCTTCTATTTTTAAAATCGGACAGTTAAGCCTCTGTAACCATTCTAAATGAGTCCGTTTATTTCTGAATTCAGTATAATCATAATCATAACGAGCTGCTGAATCAAGAAATTGCAAATGGCGCTGATACATTTTACCTCCTGGTAAAACAGCACTACCAAATCTTTTTTGTTCTCTTTTCTTTAATCTATCTAACCGAATAGTAATTGGAGCCCAGAGATAAATTACTAAATTGAATTCTGCCATAAAAATGTCACCCCAACCACACAGGGAACCACTAATTAGCCAATTAGTTTCTTGGGTTAAATCGGAACTTAATAGTTCCCTCCTCTCAGCAATAGATCTCACTTTCTGAAAAGGGGGTGTGGTTTGCTTCCAGAAATAATTATCTGCATCAAAATGAGCCAGCCCATATTTTTGACTAATTGCTTTTCCTAAAGTTGTTGTTCCAGAACCAGAAGGTCCTAAAATATGTATTTTTAACATTTATTAATCCCTCTTAACCTAGCTTTAATTTTAAAAATATAATTTTCTCTAATTAAATAATTAATTAACTTTTATTATACCATATCTTTTTTTAATTAACATCCTTAATAGTCAAGGATTGCTCCCATTGATTCCATTATTATTCCAGCCTGAAATAAATCAATTTTTACATTTTTAAAATTAACACCAGTAAAATCAACTTCACTTAAATTTGCTTCTCGCAAATCAGCTCCGGTTAAATTTGCCGTTGTAAGCTTGGCCCGGCTTAGATTAGCATTTTTAAATTTAGTCTTTTTTAATTGAGCAGCATAAAAGTCACTTTCTATTAATTTAACATCTGAAAAATTAAAATTATTAAGCTCACTGTGACTAAAATTAACATAAGACCAATCTCCCCCCAATATTTTGAAGGCAGTTAAATCAGTATTAATTAGGTCAGCTCCAATTAGTCTGCATTCTTTAAAAATTGCACTAAAAAAACTAGCTCCCGAAAAATTGCAATTCAAGAAAGTAGAATTTATATGCTGAGAAGCATTTAAACGAGCTCCTGAAAAATCACATTCTATAAAAATAGTCTTTTCAGTTTTAATTTCTTCTAAATGAGCTGCTTTAAAACTACAGTTATTAAAATTAAAACCAGAAAAATTATCTTCCCGGAAAGATTGTTTTGCAAAATCAGACTGATTAAACTCTTTATTTTCTGAATCTAAGTAAATTTTTATCACTCCAATCTTAATCTTATTAGCTAACATTAACTGTTTTAACCACAAATAGCAAAAATCCTGCTTAATAAAAGAAATCCCTTTCATAAATTTATGAAAGGGATTTTAATAATTTTTAATCCATAATTTAGTGTTGCTTTTTACAGAGCCACCATTCGTCACATTCAATCTCTCCTTTAGCCAGTTTTATCTTCCTTTTTTCCAGATATGTTTTGTTTTTTTCTGGATGCTTAAGCAGTTCATAATTAAATATTTCTCGCCCGGACCAATCAAACTTGTCAGTCATATTAGCCAACTTATTTTCACTCATTTTTATCACCTTTCATATTTAGCGAGTTTAAATATTTATCTAATATATTATATTATATTAAAGTTGATTATTTTTGTCAAGTTTATAAAAATTATTAATTTTAATTACGATACGATAAAATAATTTATTTAAAACAAAAAAGGACCCGGATGGGTCCATAATTAAAATACTATATTAATCTAGCTCTGTTAATACTACTCCAATTAGTCCAGGGCCAGTATGAACAACCATGACTGGACTAATTTCACCTAATAGTATTTCTTTAAAAACAGCTAGTTGTTCAAATTTATTCTTTAAAGTAATGGCCTCTTCTTCGGCAGCAGCATTCATAACATCAAGACAGTACTCTTTGCCTTCCTGCAATTGTTCTTTAATTACCTGATAAAGCTTCTTTAAAGATCTCTTTCTACCTCTAACTTTAGAAAAAGTAAAATATTCTCCTACTTCATCAATCGCAATAATTGGTTTAATATTTAATAACTCAGCAATTGTACCTGATACTTTTCCAATCCGACCACCTTTTTTTAGATATTTTAAAGTTTCAACAACAAAAAATACATTTATTTTATCTTTTTTTGCTTCAACTTTTTCAATTATATCTTTAAATTTATATTTGCCGGTTTTTACCAATTCCTGAGCATAGAGTGCTAATCTTCCGAGTCCCATTGACAGCATTTTGGAATCAATAACTTCTACCTCTATTCCTTTAATTTGACGAGCAACCATACGGCAATTATTAACAGTTGCTGAGAGCCCACTGGAAATATGAAGTGAAATTATATGAGTATAACCCTGTGCTTTTAAATCAAGATAAAGATCTTCAATTTCCTGCGGTGAAGGCATAGAAGTTGTTGGGATTTCCCGGTCAAAACTCCGATAAACTTCAGAAGGAGTAATATCTACCCGATCATGATACTGCTGATCACTATAAATAACTTTCAACGCTATAGAATTAATTCCTGATTTACTTAAATCATCTTTATTTAAATCTGAAGTACTATCAGTTACAACTGCAATTTTTTCTGCCATATTATTTCTCCTCCTGTTTTTTACAACTTAAATTTTAACTTTAATAAAATGACTATTTTCGTAAAGTAGCAATTATCTCTTCAAATTCTTCCTTACTTATTTCACCTCGAGCATATCTTGCTCTAGCCAGTTCTTCTGCATCATTTTGAGAACTATTTTGCTGCTTATTAATCGAATGATCTTGCTGATAATTATTATTTTTATTGTTATTATTACGCTGTAAAAGCAGGTAAACAGCAACCCCAATTATAATAATCCAGATAAAAAACATTAGATTGCCCCCTCTCCCGGGCCAAAAACCCATATGACCATACATGTGTCCATATCTAAACATATTATCACTACTCCTTTGTTTAACAAATTAATATTAAATTAATTATAAAACAAAAATATGAATTAAATATGAATTCTACCTGCTCTTAACTAGCTAAATCACAAATTTCAGACTATAATTCCAGCTAATAAATATAAAATTAACGCCATTAATCCATTTAAAAGTGCATAAGGTAATTGAGTGTTAACATGATCAATATGATCTGAGGCAGAAGCCATTGAAGAAATAATTGTAGTATCAGAAATTGGCGAACAATGATCACCCATAATTCCACCAGAAATTACTGCTCCAATAGTAATTGTTAGTGGTGCGCCCATAGCAACTGCCATCTGAATACCAATCGGCATCATAATACCAAAAGTACCCCAACTTGTTCCAGTTGCAAAAGCCATTACCGCTGCCAGCAAAAATACAATTGCAGGACCGAAAGAGCCGTTCACTCTGCCAGCTACAAGTGAGGCCATAAATTCTCCTGTTTGTAGATCACTGATTACATTACCAATTGTAAAAGCTGATATTAATAAAATTGCGACTGGTACAATAGCTCCAATTCCCTGATAAACATAATCAATATATTCTTTTAAGGTCATTATTTTACCCCACACATATAAAAAACCAGCAAAACTAACAGCTGTAATTACTGCCCAAAAAACAGAAGTCGAGCCTGATCCCTGCAGTAAATTGCCCTCACCTGTAAGATAAAGGCCAACTGGCATCATTGCAATTAAAACTAATAAAGGCAGAATCATGTTCCATTTATTAGGTTTTACACCCTCTTTAGGTGGTGTTGCAGTTGCCTCTTCAGCAACCATTGGAGTGGCTCCTTCTCTAAGGACAAGACCTCTTTCAGCAGCACGTTTTTCTGCTTTTTTCATCGGCCCCCAATCATTTTCAGTAATTATGTAATAGGCTACAGCCAGAATAGCTATTATACTATAAAATTGAAAAGGAATCGACCTAATAAGCAGATTAGCAGCTGAACCATTAACTACTCCATTAGTAATTTGAACTCCAATTACCCCCATCAGCATTGCCCCCCAGCCATTAAGCGGAATTAAAGCGCACACCGGAGCAGAAGTAGAATCACAAACATAGGCCAGCTTTTCTCGTGAAACATTATACTTATCAGTTAAAGGACGGGCAACAGTTCCTGCTACAAGACTAGTAATAGACGATTCTATAAAAATCACCAGACCAATAACATAAGCCAAAAACAGTGCGCCCCGTTTATTTTTTATTAATTTTTTCTTTTTAGTTAAATAATTAATAAAACCCTGAACTCCACCTGAAGCAGATATAACTGTAATCAAACCACCAACTAGAAAAGAAAATATAATGGTTTTAGTAATCCAGGCTTCAGAAAAAATTGCAACAACTTCTTCTAAAGTCATATTTAAAGCAGCAAAAAATTGACCCCCTGTTAAGATTAAGCAGCCAGAAAATATTCCTAAAATAAGTGATAAAAAAACCTGTTTAGTAAATAAAGCCAGCAAAATAGCAACTACTGGTGGCACAATACTTAAAATACCATATTCCATATTTTCCCTCCTTTAAAAGATCTCAGCACAGCCAATTCTGACTGTAGCTAACTATATTATAACACAGCTGAGAAAAAATATTAATTAGCTTAAAGTAAACCTGTAAACTGCCACCAGAAATATTCGAAGATAATTACTATTATAGTAACTAAAGTAAGCGGTATTCCTAGCTTTATCACACTTTTTTCAGTATAGTTACCATTATCCTTTCCCATACCAACTAAAATATTAAGATGATGAAAAGGTAATAAATAGTGAGTTCCAATTGCTGTATAAACAAATAAAGTAGGCACAAGTGGATTAAGTCCAATATGTTTAGCAAAAATTAAAAAAGCAGGAATAGCAATACCCATAACTGCAATTACACTGCCTAAAAACATATGTAAAATCATTGAAATAGCTGCTGTTAAAAGGGCAAAGTAAAGCAAATGCTGAGGGGCCTGCTCAGGCAAAATAACTCCTGCTACCCACTGATTCATCCCGGTCAATGAACCAACTTTACCAATAGCTACTGCCGCTGTCAGGAATATTAGTACTTTAATCGGAACTTTATTCCAGTCTTCTGCTTTAAGAATATCACCTGTAAAAGGTAGACTCATCATAACAGCGACTGTTAAAGTAATCCAGCCCAGCTTAACACCATGAAAAGAATCTGTCATCCAGAGTACTACAGCTACAATAAGCCAGAAAACTGTTTTCTGCTCTTCTTCTGACATTCTTCCCAGATCAAGCAGCTTACGTCCAATAGCCTTTTTATTAAGTTCAATTTCTTCTTCAGGTTTAAATAATTTTAAAATTAAAAACATAGTTAAAATAGCTGCCAACATAGCTGGAGCTCCCATCTGCAAAAACCATCCGCCCCAGCTTAATTCTATACCAGAAAGCTGTAAAGCCATGATATTTAAAGTACTCTCTCCTGTTAAAAAGATCATTGAGATTGGAATAGAGGCGGCAAAGACTGTAAACCCTATTTTAGCTGCATCAGTTTCAGTTATACCTGCATTTTCAATAATTACTGCCATAACAGACATAATGATAAATGCCCTTGGCCAGGGATGTGGGATAATTAAACTTAATAAAAAAGTTAAAGCAAAAATTGAATAAATAATTGAACGAAAAGAATCAACAAATTTAAGAATAAACTTATAGGCAATTCTTTCTCCTAAACCTGAGCTATCAACTGCTGCTGCTATTAAATAGGCTCCAATTACTAAATAAACAGTCTGAGTAGTCCAGAGTGATAAAACTTCTTCCGCTGGAGCAATTTTAAAAATAAGTAATAACATTAAAAATAAAGCAGAAATATAAGCTGGATCTGCAACTTTTGCAGCCCAGAAAATAACCGTCATAATAGTTAAGGAAAATGTTTTCCGTCCAGCTACAGAAAGACCTGTTAGCTCAAGATTCCAGATAATAAAGGCTATAATAACACCAGCAATTAAAAAAAGAGTTCTTCGTTTATTAATTTAAATCACCTCAGAAAAATTTTCTTAGTTAAAATTTTTTAAAATTATATCCTTAATTAATTTAAGCTCCCTTTAATTTTACTAAAATTTAAATCTTAAAGCAAATAATTAGTCCACTCTAATTATAATTTAATTTACATTTATTAAATAGTCTGATATAATTAACTTTAGATAAAATAATTTAAACCAAAGGAGGCTGTTCAATGCCTTATCTTGCAAATGAAAATCGTTATGAAAAAATGACTTATAACTATTGTGGAAAGAGCGGGCTTAAGTTACCCGCAATTTCAATTGGGCTGTGGCACAATTTTGGTGGAGTTGATACTTTAAGCAATGCTCGTAAAATTTTAAGAAAAGCTTTTGATCTAGGAATTACTCATTTTGATTTAGCAAATAATTATGGACCTCCTGCTGGTTCAGCTGAAGAAACCATGGGAATTCTACTGAAAAAAGATTTTAAACCTTACCGTGATCAATTAATAATTTCTTCTAAAGCAGGTTATTATATGTGGCCTGGACCTTATGGAGAATGGGGATCACGCAAATATTTAATTTCCAGTCTTAACCAGAGTTTAAAACGGATGGGACTTGAGTATGTTGATATTTTCTATCATCATCGTCCTGATCCTAACACACCTCTCGAGGAAACAATCGGTGCGCTGAAAGATATTGTACGCCAGGGCAAAGCCCTCTATGTTGGCATTTCAAATTATAATGCTAAGCAGAGTAAAAAAGCAGCTGAAATTGCTGATAAAATGGGGATTAAATTACTCTTAAATCAATATAATTATTCATTATTTGATCGCTGGTCAGAAGAAGATGAGCTGCTTACCACTTTAAAACAGCTTGGCATGGGTTCAATTATCTATTCACCATTGGCTCAGGGACTATTAACTGATAAATATCTAAAAAAAATACCAGATGATTCGAGAGCTGCTAAAGCTACTGGTTACTTAAAAAAAGACAGTATTACAGATGAAAAAATTGCTAAAGCCAGTCAGCTAAATGAAATTGCTGCTGATCGCGGACAGAGCCTAAGTCAAATGGCACTGGCCTGGATTTTAGATCAAGATGTTAGTTCAGTTTTAGTTGGAGCAAGTAAAGTAGAACAAATTATTGAAAATGCTGCAGCTCTTAACAAAGTTAGCTTTACTAACGAAGAGTTAGCAGCAATAGAGGCTATTCTAGCGGAATAATAATTGATAAAAGAGACAGATCAAATCTGTCTCTTTTATCTTTATTATTTATTAAATTTAAGCTAATATATAATTATTTTTTCCTGATTCTTTAGCTTCATATAATATGTTATCTGCTCGCTTAAATAATGATTTAATATTATCAGTTGACTTCAGCTCAGTTATCCCTGCACTAATTGTTATAAAGGGAAGTTCATCACTCTGTAAAATTTTAATTCGATAGATAAGATTTTTTATATAAAACTCAGCTTTAACAAGATCAGCTGAATAAATAATAGCAAACTCATCCCCTCCCCATCGAGAAATAAAACTATTAGCTGGCATATCAAGCTTGAGTAGTTCAGCCAATCTAATTATTACCTGATCTCCAATATCATGACCATAATTATCATTGATACTTTTAAAATCATCAATATCAAACAAAATAAGGCTAATTGCTTTTCCGCGGTGGGACTGATTAATAAAAATAGACTTTATCTCCTGATCAAAAGCTCGCCTATTATAAAGTTTAGTTAAAGTGTCTCTACTTGCTAAATATTTCAACTTGTCATTAGCTTTTTTTAACTCACTACTATAATGATTAAGTTTTTCTTTTTCCTCTTCATAAGCCATAGCAAATTTCTGCAGCAGATAATAATTAGCCAGTAAAAGTAATGGTATCTGTATAAGACGATCATGAAATTGATAACTAGCACTGTAGTTAGTTAATAACTGAGGAAGCTTATACTCAAGTGAAATAACTAAGATAAACATCAAAATTAATATTGTTACTAAAGTATTACGAAGTCTTTTATCTTTAAATAAAATACTAATTGCTGTTAAAATCAAAAAAACATAAGCTAACCCATTATTTTTACTACCACCAGATTGAAACCAACCCAGAGGCAGAAAAATAAAAACTACTACAAAGAAATAGTAAAATCTTAATTTAGCAATAGAGTATTTATTAAACCGTTCTTTATAGATTAGGAAAAATGAAAAAATATCTAAAATAGCCCACTTTAAATTTACAATCTGATTAAAACCAATAATTGTATTTGATACAATATTAATGGAAGAAAGCCCAACAATAAAAAACAAGATTACTCTAAATACCCTATTCTCCAGACTGTTTAATTCACTGTTTGTTTTTTCCATTATATTCAATCCCATCTTTAAATTAAAGCTCTAAAAATTAATGCTTTACCTAAAGATATTCAAGATAAATCGCAGATTTCCTGCCTTTAATTATTGCAAATACTTATTATATAAGCGAATTTCATAAAAATAAGCCTTGATATAACAAAGATTTTAATGATATAAAAAGGGCTTCACCCCATCTTGTCGAATTTAATAGTAGCACCCATAAAATACGAAAGAAGGTGAAGCCCTATTAATAATATTCGACAAGAGTGTCTCTTTCCCTTTGAAGAATTACTTAATTTATCGGAAACAGACAAATTAATTTGTATTTTAGATCCTAT
>NZ_FOTI01000005.1 GCF_900114545.1 Halanaerobium salsuginis
TACCGTTATAGAAATCAGAACAACAAAGAGCGAAAGCTAAAATTCAGCTATGCTCCAATTAAATTACCTGCTTTAAAAGATACTGAATTAACTATGGTAATTGTCAGAGGACATGGTATTAATCCAACTATGATTATAACAAACTTAAATCCTAATTCTAAGCGACTTACTCTGGCAGTTTTAAAAGCGTATATTAAAAGATGGAGAATTGAAGAATATTTTAGGTTTAAAAAACAAAAATTTGACTTTGAAAACTTTAGAGTTAGATCATTAAAGAAAATCAGAAATTTAGATTTAATTTTATCAATAGCCATAGGATTTTTAGCTCTTTTTTCCAATCAGAAAAAGACTAAGCTTAGAGTGTTTGTTAAGAAAGTTTCAGAAAGAATATTTAATATACCAGACTTTGAATACTATGCTTTGGCTGATGGAATCAGAGAAATACTGGCTAAATCTTATACTGGAATAGCTTCTTTTTTAAAGAGTTATTACAAAAAACGACGATCACAAAAGAGATTAAGGCTCTCTTTACCATTATGACGGTAAGGCTAGTTTTTGCTATTTTAAAAAATGGGGAAACTCATTTCAATAAGTAAAAGAAAATTAATTATTTAATTGTTAACTGATGATTTGATAGTTATTAATTTAAGTTAATTAAAATTTTTTCTGTAAATTGTTTTCAAGCAGATAAAGAATTGAAAATGCCTGATATTAAGCTAAGAACCTTGACAGCTGGGGATTAATATGGTAAAGTTATTAAAAATACAAATTACATTAAATTTAATAGATTAGACTAGCTATTTAAATCTAATTCAATAATTTAAATATTTCTTATCAAGAGTGGTGGAGGGATCTGGCCCTGTGAAACCCAGCAACCAGCAGTTTTGCTGCCCGGTGCTAAATCCAGCAGGATTATAACCTGAGAGATAAGTAGTCGTGCTGACCACTTCTACTTAGAAGTGGTTTTTTTAATTTAAACCTATTATTTAGGCAGAGAACTTGAGTAGATAAGGAGGATGTAATGCGAATTAAAGATATTTTTGAGACTAAGCAAGTTGTTTTTTCGCTCGAGGTGTTTCCACCGAGTCCTGAGGTAGCAATAGAAAATATTTATCAGACTTTAGCAGAACTAAAAGATATTGATCCAGATTATATTAGTGTTACTTATGGTGCAGGAGGGGCAATTAAAAAAAATAGGACAGTTGAGTTATCTACTTTATTAAAAGAAAAGTATGATATAGAAGCTCTGGCTCATTTAACATGTATTAACTCATCACCCCAGAATATAGATCGGATTATGACAGAACTAAAGAATAATAAAATTGAAAATATTTTAGCTTTAAGAGGTGACAAACCTATTTCAGGGGAAATTCAGGGAGATTATACTCATGCCTGGCAGCTAATAGAACAAATTAAGCAAAGTAATGACTTTGGAGTTGCTGCTGCTTGTTATCCAGAAGGACATCTAGAAGCCCAGAATATGCAGGAAGATCTTAATCATCTCAAATATAAAGTTGAAGCTGGGGTTGATTACTTAATAACTCAAATGTTTTTTGACAACTCTCTTTTTTATAGGTTTAGAGAGCAAGCAAACAATTATGGGATTAAGATTCCTATAGAAGCAGGAATAATGCCAGTTATAAATAAAAAACAGGTTGGGAAAATAATAGAACTTTCTGGTGCTTATTTTCCAGAAAAGTTCAAAAGAATTATGCTGAAATACCAAGATAATCCAGTAGCACTGCAAGATGCCGGTATTGCCTATGCAATTGAACAAATTGTTGATCTTATTTCTAGTGAAGTTGATGGTATTCATTTATATACGATGAATAATCCTTATGTAGCTAAAAGAATTAAGTCAGCAGTTGGCTCACTAATTTCTCACATTAACGGGTTGAAAAATAGGCAGAAAAATTCGCCCTCTCTAGATAAGGAGCACTAAGATGGAAATTCAATTTAAAAGATCAGATATTTTACATTATCTGCAGGCAGATGAAAAGTTAAAAGATGCCAATATTGAACGTTTGATTTTAGAATCTATTACAGAAATTAAAGAGCTGATTAGATTTAGATATTTATATCAAAAATTTCCTCTGGTTTTAAAAGATAATAAACTCAAAGTGCTTGGGACAACTCTTATTTTAAAAGGAAATAGTATTTTAAAGCATTTAGCAGGAGCAGCGGAAGTTTATTTGATGGCAGCTACTCTGGGGCCATTAATTGATAAAAAAATAGCCTATTATGAAAAAATTTCAGTTACTAAATCACTTGTTTTTGATGCCTGTGCGACTACTGCAATCGAATATGGTTGTGATCAAATAGAAAAAGAAATTAAACAGAATTTGAGCTCCAATTCAGATCAAAAAGAGGAAAAGCAATTAACTTTTCGCTATAGTCCTGGTTATGGAGATCTTGATATTTCTATTCAGTCAGAATTTTTACAAGTTTTAAAAGCTCCCAAAAAAATAGGTTTAACTGCTTCCAAGTATAATATATTATTACCAGCTAAATCAGTTACAGCGATAATAGGAGTTGTTTCTACTGAGCAAAGTTCTAAAACGGTTAATAATAATCAATCTAAACGAAAATTTGATTCAAAAAAAATAGCGCTTCAGCAATTTGAAGCACAAAATTGCCAACATTGTCTTTTAGCAGGAGAGTGTGATTTAAGGAAGAGAGGTATTTATTGTGGACTTAAAAGCTAAACTTGGTCAGCAGATAATTATTTTTGATGGAGCAATGGGAACTGTTTTACAACAGCGTGGTTTAAAAGCAGGTGATATTCCTGAAAAATTAAATCTAGAAGAAAAAAATGAAATTATTGATATTCATAAAAGTTATTTAAAAGCTGGAGCAGAAATTATAACAGCTAATACTTTTGGAGCAAACTCTTTAAAATTAGCTGATACTGGATATACCGCAGCAGAATTGATTACAGCTGGAATTAAGAATGCTCAGCAGGCGAGAGAAGAAATAAATCGCGATGCTTTAGTTGCTCTGGATTTAGGCCCTCTGGGAGAACTTCTTGAACCAATGGGGAGTCTTAAGTTTGATGAAGCTTATCAGCTTTATAAAGAACAGCTTATAGCTGGTAAAAAGGCTGGGGCTGATCTAGTTATAATTGAAACAATTGCTGATCTTTATGAGGCAAGAGCTGCAGTTTTAGCAGTTAAAGAAAACTCAGATCTACCTATTTTTTGCACTCTAACCTTTGAAGAAGATGGCCGTACATTTACAGGAGGCAGTATTGAAGCCATGGTTGCTGTTCTAGAAGGGTTGGGAGTAGATGCCCTGGGGTTAAATTGCTCACTTGGACCGACTAAATTAGAACCACTTGTCACTAAAATCCTTCGTCAAACAGAACTGCCAGTTATTTTACAGGCCAATGCTGGTCTGCCTGTTGTAGAAGCAGGCCAGACAGTTTTTAAAATAACTCCAACTGAATATTTACAGCCTTTGCTGAGGCTTTATCAGCAGGGACTTGCTGTTATAGGTGGCTGTTGTGGTACTACTCCCGAATTTATTAAATTAATTGCAGCAGAGATGAAACAACAAAAAGTTAAAACAAGACAAATTACAAGCAGAAGTATTGTTTGTTCACCTTCACAAGTAGTTAATCTGGCTGGAGTTAATGTAGTGGGGGAAAGAATTAATCCAACAGGTAAAGAACAATTTAAACAGGAATTAAGAAATGGCAGCTTTGATTATTTGCTCACTACTGCAGCAGTACAGGTTGAAGCTGGAGCAGCAATTCTTGATCTTAATCTTGGCCTGCCTGATATTGATGAAAAAGCAGTGATGCTTAAAAGCATTCTGGAACTGCAGTCAATACTTGATGTTCCATTGCAGATTGATTCTAGTCAGCCAGAAGTTATTGCAGCTGCTCTTCGTTATTATAATGGAATAGCAATTGTTAATTCAGTTAATGGAGAAGCAGAAGTAATGCAAGCTGTTTTGCCAGCAGTCAAAAAATATGGTGCAGCTGTTATTGGTCTGACAATGGATGAAAATGGTATCCCAGCTACAGCTGAAGGAAGATTTGCAATTGCCAAAAGAATTATAGAAACAGCCGCTGAATATGGAATTAAAAGAGAAAAAATTATTATTGATTGTTTAACGCTAACCGCTTCTGCTCAGCAGGCAGGAGTTAAAGAGACACTTAAAGCCTTAAAAATGGTTAAAAATGATTTAGGTGTAAAAACTACTCTGGGAGTTTCAAATGTTTCTTTCGGTTTACCAGAAAGATCACTTTTAAATAGAAATTTTTTAACAATGGCGCTTTTTCAAGGTCTTAATTTACCAATTATTGATCCTAATGATCAAGAAATGATGCTTAATATTAAAGCAGCTGCTGTGCTTAATAATCAGGATCAGGGTGCGAGTAAATATATAGAATTTATGACTGCTCAACAAAATAAACAAGCTAATTCAAATCAGCAGCCAGCAAAACTAGAAATTGAACAGCAGAATTTAAAAACAGCAATTATTAAAGGACTTAAACAGCAGTCGGCTAATTTAACTGGAGATTTACTCAAGCAGTATGATGCACTTACAATAGTTAATCAATATTTAATTCCAGCCCTGGATATTGTTGGTGAACGCTATGACCAGGGAAAAATATTTTTGCCTCAGCTTGTTCAATCTGCTGAGACAGTTAAAGCGGCTTTTACTGTTTTGAAAACCCAACTGGCAAAACAGGGAACAGCTGATATTTCAAAAGGAAAAATTGTTATGGCAACTGTTAAAGGTGATGTTCATGATATTGGTAAAAATATTGTCAAAACCGTCCTGGAAAATTATGGCTATCAAGTTATAGATTTAGGACGCAATGTTGGCAGCACAGAAATTGTTAAAGCTGTTCTGGAATCAAAAGTTAAACTGCTTGGTTTGAGTGCTTTAATGACAACTACAGTAAAAAATATGGAACAGGCCATTGCTGCAGTCAAACAGGCAGCACCAGAATGCAAAATAATGGTTGGGGGAGCAGTCTTGACTGCTGACTATGCTGAACTAATAGCAGCTGATTTTTATGCAAGAGATGCTCGAGCAGCTGTAGAAATTGCTAGACAAGTCTTACCTGACTAGCAAAATTGTTTAATTCCAGCTTTAACTTGCAAGCTGTCAATAAATAATTTATAATTAAAGATGTATGAAATTAGAGGTGAATGAGATGAAAAATAAACGGGTGGCTATTTTTGGAGGTACTTTTGATCCTCCTCATTTAGGTCATTTTATTCTAGCAGAACAGATTAAAAATAAATTTAATTTAGAAAAAATAATTTTTATGCCTGCTGGTAGGCCCCCACATAAAAAAAGTAGCCCAATTTCATCAGCTTTGCATCGGTTTAAAATGTTAGAACTGGAGATTGTCACTAATGATAACTTTGAACTTTCTGATTGGGAATTAAAACAGCCGGGTTATTCTTATACAGCTTTAACTCTTAAAAAATTTGTTCCTCAACTTGCAGCAGAGGAAGTTTTTTTTATTATTGGAGCTGATTCGCTGGCTGATATATTTAAGTGGAAAAAAACTGAATATCTTTTAACTAATGGTAAATTTATTGTTTTTAATCGCCCAGGTTATTCTCTGCAGGATATTTTACAGGATAAACGTTATCAACCTTTTTTGGCTAATATTTTGCTTCATCAGGGAATTAATGTTGAGATTTCTTCTTCTTTTATTCGGCAGGAATTAGCAGCTCAACGTTCTATTCGTTATTTAACACCAGCCAAAATATACAGGTATATAATTAGTAATTCTTTATATAGATAATTAGGCTTATAAATAAGCAAAAGTATCGATAAAGTTAATTGTTAGTTAGTAAAATGCTTGATTATTTTAAGAAGGTGAGGATTGTGGAAAATAAGGAAATAAATTTAGAAATGATTCCTTTTAGTATTGAAGATTTAAAAAATGAACTGGGTGAAGAAAGATTTCGTCATACCCAGGCAGTTTTAGAGGCTGCGATTTCTTTATCAGAACAATTAAGTATAGATCTTAAAAAAGCTAAAGCGGCTGCTTTGCTACATGATATTGCTAAAAATAAAACAGCTGCAGAAATGAAGGCTTTAATTGCTGATTCAGACTGGCAGGTTGATCAGCTTGAGTTAAGTATATTGCCAGTTTTACATGCTCCAGCAGGAGCAGTGATTGCTGAAAAAAAGTATAAGATTAAAGATAGAGAAATCCTGGAAGCAATTCGCTTTCATACCCTTGGTCATCCACAAATGGGTAAATTGGCCCAGCTGATTTATACAGCTGACTTTATTGCTGAAGGACGTGATTTTGAGGGGATAGATCAGCTGCGAGAAGCTGTAAAACTTGATTTTAAAAGGGGATTATATTTAATTGTAAGTCGAGTTATTGAATATCAGCTTAAGCAGGATAATTTTATTCACCCATATTCAAACAATCTCCGCAATAAATTAATAAAAGAGAAGTGATTTGTAGATGCTAGAAAAATTAACTGACTGGAAATATATAGCTTTAATTATTTTTCTGGTCATAATTGGTATTTCAATACCCTTTGTTTTAAATGATGATTTAAGTAAAATTTCTAAAGGTCCTTTTACTGATAATAAAATTAATATTTTAGCGGTTGGTTATGATTCGAGTGTTAATGGTAGTCCCCGGGCTGATACTATGATTTTGATTAGTCTTGATGTGGACAGAAATAAAGCGGGAATTGTGTTTTTGCCGCGAGATACATATGTCGATTTACCTGATAAAAAATTTACTAAACTTAATTCTTCTCATGTTTATGGTGGTATTAAGCTTACCCAGGCAACTGTTGAGGAATTATTAGATATCAAAGTAGATTATTTTGTGGAAACAAATTTTAGAGGTTTTGAAAAAATAATTGATCGCCTGGGTGGAATTGAGCTTGATATAGCTCATGATCTTCATTATGTAGATAAGGCCGGTGGTCTTTATATTAATCTGCAGCAGGGCAAACAGACCCTAAATGGGAAACAGGCTCTTCAATATGTGCGTTATCGTGACTTGAGTGGTGATATTGGTCGGATAAAACGGCAGCAGAAATTTATTGATGCTGTCATGGCTAAAGCACTTTCTCCAACAATAATTCCTAAAATTCCTGGGATTTTAAAAGAAGTAAAAGAAGCAGTAAATACCAATGTTCCACTGACTGATATTACTCCTTTTCTGAATACAGCAAAAGATATTAACATGTCCGATGTGGAGATTAAAATGCTGCCAGGTGAACCTAAATATATTAATGGAATTAGTTATTGGGTACCTGATAAAAGATCAACTCGAATTATGGTAGATAATTTGATTAGAAATAAATCATATCTAAATAACGAAAATTATAATTTAATAGTTTTAAATGGTGCTGGCCAGGCAGGAGTTGCTGGTAATACAGCCAGTTTATTGAGCAAATATGGCTTTTCAATTGCTGAAGTTGGCAATGCTGCTGAATTTGACTATCAACAATCAGTAGTTACTTATTACCACCATGAAGATAAAGAAACAGCTGCTAAACTGAGCGAATTATTAAAAGGAAAATTGGTTTTTCTTGATAACCCAGCTCAACAATCTAGTGGAACAATTAAGGTTATTGTAGGAAAGAATTATAGTGAAATTGAGTAAGTTGCTAAAGGAGGTTAATTATTAATGGCAAATTTAACAATTAAAGAAACTGCTTTGCTTGCTGCTGAAGCAGCTGATGATAAAAAAGCATTTGAGATAGAAGTACTTGATGTGCAGGGGTTAACTGTAATTGCTGATTATTTTGTTATTTGTAGCGCTAATTCTGATAAACAAGTAAGAGCTGTGGCTCATGCTATTGAAGATAAATTGTCAGAAGCAGGCATTGAGCCGCGTCGGGTAGCTGGCATGAATGAGGCCCGCTGGGTACTGCTTGACTATGCTGATATTATAGTCCATGTTTTTCAAAAAAGAGAACGAGAATATTATGATCTAGAACGTCTCTGGGCAGATGCAGAAAGTATTTTGGCCCGGGAAGAAGAAAGTAATTAAGTTCAAGTAGATTAAATTTTAATAAATGAGGAGAGTGAAGATCTTTGCAAGACTATTATCCATTTCAAGAAGTAGAAAAAAAATGGCTTGCAGAATGGGAGGATTCAAATTTACATAAAACAGGGGTTGATCCTGAGAAAGAAAATTATTATGTACTGGAAATGTTTCCTTATCCATCTGGTAATCTGCATATGGGTCATGTTAGAGTATATTCAATTGGTGATGTAATAGCTCGTTATAAAAGAATGAAGGGTTATAATGTGCTTCATCCGATGGGCTGGGATTCATTTGGTCTACCAGCTGAAAATGCAGCGATTAAAAATGGAAATATTCATCCCAAGGAATGGACCTGGGATAATATTGCTAATATGAAAAAGCAGATGCAGGCTCTTGGGCTGAGTTATGACTGGGATAGGGAGGTTACAACTGCAGCAGAAGATTATTATAAATGGACTCAATGGTTTTTTGTTCAGATGTTTAAAAATAAACTCGCTTATAAAAAAGAATCAACAGTTAATTGGTGTCCCAGTTGCGAGACAGTTCTGGCTAATGAACAGGTAGTTAATGGTGCCTGTGAACGTTGTGGAACTGAAGTTGACCAGCGAGACTTAGAGCAATGGTTCTTTAAAATTACTGATTATGCAGAAAGATTATTAGATGATCATCAGCTGCTGGAAAATTGGCCTGAAAAAGTTAAAATAATGCAGAAAAATTGGATCGGGCGTAGTGAAGGAGCCCGGGTAACTTTTCAAGTTCCAGATCTAGAAAAAGAGTTAGAAGTATTTACTACTAGACCAGATACTCTTTTTGGAGCAACTTATATGGTTCTGGCACCAGAACATCCTTATGTAGCGGAATTAACTGCTGGAACAGAAAAAGAAGCCGAAGTAGCTGAATTTGTTAAAAAAGCTCGTAAACAAAAAGAGATGGAAAGAACCTCTGCTGATTCGGAAAAATTAGGTTTGTTTACAGGTGCTTATGCTGTTAATCCAGTCAATGGAGAAAAGATTCCTATTTATATCGCTAATTATGTTTTAATGAGCTATGGAACTGGAGCAATTATGGCTGTTCCGGCTCATGATCAGCGTGATTTTGATTTTGCACGTAAATATGGCATAGAAATTAAAGCTGTTATTCAGCCAGAAGATCAGGAGCAAGAACTGCAGGGAGCAGAAATGGAAACTGCTTATAGCGGTTCAGGTAAGTTGATTAATTCTGGAAAATATAATGGTTTGAATGTTAAAGAGGCTTTTCAGGCTATGACAGCTGATTTCTCTGAAGCCGGCTTTGTCAAAGTAGAAACAAATTATCGACTGCGTGATTGGTTAATTTCTCGGCAGCGTTATTGGGGAGCTCCAATTCCAATTGTTTATTGTAAAAAGTGTGGTACTGTTGCTGTTCCGGAAGAAGAATTACCGGTTGAATTACCTCATGATGTAGAATTTTCGCCAACTGGAGAATCACCACTAAAAAAAGTGGAGAGTTTTGTTAATACAACCTGTCCTCATTGCGGTGGCCCAGCGACTAGAGAAACTGATACTATGGATACATTTGTTGATTCTTCCTGGTATTTTATGCGTTATGCTGATGCAAATAATGAAAGTTCACCTTTTGCTAAAGATAAAGTAGATAACTGGTTTCCAGTTGATCAATATATAGGTGGAATTGAACATGCCATTTTACATTTACTATATGCTCGCTTTTTTACTAAGGTTGTGCATGATATGGGAATGACAGACGCAATTGAACCATTTACTAACTGGCTGGCTCAGGGCATGGTTTTAAAAGATGGGGCTAAAATGTCTAAATCGAAAGGGAATGTAGTTGATCCTAAAGAAATTCTGGCTCAATATGGTGCTGATACAGCTCGACTATTTATTCTGTTTGCAGCTCCCCCAGAGAAAGATTTAGAGTGGAGTGATCAGGGAGTAGAAGGAGCAGAACGTTTCTTGAATAGGGTCTGGCGTTTTGTAACTGAGAATCTAGAAATAATTAAAACAGCTCCTGCTGAGTTAAATCAAGCTGAATTTGATCAACCTGCCCAAAAATTATATCGCACTTTACATGCTAGTATCAAAAAAGTAACTGAAGATATTAGTGAAAGACTTAATTTTAATACAGCAATTAGTGCGATTATGGAGTTGACAAATGAGGTTTATTCTTATCTAAACCAGCGTAGTAAAGCTGATACTAACCAGGCTTTAATTAAAGAGGTAGCCGAAAAGATGATTTTATTATTATCACCTTTTGCCCCTTTTATAACAGAGGAGCTCTGGCATATTTTAGCTTACCAAAACAGTATTCATACTCAACAGTGGCCTGATTTTGATCCCCAGGCACTGCAAAAAGATGAATTAACTATTGTAATTCAGATTAATGGTAAGGTAAGAGATAAAATTACTGTGCCAGCAGATATCAGTGAAGAGGAAGTAAAAGCTAAAGTAATGGCAGCAGAAAAAATAAAATCTTATTTAGCTGAAGGCAAACTGGTAAAAACAATTTATATTCCTGGTAAGTTAGTTAATTTAGTAGTAAAATAGCTAAAAAAAGGTGGCTTCATTTGAGGCCGCCTTCTATATTTATTTTTTTAAAATCTTACTAGTGTTTTTAAACTAATATTTTTGAAAAATAAAGATTGACTTTGAATATCGTTTTCAATATAATTAGTTTAGTAAAAACAAGTATAAATCCAATTAGCAGGAGGCATGAAGAAATGACTCTAGTTGATATAAAGGCCGGCACTAAATTTATCATTGCTAAAATAGAAAATAAAAAGGTGCGCTTGCAGGCTCTTCGCTTCGGTATTAGTGAAGGAGCAGAAATTGAATGTGCAGGTTTGATTCCTGGCGGTCCTGTTATTTTAAAGAAAAATTTACAGGAAATTGCAATTGGAAGAAGAACAGCAGAAAAAATTATAGTAAAAGAAAAAGGAATGGTTCAATGAGTCACTGCGGTCAAGTAGAAATAGATGTTGAACTGCAGACAAAGCAAAAGATTGTCTTAGCTGGTAATCCTAATGTAGGTAAGTCAATCTTTTTTAATTATTTAACCGGAATTTATGTTAGTGTTTCAAATTATCCCGGTACTACTCTCGATATTAGCAGTGGTAAAATGGATGAAGCTGCTGTATTTGATACTCCTGGAGTCTATGGAGTTGGTTCTTTAAATGATGAGGAAAGAGTAGCCAGGGATTTTATTATGTCTGCAGATTTGATTATTAATGTTGTTGATGCTAGTCATCTGGAGCGAGATCTTTTTTTAACCCAACAATTAATTGATCTAGATAAAAAAATGATTATTGCTCTTAATATGATGGATGAAGTTGCTAAAAATAAAATTGAAATTGATTTAGATCTTTTAGAAGAAGAACTTGGAGTACCAGTTATACCTACAACAGCTGCTGAAAGAACTGGTTTAGCAGCTGTTAAGTCATCTTTAAATAAGGCTGCTAAAGGGAAAAAGACTTTTGCGTTTAATTCAAAACTGGCTGCTGAGTTAATTAAAGTTGATGATTTTTGCCAAAATACAGCTGATGCAGTAATGATTTTAGAAGAAGATGAAAATATTCGCTGTCAATATAAAACTGCTGCAGCTAAGTTTAAAGATTTACGGGAAGAAATTTATACTGCGCGTCGGCAGCGGGTTGATCAGATAGTTGATTCTGTACTTACTTACCAGACAAATTCTAGTCAAATAGCTCGTCAAGTTGGTTATTATCTTTTAAAACCACTAACAGCAATACCTGCTCTTATAATTTTATTATATTTTATTTATCAATTTATCGGTGTTTTTGTAGCTCAGACAGTAGTTAATTTTACAGAAGGTTATTTGTTTAGTGGGATATATGAGCCTTTTATGCAGCAGCTAATAGTTAATACAATTGGGTTAAATAATTTTATTGGCGAACTTTTGGCGGGAGAATTTGGAATTTTAACTATGGCAGTGACTTATATTTTTGGACTTTTGTTACCATTAGTGGCAGCATTCTATTTCTTACTTTCTTTACTGGAGGATTCTGGATATTTACCCAGGATAGCAGTATTAACTGATCGACTTCTGCAAAAGATTGGACTTAATGGGCGGGCAATTATTCCAATGCTGCTTGGTTTTGGCTGTGTTACAATGGCCACTATTACTACGCGTTTACTTGGTACTAAGCGTGAGAGAATAATTTCTATTTTTTTACTTGGGCTGGCGATTCCCTGTTCAGCTCAGTTGGGAGTAATTGCTGGTTTGATTGCTCAGCTTGAACCTTTTTATATAATAGTTTATTTAATGACAATCTTTGTTGTCTATGTATTAGCTGGTACCTTTTTAAATAAAGTTTTACCAGGTGAATCTAGTGATTTAATTATTGATCTACCACCAATGAGAGTACCAGAGTTAAAAAATGTATTTAGCAAAACATATCAGCAAACAATAGCTTTTATAAAAGAAGCTGGTCCTATTTTTGTTTTAGGGGCTGCTTTAATAACTATTTTAAAAAAGAGTGGATTATTAGATTTTATCACTAAACTTGCAGCTCCAGTAACAGTTAATTTGTTGGGACTGCCTGCTCAAACAGCAACTGCTTTTGTGATGGGAGTTATTAGACGAGATTTTGGTGCAGCTGGTTTAACTGCTATTACTCTGTCTCCTGCTCAAGTTACTGTTTCTTTAATTACTTTAACTTTATTTGTTCCCTGTATTGCAGCAATGATGATTATGGTCAAAGAAAGAAATTTAAAAGAGGCTATTTATATTTGGTTTGGCAGTTGGCTGATTGCTTTTATAGCTGGTGGAATAGTTAATTTCTTAATTTTTTAATTAATTTAAACAGAAAAGAGGTCTGACCGTGGAAAATTGTAATTTAACTGAAACTATTTTTTCTAAAAAAATAGTTTGTACTGTATGTGGTTATGAAATGCAAAAAATTATTTCATTTAAATGCCCTCGCTGTCAGAGCTTTTTATTTAATAAATGCAGCAGTTGTAATAAATGTGCTTTATTTTAAATAATTTTTTTGTTAAAATATATATTGTTAAATGGTTTAATTATAAATTAAATTCAAGTAATTATTAACTACTCAAATTTATAAAATTATTTTAAGCGAGGAAGTGTTAATGTGAGAGAAAGAGCCAGAGTAGTAAAAAAAGAATCTGGTCAGAGTTTGGTTAAGGTTATTAAAACTTCAGCTTGTAGTCATTGTGATAAAAAGTGTATGTTGGCTCAAGATTCTCATGAAGTTGAGGAAATGGAAGTTTTAGTTAATGATCCAATTGGAGCAGAGGTTGGCAGTTTAGTTGAACTTGAAATGGGTTCTAAACCAGTCTTATTTTCTGCTTTTGTAGTTTATCTACTACCTTTAATAGCTATTATAGCTGGTTATTTTGCCGGCAATATTTTATTTAATTCTGTAGTTGCAAATTCTGAGGTTGCAGGTATAATTGGTTCAGCAATTGCCTTTCTTTTATCTTTTCTGATGTTAAGATTTTTTGATCATCAGGCAGGAGCAAGAAGTTATTTTCATCCTGAAATAACTCGAGTTGTGAGCAACAATGGTTTCTATTATGAAGATTAAAATCTAGCTTATTATTTTTTTAGGGTTGAAGGTGATGAAGTGACCATAGATAATAATGTTTTATTAGATGAAAATAGTTCTACTAAAAAAATAATCTTAAAACTTGCCTGGCCAGTAATCGCAGAACAATCTCTGGCTACTATCACTCAAATTGTTGATCTGATGATGGTTGGCAGGTTAGGAGCTTCCGCCGTGGCTGCAATTGGTTTGACAATGCAGCCAGTCTTTTTTTCTACAGCTTTAGCATCTGCTTTAGGAGTAGGAACTACAGCATTAGTTTCCCGTTTTACAGGAGCAAAAGAAAATAAAAAGGCAGCAGCAGTTTTACAGCAATCTTTATTGCTTTCTTTTTTATTTTCTTTAAGTTTTGCTGCTTTATTCTATATTTTTGCACCATCACTTTTGCGCTTAATGGGAGGTAGTGGAGAAGTAATTAAACTAGGAACCTCCTATTTAAGGATTATTACACCAGGTTTTGTCCTGATGGTAGTTGGTTTTATTGTTACAGCAGCTTTGAGAGGTGCTGGAGAAACAAAAACTCCTCTCAAAGTGAATTTACTAGTTAATTTGCTTAATTTAGTTGGAAATTATATTTTTATATTTGGTAACTTTGGTTTTCCAGCTCTTGGAGTTAGTGGTGCAGCTTTATCAACAACTCTGGCTCGCTCGATTGGAGGATTAATCTTATTTTTAATTACTTTTTCTAATTATAGTGTCTTGAAGATGAAAATCACTGGATTTTTTCATCCAGAAATTAGTTTGATTAAAAGAATTTTGAAAATCGGTCTGCCAACTGCTTTAGAAGAATCGGTCAGGAGATTGGCCCAACTGCTTTTTGTCAGAGTAATTGCTGCTTTAGGAACCACTGCTTTTGCAGCACATCAAATATCTTTAAATGCAGAATCAATTTCTTATATGCCTGGATTTGGAATTGCTGTTGCTGCTACTACAATTGTTGGACAAAATTTGGGAGCAAATAATTCAGCTGGTTCAGAAAGAGGAACTTTTGAAGCCTGGAAAATTGGTTTAACAATTATGGGATTTATGGCAGCAATATTTTTAGTTTTTCCGGAACAATTAATTCGACTTTATACTTCTGATCCGGCAATAGTAAGTAAAGCAGCTTTAAATTTAAGAATAATTGCTTTTTCTCAGCTGCCAATGGGGACTCATTTTATTTTTGCTGGTGCCTTACGGGGGGCTGGTGACACAAAAGCAGTTTTTTATTCTACAGCTATATCAACCTGGATTTTCAGATTGTTATTAGGTTATTTGTTAGTACATCCTCTGGGACTTGGCCTGGTAGGAGCCTGGATTGCAATGGTTGTTGATTGGTCAGTAAGGGGCAGCTATGTTTTATATAGATTTAAACAGGGAAAATGGAAATTGATTAACGTTTAAGTTTATTCAGAATATTTTTACTTTTTAATAATGCTTGCATTATAGTTAAAGGCAGGGTATAATAATAAAAAATAAATTTTAAATTCTACGAGCAGGAGATTAAGTATATATTTTCTTTAGAGCAAACTGGAACAGCTGTGAGTCCAGTAAGAAAAATATACTGAAGCGCACCTGGGAGAAGGACTTCTGAAATTAGTAAGAAGTTTCGTTAAACGCGTTAAGTTTTCGAGCGGCTATTAATAATATCTTTTAAGTGAGTTTTTAATGGCAACTAGAGTGGCAACACGGGTAGAATCCTCGTCTCTTTTTTGAAGAGAACGAGGTTTTTTTGCTTTCTGGGGTTAAGTTAGTTTAAATTAGTTAAAAAACTTTACTTTGTTTACTTAAAATTTTATTAATAGTAATATTTTTAACCCTATAATTTATTGATTTAAATTGATAAAGTAATAAAACATAATTGAGTTATATTTAAGTAGGCTGGAGAATTTAAGGAGGAAGTAGAATGGGCCAAAATTTAAAAGGGAGAAGCTTTTTAGCGCTTAAAGATTTTACTAAGTTAGAAATTGATTATCTTCTACAATTAGCAGATAATTTAAAGGCTAAAAAACGAGCTGGAATTCGAGGAGAATTGTTGGTTGGCAAAAATATTGCGCTTATCTTTGAAAAAACATCGACTAGAACAAGATGTGCTTTTACTGTAGCTGCTAATGATGAAGGTGGTTTTCCAGAATTTTTAGGTAAAAATGATATTCAACTTGGCAAAAAAGAGTCAGTTGCTGATACAGCACGTGTTTTAGGCAGAATGTTTGATGGAATTCAATTCCGAGGTTTTAGCCACAAGACAGTAGAAGTTCTGGCTAAATATGCAGGTGTACCTGTCTGGAATGGTCTAACAGACTTATATCATCCTACACAAATTCTGGCTGATTTCTTAACTTTACAAGAAAATTTTGGATGCTTAACTGGTTTAAAACTAGTTTATGTAGGTGATGGCCGTAATAATATGGCTAATTCATTAATGATTGGATCCGCTATTATGGGAATTAATCTTACTATAGCTGCTCCAGAACAACTCTGGCCAGCCAGAGAAATAAAAAAACTAGCTCAAAAAAAAGCAGTAGAATCTGGAGCAAAAATTACAATAACAGCTGATCCAGCAGCAGGGGTCCAAAATGCTGATGCAATTTATACTGATGTCTGGGTGTCGATGGGAGAAGAAGCTCAATTTGCAGAAAGAATAAAGTTATTAAAACCCTATCAGGTAAATAAAAAACTGGTTGAACAGGCAAACAATCCAGAACTTATTTTTCTCCATTGTCTACCAGCTTATCATAACTTAGAAACTAAAACTTCTAAAATGATTGCTGAAAAATATGGATTAACTGCAATGGAAGTAACAGATGAAGTATTTGAGAGTGATTATTCAAAAGTATTTGAACAGGCTGAAAACAGAATGCATACAATTAAAGCTGTAATGACAGCTACTTTATAATAGGAGTGATCTAAGTGATGGCAGCAGTTAGTAGTGAGAAGAAGTATCCATGTAGATCAGGATCCCGGGCAGATGCAGCAGCAATTAAAAATCTAATGCAGCAGGCATTTGCTAATTATGGTAAAATAGATAGTCAGAATAAAAAAATTGTTAATTCAGCTTTAGCAGAAGACTTGACTGATATTATTAATGATCTTGCAAATAATATAGTACTTGTTTTATTAGCTGATGAAAAAATAGTTGCTTCTTTAAGGCTAGAAGAAATAAGTCAGCAAAGATTTTTATTAAAGCGTTTTGCTGTTCATCCTGATTATCAAAATCAGGGTCTGGGTACAATGTTATTTACCAAAGCAATAGCAAGATTAAAATCAGAGAATGCTCATTATTTGCAACTTTATTCTTCACTTGAAAATAAAAAATTAATTAATTTTTATCGGGGGCTTGGCTTTAACTGTCTGGAAGTTGATTCTAAAAAAGGTTATAAAAGAGGTCTCTGGGTAAAAACAATTAAATAAATTTTGTCGAAATTCCCTCGACATATATTCTAGATAAATTAGTCTAGAATAGAAAAGGCCTCCTATTTAGGAGGTCTTTTTTTCTATAAATTTTATCTTAAATTTAATTTTGCAAAATAATATTATAACAGCTTTGTTTTAAAAACTAAACTTTAGCTCTGGCTTGAATCTCTAAATAATTAGTGATAAAATTATTTTATGTAAATGAAAAACAGAATAATTAGTAAAATATAGCTATTTTTATTATATTTTGATTGTAAAATTAAGGTTATTTTCAGGAATTACTGCAGTTATTAAAGCTGTGGTTATTTTTTTCTAATTTTGAGATCTTTTGTTTTAAAACTATTTATTATAATAACTAACTATGGTATAATAAGAAAGCTTTAATCTGGGAGGTAATGCTTTTGTATGGATTAGTACTCGAAGGGGGAGGAGCCAAAGGAGCTTATCATATAGGAGCCTTAAAAGCTTTAACAGAGCTTAAAATAAAAGTGTCTGCTGTGGCAGGTACTTCTATTGGGGCGATGAATGGGGCAATGTACGTACAGGGTAAATTAGATTTAGCTTACGAATACTGGAATAATATCTCTACTGAAAAAGTACTTAATATTGATGATCAACAATTAACAGACTTATTTAATCTAAGTGTTAACCAGAATAATCTTTTTTATTTTATTAATAAAGTTAAACAGGTATTTAAAAATAAAGGGCTTGATAATTCATTTTTTCAGGAAATATTACTTGATAATATTGATGAAGATTTATTAAGAGCTTCTTCACTTGATTTTGCAATCATAACATTATCTTTGAGTGAATTGAAACCATTAGAACTTTTTTTAGATGATATTCCAGCTGGTAAAGTAAGAGACTATATAATGGCAAGCGCCTATCTGCCTGCTTTTAAATTACAGCGTATAGATGGTCAGCTTTTAATTGATGGTGGTTTTTATGAGAACTTGCCAATTAAGACACTTTTAAAACGAGGTTATAATAAAATAATTGCAATTAGAACTTATGGCCTGGGTAAAATAGAGAAAAAAGTTGATTCAGAAAAAGAAATTATTTTTATAAATCCTTCTGAAAATTTAGGGAGGATGCTTAATTTTAGTCAGGCAAATGCGCGTAAGAATATAAAGATGGGCTACTATGATACTTTAAAATATTTTAAGCATTTACAGGGAAATAAATATTATCTAAAGTTAAATCAAAATGAAGATTATTTTCTTGATTTTTTACTAAAAATTAATCCAGATATAAAAATTAATTTATTAAAAAAGTTTTCTTATCCAGAAGCTCCTCTGCAGAGATCATTTCTGGAAAACTTGATTCCTAAACTAGCAGAAATATTAGACTTTGATTATCCAGCATCTTATAGTGAAATAGTAATTGCTTTGCTGGAAAAGCTTGCTGCTGCGGAAAAAATTGATCGTTTTCAAATTTATACTTTTGCCGAATTATTGGATTTAGTCTGTCAAAAGAATAAACCAGCTGAGAGTATTCTTTATAATAAATTACCTTCATTTATAAAAACCAGTAATTTTTTGCCAAAGCAGCTGCAAGATGATTTATTGCTTGATATCGCAGAAAAGATATTTATTAAAACAGGGGGAAGAAATGCTGATGAGTGATAAAAATATTGATTCTGGAAGTGAAAAGTTAAATGCAGAATTAGCAATGATTAGAGAGCTTAAAGAAAGAATTTATGGAAAACAAGATTTAACAGATTCTGAACTTGATAGTGTTAAAAAATGTGCTTTTTGTGATGGTACTAAAGAATTAATTCTATATAAAAATAATTATATTTGTCAAGAATGTCTGACAGATATAAGATCTTGAATTTAAAAATTAATGAAGGGGATAAATAAATGAGTTCACTTTTGATAGGAGTAGCAGGTGGAACTGCTTCTGGTAAGACAACTCTTGCTAGAATTTTAAAAGAATCTTTTCAAGATAATGTAACTATCTTGAAACATGACTATTATTATCATGATCGCAGTCATTTTAAAGTTGCAGATCATAAAATAAATTTTGATCATCCCGACTCTTTTGAGACAGAGCTATTAGTTAAACATTTAGAGGAATTAAAGAACGGCAGAAGTATAAAACGGCCACTTTATTCTTATAAGACTAACGAAAGATTAAAACAAACTAAGTTAGTTAAACCAGCTCCAATTGTTATTGTAGAAGGGATACTTATTTTTCATTATCAAAGTTTAAAAGACTTGCTTGATTTAAAAATATATGTTGATACAGATGCTGATATTAGGCTTTTAAGGAGAATTAGCCGTGATATTAAAGAAAGAGATCGTACTTTTGAATCGGTTAAAGCCCAATATTTAAGAACAGTTAAGCCAATGCATCAAAAATTTGTTGAACCAACTAAGTATCAGGCAGATATCATTATTCCACATGGTGGATTAAATGAGATAGCAAATGACTTGATAATAAAGAAAATTAAAGATCATTTAGATCAATAATTTATAAATTTATAATTTTTTATGAAGCCAGTTTATTACAACTGGCTATATTTTTTGTAATAAATGTAAAAAAATAGCAGGAATTTATAAAAATATCCATAATATATTTATTAGGAGGTGGATATTTTGTTAAAAAATAATTACAAAAAAGTTATTCTAATAATTTTACTATTGTTGGGAGTAGCTTATCAAAACAATTGGCTGCATGAGACAGCTACATCAGAAATTAATTTAAATGAAAGTGAAAATCAACAGCTGCAATTAATTTCTCCGTCTCATAAGTCAGCAAAAAAGGCTAAAAAACCAATAATTGTTCATTTAGCAGGAGCAGTAAACAAACCAGGAGTGTATAGTCTGCCGGCTGAGGCCAGATTAGTTGATTTAATTGAGTTAGCAGGTGGTATGACAGCTCAGGCAGATTTAGCACAGGTTAATTTGGCACAAGATTTAAGAGATAGTGAAAAAGTAATTATCCCTGTTTTACCTCAGTTGGATCTTGATACAGGTAGAAAAGAGGTTGCTTTAATTGCTGCCAATCCAGATCAAACTAGCACTAACCAACCTCTAATTAATATTAACCAGGCTTCACAAGCTGAACTAGAAAAACTAAGTGGCATTGGGCCCAGTAAAGCAGCAGCTATCTTAAAATATAGAAAGCAACAGGGAAAATTTTCAGATAAAAATGATCTCCTAAATATTAGTGGAATTGGTGAAAAGACCCTGGCAAATATTATTGATGAGATCTGTCTCTAATGAAAATCAAATTATGGCAGCAATGGCGTTATAAACCAGCTCTTTATATTTTGTTTTTTCTAATTAGTGGAATTCTATTTAGTAAGTTTTTGTTAGCTATAAATCAATTTGGTTTGCCCCCAAAAAGACTAAATAAATTTCATTAATAACCAAATAATAACAATAAGTTTTTCTTTTATCAACAGCTGAAAATTACTTAATTTAATTTTGACTGTTCAGTTATTAGCAGTTCTGATTTATTTTTTGTTTTATTTAAAAATAAGTCGAAATTCTGTGTTTATCTTCTTGCTCTTACTGGCATTTTTTCTAGGCAGTTTTTCTTTTGTCGCAGATAACTATCGTTATTATGCACCTCAATCAATTAGCAATTTTCAATCTCAAGCTAAAGTTCTAGTCAAGGCCAGATTAGAGATTGATCCAGGAGATTTAAGTGGAAGTAATTACTATCTTAAGGTAAAGGAACTTAACAAACATAATTTTCGTTACGGTAAAATAATTGTTTCAAAACGTTGTTTTGATAATTATCATAGTGGTGATCTGCTCAGCTTATATCTTAAGCTTAGCCTGCCTCAGAAGCAATTAAATCCTGGTGGATTTTCTTATCGTAATTTCTTAAAACAAAAGCAAATTTATTTGCAGGGTTGGCAGCCTACCAATATTAAATTTTTAGCTGCTAGTTTTGATTATAGAAAATTAATTATAAAACTGAAATCAAAGTTTCTAGATAAAGTTGATTTGCTTTTTCAAGATAAAAACCAGGCTTTAATTAAAGCTGTCGTTTTTGGAGAAAGATCTGCTCTAGCCAAAAAAGAAAAATCTCTGCTTAGAGGGGCAGGTGCTAGCCATTTATTGGCAATTTCTGGTCTTCATATTGGAATTTTAGTTTTTGCTTTACAACAATTTATTTTAAAGTTTTTTAAACAGAGTAAAAAGACACTTTTTTCTTTAAGCTTATGTCTAGTTATCTATATTTTAATGATAGGAGCTTCAGCAGCTGTTATTAGGGCGGCATCTTTAGCATTATTATATTTATGGTCAGTAGAGTTAAAGCGTGATACTGATTTTCTTAATTTACTTGCTGTAACTTTAATTATTAATCTGATTTTTGATCCAGCAGCTATCTTTAAAGTATCATTACAATTATCTTATTTGCTTGTACTGGGACTTTACCTATTAACACCATTTTTAAATAAGTTTTTACCAGCACTGCTTGCAGTTTCAGCAGCAGCTCAATTAGCAGCTTTTGCAATTACAATTTATTATTTTAACCAATATAACTATATAGCTTTTTTAACTAATATTTGGTTAATTCCTCTTTTTTCATTTTTACTTCCATTTTTATTTATAATAATTTTAATTTCTTTTTTAAATATAACTCTGGCTTCTTTAGGAGCTATTTTCGCTGCTAAATTACTTAATATTACATTTGCTCTGTTAACTTTAATGGTTAAGCTGCAGGGAAAGCCGCTGCTTTTTAAAACCCCACCTTTATTTTTAGTAGTTATTTATTATTGTCTGTTGTTTTATTTACCTTTGACTTTTCGTCATTATCAGATAAATTTTTCTTTAAAAACCCAGCAGCTAAAGCAGATTACAGTATTAACTGCTTTTATTATTAGTTTATTAATCTTTAGTTATCAAAATAATTCACAGTTACTTAAAGTAACTTATCTGGCTGTAGGTCAGGGTGATGGTATATATGTTGAATTTCCTAATGGAGAAAAAATGATAATTGATACAGGTCCACCTGGTAAGGATAATATGGGAATTGCTTATACAATTATTCCTTATCTTGACCATTTTGGTATAAAAAATATTGATTATTTAGTAATTAGTCATTTTGATGCAGACCATGTCGGAGGGATGCCCTATTTATTAAAAAACAAACAGATAAACAATATTTTTATTCCACCTTTTAAAAAACCAGCTAAGTATCATGTCTGGCTTAATAATTATCTGAGCACTCATCAGCAGCCAAAACTTTATAAATTAACAGCAGGCCAGCAGTTGCAAGTTGGCCAGTGCCAGCTGAGTATTTTGAATCCGCTGATTAATAAAATTAGTTCTGATAGAAATGCTAATTCTATTGTGATTTTAGTTAATTATAAAAATAATAGCTTTTTATTTACTGGTGATTTACCAGCAAGTCAGGAAAAGAGGATTATTAGGGAATATAAGTTAAAAAAAATTAATATTTTAAAGGCAGGCCATCATGGCAGCAATACTTCCAGCTGTGCTGAATTATTAAAAAATCTTAGACCAGATTTAACAGTTATTTCAGTCGGAAGAAATAATTTTGGTCATCCAGCTCCAGAAGTATTATCCCGGCTTAATAAATATAACTTGAAATATTTGAGAACTGATCAAAATGGAGCAATAACTGTATTAAGTAATGGCAGCCAGCTTAAAATTAAAACTTTTTTAAGAGAAGAAAAAAAATCTAAGCTGATTGGTCAGGCCTTACCTGAACTGCTGAAAGCTTTCGTTTTTTAGCTTTAAACAAAAGCGTTTCTATTTATGTTAGCTCTGATTTATGTTAAACTATTATTATAATATTTTAGAAATAAATTGGAGGTAAAATGATGGAGATTAGTGAATTTATGGCCCGGGAAAAAGAAGTGAAAAATCTTTATTTTATTGCAGCTGAGAATAGCTATCTAAGAGCTGAATTTAAAGAAAGATTTCTGGAAAAATTTGTACCTGTTGCCAGCAGAGACTTTAATCTCAGCCTGGTTAAACCTGGTGATAATTATCTAAAAAGACTTAAATCTGCTATTAATACACCTCCTATGGGAGCTGCAAGCAGATTCATTATAAGTGAAATAAATTTAACAGATGAACTTAATAAAAATGAATTAGCAGACTTGACTGAGTTAATTAGTAAAATAGCATCTGATTCTATTTTAGTTTTTATTAGTGAAACTACTCCGGATAAGAGAAGAAAATTTTATCAGCTTATTAAAAAGTCAGGCTGTTATCAAGAATTTAAAACTCCGCGTTATCGATATTTAGATCAGTGGATAAAAAAGCAATTCAATCAGGCTGGCAAGAAACTTGATCAGCAATCGCTTAAAGTTTTAGAAAATATGTTTAGTAATAGACTTGAAATTTTAGCGAGTGAAATAGAAAAAATAATAACCTGCTATCCAGAAAAAGATTTTTTGAATTATCAAGATTTAAAAAAGATAATCAGCCGGGAAAAGTTTATTGAAGATGAAGAAATCTTTACGTTTTTAGATTTGATTGGTGAGAAGAAGACAGATAAGGCTTTACTCAGTTTAAAAGAAATGTTAGGTAAGGGAGTTTATCCACTTTATCTGCTAACAATGTTGAAAAATCAGGTTGAATTATTAATGCAAGTTAAATATTACAGTAATTTTACTCATGATAATAAAAAAATAGCTCAGGAATTAAACAAACATCCATATCCAGTTAAAAAAGCTCTACAGCGCAGCAGAAATTTTACTCAATTTGAATTAGAGAAATTACTTGCTGAAATATTAAAGGCTAATTATAATTTTTTAACTGGTTATTATCCCGAACAGAATATGGCACTGGAAATGATAATTCTCAAAGCAATTAGTTATTAAAAATTAAGCTTAAAAAAACTCATCCATGGCTGGATGAGTTTTGGAATTTAAAAGATAGCTATCTTTTAGATATTTTAATGTCCATTGGACATTTTGTGTTTAGTTTAATTATTACATATTATTGTACATTTTTGTGAGGCGGGATTTTTTGCGGGCTGCGTTGTTCTTATGAATAATATTTCTTGTTACAGCCTTATCGATGACCTTTTTAGTCTCTTTTAACTGTTCTGCAGCAGCTTCTTTATCCCCAGCTTGAACTGCATCTTCCATAGCACGGATTGCATTTTTTAAACGATCTTTTCTTTCCCGATTAAGAGCAGTCTTTTTCTCTGTGATTTTAACTCTCTTTTTAGCAGATTTAATAATAGGCATCTAACGTCTTCACCCCCTCTTAATAATAGATATATATGCTGTCAGACTTAATTTGCAACATTTCAATTTTAACATGTAGTTCTTGAAAATGCAAGCAGTAATTTTAATTTTACCTGCTTAGTTTATAAATGTCAATTGAATAATAAGATTAAATATAATATAATTAAATTACTATGGGATAATAAATTATTTAGATTTAAGAGTTTCAAGTAGTAATTAAGATTTAAAGGAGGAAACTTTTTGCAGACTGAAGAGATAAGAAACTTTTGTATAATAGCACATATTGATCACGGAAAGTCAACTCTGGCTGACCGGATGTTAGAATATACAGATACAATAACTGACCGTAAAATGCAGAAACAGGTTTTAGATAAAATGGATTTAGAAAGAGAACGAGGCATTACAATTAAAGCCCAGGCAGTAACTATTAACTATCGTGATTATGAGTTGAATTTAATTGATACCCCTGGCCATGTTGATTTTGCTTATGAAGTATCCAGAAGTTTAGCTGCCTGTGAGGGAGCAATACTTGTTATTGATGCTGCTCAGGGAGTAGAAGCACAAACTATGGCTAATATTTATCTAGCTTTAGAACATGATTTAGAGGTAATTCCAGTAATTAATAAGATAGATTTACCAGCTGCAAATCCAGATCGAGTTAAAGAACAGCTGCTTGAAATTGGAATTGATCCCGATGAAGCCATCCTGGCAAGTGCTAAAAATGGAACTAATATTGATAAAATTTTAGATGCTGTAATTGAACGAATACCTGCTCCACAGGCAGGAGCAGATCAGCCTCTTAAAGCACTAGTTTTTGATTCTTTTTATGATTCCTATCAAGGGGTAATTGCTTATGTTAGAATTATGGAGGGCTCAGTTAAAAAAGATGATAATATACTATTAATGTCAAATCAAAAGAGTTATCAGGTTGATGAAGTTGGTTATTTTGGCCCAGATATGACTCCTAAAAAAGAATTAACTGCTGGTGAAGTTGGTTATATTATTTCCGGAATTAAAGATGTACGTAACTGCCGGGTTGGTGATACAATTACCAAAAAAGAGAGACCAGCTGCAGCTGCTTTACCTGGTTATCAGAAAGTTAAGCCAATGGTTTTTAGTGGTTTATATCCTACTGATAATTCTGATTATGAAGTGTTAAAAGAAGCTTTAGAAAAATTGCAGTTAAATGATGCTTCCTTTACCTTTGAACCTGAAACTTCTGAAGCACTTGGTTTTGGATTTCGCTGTGGTTTTTTAGGGCTGCTTCATATGGAAGTTATTCAGGAAAGGCTGGAACGTGAATATGATCTTGATTTAGTTATTACAGCCCCCAGTGTAGAATACAATATTGTTAAAAAGAATGGTGATGTACTAAAAATTGAAAATCCAGCTCTTTTTCCAGACCCAGCTGAGATAGCTGAAATAAAAGAGCCTTTTGTAAATGCTGAAATACATCTACCTGAAGAGTATGTCGGCCAGGCAATGGAACTTTGTCAGGACAATAGGGGCGAATTTGCTGATATGCAATATATTGACCAAGATCGGGTTACTTTAAGCTACAAGATGCCTTTAAGTGAGATTATTACTGATTTTTTTAATCAGCTTAAATCAAGAACTCGTGGTTATGCAACTTTAGACTATGAACTTAAAGGATATGAAAAATCTAATCTGGTTAAATTAGATATTCTGGTTAATGGCGAATTAGTTGATGCCTTATCTACTATTGTGCATGATGATAACTCCTATCAGGAAGGTAATTATTTAACTAGACGGCTAAAAGAAGTTATTCCCCGTCATATGTTTAAAGTTCCTATTCAGGCTGCTATAGGAGGTAAGATAATTGCCCGGGCCAACATTCCTGCTATGCGCAAGAATGTTCTGCAAAAATGTTATGGTGGAGATATCACTCGAAAACGTAAATTGTTAGAGAAACAAAAAGAAGGTAAAAAACGAATGAAACAAGTAGGTAGTGTAGAAATACCACAAGAAGCATTTATGGCAATTTTGGAAAGAGAAGAAAATGCTTAACTTTCCCAAAGCTAATTCAATTTATATTCATATCCCATTTTGTAGCAGCAAATGTGCTTATTGTGATTTTTATTCAGTTAAATATACTAAAAAAAGGGTGGACCAGTATTGGGACGCCCTTTTTCTGGAATTAGCAGAACTTGCTGCAATAACTGATCAAAAATTATTACAATCTATTTATATTGGTGGTGGAACGCCTTCGCTTATTAAAGCTGAAAAATATTTTTCGTTATTAAATAAGATAAGACAGTATTTTAAACTTGTGCCTGATGCCGAAATAACAATTGAAGTGAATCCTGCTTCAATTACTGCTGAAAAATTAATTATTTATCGTAGAGCAGGAATTAATCGACTTAGTGTTGGTATTCAGAGTTTAAATGATAAATACTTATCTCTTTTAGGTAGAAAAAGCAATCGTCAGCATAATTTGGAGAAACTGACACTGATAAATAGATTTTTTAATAATTATAGCACAGATTTAATTTTTGCAATCCCTGGTCAGACTCTGGCTGAATTTAAAAAAGATCTAAATGATTTATTAAAATTTGAGCCTCCGCATATTTCACTTTATAATCTTGAGCTCCATCCTGGTACAAAACTTTATCAACAATATCAGGCAGATAAATTAGAAATGCCTACGGAAGAGCTTGATGCAGAAATGTATGATTTAGCAGCAGCAGAATTAAAAAAGGCAGCTTACAATCATTATGAAATTTCTAATTATGCCAGACAAGGCTATCGAGCGCGACATAATTTTATTTATTGGCTTTATCAGCCCTACTTGGCCGCTGGCCCGGGAGCAGTTTCTTTTAATGGAAATTATCGCTTTCAAAATAAAGCTGATCTTAAAAACTATCTGCTTTATTATGGGACTGCTAATTCAGAAAATATTTTAGAGCAGTCTATTCAAACAAAAAAGCCAACTAGAAACTCAGCATCTGAATTTCAGGTTCGTCAGTTAGAAAAATTAACCGCAAAAGAAAAACAGGCCGAATTTGCTTTTTTAGCTTTAAGAACTGAGCGAGGTATATTATTAAATGAATTCCAAAAAAGATTTAAACAGGACTTTAAAAAAGTTTATCAGGCAGAAATTAACAGCTTGAAAGCTAATCAGCTGATAAAAGAAGCAAATAATAGGATTTATCTAACTAATCGTGGTAAAAAGCTAGCAAATGAGGTATTTATTAAATTTTTACCTTAAATAATTAGCAGTAATATTTGACAAAAAAAAGGCAATGTGTTATTTTATTATTAGCTGTTAGCACTCTCGTTAATTGAGTGCTAAAAGAGAGGTGAAAATGATGGTTGAAGAATTAGATCCCAGAAAAAAAAGAATATTGCGGGCCATCATTCAGGAACACATAATTTCCGCATCTCCTATTGGTTCAAGGACACTTGCGAAAAAATATAATCTGGATGTTAGTCCTGCAACAATCAGAAATGAAATGGCTGATCTCGAAGATCTAGGGTACTTAGAACAACCACATACTTCTGCCGGTAGAATACCTTCTGATAAAGGGTATCGTTACTATGTTGATGAACTTATCAGAGATAATAGTAGGAAAGCTCCCGGTATGCTAAACAATATTGAAGATTTGTATCAAGATCTTCAGGATGTTCAGGATATAATTTCTGGTATGGCAAAGATGCTGTCCAATATGACTCATTATACAGCGATGGTTAGTGAACCCAAAAGTCAGGTTAGTCGACTCAGTAAAGTTGAAATTATGCAGTTAGCTGATAATTCTTTGCTTTTAGTATTGGTCACAGACGCTGGCATGGTTAACAATAAGATTATTAATCTTGATCAAAAGCTATCAGCTCGTAAACTTTCTTATATTAATAGGTTTTTAAGCGAAAAATTAGAAAGTAGGCTGTTGGCTGAGCTTAATCATGCTTATCTAAATGAATTAGAAAAAGAACTGTTGACCAGACTTGATCTATCTTTTGAACTGTTTAAACAGTTTTATAATGAGTTTGAAGGAGCATTTGAACCAGGTGGAGTAAAAGTTTATCTTGGTGGAACATCATATATTCTTGAACAACCTGAATTTAATGATCTGGCAAGACTGAAAAAAATGTTAAAATTACTTGACCAGGAAGAAATGTTAAACAAGATTATTAATAGTATTTCTGGTTCTGATCTGGCCATTAAAATTGGTCAGGAAAACGAAGTAGAGGATATTCGAAACTGCTCACTTGTAGTCGCAACTTATTATATTTCAAATCGGGCAGTAGGTAAGATTGGGGTTATTGGCCCTACCCGAATGGAATACCCCAGGGTTATTTCTTCGGTTAATGTTATTTCTGATATTTTAAGTAAGTTAATTTCAAAAGCTAGTGGGTGATAATAATGGATAACAAAGATAAGTCTGCTGAAGAACTTACTAAAGAAGAAGCTCAGAATATTGCAGAGCAATCTTCTGAAGCTGAATCAGAAGCAGTAGATACAGATGAATTTACAGCTGAGACTGATGCAGAAGGGGTTAAGGTTGAACTTTCCCGGGAAGAGTTAATAACTGAGTTAGCTGTTCAACAGGAAAAAGTAGCTGAGCTAGATGCAGAAGTCGATGATTTATTGGGACGTTTGCAGAGACTGCAAGCTGACTTTGTTAATTATCGTAAAAGAAGTCAAAAAGAAAAAGCAGAAATGGTTACTAAAGGTAAAATTGATCTATGTTTTGAAATGTTACCAGTAATTGATAATTTTGAAAGAGCGCTAAATTCAGAAGAAGTAGAAACTGAATTTGCTAAAGGTGTTCAGATGATTTACAATCAGCTTCTAAAAGTATTTGCTGATCAAGGAATTGAAGAAATAGAAGCTGCAGGAAAAGAATTTGATCCTGAATTCCATGAAGCAATTATGAGAGTAGAAGCTGAAGCTGAAGAATCTGGTACAGTAGTTGAAGTACTACAAAAAGGATTTATACTTGCAGATCGAGTTATTCGACCAGCTCGCGTTAAAGTTGCAGTTTAAACAGCTAAATTTACTAATTTTAGTTTAATTTAATTAATTTTATGTTTAATTTTAAATAAATATTTGCTAACAATTTTATAAGGAGGAATATAAAATGGGTAAAGTAATCGGTATTGATTTAGGTACTACTAATTCCTGTGTGGCAGTAATGGAAGGTGGAGAACCTACTGTAATTCCAAATAAAGAAGGAGGTAGAACTACTCCCTCTGTTGTAGCATATTCCAAAAAAGGAGAACGAATTGTCGGTGAACATGCTAAACGTCAGGCAATTACTAATCCTGATCAGACAATTAGTTCTATTAAAAGACATATGGGTTCAGATTATACAGTAAAACTTAATGGTGAAGATTATAATCCACAACAAGTTTCAGCTATGATTTTACAAAAGCTGAAAAGTGATGCAGAAGATTACTTAGGAGAAGAAGTAACAGAAGCAGTTATTACAGTTCCAGCTTATTTCACTGATAGTCAGCGTCAGGCAACTAAAGATGCTGGTAAAATAGCTGGCTTAAAAGTAGAAAGAATAATTAATGAGCCTACTGCAGCAGCACTGGCTTATGGACTTGATGATAAGGGTGAAGAAACTATTTTAGTTTATGACCTTGGTGGGGGTACTTTTGATGTTTCCATTCTTGATATTGGTGATGGAGTTTTTGAAGTAATTGCAACTAGCGGTAATAACCATCTTGGTGGAGATGACTTTGATCAGAGAATAATTGATTATTTAGCTGAAGAATTTGAAAATCGGACTGGAATTGATCTTAAAAAAGATAAAATGGCTTTACAGCGTCTTAAAGATGCAGCAGAAAAAGCTAAAATAGAGTTATCTAGTGTAAAGCAAACAAATATTAATCTACCATTTATTACTCAAACAGAGTCTGGGCCAGAACATCTAGATATAGACTTAACAAGAGCCAAATTTGAAAGTCTAGCTGCTGATCTAGTGGAAAAAACAATGGAACCTGCCCGGAAAGCACTTAATGATGCTGGAATGGACAACTCAGATATTGATGAAGTGATTTTAGTTGGAGGATCAACTAGAATTCCAGCAGTACAGGAAGCTGTTAAGAAATTAATTGGTAAAGATCCTAATAAAGGTATTAACCCTGATGAAGTTGTTGCAGTTGGAGCTGCTGTTCAGGGTGGTATTTTAGCTGGTGAAGTAGATGATATTGTATTATTAGATGTTACCCCACTTTCACTTGGTATTGAAACTTTAGGTGGTGTTTTCACTAAATTAATTGACCGTAATACAACTATCCCTACTTCCAAGAGTAAAGTGTTCTCAACTGCAACTGATAATCAAACAAGTGTTGATATTCATGTTTTGCAGGGAGAAAGAAAAATGGCTAAAGATAACAAAACACTCGGCCGCTTCCAATTAACAGATATTCCACCTGCACCAAGAGGAGTACCACAAATTGAAGTAGAATTCGATATTGATAAAAATGGTATTGTTCATGTAGCAGCTAAAGATAAAGGAACTGGCAATGAACAAAAAATTACTATTAAATCAACTAGTGGCTTATCCGATGAAGAAATTGATGAAATGGTAAAAGATGCTGAAGCTCATGCTGAAGAAGACAAAAAACGGGTAGAAAAAATTGAAACCAGAAATGAAGCTGATTCTTTAGTTCATCAAACAGAAAAAACACTTAAAGATGCTGGTGACAAAGTTGATTCAGCTATTAAAGATAAAGTAGAAGCAGCTAAAGAAGAATTAAAAGAAGTCTTGGCTGACGATGATGCTGAATTAGAAGCAATTAAAAATAAAATGGAAGCTCTTACTGATGAATTAACAGAATTAAGTTCAGAATTATATGCTCAAGCAGAAGAGGCACAGGCAGGAGCTAATCCTGGTGCAGAAGCAGCTGGTCAGGCTGGTGCTCAGACAGATGCAGGTGCAGATGCTGACGATAATACTGTTGATGTAGATTTTGAAGAAGTAGATGATGAAGACAAGTAATTTCTGGAAAGAATTGCAGTATTTAGGGGGAGCAGTGCTCTCCCTAAAAGTGTTTTTTCTTTCTTTAGTAGAGAGGTGATTTTAAGATGGCTAAAAAAGATTATTATGAATTATTAGGAGTAGATCGGAGTGCTGATCAGAAAGAAATTAAGAAGGCATACCGCAAGCTTGCTAAAAAATATCATCCTGATATGAATCAGGACAAAGATACAACTGATAAATTCAAAGAGATTTCTGAGGCCTATGAAATTTTAAGTGATCCTGATAAAAGGGCTCGTTATGATCAATATGGGCACTCTGGAATTAATGATCAAGACTTTAATTTTGATGACTTTGCTCAAGGTGGATTTGGTGGACTTGATGACTTATTTAATATGTTTGGATTTGGTGGTATGGGAGGACGTCGACAAAATGGACCTCGTCGAGGGGCGGATCTCCAATATCGTCTCCAGATATCATTTGAAGAAGCTGCCTTCGGTGGAAAAAAAGAAATTAAAATTCCGCGTGATGAAGAGTGTGATCACTGTCATGGTAGTGGAGCAGAACCAGGTTCTGATGTAAAAACATGTCCAGAATGTAATGGACAGGGCCAGGTTAGATCAACTAAACAGACACCTTTTGGACAATTCACTCAGAGTAGTGTCTGCCCTCGTTGTGGTGGTGATGGTAAAATTGTTTCTGATCCCTGCCATAAATGTAATGGTTCTGGAAAAGTACGTAAGCAGCGTAAATTAACTGTTAATATTCCAGCTGGAGTAGATACTGGAACCAGATTAAGAATGTCTGGTGAAGGTCAGGCAGGCGAAAAAGGTGGACCTGCTGGTGATTTATATATAGTAATTGATGTCCAGTCACATAAGATCTTTGATCGTAAGGGTGATGATCTTTATTGTGAAGTCCCAATTAGTTTTGTTCAGGCAACATTGGGTGATAAGATAAAAGTTCCAACTCTGGAAGGCAAGGTTCAGTTTGATATTCCAGAAGGTACTCAGCCAGGAACTACTTTTAGACTTAAAAATAAAGGGATTGCTCATCTTAATGGCTATGGACGTGGTGATCAATACATTAATGTTAAGGTCATGATTCCGAAAAACTTAGGTGATAAGCAAAAAGAATTATTGCTTGAATTCGCTGATATCAGCGGCGAAGAGATTAATCCAGAGCATAAAGGATTTTTAAAAAAAATAAAGGATGCTCTTAATGTCTGAACCACTAATTTATGGAGTGAATAAAAATGCCTAGATTTTTTATTGAACAAAGCCCTAAACCAGGAGAAAAAATTATTATTTCTGGTAATGATTATAACCATCTTAAAAATTCCCTGCGCCTAAATTTAGGTGACAGGGTTATTCTTTCTGATGGAACTGGTTTTGATTTTGAGGCTGAACTTAGTGATTATTTAGATTCAGCAGTTGAATTAGAAATTATAAAAAAAGAAAAATCTGCAGTCGAAGCAAAACTACAGGTCTGGTTGGCGCAGGGGTTACCTAAAAAAAGCAAATTAGATCTAGTAGTAGAAAAAGCAACTGAGATTGGTTTTTCTGGTTTAATTCCTCTTGAAGCAGAGCGCAGTATTGTTAAATATGATAACAGAAAGAAAGCAAAGAAGAGACAACGCTGGCAGAGAGTAGCAGAAGCAGCTGCTAAACAAGCAGGCAGAGCTATTATTCCAGAGATAAAAGAAGTTATGAGCCCGGTACAACTGAAAAACTTAAAAAATGAATTTGACTATATATTACTTTTGTGGGAAGATGAGAATCAGTTCTCTTTAAAAAAATTTTTCCAAAATTATTCTGTAACTCAAACTGCCAAAATTTTATTATTAGTTGGTCCAGAAGGTGGTTTTTCAGCAGCTGAGGTTGAGCAGTATAAAAAAGAATTGGGGGCACTGGTTATTACACTTGGTCCCCGTATTTTACGAACTGAGACCGCTGGAATAACTGCTCTAACAGCAGTTTTATATGAGAAAGGTGAACTTGGTGATTTAAATGACTAAAAAAGCAGCATTCTATACCTTAGGCTGTAAAGTAAATCAATATGAAACAGAAGCTGTAATTGATCTTTTTATTGACAAAGATTATCAAATAGTTGACTTTTCTGAAAAAGCAGATGTCTATATAGTAAATAGCTGTACAGTAACCAATGAAGCTGCTCGTAAGACTAGACAAATAGCTCGTCGTGCTAAAAGAAATAATGCTCAAAGTATTGTCGCTATTGTTGGCTGTTATACTCAAGCTTTTCCTGATGAAGTTAGAGATATAGCAGAAATTGATTTTGTAATGGGCAGTAACAATAAGTCGTTAATTTTAGATAAAGTTGAAGCATTACTGGCTGGTAAGCAGGTAAATTCAGAGGTAAATAATTATCAGAGTTTGGCTGATTACGAAGAACTTAAATTAAAAAGACTTACTAATACAACCAGAGCTAATGTTAAGATTGAAGATGGCTGCAATCAATTTTGCAGTTATTGTATAATTCCTTATGCTAGAGGACCTGTCAGGAGTAGAAAAAAAGCAGATGTTATTTTAGAAATAAAAAATTTAGTTAACCAGGGCGTCAAAGAAATTATTTTAACTGGAACTCATCTTGGAGCTTATGGCAGTGAAAATAATGATCCTGAAGCTTTAACAAAATTGCTGCATGATTTAACCGATATTGCTGGTTTGAAAAGAGTTCGTTTAAGCTCAATTGAGGGAACTGAAATAGATAGTGGATTAATTGATCTCCTGGCTGAATCAGATATTTTTTGTCCACATCTGCATTTGCCTCTTCAGAGTGGCAGTAATCAAATATTAAAGGCTATGAAAAGACCATATACTATAGCTGAATTTAAAACTACTCTTGCTGAAATTAGAGCCAAAATACCACAAATTGCAATTACAACTGATGTAATAGTTGGTTTTCCGGGTGAAACAGCCTCGACTTTTGCTGAAACTATGACTGTTGTAGAGGAACTTAATTTTGCTAGAGTTCATGTTTTCCCATATTCTGCTCGATCTGGAACTCCAGCGGCAGCTATGGAACAAGTCAATGGCAAGCTGATTAAAAAGTATAGCCAGCAGTTAAGATCATTAAACAAAAAATTAATGCTTAGTTATCAGCAGCAATTTATTGGAACAGAGCAGGAAGTTATGGTTGAAGAAGCAAGAGATCAGCAGACAAATTTATTGACCGGTTATACGCCGAATTATTTAAAAATACTTCTGACTGGATCTGATAATTTGCAGAATAAATTAGTAAAAGTTAAATTACTGGAATCTAGAGATGCTTATCATTTACAGGGAAAATTAGTTTAAGAGCAGGAAATTTCTTTTTTTAAGAGAATATAATTATAAATATCAGCTAGGAGTGATAACAGTGGAGGATTGTTTATTTTGTAAAATAGCAGCAGGTGAGTTAGCAACTGAATTTATTTACAGTGATGATCAGGTTGTTGTTTTTAAAGATATAAACCCTCAGGCCCCTGTCCATTTATTAATAGTTCCTCGCCGTCATATTAAAGATTTAAATAATATTGTTGAAACAGATGCTGAATTAATTGGTCATATTTATCAGATCGCCGCAAAGCTGGCAGCTGAGTATGATATTGCAGATTCTGGTTATCGTCTAGTTAGCAATTGTGGAGCTGATGGCGGACAGAGTGTATTTCATATTCATTTTCATCTTTTAGGTGGAAGAGAACTTCAGTGGCCTCCTGGTTAAACTTTTATTCTAGTTTAAATTTTTATCGATTTAATCTTAACTTTTAATAATTTGTATTAAAGCAAACATTCTCAAAAATTTTAATTATGATTGGAGCTGTGAAAATGAGTGATTTAAAAGCAAAATTGCTAGAAGATATGAAAAAAGCAATGAAAGCTAAAGATAAAGAACGCTTGTCAGTAATCAGGATGACTCGTTCTGAAATCAAAAATAAAGAAATAGATTCTGGAGAAGCGCTTGATGATCAGGGAATTATTGCAGTTATTGCTAAGCAGGTAAAGCAGGTTAAAGATTCTCTAGCTGATTTTGAAAAAGCTGGTAAACAAGAGGTAATGGATAAATTATACCGTGAAATAGAAATTTTAGAAGAATATTTACCAGAACAAATGTCTGAAGAAGAAATAGATAAACTAGTTGATCAGACAATTGACCAGGTTAATGCAGCCAATATGTCAGATATGGGCAAAGTTATGGGAGCTATTATGCCTAAAATAAAAGGTAAGGCTGATGGCAGTCTGGTTAGTGCTAAAGTTAAAGCCAAGTTGAGCAATTAAAGTTTTAACTGTTTTGTTAAATTAAGTTCCTGAGTTAAATCTTTTTACTGACAGGAGGTTTGCTAATGATCAAAAAAGTTTTGTTTTTCTGTTTATTAATTTTAGTTTTCATTGCTTTTTTACCTGCTGGTAGTAAAGCTGCTTCGGTTTATCAGGTTGATTTAGCAGGAACAATTAATAATGCAGAATTTGCTTTCCTTGATTCTGCTCTAACAGAAGCTGAAGCTGCTGGAGCTGAGCTTATTATTTTAAAGATTAACAGTCTGGGGGGATATGTTGATCCTGCTCTAAAAATTAGAGACCGCATTTTTAAATTAGATGTACCAATAGTTACCTTTGTATCTGGAAGAGCCTGGTCAGCGGCAGCATTAATTGCTTTAGCTGGGGAGAGAATGTATGTAGCACCTGGTTCTAGTATTGGAGCTGCAGAAACAAGACCTCAGGAGGAAAAATATATTTCTGCTTTACGAAAGGAGTTCTCTGCTACTGCTGAAAAAAGAGGTAAAAATAAGATGATTGCAGAGGCGATGGTTGATGCTGATTTAAGCATTCCAGATTTGATTGCAGCAGATAAATTGTTAACTTTAACTGCTGCAGAGGCACTGCGAACTGGTATTGCTGATGCTGAAGCTGTTGATTTACAAAATGTTATTAATCAGGAATCTTTAGCAGAAATGGAATTAATTACGATAAAGAAAAGTAATTGGGAAAAAATAATTGCAATCTTAAGCACACCTTATTTAAGTGGTTTAATTTTAATTATTGCTTTTTCAGCTTTAATTTTTGAAGTATTAACACCAGGCTTTGCAGTTGGAGGCACAATTGGTTCATTGGCCTTATTATTATTTTTTGCTATCCATATTGCTACAGGTTCAATTAGTGTTGGAATAATAGCTTTATTTGTTTTAGGAATACTGCTTATCATGGCTGAAGTATTTATTATTCCTGGGTTTGGTGTAGCTGGAATTAGTGGAATTGTTGCAATTGCACTTTCTTTATTTTATATTTTCCCTAATCCTACTATTGCACTTAATGTAATGGCAGTTGTTGCTGTGTTTACAATTGTGTTCGCAGTTGTTATTTTCAAAAAATTTGGCAGCAGCAGACTCTGGGGTAATATTGCGCTCCAGACTGATTCAAGCAGCTATTTTTCCAGTTCAAATAAAAAAGAACTGTTGCATAGAAAGGGACATGCAATTACAGATCTTCGTCCAGCCGGAATTATTGAAGTTGATCAAGAAAAAGTTGATGTAATAAGTGAAGGCGGTTTTATTGAAAAAGGGCAGCTGGTTAAAATAATAGCTGTCAATGGTAGTAAAATTAAAGTAAGAAAAATTGAAGAGGAGGAGTAGATAAATGGAAATATTTTCAGTTTTAATTATAATATTTGCAGTAATTTTCATCTCATTGTTTTTTTATTTCATTCCAATTGGGCTCTGGATTTCAGCAACTGCCGCTGGAGTTAAAGTAAGCTTTTTTAATTTAATTGGAATGAGGTTAAGGAGGGTTGTACCATCTTCGATAGTGGGCCCAATGATAAAATCTTATAAGGCTGGTCTTTCCTTAACTAGTGACCAGTTAGAAGCACACTATCTGGCAGGTGGTAATGTTGATCGAGTAGTAGATGCTTTAATTGCAGCTCATCGTGCTGAAATAGAGTTAACTTTTGAAAGAGCAGCAGCAATTGATCTGGCAGGTCGTGATGTTTTAGAAGCTGTAAAAATGAGTGTTAATCCAAAGGTTATTCAGACTCCGATTGTTACTGCAGTAGCTATGGATGGAATCCAGGTAATGGCAACTGCACGAGTTACAGTAAGAGCTAATATTGAACGTCTTGTTGGTGGAGCTGGTGAAGAAACTGTGCTGGCCCGGGTTGGCGAAGGTATTGTTACTACTGTTGGTTCAGCTGAGTCACATAAGAAGGTTTTAGAAAATCCAGATTCTATTTCAATGACTGTATTGGATAAAGGTTTAGATTCAGGTACTGCTTTTGAGATATTATCAATTGATATCGCAGATGTTGATGTAGGTAAAAATATTGGTGCTCAACTGCAGACTGATCAAGCGGAAGCTGATAAAGAAATTGCTCAGGCTAAGGCTGAAGAAAGAAGAGCAATGGCAGTTGCAGAAGAACAAGAAATGAAGGCTAGAGTTCAGGAAATGCGTGCTAAAGTTGTTGAAGCAGAAGCAGAAGTACCACTTGCTATGGCAGAAGCACTTAAAAATGGTAAACTTGGTGTTATGGATTATATGAATTTAAAAAACATTGAATCAGATACCAAAATGAGGTCAAGTATTTCTGAGTCATCTGAACGTGAACACGAAGATAACGAAAATAATTAATTTTTTTAGTCGAGAGAGGATGGTCTTATGGAATTATTACTTGCCTATCTACCGACATTAATTATTCTGTTTGTTATTTTCAGGAATATATATTTATTAATCAAAAAGCTGAGCGGCTTTGCCGGTAAAGCAGATAATAATGAAATCGAAATTCCTGCTGATGATAGCCAGAAAGTTGGCAGAAAGGATATTGAAGCTGAACAAAGATTAGAAAAATTTGATCAGCAGGCTGATGTGGAAGCTGACTGGTTTGCTGAAACAGAACTCGAACTTGAAAATTTAATTGATGCAGAAGATAAATTTTTTGTTTCTGATAATAATAGTTTTTCTAATAGTGATTCTGATGCAAATTCAGCTGAGACACTTAGCCAGCAAAAAGATTCTCTGGCAGTTCGGTTTGAGAAAAGTCAGCGGGAGAAGAAAGCTAAATATGAATTTAAACCTGCTGGATCCAGACGTGAATCGAAAGCAGCTAAATTTGATCATAATATGAAACAAAATAAGCTAAGAAATGACAGTAAATCTGTCCGGGGAGGGAATAAACTTTTTGCTCAATTTGATAGCTATAGTGAGGCAGAAAAAGCTATCATTTATTCAGAAATAATTTCAAAACCAGTAGCTAAAAGAAAAGCTTAGCTTTAAGTAGCGAATTTCATTTAAAACTGCGGCCCCCCTCCGGCTGCAGTTTTTTCGCTCCAATTTGTTTAAATTGATAAATATGATATAATAATTAGGTGAAGTATTTAGCCTGAGGAGGAATAATTATATTGACTAAAAAAGAAGATGTTATGGAGATAAATGATTATAATTTAGCTCAGAATTTTTTTGGGCACAATGATCGTAATCTAAAGGCATTAGAAGAAATTCTTGCAGTAAAGTTAAGTGGACGTGGAACTCAGCTCAGAATTGAAGCAGAAAGTGAGCAGCTATCAGAAAAAATAAAGCTTTTACAAAAGTTATTTTCTCTGACAAATACTAAAGAAGAACTATCAACTAGAAAATTGCGTTATGCTGCAGAGATGTTAAAGCGAAATCCTGAGCTTAATTTAAATAAAATTTATGATGAAGTTATTTTAGAAAATTATAAAGGAAGAAAAATAAAAGCTAAAACCCTGGGTCAAAAATTATATTTAGAAGCTATTAAAAATCGTGATATAGTTTTTTCAATTGGACCAGCTGGTACAGGTAAGACTTATCTGGCAATGGTTATGGCTGTTAAAAGACTTTTAAATAATGAAGTTAATCGAATAGTTTTAACCAGACCAGCTATTGAAGCTGGTGAAAGCTTGGGGTTTTTACCGGGAGATATGCAGGATAAGGTAGATCCATATTTGAGACCACTTTATGATGCTGTTTATGATATTCTCGGTCCAGAAAAAGCAAAATTATATCAAGAAAAAGATATAATTGAAGTGGCTCCGTTGGCTTATATGAGAGGTAGAACACTTGATGACTCTTTTGTAATTCTTGATGAAGCCCAAAATACTACTTTAGAACAGATGAAGATGTTTTTAACAAGAATTGGTTTTAATTCAAAGGCTGTTATTACAGGTGATATTACTCAAATTGATTTACCAAGTAAAGGAAGATCAGGTTTAGCTACTGTTCAGAAAATACTTAAGAATATTAAAGGAATAGACTTTGTTTATTTGAATCGCAGTGATGTTGTGCGACACGATCTGGTTAAGGAAATTATTAAAGCCTATGAAAGTTATGAAAGTAGGAAATAATTATGAAATTTATGAAAAAAGTGAGGGTTAAATTACGTCAGTGGCGTAAGCATTACCTTGATTTTTCCCCGAATACCTATAAGTTTATCTGGGCACTGCTATTTTTTATCTTAATTAGTTTAAGTCTTAACCTAGATTTAATACCTAATCAAATAGATCTTCAGGCTGGTGAAGTTAGCAGTCGTGATTTAACTGCCCCGAAAACTATAACTTTTATTGATGAAAGCAGCACTGCCAGGCTAAAACAGCAGGCAGCTAATACTGCTCCTCGAGTCTATGAAGAAGATAGCACAGTTGATCAAGAAATACAAAATAAGCTTAATTCTTTATTTGCTTCAGTTATTAAGCAGCGCCAGCTTTATCTAATTGATAAACTAGAATTATCAGGTTCTGAGCAAAATAGTCAGTCTGCAGAAGAATTAATGGCTGAGAATAGATCATCTTTTACACCTGAATTTTTTAGAACAGAGCTGACAAAACTATCTGCTTCAGATCGAATGGCAATTGCAAATTCAGTTAGAAATGAAATAAAATTTGAACTTGGTCGCCAGACTATCTTGAATTTAATTCCCCGACCAGAACAGGATTTGCTCGATTTTAAAAATGAAATCAGTTTATTGCTGGAAAATGAATTAACAAATCGTATTTTACCATCAGAACTAGATGGAGTTAAAACTAAACTTAATAATTCTATTTTAGAATTAGATCTTTCAAATCAGCAAAAAGAGACTGCAGCTCAAATAACAGATAGTTTAATTGCTGCTAATATGTTTCTAAATATTGAAGAAACAGAAAAAAGGCGCAAAGAGGCTATTGCTGATATAGAGCCAGTCGAAAAAACTGTCCGGCAGGGAGAAATAATTGTTCGTAAAGGTGATGTAGTAACAGAGCAGGAAATTAATATATTAGAACGGCTGGGTTTGCAGAAAACAGGTATTGATTATTATAATATTTTAGGTCGTCTGATTATTGAATTTATATTAATTGTCTTACTTGGCTTTTATTTTTATAAATATCAGTCACGAATCTGGCATGATAATTCAAAATTATTATTGATTGAATTGTTAATTTTTATTGTTATTTTATTAGCTAAAATCTTCACTCTTTTTCAGAATTCCTTAGTTGATTACATGGTACCAACAGCAATAGCTTCTATTTTATTGACTGTTTTAATTGGTAGTGATACGGCTTTAATTACTACTTTATTTCTCAGTTTATTATTAGCCCCAATTTATGATCTTAATTTTAGCATAGTTTTAACTTCTATTTTGGCTGGCCTGGTAGGGATCTTTAGTGTTAGTAAAGTTAAAGAACGAGGCGATATTATTCGAGCTGGACTAAATGTTAGCCTGGCTTTATTTTTCTTAATTGGCGGCCTTTATTTATTACAGGATAATAGAGAATTGAGTTATCTGGCCTGGACTATTAGTGGTGGTATTATTAATGGTATTCTAGTTGCTGTACTGGCTAATGGCCTGCTGCCTTATCTAGAAGATCTGTTTAATATGACAAGTTCAGTTAAATTGCTCGAACTATCTAATCCCAGCCAGCCTGTTTTAAAACGACTTCTGGTTGAAGCTCCGGGGACTTATCATCATAGTATTATTGTGGGCAATTTAGCAGAAACTGCAGCTGAAGATATAGGGGCGAATTCACTATTAGCCAGAGCTGCTGCTTATTATCATGATATAGGGAAACTGAAAAGACCTTATTTTTTTTCTGATAATCAATTTGGAGGAGAAAACCCACACGATAAAACTTCTCCTAATTTAAGTGCTTTAATAATCAAATCACATGTTAAAGATGGAGTTGAAATGGCAAGAGAAGTTGGTTTACCCCAGGAGATAATTGCTATTATTCAGCAGCATCATGGAACAAATTTAATTTCTTATTTTTATCAGCAGGCTCTACAGTCAAATAGGCATGATGATATTGAGAAAAAAGATTTTAGCTATGATGGGCCTGAACCACAGAGTAGAGAAGCTGCTATAATTATGTTAGCAGATATTACAGAAGCTGCTGTCAGATCAAAAAAATTTAATAAAAATAATCATGATCGGATAGAGGGGTTTGTAAGAGGATTAATTAAGGATAAGTTAATTGAAAATCAGCTTGATAAATCAGAATTAACTTTAAGCGATCTAGATACAATTGCCAAAAGTTTTGTTAAAGTCTTAACAGGTATTTATCATCAAAGAATTGAGTATCCAGAACATCTGCTTAAAGAAGTGAAAGGTGGTAATTAAGAGTGATTAATGTCGATTTTAATAATCAACAAGACTTAGAAATTAATCAGGAAATAATTGAACTACTCCGAAAAGTTGTAGTTACAGCAGCTGATTTTGAAGGCTATAGTGGTGGAGAAGTCAGCATTGCTTTTGTAAAAAATAAACAGATTAAAGAACTAAACTCTAAATATCGTGCTAAAAATGCAGTTACTGATGTACTTTCTTTTCCCATTGATGAAGAAGTCCTGGGAGATATAATTATTGCTACTAAAAGAGCAAAAGAACAGGCGGCAGACTATGGTCATTCTTTTAAAAGAGAACTTGCTTATTTGACTGTTCATGGAATGCTGCATCTTTTTGGTTATGATCATCAAAATGAAAAAGAGAAAAAAGAAATGCGTCAGAAAGAAGAAAGAGTCTTAACTCAACTTGGCATTGAAAGGGTTTAAATTAAAATGCAGCTTCTACGTATCATTACAAGTTTTAATTATGCAATTGCTGGTTTAATCCATGCTATTAGAACTCAGCGTAATATGCAGCTGCATTTAGCCGCTGCAATCACTGTTTTAGCTTTGAGTTTGTTTTTTGATTTAAATAGATTAGAACTGGGCTTAATCATTGTTGCTATTGCTTTTGTTATTTTTGCTGAATTAATTAATACTGCTGTTGAAATTATAATTGATATAATTAGTAAAGAATATAATTTCAAAGCAAGAATTGCCAAAAATATAAGCGCAGCAGCAGTTGTTATTGCTTCAATTAATGCTATCTTTATTGCTTATTTAGTTTTTTTTGATAAGGCCCAACAGCTTTCATTAGCTCTTATTTTTACAATTAGGCATGAGCCACTCCATTTGATTTTTATTAATCTTGGTTTAATCTTTATTTTAGTAATAACTTTAAAATCAATTTTTAGCAGTGGGACACCCCTCAAAGGAGGAATAATAAGTGGTCATACTGCTTTAGCAGCTGCAGCTGTTTTAATGATCTGGTTTTTAACCAGTAACTTTATCGCTTTTAGTCTGGCTTCAGTTCTTGCCTTTTTAACAATTCAAAGTCGTCTGGAAGCCGGTACTCATTCAATTAAAGAAGTTTTTAGAGGCGCTTTACTTGGGATTATAATTACCTTTATTATTTTTTATTTTTTTAGAATCAACTAGGAAATATAGCTAGGCTCTGGAGGAGATCTTATGTATTTTCATTTATTAGGCTTATTTTTTTTAATAGTTTTATCGGCTTTCTTTTCTGGCTCTGAAACTGCTTTTATGGCTGTTAATAGAATTAAAATTAAAGAGAGAGTTCAGCAGGGGGATGAAAATGCTACCAAAGTAGATAAACTGCTGCAAGATCAAACTAAGTTATTAACTACAATTCTAATTGGTAATAATCTAGTTAATATTGCTGCATCTTCGATTGCAACTGCAATTTCTATAGAAATATTTGGCAGTAAAGGAGTTGGCATTGCTACTGGTATAGTCACTCTTTTAATTCTTGTTTTTGGTGAAATAACACCTAAAGCTTTAGGTAATAATCAGTCAATTGCTTATGCAAAATTTGCTTCTGTTCCTTTATATTATTTAGAAAAAATACTTTTACCATTTATTTTCCTCTTCACAAGATTAGTTAATATATTTGTGAAAGATAAAAGTTTAATCTCTTCTGCTTTTCTAAGTGAAGAAGAAATTAGGCGCTTTGTTGAAGTTAGCCAGAAAGAAGGAGTAATTAAAGAAACAGAGCAGGAAATGATTCAGAGTGTATTTGATTTTGATGATACTTTAGTAAAAGAAATTATGATTCCCAGAATTGATATGATATGCATAGAAAAAGATTCTTCGCTTGCTGAATTGATTAAATTGGGCGTCGAGAAAGGGCATTCTCGAATTCCTGTTTATGAGAATTCAATTGATAATATAGTTGGTCTTGTTTATATAAAAGATCTACTAGAATTACTAATAGACTCCCAATCAGAAATGGTAATAGCTGATTTTGTTAAACCAATTTATTTTATTCCAGAAGGAAAACCAATTAATCAACTTTTAGCTGAGATGAAGGAAAGAAAAGAACATATGGCTGTTGTTGTAGACGAATATGGTGGTACATCCGGTTTAATTACAATTGAAGATCTGTTAGAAGAAATCGTTGGTGATATTCAAGATGAATTTGATCTTGAAAAAAGTTATATAGAAGTTGTTTCTAATCAGCAGCTGTTGCTTGATGGTAGAGTAGAGATTGAAGAATTAAATAAGTATTTAGCAGAACCACTAGCTGAAAGTGATGATTATGAAACAATAAGTGGTTTAATTTTGCATCATTTGAATCGGGTTCCTGTTAAAGGAGATAAATTAGAGTTGGAAGGCTTAACTTTTATAGTAGAAAATATAATCGACAATCGGATTCGTAAAATAAAATTAATTAGTGAAACAGAATTAATAATTAGCTAAATTGAGGTGAAAAGATGAAGTTTAAATGTAAAATTATGGCAGTTATTATTTTGCTGCTGCTTGTTTTATTAACAGGATGTACTAAAAAAGATGATTCACCAGCAGCTATACCGGTTGAAAAATCAATTGATAAAAATAATACTTCTGATTCTCAGCAGGTAGATAAACAGTTAGATCAGTCAGAAGAAGTACCAGACGAAATAAGCGAAGACTCTGAGCTTGAGCAAGATAGTTACTCTTATAAAGCTAAGTCACCATTTACCGGGCTTCCTCTGCAAAAAAATTATTATCAAAGAGCATTGGCGGTATCGATAGAAAATTCTCCTGCTGCCAGACCACAGACTGGTCTTGCTCAGGCAGATATTGTTTATGAATTTATGCTGGAAGGTGGTATTACACGATTTTTAGCTATTTATTGGCCTGATATCCCGGCTAAAATTGGTCCAATCAGGAGTGCCAGGCCGGCTTTAATTGAAACAGCAACAGACTATGATGCGCTTTTCTTACATGCTGGAGCCAGTCCAGATGGATTTGCAATGTTGAGTCAGGGAAATGTTTTACATCTTGATCAAATTTATCAGAGTAATTATTTCTGGCGAAGTAGTAAAAGGAAAGCGCCTCATAACCTATACTCAGGCAAACCAGTTTTACAGGATTATTTAGCTTCTTTACAGGCCAAAGAATATCCCGAACAATTTAATTTTTCAACTGTATCTTTGCTAGAAGATTTTACTAAAGCAGAAAATATAACAGTTGATTACTGGGGAAGTTATTCTGTTTTATATAAATATGATGCTTTACATAATATTTATTTTCGCTACCTAAATGATGTTTCTAACCCACATTTAAATGAGGCTGGTGATCAGCTAACAGCTAAAAATATTATTATTCAATATGTAAATATGAAAACCAAAGATTCTGCTGGCAGGCAGGATATTGATCTTAATTCAGGCGGTAAAATTGAACTTTTTCGGGATGGAACTGTTATTGAAGGTAATTGGATTCGTAAAAATGGTCGGATTAACTATTTAAATAAATCAGGTAAAGAAATAGAATTAAATCCTGGTCAAACCTGGATTGAAGTAATTAATACTGGAGCTGAAATTATTTATTAAACTTATTATTTGGTTTCAAATTTTTGAAAGAGGTGTCTTTTATGGAAAAAAAATTAAAAGATAAAATGTTTAAACTTGCTCTAACAGCGCAAAAAAATGCCTATGTTCCATATTCTAAATTTCCTCTGGGAGCTGCTGTTTTAACTGAAGATGGGTCTATTTATACAGGTGTAAATATTGAAAATGCAGCTTTTGGCTTAACTAATTGTGCAGAACGTTCAGCTATTTTTACAGCTGTTTCTGCTGGTAAACAAAAAATTGAGGCTTTAGTATTAGTAAGTTCTACTGAACATCCAATTACTCCTTGTGGTTCTTGCCGTCAGGTTATCAAAGAATTTGCTGATCAAGAAATTGAAATAGTAATGATGACTGAATCTGGTCAAGAATTAACAATGACCAGTACTGAATTACTGCCGGGAGCTTTTACAGATGATTCTATGGAAAAAACAAGGGAGCAAATTGATGAGTTATAAATCAGGTTTTGTGACGATTATTGGTCGACCAAATGTTGGAAAGTCAACTTTAATTAATCAATTGATTGGAGAAAAAATTAATATTATTTCTCCCCGACCGCAGACAACTAGAAACAGTATTAAAGCTATTTATACAGCTGAAAATGGTCAGGTTATTTTTATTGACACACCAGGTATTCATCAACCTAGAAATGAACTGGATAATTATATGCTTGAAGCAGCTTATAATAGTCTAGAAGGAATTGATTTAATTATATTTATTCTTGATGGAAGTACTTATTGGGGTAAAAATGATCAGCTGATTTACGATCAGATTAAAAATAATAGTAATAAAATAATTTTTGTGATGAATAAAATAGATAAACTGTCTGCTCAGGATTTAGTCAAAAAGCAGCAGCAGTATAGTCAGAAAGTTGGTCAGGAAGTTATTCCAATTTCTGCTTTAAATAAGAAAAATATTGACACTCTGCTAATGGAAGTTTTTGACTTTTTGCCAGAAGGACCTCAATATTATCCAGCTGATATGATTACAGATCAGATAGAGCGTTTTGTTTTTGCAGAAATGATTAGAGAAAAAATATTTTACTTAACTAGAGATGAAGTTCCTTATGGGGTAGCTGTTATTGTAGAAGAAGTTAAAGAAAGACAAAATGATGATTATTATATTAGGGCTAATATTTATGTAGAGAAAAAATCGCATAAAGGAATTATTATTGGTAAAAATGGTAAAATGCTAAAAAAAATAGGCCAGCAGGCCAGGAAAGAAATAGAGAATCTCTTGCAAACCAAGGTATATCTTGACCTCTGGGTTAAAATTTTGAAAGATTGGCGAGAAAAAGATAATCTGCTCAAAAGAATGGGTTATAAGTAAAAACTTGCTTTTCAGATTGCCTATTTGCTGTCCTGCTAAATTTAAGAGAAAAATTAATCAAATTGCAGGACTATGCAGAACTTTGTAGAATATAATTACTGACAAAGTAAAAATATAAGAATATAAGGAGTGGTTTTTAAATGGCGATCAAACCTCGTGATATGGCTAAAATGATTGACCATACTAATTTAAATCCTACAGCTACTGTTGAGGATATTAAGCATTTATGTGAGGAAGCAAATGAACATGAATTTGCTTCTGTTTGTGTAAATCCAATATATGTACCTTTAGCAGCTAAACTTCTCGAAGAAAGCTCTGTTAAAGTTTGTACTGTGGTTGGCTTCCCTCTGGGAGCAAATACCACAGAGGTCAAAGCTTTTGAAACCAGGAATGCGATTAAAAATGGAGCCCAGGAAATTGATATGGTGATGAATATAGGGGCTTTTAAATCAAATGCCTATGAAATTTTTAGATCAGATATTAAAGCTGTTGTTGATGCTACTAAAAGTGCAGGAGTTAGTTCGGATATTATAGTTAAGGTTATTTTAGAAACTTGCTATTTAAATGAAGAAGAAATAGTTAAAGCTTGTGAAATTGCTAAAGAAGCCGGAGTTGATTTTGTTAAAACATCGACCGGTTTTGGGGATTATGGAGCCCGGGTTGAGGATGTTAGCATTATGCGCAAAACAGTTGGCCGTGATGTTGGAGTGAAAGCTTCTGGCGGGATTAAAAACTTTGAACAGGCACTTGAAATGTTAGATGCAGGTGCTAATAGATTAGGAGCTAGCTCAGGAGTTGAGATTGTAACTGCTGATGAAGAATAAGCGGGAGATGAATAATTTTGGCTGCTTTAGAAACAGAAGCTGTGGTGTTAAAGCAATTTGATTTAGGAGAGTCAGATCGTTTAATTACACTATATACAAAGGAAAAAGGGAAAATTAAGGCTGTAGCCAGGGGAGCCCGTAAAGGAAAAAAGTCACGTTCCGGGCTTGTACTTCCGTTTAGTTATCATAAATTTACTCTTTACCAGGGAAGATCTCTGGCCAGGATTAATTATGTTGATTCACTGGCTATGCATAAACAACTTAGGGAAGACTTAGACTATATGGCTTATGCTAGTACAGTTTGCGAATATATTGAACGAGCTGGATTAGAGGAAGAAGCTGATCAGGCTCTTTTTTCGCTTTTAGTTGTGATCCTGGAAAAACTAAATGATTGCTCTAAAAATGAGCTTCTTTTTTATTTTACAGTATTTAAAGCGAAACTATTGCTTCTTTTAGGTGTTAAACCTGAAATTGAAAACTGTACTATTTGTGGTTCTAAAATGAATTTAAAAGGCAGAACTGCCTTTAGTGTAGAACAGGGTGGTTCGATTTGCAAAAAATGTCTGGCCGAAAATGATAATCAATTATCACGCTCAGCTTTTTCTTTTTTTGAGTTAAATGAACTGCGTGCACTTTATAAAATAATCTTTGCTGAAATATCATTGTTAAAGCCAGATCAATTTAATTTAAATTTATTAGAAAAACTGACTGATTTGACAGAAAAATTTTTGATTTATCACCTTGATTTACAGCCGAAATCCCTGGATTTTCTTTATACACTCAGGAATTTAAATAGTTAATTTTAACCTTGTCCTACAGGATAAGGTTTTATTTTGATAAATATTAGAGTAAAGATATTTAAAAGAGTAGGAAAGGAAGTGGATTTATGGAGTTCCAGGAAATTATATTTACACTGGATAAATTTTGGGGTGACAGAGGTTGTGTAATAGAACAGCCTTATGACACTGAGGTTGGAGCAGGTACAATGAGCCCTTCAACTTTTTTAAGATCGCTAGGTGAAAAACCATGGAATACTGCTTATGTACAGCCATGTAGGAGGCCAACAGATGGTCGTTATGGTGATAATCCATATCGTCTTCAGCGCTATTTTCAATATCAGGTAATCATGAAACCTTCCCCTGATAATATTCAGGAGGTTTATTTAGATAGCTTACGTGCTCTGGGAATAGATGTGGAAAAACATGATGTTCGTTTTGTAGAAGATAATTGGGAATCACCTACTCTGGGAGCCTGGGGGTTGGGCTGGGAAGTCTGGCTTGATGGTATGGAAATAACACAGTTTACTTATTTTCAGCAGGTAGGTGGTTTTAAAGCAGATCCAGTTACAGTAGAAATAACTTATGGCTTAGAAAGAATAGCTATGTATTTGCAGGAAGTAGAGGATGTTTATGAATTAAATTGGGTGGGAGATGTAAAGTACCGTGATATTTACCATCGCAATGAAGTTGAACAATCAAAATATAATTTTGAAGTTGCTAATATTGATCATTTATTTAATCTTTTTGATATTTATGAAGCAGAAGCTGAAACTGCTCTGGCAGCTGAAATTACTCTAGCAGCTTATGATTATACACTAAAATGTTCTCATACTTTTAATCTGCTTGATGCTAGAGGAGCAATTAGTGTAACTGAAAGAACAAGATTTATTAAACGGGTAAGAAAACTGGCTCATGCCTGTGCTGCCAGTTATTTGAATTCTGGAAACCAGGAGTGATAATAATGGCTAAAAATTTGATTTTTGAAATTGGAACTGAAGAAATGCCTGCTGCTTCAATGGCAGGGTTTAGAGATGATTATTTAGCAACTGCAGTTGAACTTTTTGAAAATAATAATTTAGAATTTAAAAAAATTAAAGTTTATTCTACTCCTCGCCGGCTAGTTTTAAATGTTTTAGAGCTAGCAGAAAAACAGGCAGATAATAAAGAAATAGTTCGAGGACCAGCTGTAAATATTGCTTTTGATGATGATGGTCAGCCAACTAGAGCAGCTACTGGGTTTGCTGGTGGTCAGGGACTTAAAGTAGCTGATTTAAGCAAAAAAGATGGATATTTATATGCTGAAAAAATTGAAAAAGGAGTAGCTACTAATAAAATTTTACCAGAAATATTGCTTAAGTTAGTCAAAAAAACTCCTCTGCCTAAAGCAATGCGCTGGGGCAATGTAGAAATGGAATTTATTCGGCCTATTAAATGGTTATTAGTTTTATTTGGTAGTGAAAATTTAGCTTTAGAAATTGCTGGAATAAAAAGCAGCAATTACAGTATGGGCCATCGTTTTTTAAGTGAGGGTAAGGTCAAGATTGACAATGCTGAATCATATTTTGCGGCTCTAAAAGAAGCTTCTATTATTGTGAAGGAAGAAGAACGCAGGCAGCTGATAAATGATCAAATTGCGCAGCTGAATTTAAGTGGTCAGCCTTTAATAAGATCAGAGCTTTTAACAGAGGTTGTGGATCTAGTAGAATATCCAACAGTATTTAAAGGAGAATTTGCAGAAAAATATTTAGAATTACCAGCAGAAGTATTAATTACAGCTATGGAAAAACATCAGCGTTATTTTCCGGTTCAGAAAAAAGAAGGAGATTTAACTGCTGAGTTTATTGGAGTTCGTGATGGCGGAAATTATTATCTAGCCAATGTTATTGCTGGTAATGAAATGGTACTGCGCGGCAGACTTGATGATGCCCAATTTTTCTTTGCTGAAGATCAGAAATATGGATTTTTAAATCGCAGTCAAGATATTAAAGAGATAGTTTTTCAGCAGAAATTAGGAAGTGTTTATGACAAGGTACAAAAGCTTAAACTAATAACTGCTAATCTAGCTGATCTATTTAACTTATCTCCTGCAGAAAAACAAGCTGCTGTGCGCGCAGCTGAATTATCTAAAAATGATCTAGCAACAGAAATGGTAAATGAATTTGCTAATCTGCAGGGAATAATGGGACAGGAGTATGCACTTTTAGCTGGAGAAAATACTGCTACAGCTCAAGCAATTTTTGAGCACTATCTCCCGAGATTTGCTGATGATAAACTTCCTACCAGCAATAGTGGGATAATTTTAGCTCTTGCAGAAAAATTATTCAATTTAAGCAGCCATTTTTTATTAGGCAATATCCCTAGTGGCTCTCAAGATCCTTTTGCTCTCAGGAGACAGGCAACTGGATTTTTAAGAATAGTTTTAGATAATAAATTATCATTTAATCTAGAAAAATTACTTACCAGAACAATGAAGATCATTGATATTGTTGATGCTGATTTAAAAAATAGTATTATTGAATTAAAGAATTTTATTAAACAAAGATTGGATAATATCTTAACTGAACAAGGAGTTCGTTATGATATAATTAAAGCAGTAATAAATGTTAATGATAATAATTTACTTGATCTTAAACAGCGTGCCCAGCAGTTAATGGAGTTTCGATCTGAAGACCCAGAACTTTTTGTTGATTTCATTAGAGCATTAGTTAGAGTTAAAAATATCAGTGATAAATTGACTGATAAAATTGAAATTAATGCAGGATTATTAGAAGCAAATGAAGAACAAGAGTTATATAAAGCATTTAAAGACAATCAACAGGAGATTGAGGCTAAGTTTGCAGCTGGTGAATATCTGGCGGCTTTTTATTTATTGGTTAGCTTAAAAGATCAAATTGACAAGTTCCTGGATAATGTAATGGTGATGGTTGAACAGGAAGAAATTAAACAAAACAGATTGGCTTTATTAGCTGGTATTGCTAATTTAACAGATCCAATTCTTGATCTCGAAGAAATAGCTCTTGACTAATAACTAAAATCGAGGTGGATAAAGATGGGTAATCAGCAAACTATTATTTATGTTATTTCTGATTCAACAGGTGATACTGCCAAAAAATTGATGGAATCAGCAGCTGGTCAGTTCAAACAGCAAGATTTTACCATTAATCGTTTTCCTCATATTCAGTCACGAAAAAAATTAACAGATATAATTAAACAGGCGAAGTCAGATAATGCGGTTATTGCTTTTACCTTTGTTAAAAAAGCAATGCGGACTTTAACTAGAGAATTAGCAGCAGAAAATGAACTTGAGTATCTTGATTTGATGAGCAAACCACTTACAATTATAGCTAACCGCCTTAAGCAAGAACCGTCAGAAGAAATTGCTTTAAAATACAAATTGGATCAAGCTTATTTCAAAAGAATTGAAGCGATGGAATTTACTCTTAAATTTGATGATTTGAATGAAAAAAGAGGGATTGAAGAAGCTGACATAGTTCTGGTTGGTATTTCAAGAACTTCAAAAACTCCATTATCTATTTATTTATCTTATCTGGGCTATAAAACTGCCAATGTTCCCCTAGTCCCCGAGGTAGAAGTTCATCCCGCTGTAATGGCTAATCAGGATAATAAAGTCATTGGTTTAACTATTGACCCCTTATTATTAAATGATATTAGAATTGAACGATTAAAAAAAATGGGATTAGGTGATGATGCAACTTATGCTGCTGACAGCAGAATCAAGCAGGAACTTAATTATGCTGATTCTTTAATGGCAGAGATGGGTTGTCCGATTATTGATGTAACTGATAAAACAATTGAAGAAACAGCTGTTGAAGTACTGGCCTATTTTAATAAATAGGAGTTGATAATATGTTTTCTTGTCAGGATCAAATGGAGTGGGAGAAAGAAAAGTTATCCAGTCGAGCCTGCTTAAGCTCTGCTAGTAAAGGAAGAGCTAAAACTGAATCTGATTGTGATATTCGAACTATTTTTCAACATGATCGAGATCGAATAATTCATTCAAAAGCTTTTCGACGCTTAAAACATAAAACTCAAGTATTTATTGCACCAGAAGGTGATCATTATCGCACTCGCTTAACTCATACTCTCGAAGTAGCACAAATAGCTAGAACAGTGGCTAGGGCACTTCAGTTAAATGAAGATTTAGTAGAAGCAATTGCATTAGGCCATGATTTAGGCCATACACCTTTTGGTCATGCCGGGGAAGCTGCTTTAACTGAAATTACTGGTCAGGAATTTCATCATAATCAGCAGAGTTTGCGTGTTGTAGATCTACTTGAGAAAAGGAGTGCTGGGCAAAGAGGGCTTAATTTAAGTCAAGAAGTAAGAGATGGTATCTTAAACCATACTGGACCTAATAAACCAGCAACCTTAGAGGGGCAGATAGTACGGCTAGCAGATCGAGTAGCTTATATTAATCATGATATAGATGATGCTTTACGAGCAGGTTTAATTACTAATTCTGATCTGCCAGAAGAAGCTATTCAAGTATTGGGAGAAACTCATTCAACTAGAATTGATATTATGGTTAGAGATTTAATTAACAGCAGTTATCAGACAGCTGAAATTAGGCGCTCAGATAAAATAAAAGCAGCTACTGCTCAGCTGAGAAAATTTTTATTTGATAATGTATATATTGGCTCAGCAGGTAAGAGTGAAGAAAGTAAAGCCAAAAGGTTGCTTAAATTATTATACGAGTTATTTCTGAATAATATCGAATTAATTCCGGATGAGTATCTTGAGTTTGAAAAAAATTACCAGCAGGCAGTAATTGATTATATAGCAGGCATGACTGATCGTTATGCAATTAATTTAGGGCGGGAATATTTTCTGCCGACGCCATGGTTCGACAAAAAAATATAACTTTTTTGCAGGAATTAGTAATTAGTTAGTGAATATTATTAAATACTTGCAGTTGTAAATTTAAAATTTTAGTGTTATAGTTTTTGATCCTGGTTTGGAAACTTAAATTTTAATTAGCAAAAATTATCATTTATTAAGGCAGGACTAAAGAATTTTTTCAAGAAATATGAGACAATGGACCCACAAAATTAAGGTCAAGGTGGATAAAATGGCCAGATATACAGATACTTTTATTGAAGAATTAAAAAATAATGTAGACCTTGTTGATTTAGTAGGAGATTATCTAGAACTAAAAAAATCTGGTAATCGTTATAAAGGTCTTTGCCCTTTTCATAACGAAAAGACGCCATCATTTTTTGTTAACCCAGATAATAATTTTTATCACTGTTTTGGCTGTGGAGCTGGTGGTGATTCAATAAATTTTGTCATGGAAATAGAAAACTTAACTTTTGTTGAGTCAGTAAAATTATTATCAGAAAGAGTGGGTTTGCAATTACCTAATTTAAGTAATGAGCAACGTCACGTCTATCAGGAAAGAGAACAGATTTTTAGTTTAAACAAGCTTGCAGCCCAACTATATAATTACTTTTTAACAGAAAAAGAAATGGGCAAAAAAGCACTAGACTATCTTAAAGCAAGGGGTTTTGATTTAAAGGATATAGAAAAATTCAAGCTTGGATATGCACCTGATGAATGGCAGATTTTACTTGCATTTTTGCATAAAAGAGGTTTTAGTCTTGATTTAATAGAAAAGGCAGGTCTAGTTAATCAGGGAAAAAACAACTCGTATTATGATAAGTTTAGAAATAGAGTTATTTTTCCTATCTTTAATAACCGGGGAGAAGTTATTGCTTTTGGAGGTCGTCGTTTAGCAAAAGATGATTTTGGTCCTAAATATCTTAATTCCCCTGAGACGACTATTTTTAGTAAAAAGAAAAATCTTTATGGAATGCATTTAGCTAAAGAAAGTATTCGTAAAGAAAATACTTGTATTATTATGGAAGGTTATACAGATGTGATTCAGGCTCATAAGAATGGTTTTACAAACGCAATTGCTTCCTTAGGAACTGCTTTTACTGAAGAACAGGCTAAACTAATTAAGCGTTATGCCGAAAATGCTTATATAGCTTATGATGCTGATACAGCAGGTAATAAGGCTACTTTGCGTGGGCTTGATATTTTGAGTGCAGCTGGGGTTAATGTTAAAGTTGTTAATTTAAGTGAAGGTAGTGACCCTGATCAGCTTTTAAAAGAAAAAGGGAGAAATGCTTTCGAAAATTATTTAGCTCAAGCTTCGAGTCTGGTTGACTTTAAGATTGAAATGATAATTAAAGATAAGGATCTTGCTGATCCTGGAATCAGGTTGAGTGTTTTAAGAGAAATAATAAATTTGATTGCTGAGATTGATAATGAATTAAAAAGGGAAATTTATCTTGAACGGGCAGCTGCCAGAACTGATTTCAAACCAGATGTATTAGCAGCAGAGATAAAAAAAGAATTAAAAAATAAAAGCAGGAATTTAAAAACTAACAGAGAAAAAAAGAATAGCCGCCAGAAAAATAAAGTTGATTTAAGTAGGCAAATTTCTCAATACCAGAGAATAGAGGAAGAAATATTAGCATACTATATTAATAGAGTTGATTTGCGAGAAAAACTAGCTAATCGCCTTTCTCCAGCTGATTTTAGTGGCCGAGCAGCTCAACTGGCCAAATATTTATTTAAAGGTCAGATAATTAGCGGATCTATTTCACAAGATAAAGTAAAGAGCAAACTTAATCAGGAATTGTTATCTTACTGGTCGGAAATTTTAGTAAAACAAGAAAGTTCTTTAAGTGATAGGAGGATTTTAGAGTTAGCTGATTATTTAGGAGCTCAAAAAATAACAGCTACTAAAAATAAAATGTGTAATATTTTAGCTAGTGGAAACTTTAATTTAGATAAATTGAATAGGTTGTTAATGACTTTTTATAAATTGAACTATAATACTGAAAGGAGGGACTAAAATGGCTGATAAAAATATAAGTCCTGCTAAGATAGATGAAGTTAAGGCTCTGGTAAGCCGGGGTAAAGAAGAAGGCGAATTAACTTATGAAGATATTATGGATGCTCTAGAAGATATTGATCTTGATTCAGAAGATATTGAAAAGATCTATGATATTTTCAATGAGATGAATATTGATATTGTTAATGATAAACTTGAAGAAGATGATGATAATGATGATGATGATGACGATGATAGCGGCCTTGACTTAAGTGTGCCTAAAGGTGTAGGAATTGATGATCCTGTTAGAATGTATTTAAAAGAGATTGGTAAAGTTGACTTACTAACTGCCGAAGAAGAAGTTGAGCTTGCTAAAAGAATGGAACAGGGTGATGAATGGGCTAAACAGCAGCTTGTTGAAGCTAATTTACGTTTGGTAGTAAGTATTGCTAAAAAATATGTCGGCCGGGGAATGCTTTTCCTGGATTTAATTCAAGAAGGCAATATGGGATTAATGAAGGCAGTAGAAAAATTTGATTATACTAAAGGGTATAAGTTTAGTACTTATGCCACCTGGTGGATAAGACAAGCAATAACTCGTTCGATTGCTGATCAAGCTCGAACAATTAGAGTGCCTGTTCATATGGTAGAAACTATTAATAAACTTATTCGTGTTTCCCGTCAGCTTTTACAGGAAAAGGGACGTGAACCAAAGGCTGAAGAAATAGGGGAAGAAATGGATATTTCGGCTGAAAAAGTAAGAGAAATAATGAAAATTGCTCAAGAACCTGTATCTTTAGAGACACCTATTGGCGAGGAAGAAGACAGTCATCTTGGTGATTTTATAGAAGACGAGGATTCGCCAGCCCCTGCATCAGCAGCTTCTTATATTCTATTAAAAGAACAGCTGGATGGTGTACTTGATACTTTGACTGAACGAGAAAAAAGAGTTCTTGAGTTAAGGTTTGGCATTGAAGATGGCCGCCCTCGAACTCTAGAAGAAGTCGGTAAAGAGTTTGGAGTTACCAGGGAGAGAATAAGGCAGATAGAAGCTAAAGCACTTCGCAAATTGAGACATCCGAGTCGAAGTAAAAAATTAAAGGATTATCTAGAATAAACAAGTAAAACTGAGTAATTAATAGTAAGTTCAAGATCTTATAAATATATTAATAATATAAGCTAAAATAAATTCAAAAAAACTCTTGACCTGAAGCTATTTCTGTCATATAATTATTCTTGTCGTCACAAATATTAGATTTAGTGAAGGGCCCATAGCTCAGTTGGTCAGAGCCACCGGCTCATAACCGGTCGGTCCCAGGTTCGAATCCTGGTGGGCCCACCAGCAATTACACCCTGTTCAGGTCTTGGACAGGGTTTTTTTATTTATGTTAAAATTTTTAGTATAAATTAGTTATTATTTAAGCTGTCAGTTAGGAGGAGTAAAGATGGCTAAAGTTGCTGAAGTGATTCAATTAATGGGAGAGTTTGCACCAACTTCTTTAGCGGAAGATTGGGATAACGTAGGCTTGCAGGTTGGTGATCAAAATACTGAAGTTAAAAATGTATTACTTGCACTTGATTTAAGAGAAGGTCTCGTCCAGGAAGCAATTGCTAAAGATTGCAATCTAATTATTACTCATCATCCATTGATTTTTAAAGGTATTAAGACAGTAACAGAATCAAGTTATACTGGTCGATTAATTCGAGACTTAATTAAAAATGAAATAGCTGTATTTTCTGCTCATACTAATCTTGATATTAGTTCAAATGGGTTAAATGATTTTTTGATTAAAAAACTACCGGTTAAGAATATAGAGGTTTTAAGTTCAACTAAAAGTAAAAACTATTATAAACTGGTTACTTTTATTCCTGAATCAGAACTAAAAACTGTTAAAAATGCTCTTTATGAAGCTGGCGCAGGGAAATATAACAATTATAGTCATAGTGGCTTTTTTCAGGCGGGAAAGGGTAATTTTAAACCTCTTGCTGAGTCTGAACCATATATGGGTATTAAAAATAAAATAAACGAAGTTGCTGAAGTAAGATTTGAAACAATAGTTGCGTCTAATAAGTTAGCTCAGGTTAAGAAAGCTTTATTAAAAAATCATCCTTATGAAGAACCAGCCTGGGATTTATTTGAACTTAAAAATTTATCAATTATAGAAGGCTTGGGAAGAATTGCTGTTTTAACAGAAGAATATAAGTTTTCAGAATTGCTGCCTCTTATCAAAGAATCTTTTCAGCTGCCTGTACTTAAATATAGTGGCCAGCTTGAACAAAAAATAAAAAAAATAGCTCTTTGTAGTGGCAGTGGAGCAGATTTTATTCAAACTGCTGCTTATCAAGGAGCAGATCTTTATTTAACAGGAGATGTTAAGTTTCATCAGGCTCAATTGGCAGAAGAACTTAATTTAAACTTAATTGATTTTGGCCATTATGATAGTGAAAAACATGTTGCTGATTTATTGGCCAGAGAACTATCTAGACGAGCAACTAGAAGCAGTTTTGCTTCAGTCAAATTTTATAAATCTGAACTTAATACTAATCCCTGGTCCTATCAGGTTTAAGGATTAACTTGAGTAGATTGCTTGACATATTTAAAAACTGATGTTATACTTTTATATGGTAAAAAAATAAGTTAATCAGATGGTTGCATCTCTTTTGAGATGAGGAAAGTCCGAGCTCCACAGGATAGGATGCCGGGTAACGCCCGGTGGAGGTAACTCCCAGGCTAGTGCCACAGAAATATACCGCCTTTTAATTAAGGTAAGGGTGAAAAGGTAAGGTAAGAGCTTACCGGGTTTCAGGTAACTGGAATGCCAGGTAAACCCCATCTGGAGTAAGTCCAAATAGGGAGATATAAGGGTGATCCGCCTTTCTCCGGGTTAGGACGCTGGAGTAAATAGGCAACTGTTTACCTAGATAGATGACCATCAAGACAGAACTCGGCTTATAGATTGACTTATTTTTTTGATTATTATATTTTCAATTTTTATAAAACTCAAAAAAGAGGTGGCTAGATGAAAGAAACTGTTTTGAAAGCAATTAATTATATAAATACAGCAGTAAATAAATCAAACCAGTTTAATGATTATTCTCCTGAAATGAGTAATCGAGTCTTAGATAATCGTATTATTACTCTGGAAGGTTACATAAGATATATTGAAAGAGAAGCACTTCCGAAATTAAAGAGTTTAGTCAATAATTTAGAGGAGGTTAGTAATGGTTGATCAGGTATACTATAAGATTCAATATCCTCTAAAAAAAGCAATTGATTTAATGAAAGATATAGATAATTGTGAGGCTGGAGATATCAGTCAGTCTCTTTCAGATTATGAAGTAGAAGCAATTGAAGATTTTATCAATAATTGGAATAATGAAGGTAAAGAGAAACTAGTTAGCTTAATCAGCCAATTACGGGCTAGTAAATAAGAGTATTATTCAGCCATGGCTTTTAGTCATGGTTTTATTTATTGTTATAACTGCTAATATTGAAATACTGGAATAATTATGGTACAATAAACTGCAAACTGATTTATAAGGAGGTTGAATTATGGCTGGACATTCCAAATGGGCTAATATCAAACATAAAAAACAAAAAGAAGATAAAAGAAGAGGTAAATTATTTTCAAAATTAAGCCGGAAAATTGCTGTAGCTGCTCGACAGGGTGGTGGGGATCCTGAAATGAATTCAGATCTCAGAATGGCAATTCAGAAAGCAAAAGATAATAATATGCCTAATGATAATATTGAAAGAGCTATTAAAAGAGGAACAGGAAATCTTGATGGTTTAACCTATGAATCTTTTGTTTACGAAGGTTATGGACCAGGTGGAGTAGCAATTTACATGGATATTATGACTGATAATCGGAATCGTACTGCTGCTGAAGTGCGTCATATTCTAGATAAAAATGGTGGTAATCTTGGTTCTAATGGCTGTGTTGCCTGGATGTTTCAAAGGAAAGGTGAGTTAGTACTTGACTTAAGTGAATTTGAAGTTGGGGAAGATGAGCTTTTATTAGAAGCACTTGAGGCTGGGGCAGAAGATCTTGAATATGGAGAAGAAGATGCAGTTATTTATACTGATCCTGCTAATTATGAAGATGCCAGAAAAGCATTAGAAGAAGCAGGGTATGAATTTGAATCGGCTGATCTAGCAATGGTTCCAGATAATGAAGTCAGTCTTGATAAAAAGGATGCCAAAAAAATGCTGAGATTGATGGATCAACTTGAGGATCATGATGATATTCAGGAAGTATATTCTAATTTTGATATTTCTGATGAAATCCAGGCTGAGCTTGAAGCTGAAGATAATTAAGTTGTTTTAATCAGATTTTAATAATTATACGATAAAATAATTGTAGATTTTAATAAGACACTGTTTAACAGTGTCTTTATTTTTTTGTTTTAATCTCAATCTAGACTATGATATAATAAATTCAAACATTAGTTTGAATGGGGTGTAATTAATTTGCGAATTTTAGGAATTGATCCCGGGCTGGCCACTATAGGTTATGCTCTGGTTGATAAAGAAACAAATCATTTTGATGTTTTAGAATATGGCGTTATTAAAACTGCAGCTGGTAAAAAAGATAGTGAGAGATTGTCCATTATTTATCGTAACATTAAAGAATTAATCACTGAATTTGAGCCAGAACAGATGGCAGTAGAAGAACTATTTTTTAATAAGAATGTTAAAACAGCAATTTCAGTTGGTCAAGCTAGAGGCGTTATTTTGCTGGCTGGTGCAGAAGCAGAGCTTAAAATTGCTGAGTATACTCCATTGCAGATTAAACAGGCTGTTGTCGGCTATGGAAGAGCTGATAAGCGACAGGTTCAATTAATGGTACAGTCTTTATTAAGTTTATCAGAATTACCCCGACCTGATGATGCAGCTGATGCTTTAGCTGTTTCTATTTGTCATGGTCATGTTTATAGTGCTCATTCTGGATGGGAGGAAAGACTATGATAGGTTATTTAGCTGGTGAAGTTATTTATTTAGAAGCTGGCACAGCAATTATTGAAATTAATGGGGTAGGTTATGAGGTCGAATTGGCCGGCTTTAAAACTATGCCTGTTCCTGGATCTGAAATAGAAGTCCACATTTATACATATGTACGAGAAGATGCTTTAAAATTATTTGCTTTTCCAGAACGAGAAGCGAAAGAATTATTTGAAATTTTAATTACAGTTAATGGAATTGGTCCTAGTGCAGGTTTAAATATTTTAAATACAATGCCAGCTGAACGATTTATTGCTGCAATTATGGAAAAGAATGAGCTTGTCTTAAAAGAAATATCTGGAATTGGTCCTAAAACAGCTCAACGTTTAATTTTAGAGCTGGAAAGTAAATTAGTAGATTTTCATGCTGATCATTTTACAGCTGGCAATTCTGCTCAGCTAGAAATTACAGCACAGGAACGTCAGGACATAATCGATGCTTTAACTGCTCTTGGCTATCAAATTACAGAAATTAATAAAGCTTTACGAGAACTTGATTTAACAGCAGAGGCAGCAGTTTCTGAAAAAATAAGACTAGTTTTAAGTTATCTTGGTAAGGAGAGATAGTAATGGAAAATGAAAGAAGAATTGTTTCTCCTAAAAAGAAAAAGGATGATAATGCAGTTGATCGTGGTTTAAGACCGGATAGTATTGCCGATTATATTGGGCAATCTAAATCAAAGGAGAAGTTAAAGATATTTATCCAGGCGGCCCGGGATCGCCAGGAGGCTCTCGACCATGTTTTGCTTTATGGACCTCCAGGCCTCGGTAAAACTACTCTGGCAGCTATTATTGCGAATGAGCTTAATGTTAATATTCACCAGACTTCTGGCCCGGCGATTGAGAGACCAGGAGATTTGGCTTCTATTTTAACTAATCTTCAGCCACATGATGTTTTATTTATTGATGAAATTCATAGATTAAATAAAATGGTAGAAGAGGTTCTTTATCCAGCTATGGAGGATTATTGTCTTGATATTATTATTGGCAAAGGTCCCAGTGCTAGATCTGTAAGACTTGACCTGGCACCTTTTACTTTAGTTGCAGCTACGACTAAAGCAGGGCGACTTAGTTCTCCTCTGCGGGATAGATTTGGAGTGATTAATCGTTTAGAGTTTTATAATCAAGCTGAGCTGCAGGAAATTGTAGTACGTTCTGCCCGGGTTTTAGATATAGAAATAATAACTCAGGGAGCATTAGAGATAGCCCGCCGTTCTAGAGGTACGCCGCGTATTGCGAATAGATTATTAAAAAGAGTAAGAGATTTTGCAGAAGTAAAAGCAGATGGTATAATTAATCAAGAAGTTGTTGACTCAGCGTTAAAGCTCTTGGAAATTGACAAGCTTGGGCTTGACAGAATTGATCATAAGCTCTTAAAAACAATTATGCTGAAATTTTCTGGTGGACCAGTTGGTTTAAATACTCTGGCCGCTGCAATTAGTGAAGAAACAGAGACTATTGAAGATGTTTATGAACCTTATCTACTGCAGCTTGGATTTTTAGAAAGAACACCGCGAGGGCGAGTGGCTACTGCAAAAGCTTACCAGCATTTAGGAATTGAAAAAAAATAGGATAGTAAAAGACTTATTTTGGAGGTTTAAAGTAATGAATTTAGATGAATTCGACTATCATTTACCAGAGGAATTAATTGCCCAAGATCCTCTTCCAGAAAGAGATAGTTCGCGCTTAATGGTTTTAGACCCATTAACTAAAACAATTAAAGAAAGTATTTTTAAAGATATTAAGCAATTTATTGAGCCTGGAGATTTAATTATAATGAACAACAGCCGGGTAATTCCTGCTCGCCTTTATGGAAATAAGATTCCAACTGGAACTCAAATTGAAGTTTTACTGCTAAATGAATTACAGACTGGTAGATGGGAAGTTTTAGTTAAACCTGGTCGCAGAGCAAAAAAAGGTGTTAAAATTGATTTCAATAATTTATTACAGGCAGAAGTTGTAGAATATACTGATTTTGGGGGTAGAATTGTTGAATTTAGTTGGAATAAAAGTAATTATGATTTTGAAGAAATCTTAAATAAACTTGGTGAAATGCCACTTCCTCCTTATATAAATCATAAATTAGCTAATCCAGAGCGTTATCAGACAGTTTATAGTAAAAAAAGAGGTTCTGCTGCTGCTCCAACAGCTGGGCTTCACTTTACTAAAAGTTTATTAGCTGATTTACAGCAAAATGGTGTTCTGCTTGATTATATAACTCTGCATGTTGGTCTGGGAACTTTTCGTCCAGTCAAAACCGAAAAAATAGAAGATCATAAAATGCACGCTGAGTATGCTGAAGTTTCTGCTGAAACAGTAGCTAAAATCAAGGCTTGTAAACAGCGAGGCAACAAAGTGATTGCTGTAGGAACAACAGTCACCAGGACTTTAGAATCAGCGGCAGCGGGAGAAGAACTTACCGATTTTAAAGGATGGACAGATATTTTTATATATCCAGGGTATGAGTTTAAAGTTATTGATGCTTTAATAACTAACTTTCATTTACCAAAATCAACTTTATTAATGCTTGTTTCAGCTTTAGCAGGGCAAGATTTTGTTTTAAAAGCTTATCAAAAAGCAGTTGCAGATAAATATAGATTTTTTAGCCTTGGTGATGCAATGTTTATTTTAAACAGGAAGGAAGATTAGTTTGTTTAATTTTAAATTAATTAAAGAAGATAAAGCTTCTAAAGCTAGATTAGGTGAAATTACTACCAACCATGGTAAGATAGAAACACCTATTTTTATGCCGGTTGGCACACAGGCGACAGTTAAGGCAATGTCAAGTCGAGAATTAGAAGAAATAAATGCACAAATAATTCTTGGTAATACCTATCATTTATATTTAAGACCGGGAGATGATTTGATTGCCCGGGCTGGTGGCCTGCATAAGTTTATGAACTGGCAGCGCCCTATTTTAACTGATAGTGGGGGCTTTCAGGTCTTTTCGCTAGCTAAGCTAAGGGAAATCAAAGAAGAGGGAGTCTATTTCAGATCACATCTAGATGGTTCAAAACAATTCATTTCACCTGAAAAATCAATGCAGATCCAAAAAAATCTTGGTTCAGATATTGTGATGGCTTTTGATGAATGCCCTCCCTATCCAGCTAGCCGTGATTATGTAGATAAATCTCTCCAGAGAACCTTACGTTGGGCAGAAAGATGTCAGGCTGAAATGGAAGGAATAGAAAATCAGGCTCTATTTGGTATAATCCAGGGGGGAATATATCCAGAATTACGCAAACAAAGTGTAGAAGAAATGCTAAAATTTGACTTTCCTGGTTATTCAATTGGTGGGCTTAGTGTTGGAGAACCGAAAGAAGAAATGTATAAAATGCTTGATTATACAACTCCACTAATGGCTAAAAACAAACCACGTTATTTAATGGGCGTGGGGACACCGGAAGATCTTGTAGAAGGTATTTACCATGGAATTGATATGTTTGACTGTGTTATGCCAACTAGAATAGCCAGACATGGCCAGATATTTACAGCTGTAGGTAGAAAAACAATTAGAAATGCAGTTTATGCGGAAGATTTTTCTCCGCTTGATCCTGAGTGTGATTGTCATGTCTGTCAGAATTATAGTAGAGCTTATGTTAGACATTTATTAAAACGCAATGAAATCCTGGGAGTTAGATTAACTACTTATCATAATCTTTATTTTATGCTTAATTTTGCTCAACAAATTCGCCAGGCACTAGCGGCAGGTAAATTTATTGATTTTAGGGATGAATTTTATCAAAATTATCAGCTCAAATAAAAAGCAAGCTTTGTTTTCAAAATAATATTGTTAATTTAGCAGGAAAATTAACTTAATTGTTGAATTAATTTTAGGAGAGAAAAAAATTAAAATAGGAGGATCATTAATGGAATATTTATATGCAATTTTACCATGGGTACTGATTTTTGGTATTTTCTGGTTCTTTTTAATCAGACCTCAACAAAAACAAAAAAAAGAACATCAGAACATGTTGGATAACTTGGTTATAGGTGATAAAATCATTACAATAGGAGGAATTAAAGGTAAAATAATTAAAATTAATGATAATAATATTAGAGTAAGAGTTTCTTCTAATGTTGATATTGATTTTATAAAAAATGCAATTTCCCGGGTGACTGAAAAAAATGAGAGTAATCATAAAAATTTAACTGCAGAGAATGATGCTGAACAGAGTGAGCAGGATAAAGAATAAAAGCTGATCCTGAGCAGGAACTGGAGGAAATTAATTTGAAAAACGCAATCAAAGAATTTTTGCAATCTTTAGTAATAGCTGGTATATTAGCTTTCTTCATTATCACTTTTGTGGCACAATCTTTTGTGGTTGATGGTAGGTCAATGAATAACACTCTTCATGATGGGGAACGGTTATTTGTTAATAAGTTTATTTATCGTTTTCATCCTCCCGAAAGAGGGGATATAATAGTTTTTACACCCAAAAGTGCACCTGATCAAAAATACATAAAAAGGGTGATTGGTACTCCAGGTGATACAGTATATATCAAAGATGGGAGTACTTATGTTAATGGAGAAGCTCTCCAGGAAGACTATTTGCCAGAGGAAATGATAGGTGATTTTGGCCCCTATCAGGTGCCAGAGGATCATCTTTTTGTGATGGGAGATAATAGAAATCATAGTGCAGATAGCCGATTTGAAAATATTGTTGGGTTTGTTAATTATGATGCTATTTCCGGTAAAGCTTTCTGGGTTTACTGGCCATTAAATAGAATGCGAATAATTGATCATCAGGACTATGATTTGTCATTTGAAAATTAATTTGTTTATTGTTAGGAGGACGTTTATTTAATGAGATACAAACAAAAAAGAAGAATTAAATTTTTAATTATTATAGTTATTATTGCTTTTGCTGCTTTTCTATATTATCAACATGGAATAAATTTAGGACTTGACCTTCAGGGAGGAGCTCATATTGTTTTACAGGCCCAACCAACTGAAGATCGTCAAATTAATGATGAAACTATGCAAGGAATCTTAAGTGTAATTGAGAGGCGGGTTAATCAACTTGGGTTAAGTGAACCATTAATTCAGCGTGAAGGTGATGATCGGATAATTGTTGAACTTCCATCAGTAGATAGTCCGAATGAAGCGATTCAAACAATTGGTCGAACAGCTATGTTAACTTTCAGGAATTCAAGTGGTGATATTCTGATGACTGGTGATGCAATTAAAGATGCCAGAGCTGCTCATGACCAGTATGGTCGAGCTGTTATTTCTTTTACTTTAACTGATAAAGGTAGTTCAGAATTTGCTGATATCACAAGGAGATATATTGGTAAGAGAATTGGTATTTATCTTGATGAAGAACAACTAACTAACCCAACTGTACAGGCAGTTATTGAGAAGAAAGGTCAAATTACTGGTTATGATAGTATCGATGCAGCAGAAAAAGATGCTGTTTTAATTCGAGAAGGTGCTTTACCTGTTCCAGTTCAAGTTATTGAAACTAGAACTGTTGGCCCTACTTTAGGTAAAATATCAATCGATAAAAGTATTACTGCTGGTCTTTTGGGATTACTTTTAGTTGCTATCTATATGGTTTTTTATTATCGTTTTCCAGGTATTTTAGCAGCTGTTATACTTGCTATTTATGGATTGTTACTTCTGGGTACTATGGCTGGTCTGCAGGCTACTTTAACTTTGCCTGGTATTGCAGGACTTATTCTATCAATAGGTATGGCTGTTGATGCTAATATCATTATTTTTGAAAGAATTAAGGATGAGCTGAGAAGTGGTAAAACACTGAGAGCTTCTATTGATGCTGGTTTCAAAAGAGCCTATACAACTATAATTGATTCTAATGTTACTACCATTATTACCGCTCTAATCCTGGCATATTTTACAAGTGGAACAGTAAGAGGTTTTGCTGTAACACTTGGAGTAGGTATCATTGTTAGTATGTTTACTGCTTTCTTTGTTACTAGAAATATTATAGATATCTTTGCAGGTAGTAAACTATTACAAGAAAATAAAGCCTTTGGGATTAGAAGGGGGTAATAAAGTGGATATTTTAGGCAAAAGAAAAATATGGTATTCAGTTTCTGGAACTATTATCATAATTGGATTAATATTTTTATTCATTAATGGTTTAAATTTTGGTATTGACTTTAATGGTGGAACTCTAATGGAATTCAAATTTGATCAAAGTATTACAGCTGAACAAATTAGAAATGTTTTAGCTGATCTCAAAATTGCTGAAGATGCAAAAATACAGCATTCAGAAACCTCCGGAGCTAATGGTGTTTTAATTAGAGCTCAGTCGCTTTCTTCGGATGATATTATCAAAATAGATGATGCTATTTCAGCAGCTTATCCTTCAGCTGATATGCTGAGAACAGAAATGGTTGGACCTACTATTGGTAAGGAATTAAGATTGCATGCTTTATTAGCTTTATTAGTTGCTTCAATTGCAATTGTAATCTATATTAGTTTTAGGTTTGAATTTAGATTTGCTGCTGTAGCAATTATAACACTTTTACATGATATCTTTATTACTCTAGGGTTATTTGCTATTTTGGGCAAAGAAGTTAATACTCCTTTTGTAGCTGCTTTGCTTACTATAGTTGGTTACTCTATCAATGATACAATAGTTATTTTTGATAGGATTAGAGAGAATATGAAATTAATGCATAGAGAGCCCTTTATTAAACAGGCCAACACTGCAGTAATAGAGACATTACCTCGTTCTATCAATACATCAGCAACAACTTTAATTACTATTCTGGCGATTTACTTTTTTGGCGGTGCTTCAATCCAGACCTTTATGTTAGCATTATTTATTGGTATGTTTGCCGGTACTTATTCGTCAATTTTTATTGCCAGTCCTCTTTTAGTTACCTGGGAAAACAGGTTACAAAAGAATTAAGTTTAAATTCTGGAATTATACAGCCTCTCCCTATTTTTTAGTAGTGGAGAGGCTTCTAACTTTAAAAAGGTTGTGATTAAATGGATTTTAATTTACCCAAACATTATCGACACTTTCAGCGGTATAGTGAAATTGCACAGATTTTTGTTAAAAATGGGCTTGGATTTATAATCTCACAACTTGATCTTAATCGTTATTTACCATTTAGTAAACGACTCAGTTCAACTGAAGAACCTCCCAGTGGCAAAAGGCTTGCAGTTAGGGTAAGACAGGTCCTGCAGGAATTAGGGCCTGCATATATTAAATTAGGCCAACTTTTAAGTACCAGGGCTGATCTTTTTCCACCTATCTTTATTTATGAAATGCGAAAATTACAGGATAAAGTTCCAGCTGAAAACTTTGAATTAGTTGAAGAATTTGTAAAAAAAGAATTAGGTAGTAAATATGGAACTGAAATTATTTCGATTGAATCTGAAGCTGTTGCGGCTGCTTCAATTGCTGAGACTCATCGTGTGGTTTTAAAAAACAACAAAACAGCTATTATGAAGGTGAAACGGCCAGGGATAGATAAAAAAATAGGTATTGATTTAGAAATTATGGAAAGTCTGGCTCATTTAGCTGAAGAGAGAAAACTTTTTAGTTCTTTAATTAGGCCGGTAGAAATAATTAGAGAATTTAAACGAACAATTAAAGATGAGCTTAATTTTAAAGGTGAGATGGCTAATATAATTCGTTTTCGCAGTGATTTTGCAGATAATCCTTATATTACTGCTCCATATGTTTATGCCAATTTATCAACGGTTAATTTATTGGTAATGGAAGAGATCAAAGGAACTAAACTAAATGAAGTTGGCCCTGATCATCCCCACAACAAGTTTATTGCAGAATTAGGTGCAAAAACATTAATGCGTCAAGTCTTAATTAATGGGTTTTTCCATGCAGATCCTCATCCGGGCAATATCTTTATTACAGGAGAGAAAAATATAACTTATGTTGATTTTGGTATGGTTGGACGAATAACTGAAGAAGATAGAGATTTAATGGCATTATTATTTTATGCATTATTAAATAAAAAATTAAATATGCTGATGGATATTATTCTTATTTTAGGTGATAAACCCGATCAGTTTAATCGGAGACGTTTCCGGCTTGATATTGAAAAATTACTTGATCGTTATTATGGCAGTGATTTATCAGAATTAGAAATTAAAGCTATTTTTGAAGATTTACAGTATTTTATTTATGAACATCAAATCAGGATGCCCCAGGACTTTTTTTTGCTTTTTAGAGCAATTGCAGTTAGCGAGGGAGTTGGACGTGATCTTGACCCAGACTTTAATGTAATTGAAGTTGGTCAGAAATTTATTTCTGAAATAATTAAAGATCGTGTTCAGGCAGAGAAAATACTTGATCGTTTAGGTTCTGAGATCTGGAAATTAGGCCGCAAAAAATATGAAATTAATAGCAAGCTTAAAGCTATTCTTGACAAAGTAGTTAAAGATGAACTGGCGATCAATTTTAAACACACTAATCTTGATAATCTTATCTATCGACTCGATGTAGTTTCTAATCGATTGGCAATAAGTTTAATCATATCTTCTTTAATTATTGGATCAACCCTTTTGATTCAAACAAATATGGAGCCGCGAGTTTTTAATATTCCGTTATTGGGTTTGATTGGTTATACGATTGCAGGTGTTTTAGGATTATTACTTGTTATTTCAATTTTACGTTCAGGTAAATACTAAGTACTCAACTGATTAAAAATATTATAGTTATATTGGTGATAATTTATGCAAAAAATTTGGCAGCTTAATGCTTATTCGAATACTTTTAATGATAAAGCTGAGCTTTTAACTTCTATTTTAACTAAAAGAGGTCTAGAAACAGAACAAGAACAAAATCTATTTTTAAATCCCAAGTTAGAAAACTTGAGTGATCCTTTTTTATTACCAGGAATGGCGACAGCAGTTGAAAGAATCAAAAATGCTATTCAGAATAATGAAAAAATATTACTTTATGGTGATTATGATGTTGATGGGATAAGTTCAACAGCAGTACTCTATCATTTTATGAAAAATAAATATCAAATCGAAGTAGAATATTTTTTACCGGATAGAATTGAAGATGGCTATGGATTAAATTCAGCTGCTCTTGAAAGAATAGCAGAAAAAGGAATTGACCTGGTAATTACTGTTGACTGTGGAATTACAGCTTTTAAAGAAGCTGAACGGGCAGTTGAACTGGGGCTTGACTTGATTATAACTGATCACCATACTCCTGGCCCGAACTTGCCAGCTGCTTTGGCTGTTATTAATCATCATCTTGTTGAAATAGAAGATTACTTTGCTGCTGAAATAGCTGGAGTAGGAACTGCTTTTAAACTGGCTCAGGCACTTAATGATAATAAAATAGATAATTACTTACTGGAATTATTGCCTCTGGTTGCTCTGGGGACAATTGCTGATCTTGTACCACTCCGTTATGAAAATAGAGTTCTAGTAAAAAATGGATTGAACAGAATTGCTGCCAGTAAAAATATTGGTTTGCAGTGTTTAATTGCTGCTGCTGGAAAAAAAGCAGATTCTCTATCAGCAGGACAAATTGCTTTTCAAATTGCGCCACCTTTAAATGCGGCAGGACGAATTAATACTCCTCGACAGGCTTTAGAGCTTCTTTTGACAACTGATCCTGTTGAAGCAGAAGCTTTAGCTGATGAGTTAATTATGTTAAATAAAGAGAGGCAGGCTGCTGAAGAGGTTATCTTTCAACAGGCAGAATCAAAATTGGCTAAAATAGATATACAAAATAGTAAATCTATAATTTTGGGAGACTCGCGTTGGCATTCAGGTATTATTGGTATTGTAGCTTCCCGCTTATTAGAAAAATACAATTTGCCTGTTATTTTGGCTGCTTTTGACAAAGAACGAGGTTTAGCTAAAGCTTCTTGTCGCAGTATTCCAGCTTTAAATATTCATCAGGCATTAGAGCACTGTCAGTCTGAATTAGTTAATTTTGGTGGACATAAGGCAGCCGCTGGTTTAACAATTACCATAGAAAAGATGCCTATTTTTAAAGAAAAATTTAATCAATATTTGAGTCAAACTTTAACTGAAGAAGACTATTTAGCAATAACAAGAGCAGATCTTAACCTAAAACCTGATTTTTTAACCAAAGATGTAATTAATGAGTTAGAAAAATTACAGCCTTTTGGTATTGCTAATCCAGCTCCGCGGTTTTTATTTAAAGATTTAACAGTAAAAAAAGCGTATCAAATTGGGAAAGAGAAAAAGCATCTTAAATTTTATACTGACTCTGGTTTAGAAGCAATTGCATTTAATTTTAAAAATAAGGCAGCTTTGATTAGAGAACAAGTAGTTGATTTAGTCGCCCAGCCTGAAATTAACAGCTGGCAGGGTAAAGAAAATATTCAGTTAAAAATAAATGATCTCAAGCTGACAAAGTTTAGTGAAGTTCCGCTTTTATTTAGCAGATCTAATTATAAATTTTATGATTTAAGAAACCATGAAAACAGAAAAAAATTGCTTATTAGTTTATTAGATTCAGCTGTATTTAAACAAGCAGCAGTCTATATTAATCAGAAAACTAAAGTTGAAAAATTAAATTCTTTCTATCCTGATCATTATTTTTTTAGCAACCCTACTTTGAAAAAAACTAATTCTGATTTAACTTTTTCTCATTTAATAATTTATTCATTACCTTTTTCAGTTAAGCAGTTAATTGAAATCATTAAATTGTATACCGAGCATAAATTATCAAAAGAGATTAAAATAATTTTTATGAATTCTACCGCTGAAATAAGTTTTAATAAAAAGATAATTAGACACAGTTTTCCTGCTCAAAAAGAAATTTATCAGCTTTTAATTTTGCTAAATCAATTATTACAATCAGCAGGAAATAAAGTTGTTAATAAAAGTGAGTTTTATAATCATTATTTAGCTGCAGATTTAATCAATCGGAAAAGCAGTAGATTTTTTAAGATAAGTTTAGAAATTTTGGCAGAAAACAAGCTGATTAATCTATCTGAACAGCAGATTAAATTAGTCACAGAGCTAAAAAAGGAATTGGACTTTGAGCGAGTAATACGATATAATAAATTATCCAGGCGAATGGAAAAGTTTCTACATTTAGAGGAATTAATTTTCCAGACAAATCTATTTGATCTGGCTGAGTTTGTATCTAATTTTAAGGAGGATAAAAATGAATCTTAGTGAGAAAATAAGAAACATTCCTGACTTTCCTAAAGAAGGAATTTTATTTAAGGATATTACTCCCTTATTAAAGGATAGTAAAGCTTTAAAAGAAGCAATTGTTAAACTGGCTGATTTATTCAGAGATTATGAGATTGATTATGTAGTTGGAATTGAAGCCAGAGGTTTTTTAGTTGGAACCCCATTAGCTATTGAGTTAGATAAAGGATTTATTCCAATTAGGAAACCTGGTAAACTTCCCTATGATGTATTAAAGATATCTTATGAATTAGAGTATGGAAAAAATGAAATTGAAATACATAGAGACGCAATTCAGCCGGGAGATAAAGTTTTGCTTGTTGATGATCTGCTGGCTACTGGTGGAACTACCCTGGCAGCTACTAAAATGATTAATGAGCTGGGCGGAGAAGTAGTTGGTTGTGCTTTTCTCTTAGAGTTAGCTGAGCTGTCGGGAAGAGAGATTCTAAAAGATTATGAAGTTAAATCGTTATTAATCGAGTAGAGTTAATCAAGCAGGACAAGATTGACTAAAGGAGTAGTCGAGATGGAAATTGATAAACTTTTAACTAAAATAAAAAGTTATATGGATAATCCTGATTTGGAGCTGGTAAAAAAGGCATACAAGTATGCGAGTGATGCTCACCAAGGTCAGTATAGAGTTTCTGGCGAAGATTTTGTTGAGCATCCAATTGGCGTTTCTCTAATTCTAGCTGATTTAGAGCTTGATATCGTTTCAATAGTAGCTTCATTACTACATGATGTAGTAGAAGATACAGGAGTTAGCAGTGAGGAGATTGAACGTGAATTTGGAGATGAAGTAGCCCATATTGTTGACGGAGTTACTAAATTAACAAGGATGCAGTTTAAAACTAAAGAAGACCAGCAGGCAGAAAGTTTACGTAAAATGTTTGTTGCTATGGCTGAAGATATTAGAGTTGTTTTAATTAAACTGGCTGATCGTCTGCATAATATGCGTACTTTAAATTATCTTAAGCAGTCAAAGCGGGAAGAAAAGTCTCGCGAAACTCTGGAGATTTATGCTCCGCTTGCCCATAGATTAGGAATGTCAAAGATAAAATGGGAGCTAGAAGATTTGTCTTTTCGTTATTTAAAACCAGATATGTATTATGAAATTTCTCATAAAGTACAGACAAATCGTAAGCAGCGGGAAAAAGATATTCAGGAAGCAATAACTATTTTAGGTGATACTGTAGCAGAACATGGTATAACTGCCGAAATATATGGCAGGCCCAAGCATCTTTATAGTATTTATAATAAGATGAAACGTAAAGAGGTTGAATTTGATGAAATATATGATTTAACTGCTGTGCGAGTTCTGGTAGAAAATGTCCGGGAATGTTATGAAGTTTTAGGAGTAATTCATGAGTTATGGAAACCAATGCCGGGGAGATTTAAAGATTATATTGTAATGCCGAAGTCAAATATGTATCAGTCACTTCACACAACTGTGATTGCACCTAATGGTGATCCACTTGAAGTCCAAATTAGAACTTACGAAATGCATAAGACTGCTGAATATGGGATTGCTGCCCACTGGCGTTATAAAGAAGGTAAAGTTGGAGATGAAAAATTTGAAGAAAAACTTTCCTGGTTAAGGCGACTCCTTGAATGGCAAAAAGATCTTCAGGAACCACAGGAGTTTATGGAAACTCTAAAAATTGATCTTTTTGAAGATGAAGTATTTGTTTTTACTCCACAGGGGGATGTTGTTTCATTACCCCAGGGTGGAACTCCAGTTGATTTTGCCTATCATATTCATACAGAAGTTGGTCATCGCTGTGTAGGAGCAAAAGTTAATGGAAAAATTGTTCCCCTTGAATATAAGCTACAAAATAGTGATATTGTCGAAGTTTTAACTTCTAAAAAAAGTAGTGGTCCTTCACGTGACTGGCTTAAATTTGTTAAAACTTCTAAAGCAAGAAGCAAAATTAAGCAGTGGTTTAAAAGACAGCGTCGTGATGAAATAATTGAAAAGGGTCAGCGTATCTTAGAAGAAAACTTAAAAAAATATAATTTAGACCTTACTGAAAAAACAAAAGAGAAAGAATTAAAAGAAATAGCAAGTGATCTTGGTCGTAAGAGTATTGATGATTTGTTTGAAGAATTGGGTTATAGTAATATTAGTCCCAAACAAATTATAACTAAGTTCAGTGATTATGAGCCCCAGGCTGAAAAAGAATTAGAGAAAAAAATTCCTAGCTATCATTCAACTAAAAATTCAGTTGATAAAGGAGTTTCTGTTAAAGGCATGGAAAATATGCTGGTCCGGATGGCAAAATGCTGTAATCCAGTGCCTGGTGATGATATTATTGGTTATATTACTAGAGGTCGGGGTGTTTCTGTCCACCGCAGCGATTGTAAAAACCTGCATAATCTAGAAGAGAGTGAACCAGAAAGAATAATTGAAGTTGCCTGGGAACAGGGAAGAACTGAATCATATCAAGTTGATTTAAGAATAGACGCAGTCAATAAAAGTGCTCTATTAAATGATATTACTCAAATTATAAAAGATGAAAAACTTAATCTGCTTTCAGTAATGGCTAGAACTAGCAATAATAATCGGGCAGTAATTAAGCTTTCCTTAGAATTAAGTTCGACTGAGCATATGTATGATATTATGAAAAAAATAAGTGCTATTTCTGGTGTGCTTAATGTAAGTAGATCTAAACCAGCTTAGGTTTAAATTTTTAAGGAGTGAATTTTATATGCGTGCAGTTATTCAGAGAGTTAGTCAGGCTAGTGTTAAAGTTGCTGATAGAGTTAGTGGCCAAATTGAAGCTGGTTTATTAGTTCTTATTGGTATAGCTAAAGATGATCAGCAGGCAGATGCTGATTATCTGCTCGATAAAATTATTAACTTGAGAATTTTTGAAGATGAATCTGGTAAATTAAATCTTTCTGCTCTTGATCTTAATAAAGACATTTTACTTGTTTCTCAATTCACTTTGCTGGGAGACTGTCGTCAGGGACGTCGACCCAGTTTTTTTGCGGCTGCTTCTCCCAAAGAGGCTGAGCTTATTTATGACTATTTGGTTAAGCAGGCCAGTAAAATTGACTTAAGAGTTGAAACAGGTACTTTTCAAGCTGACATGGATGTTAATTTAACTAACGATGGTCCTGTAACAATATTATTAGATAGTAAAAAAGAATTTTAATTTAGGTGAATAACAATGAAAATCAATCATTTTACTGTTGGTCAACTTGCAACAAGATCTTACTTGATTTCTGAAAATGGCAAAGCAATGCTTATTGATCCAGGGGCAGAAGGAGCAAAACTACTCGAATTTATTAGAGCTAATAATTTAAAACTCGAATATATAGTAATTACTCATGGCCATTTTGATCACATAGGAGCCAATGCTTATCTAAAAGAAAAAACAGGAGCAGCTATTTTAGCTCATCCTAAAGCAAAACTTAAATTTAATGATTCAGAAAAAAATTTATCGAAAATTTTTCTCGGTCAGACAATTACTTCACCTGGTCCGGATGCGTTTTTAGATGAAGGTGATCGTTTTGATTTTGAATCATTACAGTTTGATATTTTAGCAACTCCGGGTCACAGTGAAGACAGCATTTCCCTTTTTGAACCAGTTGAGCAAAAACTTTTTTCTGGTGATTGTATTTTTGCTGGCGGAGTTGGTAGAACTGATTTAGCAGACAGTAGTTACACTGAACTTAAGACTTCAATCAATGAAAAGCTGCTTAAGTTAGATCCAGTAGTTGAATTCTTTCCAGGTCATGGTCCCAGAGACACTATTAAAAACTTTAAGAAAAATACCTGGCCATTCATTGCTTAAGTTTGACATCCCTTTTTTTATGGGATAAAATTAAACAGAATTAATACTTAATTTAAATCAACTAATTTTGAGAGAGGGGAGTGTAGAGTTTTGTTTGATACTTTACGCAATAATAGCAAGATAGTAGTTTATATAGTTGTAATTGCTTTTATAATTTCCGGGGGATTTATGGGGTTTGGAGCTTATTTAAACCACAGCAGTGGTCAGCAAGGCCAAGTGCAGAGATCAGGAGTTATAGCTGATGTTAATGGACAAGAAATAACTCAACAGGAATATTTATCTTTGTTACAACAGCAGGCACCAAATTCAAGTTTAAGTAGTTCCCAAATTATACCGTTTCGCTATAATGTTTTAAGTGCTTTAATTGAACGAAAATTAGTTCTGGCACAAGCTGATGAGTTAAAAATAAAACCTGATGTAGCCGATTCTGATGTTCAGGAAAATTATGATAATATTTTAAAGCAAAATGACTTAACTGAAGCTGAACTTTCGGATAGATTAGCTGAACAGGGATATTCGGTTGAACAATTAAAAGCTGATATTCGTTCTAATTTAGAAACTAATAATATAATTAGTAAAACAATTAAGCAGTCAGCTGGTGAAGTTAATGTTAGTGATAAGGAAATAGAAGACCTATATAAAAATCGTTACCCAGAAAAAAAGGTAGAGGCAGCAGACTCTGATCAGGCAGCTGCTAAAAATGGCAATGAGGAAACACCAGATAAAGACACAGTACAAACAAGACCTGCTCTGGCAGATGTAAAGTCAGATTTAAAAACAGAAATTACTCAGAAAAAACAAAACCAGGCTGCAAATAGTTGGTTGAAAACTTTAAAATCAGAAGCTGATATTGAAATTTATGATCCTGTTTTAAATGCTTATCATAACTATAAAACCGGTAAATATCAAGCTGCTGCTGATGAATTTTCAACTTTAACTGCTAATGAAGATTCAGATAATCCGGCTTATTATGATTATCTTGCTCAATCATATCAAGGTTTAAATAAACCTGAACAAGCTGCAGGCTCATATGAAGCTGGCCTTGAAAAATATCCTGAAAACACTGAATTAAGATTTAGCTATGCTCAATATTTAAATAGTCAGGATAAAAAGGAGGCAGCTCTTGAACAATTAAAAGAAATTTCAGAAGCTGCGGGTGATGATTTCATGACCCATTATCAGCTCTTTATGATGTATAATAATCTTGATGCAAAAGAAGAAGCACAGTCTGAATTGACTAAAATTCAGAATTTGAGCGAAAAAATGAAAGATAAACAAGCACCTGATGCTGAAACCAATGATTCTGCTAATCAGGATTCAGATACTACAACTATGCCAGCCGAAAATACTGATACTAATTCAGCTGAATAATTTAATTTAATTAAATCAAATCAAATGGTTTATAATTAATCTACCAGTTATTCAGTTGCTAAACTGTCTAGCTGGTAGATTTTCTCAAAATAAAAGTTTAAACTAGTAGGTGAATAAAATGAAATTTAATGCTCCACGAGGGACAAACGATATCCTGCCACCAGATAGTTTGAAATGGCAGTATATAGAACAGAAAACACATCAATTATTTTCAAACTATAATTATCAAGAAATAAGAACTCCAATCTTTGAGTACACAGAACTTTTTCAGCGCGGTATTGGTGAGGTAACCGATATTGTAGAAAAAGAAATGTATACTTTTACAGATAAAGGTGATAGAAGTATAACTTTACGACCAGAAGGAACTGCATCAGTTATGCGTTCTTTTATGGAAAACAAGATTTATGGTCAGGCTCAACCAACTAAATTTTATTATCTAGGGCCAATGTTTCGTTATGAAAGACCGCAATCAGGTAGATTTCGTCAATTTCATCAATTAGGAGTAGAAGCACTTGGCTCAAATGATCCTGCTCTTGATGCAGAAATTATTTCTTTGGGACTCCGTCTGTTGCAGGATTTTGGTCTAAATGATCTTACTCTTCATTTAAATAGTGTAGGTTGTAGTGAATGTAGACCTGCTTATGTAGAAAAGCTTAAAAATTATTTGCTTGCTCATCGAGCTGAACTATGTGAAAATTGTCAGCAGAGAATAGAGCGTAATCCACTTCGAGTTTTAGATTGTAAGAATGAAGCCTGTCAGGAAGTAATTGCAGAAGCTCCTAAAATTACTGAGAATCTCTGTTCTGATTGTGCTGATCATTTTTCAGATGTTAAAAAATATTTAGAATTAGTTGAGATTGACTATTTTGTAAATCCGCTTCTCGTTAGAGGGCTTGATTATTATACAAATACAGCTTTTGAAATTAAAGATAACGCTCTGGGAGCTCAAGACACTGTTTTTGGCGGTGGGCGTTATAACGGCTTAGCTGAAGAAATTGGAGGAAGATCTTTACCTGGGATTGGCTTTGCTCTAGGAATAGAAAGACTTTTGCTTTCTTTAGAAGCTAAAGATATCGAACTTCCTATTCCAGCTGGAGTAGATCTTTACATAACAGTAATTGGTGAGAAAGCTAAACGAAAAGCTTTTAAATTATTAGATCAATTACGTAATAATGGTTTTAGAACAGAGATTGATTATCTAGGACGAAGTGTAGGTTCTCAGATGAAATCTGCTGATCGTATGCAGGCCGAGTTTACTATTATTTTAGGAGAAGATGAATTAAATAAGGATTCTGCTACTATCCGTAATATGAAAACAGGTACTGAAATAGAAATAAAATTAAGTAATTTGCTTACAGAAATGAAGCAGCTAGTAGATAAGGAGGATTTATAAAATGGGTGAGACAATTAAAGACTTAACAAGAACTCATCGCTGTGGCGAAGTGTCACTTGCTGATGCTCAAAATAAAGTTACTATTATGGGTTGGGTGCAAAAAAGGCGTGATCATGGAGGTGTGATTTTTACTGATATTAGAGATCGTTCTGGGATTGTTCAGGTTGTTTTTAATCCAGAACAGGGCTCTAAATTATTTGAAAAAGCTGACACACTTCGTTCGGAATATGTTGTTGCTATTGTAGGAGAAGTTGAAGCTAGACCTGAGGGCAATATTAATCCTGAGATTGCGACTGGTGAAATTGAAATTAAAGCTGAAGAGCTGAGAATTTTAGACCAGGCTAAAACTCCACCAATTCAGATTGAAGATGATATTGATACAGGGGAAGATGTTCGCTTAAAATATAGATATCTGGATTTGCGACGTCCCAAGATGACTAAATTGATGCAGCTTAGACATCAGATAACTAAAACAACTAGAGATTATTTGTCTGAAAAAGGTTTTTTAGAGATAGAAACTCCAATTTTAACCAAAAGTACTCCTGAAGGAGCGCGGGATTATTTAGTTCCTAGCCGAATAAATCAAGGTCACTTTTTTGCTTTACCTCAATCACCACAAATTTTCAAACAACTATTAATGGTTTCTGGTCTGGATCGTTATTTTCAAATTGCTCGTTGTTTTAGAGATGAAGATTTGCGGGCTAATCGACAGCCAGAGTTTACTCAGATAGATATGGAATTATCATTTGTTAATAAAGAAGATATTTTTGCAATTACAGAAGGCTTAATGCAGGAGATATTTGCCCTGGCTGATATTGATTTGCCAGAGCAAATCGAGTGGCTATCTTATCAAGAGGCGATGGCCAGGTTTGGTTCAGATAAACCTGATTTACGTTTTGGAATGGAATTAAAAGATCTTTCGGCAGTAGTTGCAGAAAGTGATTTTAATATTTTTAGTGGAACAGTAAAAAATGGAGGTCAAGTTAAGGGTATTAACTTTAAAGGTGGGGCAGATTCTGCTCGTAGTGTGATTGATGGCTTTGAAGATTACGTAAAGCTATTTAAAGCTAAAGGGCTGGCCTGGATTGCTTTAAAAGAAGAAGGTCTTAAATCTCCAATTGCCAAATTTTTATCAGATTCAGAACTGGCAGCAATTCAACAAGAACTTGATGCTGAGCCTGGTGATTTATTACTGCTAGTAGCTGATAAACCTAAAGTAGTTGCTGCAGCACTCGGTAATCTTCGTTTGAAAATTGCACATGAGAATGATTTAATACCAGTTGAGTCTTATAAATTTGCCTGGATAGTTGATTTTCCACTTTTTGAATATAATGAAGATGAAGATCGCTTTGTAGCTAAACACCATCCTTTTACAGCACCTGTAGAAGAAGATATCGAACTGCTGGATAGCGATCCTGCTGCTGTAAGAGCTGATGCATATGATCTTGTTCTAAATGGAGAAGAACTTGGGGGAGGAAGTATTAGAATTAATAATCGTGCTTTGCAGGAAAAAGTATTTTCTGCATTGGCTTTAACCCCCGAAGAACAGCAGGATAAATTTGGTTTTATGCTGGAAGCTTTTGAATATGGAACTCCTCCTCATGGTGGAATTGCTTTTGGCCTTGATCGTTTAATGATGATTACTGGTCGAACAGATTCTATTAGAGATGTAATAGCTTTCCCTAAAACTCAGCGTGCTACATCGCCTTTAACTGATGCGCCTTCACAGGTTGCAGAAAAGCAGCTGCACGAATTAGGAATTTCTATTAGATCTTAACTTAAAACTGTTGTAATAGCTTGCAGAACATGACATTTTATGTTAATATAAATGTAGATTAAAAATTGAATTAACAGGATTTTCATCTGCCGTGTGCGATAATGATTAAACAATTTTGACCAACACTTACACATAGGGAGCCTGGACTCTACCTGCAGCGTAGATGCCTTTACTGGACCTATAACCCAGGTAGGAGGGCACCCACTTGGCAGACAGGGATCAAAATTCCAAATCAACCGGCACGGCGGATGATTATTTTATAAAAGCTAACCTGTAAAAGGTTGGCTTTTTCTTTTGCACAAATCTAGCATTTCTGCTATTATTAAATTAAAAGTTAAGACTGGGGTGAGTTATTTGCAAAAAAAAGAAGAAATGAGAAAAATGATCTTGCAGAAAAGAAGTAATTTACCTTCAGCTAAGGTTGAGCAGTGGAGTAAAAAAATTAGGCAGAAATTTTGGCAGCTATTTGAAGATAAAAGTTTTCGTAAAATAATGGCTTATGCTTCAATTAGAAAAGAAGTAGAAACTTTTACTTTGTTAGATGAAATATTAGAAAATGGTTATTTGCTATATCTGCCTTATACAAAAACTGAGCTAAAAGAACTGGGAATTGCTAAAATTAATAATCTTGAGCTTGACCTTAGAATAGGTAATTTTTCTATTCAGGAACCAATTCCTGCACGTCGGTTAGATGAAATTCCTGATCAGCTTGATTTAGTTATTGTTCCAGCAGCAGCTTTTAGTAGATCTGGTTATAGAATTGGCTATGGTGGTGGCTATTATGATAAATTTTTAGCTCAGCTGTCATCTGAAACTTTAAAAGTAGGGTTTTGTTATCATAAATTTTTACTTGCTTCAGTTCCAGTTGAGGAACACGATCAGGCAGTTGATATTATTATTACTGAACAGGAAATTGTCAGACTAAAAAATGAGGTGTAGATGTTGAATCTCTTTGAAAATGAGTCTAATAAAAATAGTAAAGAAAGACCTTTGGCTTATCGCATGCGCCCACGTAATTTAACTGAATTTTTTGGCCAGCAGGATATAGTAGGTGAAAACAAACTTCTTAATCGTGCTATTAAAGCTGATCGTCTGCAGTCGCTAATCTTTTATGGTCCTCCAGGCACCGGCAAAACTAGCCTTGCTCAGGTAATTGCAAATCAAACAGAAGCAGAGTTTACTAAACTTAATGCAGTAACTTCTGGAGTTAAAGATCTTAGAGAAGTAATCAAACTGGCTAAGTCTAATCTCAATCTTTATCAGAAAAAAACTATTCTTTTTATAGATGAAATTCATCGCTTTAATAAATCACAGCAGGACGCTCTTTTGCCAGCTGTAGAGAATGGTACAGTAATTATGATTGGGGCTACAACAGAAAACCCTTATTTTGAGGTTAACTCACCTCTGCTTTCTCGTTCCAGAATTTTTAGATTAAATAAGTTAACATCAGAAAATGTATTAATGATTTTAAAAAATTCACTATCAGATTCAGAAAGAGGCTTAGGTAAACTAGCAGTCAAAATTTCTGAATCTAATTTAAATTTAATTGCCGAACTAGCTGATGGAGATGCTAGAGTAGCACTTAACACTCTTGAACTAGCTGTTTTAACAACGGCCCCATCGGCTTCAGGTGAGATTATTATTAATCAGAAAATTATTGAGGAATCAATGCAGAAACGAATTTTAAACTATGATCGTCAGGGTGACAATCATTATGATGTTGTTTCTGCTTTTATTAAAAGTATGCGCGGCTCAGATCCAGATGCAGCAATTTATTGGCTGGCCCGTATGATTGTTAGTGGTGAAGATCCTAAATTTATTGCCAGGCGAGTAGTAATTCATGCTGCAGAAGATGTTGGGATGGCTGATCCAACTGCTTTAATTTTAGCTGAATCAGCTGCTCGAGCAGTTGAACAAATAGGTTTTCCAGAAGCACAGATTCCGCTAGCTGAAGCAGTAATTTATATAGCTACTGCTCCTAAAAGTAATTCTGTAGTTACTGCGATTGGAAAAGCAATTTCTTATGTAGAAAATAATAAAGCAGTTCCAGTTCCACCTCATTTACGTGATAGTCATTATAGTGGTGCTCAACAACTAGGTCATGGTCTTAACTATAAATATCCTCATGATTACTCTAAAAATTATGTGAAGCAGAATTATTTGCCACCTGAATTAAATAAGCTCAGTTTTTATAATCCAGGTAAAATGGGAAGGGAAGAAAAAACTGCCCGTTTTTTAGACTATTTAAAGAAAGTAGAAACTAAAAAAGAACAAAGTGATTCTTAAGTTAAGGTAGGCTAAATAAATGAGTGAAATAAAGAAAAAACCAGCTAATAATTTTGAAACTCGCCATAATGTAAAAGATAGTAAATTTTTGGCCAGTATTTTTGCAGTGCAAAATAGAAATGAAGCTGAAGCTAGAATAAATGAAATAAAATCAAAGTATTCGGATGCTACTCACAATGTTTCTGCATTTAGAGTAGAATCTAAACAGAAAAATAACAGCGTAGTAGAATATTTTGATGATGATGGAGAGCCAGCTGGTTCATCTGGCCCCCCTATTTTAGAAGCAATTAAGGGTGCTGATTTAATTAATACAGTTATAATTGTAACTCGCTATTTTGGAGGAACAAAATTGGGTATTGGCGGTTTAATCAGAGCTTATGGCGATTCGGCTAGATTGGCAATAGAAGCAGCTGGAATTACTATCTTAAAGAAATATGATATTCTAGAAATCGAAGTTGAATTTGATAAGATTGGAATTGTAATGGGACAGTTAGAAGCTTTTCAGGCTGAAATTAAAAATACAGATTATAATAATGCAGGGCTAAGAGTCACTGCTATTATAAAAACAGATATTTCTGCAAAACTGGCCAAGATTTTACGTGAAAAAACAGCAGGTGCAGTTGAAATTAAAATTAAAACTAGTTTTTATCGTTAATTTAAATAGTATTGACAATCATTTTAGACATATGTTAAAATTAGATAAATCAAAGTTGATTATTAATGTCAAGTTTATATGAGGTGAAAAAATGAGAGTATCGACTAAAGGAAGATATGGTTTGCGAGCAATGGTTGACCTGGCTGAACATGAAGATGGAAAAGCTATTCCAATTCGAGAAATTTCTGAGCGTCAAAAAATTTCTGAGCAGTATTTGGAGCAATTGTTTGCTACTTTAAGAAAAGCTAAGTTAGTAAAAAGTGTTAGAGGAGCTCATGGTGGATATATGCTAAATCATAATGCAAAGGAAATTAGTGTGGCCGATATTTTAACAACTTTAGAAGGACCAATTGCACCAGTAGATTGTGTAGTTGAAGAAGATTTTTGTAATTATATTGATAAGTGTGTTATCCATGGGTTATGGGAAGAACTAGCTGATGTAATTAATGATGTTATTAAAAATATGACTCTGGCGGATTTAAGAGATAAAGCTGCAATTGAAAAAGCTAAAACAGCTAAGCTAGAGGCTTAAATTTATGAATGAAATTTATTTTGATTCTGCAGCAACAACCCCAGTTAGGAAAGAAGTAGTGGCTGCTATGCAGCCTTTTTATAATGAATTATTTGCTAATCCAGCCAGTTCACATTTAGCTGGACAAAGTGCAGCCGGGAAATTGGAAGATGCCAGAGAAAAAATTGCTGATTTTTTAGGTGCTGCTAAGGCAGAAGAAATAGTCTTTACTGCTGGGGGTACAGAGGCAGACAACCTTGCTTTAAAGGGAGTTGCGTTGGCTTATCAAAATCAGGGAAAACATATTATAACATCTGCTATAGAACATCATGCAGTTTTAAATAGCTGTAAATTTTTAGAAAAATATTTAGGCTTTGAAGTTACTTATTTACCTGTTGATAAAAATGGATTTGTTAGTCCAGCTGATTTAAAGTCAGCAATTAGAGCTGATACTATTTTAATTTCAATTATGTTGGCAAATAATGAGATTGGAACAATTCAGCCTATTCAAAGGTTGGCTGATTTAGCTTCTCAAGCTAATGTTTTATTTCATACTGATGCAGTTCAGGCGGCAGGTCAGCTTAATTTTAGTGTTAAAGAATTGGGAGTTGATTTATTAACTATTGCTGGCCATAAATTTAATGGGCCAAAAGGTGTAGGCGCTCTCTATGTTAGGAAAGGTATCAAATTAGTGCCGCAAATGTCTGGAGGGAGTCAGGAACGGAAGAGAAGAGCTGGTACTGTTAATCTACCGGCTGTAATTGGAATGGCTAAAGCTGCTGAATTAGTACAGAATGAATTAACAGCTAAAATTAATTATTTGACTGAGTTAAATCAATATTTTTTAGCAGAGATAGAAAAGTTAGCAGATTTAGCTGAAATTAAGCTAAATGGTCCTGAACCAGGTATTAATAGATTGCCTGCAAATATTAATCTTTCTTTTAAAGATTTAGCTGGTGAAGCAATTTTGTTTAATCTTAGTTTGAAAAATATTGCAGCTGCAGCTGGATCTGCCTGTGCTTCTGGTTCATTAAGCATGTCTCATGTATTAGAAGCTATTAATCTTGAGTCAGTTTTTGCAGAAGGTACAATTAGATTTTCACTTTCCATAAATAATAATAAAAAAGACATTGACTTTTTAGTAGAAGAACTAACAACTATAATAAAAAGATTAAAGAATTTAAATAATATATAATTTTAAAGGGTGTAATTAATGGAAAAAGTTATGATTGCAATGAGTGGCGGTGTAGATAGTTCTGTTGCAGCCGCTTTACTTAAAGAACAAGGTTATGAAGTTATTGGTGGTACAATGCATATTTTTCCTGATTATGAAGAAGCAACTGATCGCGAAGACCACTGCTGTTCATATTCTGCTGTCAGAGATGCTAAACGAGTTGCTCAAAAACTAGGTATTCCTCATTTTGTGTTTAATCTACAGCAAGAATTTCAGACAGAAGTGATTGATTACTTTGCTGCTGAATATGAAGTTGGCCGAACACCTAATCCCTGTGTAATGTGTAATCGAGAAATTAAATTTGCTGCTTTATTGAAAAAAGCCAGAGAAATTGGCTGTGATTACATTGCAAGTGGTCATTATGCAAAAGTTGAAAAAAGGGATGGGCGTTATATTTTAAAAAAGGGCCTAGATGAAAATAAAGATCAGAGCTATATGTTATATGTACTTAATCAGGATCAATTAAGCCATACTTTATTTCCGCTCAGCGAATATACTAAAAGTGAAATTAGAGCGAAAGCTAAAGAGTTAGGATTCTCTGTTCATAATAAGGCAGAAAGCCAGGAAATTTGTTTTGTGCCAGATGATGATTATGTTCGCTTTTTAGATACTAATTATCCTGAAATATCAAAGTCAGGTCCAATTTTAGATAGCGAAGGCAAAAGAGTTGGTACTCATAATGGGTTATCTCATTATACTATTGGTCAGCGGCGTGGAATTGGAGTTGCACTTGGCTATCCAATTTATGTAATAAAACTAGATCATGAAAAAAATGCTGTTATTGTAGGTGAAGATAAAGCAGTTTATACTCAAGGTTTAGTTGCTGAAGATATTAATTTGATTCCTTTTGCAACTATTTCAGGTAAAATGGAAGTTCTAGCTAAAATAAGGTACAATAGTTCTCCTGTGAGAGCAAAGATTGAAATGATAGCCGAAGATAAAATTAAAGTAGACTTTGAAAGCCCACAGAGAGCTGTTACACCAGGACAATCAGTTGTTTTTTATTTAGATGATTTAGTGCTTGGTGGAGGAATAATAAAAAAAAGTTTTTAAAAGTTCTTGACAAAGAGAAAGAAGCTTGATAAGATAATAAACGTCGCCAAGATAGTAAGCTGATTTAAAGCAAAGTAATCAGCCGATATCGAAAGAACTTTTTATTAAGAAAACGAAAAAAGTTCTTGACAAAGCAAAGCGGAATTGATAAGATATTAATTGTCGCTGAGAAAAACTGGCGGATAAATATTGAAGAAATATGAACCTTGAAAATTAAACAGCAAGCCAACGTTAATTATTTTGAGTCTAACTCAAAACAATAGTTTCAAAGCTTTTATTGTAAATAGAAGCCAAATCAAATTCTTTATACGGAGAGTTTGATCCTGGCTCAGGACGAACGCTGGCGGCGTGCTTAACACATGCAAGTCGAACGGTCTACCCTGACAGATACCTTCGGGT
>NZ_FOTI01000018.1 GCF_900114545.1 Halanaerobium salsuginis
TCATTGCTAAGTATTTAAGAGTAATTCAAAAAAACAAAGAGATAACATGATTCAAACGGTGCTATTTAGATTTCACAACATTTGTCAAAGAACCAATATTAAAAAATATTTTTTTTGAGGAATTTATATTAAAGGGGAGTTAAGCTAATGAAAAAAAATAATAATTATAATATTGATCGGCAAAAATCTTTCTGGGGATTAATTTTTGTTATTCCTTCTTTGCTTTTTTTTGCTATTTTTAGTTTTTATCCTATTTTAAATGCTATTTATATGAGTCTATTTAAAAAGAATTTACTGTCACTTAGAGCACCACAATTTGTTGGCCTTAAAAACTATTTATATTTATTTTCTTCGCGCCAATTTTTGCAGTCAGTTAAAAACAGTGCTATTTTTTCAATTAGTACATTTTTACTACTAGTTTTATTTAGCTTATTTTTTGCAGTTTTAATTTCTAACCTCAGCAAATTTCAAAAGTTTTTTCAGATGGTTTTTTATTCACCAGCTGTCTTATCTTCTGTAGTAGCAGCATTAATCTGGCTTTTTATCTTTGATCCTCGTGGTTTAGCTAATCAGGGTCTTAACTTTTTAGCCAGTACCAGAGGAGTTGATTATAAATGGCTTGCTTCAACTAATATGCTCAGGCTAGCTACAATACTTGTTTATTTCTGGAAATATGTTGGCTATTTTACTATTATTTTTATTGCTGGTATTGGTAGTATACCATCATCTTTATACGAAGCTTCTAAAATAGATGGAGCAACTCCGGTTCAGGAGTTTTTCTATATTACTTTACCACTTTTAAAACCAACCACACTTTTAGTTTCGATTATGGCTATGGTACGCTGTCTTAAAACTTTTAGCACCCAGTATCTCTTTACCACAGCTGGGGCACCTTCTAGACCAATTAATGTCATAACTTTAAATATTTATAATACTGCTATTCAGGATCACCGGATTGGCCTGGCAAGTGCGATGAGTATTTTGTTATTTATAGTGCTAATCTTTTTAGCCTGGGTACAGCTTAAAATATCAAAAAGTGATGAAGTAAGTTATCAATAATAGATGAGGTGTTAACAATGAAATCAAATAATCAAATATTGAGTATTAAAAGCAATAGTTTAGCTGAATTTTCCATCTGGAAACTTTTAATCTGGCTGATTTTAGTAATCTTTGCAGCCTTAATTATAGTACCCTTAATTTTTATGTTTACTGCTTCGATTATGCCAGCAACTGAAATTTTAAAAATGCCTTATCCCTGGTTTACTGGCAAAATTCACTGGCAAAATTATTGGAATGGAATTAAAGGCCCATATAATAGTTTTATTTATTTAAGAAATATTCTTAATTCACTTATAGTGGCTAGTTCGGTTACTTTTACTACAGTTATTTTATCAGCAATTACAGGTTATTCGTTGGCCAAATTTGATTTTAAAGGTAAAAATCTTGTCTTTATTTCAATTATGGCCACAATGATGGTTCCTTTTGAGGCAATTATGGTACCGCTTTATATGGTTGCTTTAAATTTAGGGATTAATGATAGCTATGCCGGTTTAATCTTACCATTTTTAACAAATGCTTTTGGAATTTTTATGATGCGGCAATATCTGTTAACTTTCCCTGATAATATGCTCGATTCAGCCAGAATTGATGGCGCAGGAGAACTAAAAATATTCTGGCAGATTGTGCTGCCAAATTGTAAACCTGTTATAGCAACTCTAGCAGTTTTGACTTTCAGAACTCAGTGGGATAATTTGCTCTGGCCGTTGATGGTTATTCAAAGTGAAGAAATGAAAACTATTCCTCTTTATATAACTAGATTTTTAGCAGAAACCAATACAGATGAAGGCATTATGATGGCAATTGCTGCTACAGCAAGTATTCCAATTTTTATTTTATTTTTCTCTATGTCTAAATATTTTATTAACTCCGGTGTACATTCAGGTTCAAAAAGCTAAAACTTTGTTAAAAGTAATTTTTAAAATTAAAGCAATTAATATATCTCTTAAATTTAAAATTTAATGGAGGGGAAGAATAAATTGATTAAATTTGGAACTGGGGGCTGGCGGGCCATAATAGCCGAGGATTTTACTTTTTATAATGTAAAATTATTAGGCTCAGCCATAGCAGCTTATATTAAAGAAAATAATTATCAAAAAAAAGTAGTAGTTGGTCATGATTACCGTTTTCTTTCAGGAAGATTTTCGCGGGCATTAGCAGAAAGTTTGGTTGAATCAGGTCTCAAAGTATTATTTATGGAAGAGGCAGCTCCAACTCCAATGGTTATGCTGGCAGTAGCAGAAAATAATTTAAATATAGGTGCAGCTGTAACTGCTTCTCACAATTCAGCAGAATATAATGGAGTCAAAATTTTTGTTGAAGGAGGCAGAGATGCTCCCCAAGAAGTTACTGATCGGCTGGAAGAATTATGCTTAGACCTAGAACCAATTAATTATCAAAGAGGTTCCTTTTTCGAGCTGATAGAAGAATCTGCAATTAGCTATTATAATAATAAAAATAATTATCTTGACTCTATATTTTCTCTGGTAGATCAAAAATTGATTAGGGAAAAACATTTTAAGATCCTCTTTAATCCCATGTATGGAGTTGCTAAAGACATTATGCTAATGTGTTTAGCTTCTTTGCGCTGTTATGTTGATACAATTAATGATTATCGGGATACGATGTTTGGCTTAAATATGCCAGCTCCAGATAAAGAACTGCTGGGGGATATGAAGTTTCAAATGAGACGGGGAAATTATGATTTTGGTCTTGCTACAGATGGTGATTCTGACAGAATGGCTTTAATTGATCGGGCAGGAAACTTTATTGATCCCAATAATTTACTTAAGTTACTATATTATTATTTAAAAGAGTACCGGCAGGAAAAAGGCGGTATTGTGCGCAACTTAACGACTACCCATATCCTGGATAGGATGGCTGCTCATTATGGAGAAATTTACCGGGAAGTTCCAGTTGGTTTTAAACATATATCTCAAGCTATGGAAACAGATGACCTTCTATTAGGTGGAGAAAGTAGTGGTGGCCTAAAAATAAGAGGTCATATTAATGGAAAAGATGGTATTTTAGCTGCTGTTTTAGCTGTTGAAATGATTGCTAAAACAGGTAAGACTATTCAAGAAATATTGGCCGAGATTGAGGCTAAGTTTGGTTATTTATATTTTTATAAAATAAATTTTAGCTATAATCAAACTGATAAAGCAAGATTAATTAAACTTCTTTTTGTAGATAAAATTCAATTTGATTTTGCAGCAGTTAAGAATTTATCTGGGAAAAAAATAAATAAAATTTCTTATCAAGATGGTCTTAAATATTATTTTACTGATCAAACCTGGCTGTCAATTCGTTTTTCCGGGACTGAACCTTTACTCAGAATTTACCTAGAAATGAAAACTGAAAGGGAAGCAAAACTTGTGGTAGATTTTATAAAAAAACAGCTCAAAATTTAAATTAAATAAATTTTTTGATCATTAATTTTAAACTAGACTCCCATCATTGTGATGGGAGTTTAGCTTTTTTTATCAGTTAAAATATTGATAATAAAAATAATTTTGCAAAAATTTATTGACAAAAAATTATGATAAGTATATAATAAATGATATTAGAAAAAACGTTTTTGTTGAGGTGGTAAAATTATGAAAAAGAGAGTTACAATTAAAGATATTGCTAAAAAAGCTGACGTGTCAATTAGTACAGTTCATTTTGCCTTAAATAATAAGCCGGGTGTAAGTGAAGCAACCAGAGCCCGAATAAAAAAAATCGCAGCTGAATGTGGTTATCGTCCTAACTTGATTGCTTCTTCTTTGAAAAGACAAACTATTCGTGTAGCAGCGGCCTTTCCGATCCCAACTGAAGATAACCGATTCTATTTCACTAGAATCTGGGAAGGAGTTCGGAAATATATGCAAAAAATGAGTGATTTTAATGTAGAACTATGTGAAATAAAGTATTATGATGACCCCAAAACTCAAGCTGATAGAATAAATAATTTGCTAGAGAAAAATAAAATCGATGGTCTTTTAACAGTTGGACATATGGTTAATTATGGTGCAATGTCAATTGAAAAATTTATTAAAAAAGAAATACCAGTTGTATTAATTAATACTGATTTACCAGAAAGTAATCGCCTCTGTTGTATTCAGCCTGATTACAAAATTATTGGACGTACTCTGGCAGAATTAGTTACTGATCAAATTTCTGCTCAACAAAAAATATTACTTTGTGCTGGTGATAAAAAAATTCCTGCACATTATTTAATTACCCAGGGGTTTGACAGCTATATTGCTGAGAAAGATCTGCAGACTCCTGTCCTGAAAGTTTACGATACTGAACAAAAGGAGGTGCTGTATCAGGAAATTTTGAGTAAAATTGCCAGCTCTGATGTAGCGGCATGTTGTTCTGTTAGTGCACGTAATAGTGTTCTCTTAGGAAAAGCAATTATTGCAACTAAAAGAAAAGGACAGATAACAGCAGTAGGTAGTGATTTATTTGAAGAAAATTTTCAATATTTACGCGAAGGTGTCTTTACACAGCTGCTTTACAAAAAACCTTACTTACAAGCTTATCTGGCAGCTAAGTATTTGCTGGAGTACATTATGCAAAATTCTGTGCCCCCCAGAGATACTATTTATGTTAATAGTGAAGTTGTTTTTCAAAGCAGTATGGCAATGTACGAAGAAGAAACCTATAAACTGTTACTGTAATAAAAAGGGGAGGAATTATTTAAATGAAAAAAATTATTTCTTTAGTATTAATCAGTTTAATCTTTGTTGGCTTATGTTCAGTCGCTGTTTTTGCTCAGGATAAACCTGAATATACTTTTCGTTATGCAGAATTAAATCCTAAAGGCCATATTATGAGTGAAGCGGGTGAATATTTTGCCCAACAGGTTGCTGAAATGTCTAATGGAAGAATTCAAATTAAGGTTTTTCCAGCTGGACAATTGGGAGATGAAAAAACTGTTTACCAGACCCTGCAGATGGGTGGAGTAGTTGACATGGCTCGTGGTAATACAAACTCTTTAGGAGATTTTGGTGCCAAGAAACTTACTTTATTTGGTTTACCCTTTATTTTCCGTGATCGTGAACATCTCTGGAATGTATTAAATAGTGAAATTGGTAACGAATTTTTAAGTGAACCTCAAGAAATTGGTACTGGTATGGTAGGACTTTTCTATCTTGATGAAGGCAGCCGTCACTTTTTTACTAAAGAAGATATAGTTATTAACAGTGTTGAAGATTTCAATGGTCTTAAATTACGGGTACCAACTACAGAGTTAATGACTGAAACTGTTAGTGCACTTGGGGTGCAATCAACTCCAATTAGTTTTTCAGAACTATATTCTGCTCTACAGACTGGTGTAGTTGATGGAGCTGAACAGCCTTTCTCAGGTTATTATTCAAACAAATTTTACGAAGTAGCTCCTAATTATATTTTGACTGGTCATACTTATAGTCCTTCGATTGTTTTAATGAGTGAAGCTTCCTGGGACAAATTAGATCAAGAAGACCAGGTTTTAATTATGGCAGCAGGTAAAGCAACTGAAAAATGGAATCGGAAAAACATTGAACAGCTTGACCAGGAATTACTTGAAAAAATTAAGGCAGCTGGAGTTAATGTTGTAGAAGTACCAGATAAAACTCCCTATATTGAAGCTACTAAAGATGTTGTAATGAAATATATTGCAGGATATGAAGATTATTATAATGCTATCCTGGCAAAATAATATTTAAGTAAGTAATTTTTAGCAGTAGGGACAGTTTAGCTTAATTCCCTACTGCTAATTAAAAATTTTAATAATGGGGGGATAATATGAAATGGGTTACGAAATTTTTTGATGGAGTCTATTTCTTTTTTATGACATCATGTAAATTAGCTTTTATAGCTATGGTAATCATTACTAGTTATGTTGTATTTAATCGTTTTGTAATTAAAAACAGTTTAGTCTGGGGAGAGCCAGTAGTATTAATGTGTATGGTCTACATGTCATTAGTTAGTGCTGCACTTGCAATTCGAAATGATACTCATATCAGAATGTCAGTGATTGATTTTATTGCACCCGAAAAAGTTCTTGCCATAATGAGTGCAGTTGCCCATATTTTTATTTTTGCTTTTGGTTTATTTATGATTGTGTATGGCTGGCAGTTTTCTTTGTTGGCAGGACGAAATATTATCACTGGCGTAGGAATTAGATCAATGTGGCTTTATTTGACCTGTCCATTTGCCGGCATAGCAATTTGCTTAATGGAAATTGAGCGCTGTATAAACTTTTTTGATCGTCTGCATAGAGGAGTTAAACTACATAAGATTACAGTAGCAGATGAAGCAGAAATGCTGGTCGAAGATGCTGAAAAACAAAATGCTGGAATGGAGGAAAAGTAATTATGGATCCCAACACAATCGCAATAATAATTTTAATAGGTTCTTTTTTTATAATGCTTGTTTGTAGATTCCCTATCGCATTTGCTATTGGTATCTCCAGTCTTTTTACTACAATGTATTTAGGTTTACCATTAATGCAGATTGCACAACTGATGGTAAAAGGAGTTAACGTTTTTACTCTAATGGCAGTTCCCTTTTTTATTATAGCAGGAGAATTAATGGGAGCAGGAGGTATTTCCAATCGACTAATTAATTTGGCTAATGCTTTAGTTGGCTGGCTGCGGGGTGGGCTTGCTATGGTTAATATTGTTGCTTCCATGTTTTTTGGAGGTATTTCTGGGTCTTCAACTGCAGATACTGCCTCACTTGGTACTATCCTTATTCCAATGATGAGAGGGCAGGGTTATGATGATGAATTTTCAACTAATGTTACTATGGCTAGTTCAGTTCAGGGGTTGTTAATTCCCCCAAGCCACAATATGGTTATGTATGCTATGGTAGCAGGAAGTGTATCAGTGGGGAGATTATTTTTAGCTGGTATAGTTCCTGGTATAATTCTTGGTATTGCTTTAATGATCTATAGTTATTATATTTCTGTAAAACGAAATTACCCCAAAGGAGATCCTTTTAATCTTAAAAATGTTTTTACAACTTTACTTGATTCTATCTGGGGATTAATAACTGTTTTAATTGTAGTTTTTGGAGTAATTAGTGGAGTATTTACTGCAACAGAATCAGCGGCTATAGCTGTGGTCTGGGCCATTTTTGTTGGTTTTTTTATTTATAAGGAATTGACTATCAAAAAGATGTGGAAAGTTATTGAACGTTCACTTGGTACGTTGGCTATTGTTATGATTTTAATTTCTACTTCACAAGTTTTTGGGTGGCTATTAACTTATCTAGAAATGCCTAAATTAGTCGCAGGAGCTATCACTAGTTTAACAGATAATCGCTATATAATTATGTTTATTTTGAACATAACAATGCTGTTATTAGGTACAATTATGGATATGTCAGCTATTATTCTGGTTACTACACCTATTTTGCTACCAATTGCTATGAACATTGGTCTGGATCCTGTTCATTTTGGTACAATTATGATTCTAAATCTAGGCATTGGTTTAATAACACCTCCTGTAGGAGGAACACTCTTTGTTGGTTCAGCAGTTTCGGGAGTGCCAATTGGCAATTTAATTAAAACATTACTACCTTTTTTTGTTGTAATGATTATAGTTTTGATTATGATTACTTATTTCCCGGCAGTTGTAATGACAATTCCTAATTTAGTTATGCCAGTAATGGGAAGGTAAAGGAGGGTAATTTAGTGAATTCTAGTTTGAATACGGATACAGCTCCTTTATATTTATCTTATCCAGCCCTTGCTGAGCCAGCTGGATTTATAGTGATTTGTCCAGGAGGTGGTTATGAATTTTTATCACCCCGGGAGAGTACCCCAGTAGCAGAAGCTTTTTGGGCAGCTGGCTGGCAGCCTTTTGTGCTGCAGTATACAACCGGCCAGCAGCTTGGCAATAAACCGCTGCTCGAACTGGCAGCTGCAGTGAGACAAATTAGAAAGCAGGCCCAGTTAGCCGGGCAGTCAGATAAGCCTATTTTTGTCTGTGGATTTTCAGCAGGTGGTCATGTTGCTGCAAGTCTTGGTGTACATTGGAATGATTTAAAGCTTTTCTCAGCTGAGGCTGAGTTAGATTTACATAAACCAACTGGATTAATTCTCTGTTACCCAGTCATCTCAGCTGGCAAATATGCTCATCAGGCAAGTATAGCAGCTCTAGCTGGACAAGAAGATACGAGTTATTTTTCCTTAGAGAATTACATAAATACTGCTACACCGCCAACTTTTTTATGGCATACTATGACAGACGAAACAGTGCCTGTTCAGAATACTATGCTGTTTGCATCTGGTCTGATAAAATTTAATATCCCGACTGAAGTGCATATTTATCCAGCTGGACCTCATGGTTTGTCTTTAGCCACTGAAGCTGTAGCTGAACCAGAAAAAGGTAGATTTGCTGATCCACATGTTGCTGGCTGGTTTAGAGAATGTCTAGAATGGCTAGCTAATTTTAAAATAAAGGAGTAATGATAATGGCAGAATGGAAAAATGAAACCGAAATGTTTAGCCTGATGAAAGCAAAGCTTTATACCCCAGTAGTAGGTGATATTTTAGATGCTATGGGCTATACTCATCAATTTATGCCGCCCTATATTCGCCCTTTAAAAGATGAAATGAAACTGGCTGGTAAAGCCTGTCCAGTTTTAGAACATGATGTTTTTGGAGTGCAGGAAAAACCATTTGGGCTTTTGACAGAAGCACTTGATCAATTAGAAAAAAATGAAATATATGTTGCAACAGGTGCTCACAACAGTGCTCTCTGGGGAGAAATCTTAACGGCAACTGCTAAAAGTAGAGGCAGTGTTGGCGCGGTAGTAGATGGCTGGCATCGTGATACTCCCCAGGTTCTGAGCCAGAACTGGCCTGTTTTTAGTCAAGGCTGTTGGGCCCAGGATTCCAGTATTAGAACTAATGTAGTTGACTTTAGATGTCCGATTGAAATTGGTCAGGTTACAATTGAAAATGGGGATATTATCTTTGGTGATATAGATGGAGTTTTAGTAATTCCCGGACAAGTTGCAGAGGAAGTGATCGAAAAGGCACTCGCTAAAGCAGCTGGTGAGAAAGTTGTTCGAAAGGCAATTGAAGCTGGAATGAGTGCTACTGCTGCTTTCGAAAAATATGGTATTTTATAAGAAGGGAGATACTGCAGGATGAAGCAACAGGTCGCATTTCAGATTGATCAAAATGATAATGTAGCTACTGCTTTAATGGAGCTAACAGCAGCTTCTGTTAAGCTGAGAGGAGATGCTAAACAAAAGTATATTTTAGCTAGCGAAAATATTCCGCAAGGGCATAAAATTGCTTTAAAAGATATTAAGTCAGGTCAGCAGATTATTAAATATGGGATAGTTATTGGCCAGGCTACTCAAGATATTAAGCAAGGTCAGTGGGTTCATCTGCACTGTATGGCCAGTCTATATGATGAACGTTCTAGTCAGCTTGATGTTAAAACAGGAGTACCTCAGGATATTAAATATGAATAAAAGGGGGGAACAAAAATGCAGTGGCAGGGATTTTTACGTAAAGATGATAAACTTGGAATTAGGAATCGTGTTCTGGTTATTTATACAGTCGAATGTTCGGCTTTCGTAGCTCGGGAAATTACTCGTCTTAGTGCCAGTCTTGATGTTGAGTGTATTGGCTTTGCTGGCTGTACTGATAATGAATATGCAGTTAGATTATTAATTTCATTAATTCGTCATCCTAATATAGGGGGAGTACTTGTAGTTGGGCTGGGTTGTGAATATATTCAACCAGAATGGCTGGCTAATATTGCAGCTGAAGCTGGTAAAGAAAATGCCTGGCTTTTTATTCAACAAGAAGGTGGTACTGCTGCAACTATTAAGCGGGGAACTGTTCTAGTAAAAGATATGCTGGCTGAGTTACAGCAGACCAGACGTGCCTCCATGCAGTTAGCTGATTTAGTAATTGGTGCTGAGTGTGGTGGTAGTGATTATACAAGTGGACTGGCAGGTAATGTTGTTGTCGGTAGATTTTTTGATAATTTAGTTGAAGCTGGTGGAACAGCTATTTTTGAAGAAATTGTTGAAGCAATTGGGTTACTTAATTTACTTAAAGAACGTGCTCTCAATCCAGAAGTTGAAGCTAAATTAGTTTATACATATCAGAAAGCACTTGCTTACTGTAAATCAGTTAGGCAGTATTCAGTGAGTCCAGGCAATTTTGCAGGTGGGCTTAGCACAATTGAGGAAAAAAGTATGGGAGCTTTTATTAAAAGTGGTACAAAAGCAATCAAAGGTGTCTTAAAAGTAGCTGAAAAACCACCTGAAGCAGGTCTCTGGCTGCTTGATTCTACTCCTGATCCTCACTGGATGCAGTTTGGAATCACTAACCCTAATGATAGTGAAGGCTTAATCGACTTAATTTCAGCTGGCTGTCATCTGGTATTTTTAGTTACTGGAAGAGGGAGTGTAGTTGGTAGTGCAGTTGCTCCCTGTTTAAAAATAACAGGAAATAGTGATACTTATCAAAAATTGATTGATGACATGGATTTCAATGCAGGTAAAGTTTTAACAGGAGAGTGTACTTTGGCTGAATCAGCAGCAGAACTAAGCAAAATGGTAGCTGCTGTTGCTGCAGGCAGCTTAACTAAAAGTGAAGAACTGGGCCATAAAGAATATTTTATTCCTTATAAGTATCAGGAAAAAACTCTTACTTTACCACCAAAATGTAAATTATAATAAAATTAAATCAGGAGGTTTTAAAATGTCAATTAATTCTACAGATTTTAAAATAAATGATGCTTATTCCCTGCAGGGAAAAACTGCTATTGTTACTGGAGGATCAACAGGTTTAGGACTTGCTATTACTAGATGTTTGGTTAGTGCAGGAGCTAAAGTAGTTGTAGTCAGCTTTGAAACTGAAGCCCAGGCTGAATCTAGTCTGGCCGAATTTGGCAGTCAGGCTGTTTTTTATCAATTTGATATTACTAAAACAGATCAGGCTGGACAATTAGTAAATAAAATAATTGCTGAACAGGGTCAAATTAGTATTTTGATTAATAATGCTGGCAATCACTGCAAAAAATTTATCTGGGATATGTCAGTAGCAGATTATAGTCGAGTTCTAGAAGTACATTTAATAGGTGCATTTGCATTAACTAAAGCTCTAGTACCACATTTGAAAACATTCCGGGAAGGTAGTATTGTTTTTATGGCAAGTATGACAAGCTATATTGGTCAGCCGCAAGTAAGCGGTTATTCGACAGCTAAAGCAGGTTATCTTGGTTTAGTCCATACTTTAACTGCTGAGCTAGCCGAATTTGGAATACGAGTCAATGCAATTGCACCGGGCTGGATTGATACTCCAATGTTTCGGCAGGCAACAGATAATGATTCAGAACGGCTTGCAAAAATTATGGGAAGAATACCTGCCAAAAAAGTTGGGAATCCAATGGATGTTGGCATGTGTGCTGCTTTTCTATGCAGTGAGGCAGCAAGCTATATCAATGGAGCCTGTATTCCAGTTGATGGCGGCGCCCTGATTGGATTTTAGGGTGGTCAGATGAATAATAAATTTTCGGAAGATCTCTACTTGACCAATCAAACTGGGCAGCAGCTTTATCACAAGATTGCTAAAAAAATGCCAATTATTGATTATCACTGTCATTTACAGCCCCGGGAAATTTGGGAGAATAAAAGATTTTCAGATTTAGGAGAGATGTGGTTGGCAGGTGATCACTATAAATGGCGTGCCATGCGTACTTTTGGGATTGCTGAAAAATATATAACTGGTTCAGCAAGCTATTACGAAAAATATCTGGCTTTCGCTAAAATAATGCCGCAGTTAATTGGCAATCCGCTTTATATTTGGTCTGCTTTAGAATTGAAAAGATTCTTTGGAATTGAAGAACCATTATCAGCAGAAAATGCTGATCAAATATATTTTGAAACTAAAAAAATTATCAAGCAGCAAAATTTGACTCCCCGACGCTGTATGGAGCTGTCAAATGTAGAGTTGGTCAGTACTACAGAAGATCCAATTGATTCATTAGAATATCATCAAAAGCTAAAACAGGATCATTCCTGTCAGATTAAAGTATTATCTGCTTTTCGACCTGATCAGGCAATGTTTTGTGAGTCTTCTAATTTTGCTAACTATATTATGCAGCTTGCTAAAGCCGCTGCTACAGATATTACTGATTTTAAAAGTTTACTGCTAGCTTTAGAAAAGAGATTAAAATATTTTAAAAAAATTGGAACTACTATCAGTGATAATGGGATTCCTTATTTTAATTGGGCAAATTATCGATCAACTGAAATTGATAATATTTTTAGACGAGCTGTTGTTGGTGATAATTTGACAAAAAAAGAGATTGATCAATATCGCTCGGCTTTTTTAATTGAAATGGCTCGTATGTATAATAGAAATGATTATGTAATGCAGCTGCATATTGGGACTTATCTTAATGCAAATACAGCTAAAGTAGCTCAAATTGGTCAGTCAACTGGTTTTGACTGTACAGATGATAGTACAAATATAAAAAGTGTTGGTCAGCTGCTTGATAAATTAACTTCTCTTGGAGAACTTCCCAAAACTATTCTTTATCCATTAGATAGTAATCAAATCGAAAATTTTGCAATTCTGGCAGCAGCTTTTTGTGAAAGTGGAGTTCGAGCTAAAGTGCAGCTGGGAGCACCCTGGTGGTTTAATGATCAAGTTTATGGAATTAAGCGTCAATTGGCTGCTGCTGCCAATCTTTATCCAATTAGCCTTTCTGTCGGTATGCTGACTGATAGTCGTAGTTTTTTAAGTTATCCTAGACATGAACTTTATCGGCGAGTTTTATGTAATTATTTAGGAGAATTAATTGAACGGGGTGAATATTTTTCCAATCAGGCAGATCTAAAAAAAGTGATTGAAAATATTTGTTATTATAATGTTAAAAATTTTTTTGATTTTTAAAAAGAGGTGCTGGCATGAAAATAGTAAAATTTGAGACCTGGTGGGTTAAAAGAGATCAATGCTTTTTTGATCAGAAAAGACAAGGGGGCAGTAAAATGCCCTGGGATGTTGTTGTTATAAAAATTAGTACAGATACTGGTATAACAGGACTTTCTACTGCTTTAGCTGCTAGATCTGGTGCAGTTACAGAAGGCTATCTGCAGGATAATATCGGACCAGTTCTACTTGGAAGAGATCCTTATCAAAGAGAAGCTATCTGGCATGATCTCTGGAATTTGGATCGTCATCTTTGTTTCTTTCCAGTATTTTTACCCGGGCCAGTTGATGTTGCTTTATGGGATATTGCTGCTCAGGCAGCAAATTTGCCTCTATATAAATATTTAGGAGCTTACCGTAATAAATTACCTGTTTATGCAAGTGGACTTTTTCATAATAAAATAAATGATTATGTAGAAGAAGCTTTATATTATAAGGCTCAGGGTATCAAAGCTTATAAAGCTCATCCTTCTGGCCCGATAAAAAAAGATCTGGCGATTCATCAGGCAATTAGGGAAGCTGTTGGAGATGACTATATTCTAATGAGTGATCCAGTGGCAGAATATACCTTGCCAGAAGCTATTAAAATAGCTCGTCAACTAGAACAGCTAAACTATCTCTGGCTGGAAGAACCTTTTCGTGATTTTGAGTTATACAAGTACAGTCAGTTATGTCAGACAGTTGATTTGCCAATTGCAGCAACTGAAACTACGCGAGGATGTCACTGGGGAGTAGCTCAGTCAATTGCTCAACAGGCAGCTGATATTGTACGGGCAGATGTTTCCTGGAAAAATGGGGTAACAGGAACTTTAAAGATAGCTCATTTAGCCGAAGCTTTTGGTTTGAATTGTGAAATACATACTACAACTATGAATTATCTTGATTTAGTTAATTTACATGTTTCCTGTGCAATCAGAAATTGTTCTTATTTTGAATATTTTGTCCCAGAAAGTAATTTTCAATTTCCAATGTTAGGACAGCTGCCAATCGATCAGGATGGTATGATTACAGTACCTGAAAAACCAGGCATTGGAGGAGAGCTTGATTGGGATTTAATCAAAAAGCAAACTATATCATATAAAAAAATAGAATTATAAATTTGGTGATCTATTTAATTATGAAAGGATTTTAAAATGACTCAAATTAAAGATATAAAAATTTATCAAGCAACTTCAAAAATATCACAAAAAATTTCAGATGCAACTCATGATATTTCAAATATTTCATTTTATATTGTCGAATTGATTACTGAGCAAAATATAGTTGGTCAAGGATATTTACTATCTTTTCATTATTCTCCAGCAGCAATTAAAGGAGCACTAGCTGATTTAAAAGACTTTATTTTAGCAGGAAATTACCATATTTATGAAACTATAAAAATGAAGCAGGAATATGAACTTGAGACAGAATATTTCGGCAGTAATGGTTTGCAAAAATGGGCTCAGGCAGTTTTTAATCTTGCAATGTGGGATGCCTGGGGACATCAGCTTAAACAACCTGTCTGGAAATTACTAGGTGGTAGCGCTAGTAAAATACCAGTTTATGGTAGTGGGGGCTGGCTATCATATACTGATCAGGAATTATTAGAAGAAGTTCTAGCTTATCAAAAACGAGGATTTTCAGCAGTGAAAATAAAAGTTGGCTCGTCAGCTATCGAACGAGATGTTCAGCGAATTACTAAGGTACGAGAAGCTGTTGGTACAGAAATTAAAATTATGATTGATGCCAATCAGGGATTAGATGTTCCGGCAGCGATTAAACTAGCTCAGCTGGCTGCTAAGTTGGATATTCATTGGTTTGAAGAACCAATTCTTCGGACTGACTTTGCCGGCTATCAAACGATTCGCCAGAAATCATCAATTTCACTTGCTATGGGAGAAAGAGAATATGACTGTACAACCTTAAAAGAATTAATTAGACGTAATGCTCTAGATTTATGGCAGCCAGATATTATTAGAATTGGTGGTGTAGAAGGCTGGCGTAGCTCAGCTGCATTAGCTGCTTTAAATAATATTCCCATATTACCGCATTACTATAAAGATTATGATGTTCCTCTTCTGAATACAGTAACTAATGCGTATGGAGCTGAATCTTTTGACTGGATTGATGATTTAATTGATAATAAAATGTTAGTTAAAGCTGGATATGCCTATCCGAGATCAGGTAGTGGTTGGGGTTTTAGTTTTAAAAAAGAACTTTTAAAAGAGGTGCAGTAGTGAATATAGAAATTGAAAAGACTTTAGCAGAATTATTTTCACTGGCAGGGCGAGTTGGAATTGTAACAGGAGCTTCTGGAGGCATTGGAGCTGGTATTGCAGAAGTTTTAGTTAAAGTAGGGGCTAAAGTTTATGATTTTAGTCGGAGTGGTCAAGGAAAATTTAATCATCCTAATCTAACTCATTTGGCGGTTGATATTACAGATAGGAAAAAAGTTGAACAGCTGATTCAAGAAATAGGAGAGGCAGAAGGATTAGATTTCTTAGTTAATAATGCAGGAATAACTAAACGACAGCGAGCAGAAGAAATTGAGCAGGAATTCTGGGCAAAAATTAATCAGGTTAATCTAACAGCTGTTTTTCATTTAAGTCAGGCTGCCTATCCTTATTTAAAGAAATCTCAATATATCGGCAGAATTGTTAATATTTCTTCTATGGCAGCTCAACTAGGTTTTGCAGAAGTTGTTCCCTACTGTGCCACTAAAGCTGGTGTAGCAGGCTTAACAAGAGGGCTATCAGTTGAATGGGTAGCAGATAATATTTTAGTAAATTCGGTTGCTCCTGGCTGGATTCCTTCTCAGATGAGTATCCAGGTTATGGACGAAGATCGCAAAGCAAAGATTTTAGACCGGATGAGTATGCACAAATTTGGTGAAGCCCGGGATATCGGAACAATGGTACTCTATTTAATTAGCAATGCCGGCAAATATATAACCGGACAAGAAATTGCAGTTGATGGTGGGGCTTTAAGTTATGGTTATTAATTAAATTAAATCTCCTGTTTTAAATTTAGTTCATCTGCAAAAGTTTTTTTAAGTTGAATTAATAGATATCCTTTTAGATCACGGTTGCCATTTTCATAGGCAAGCAGTAATTTATTGACAAGATAATAAAAATCATTTTCTGCTTTAGTTAAATCCTGATAGTGATTATTGATTACCTGCAAAAAGGCTTGTTCAGCTTGAGCAGGTTTTTCTATTTTTTGGACAGCTGCTGTTAGTATTTCAACAGCATTTTTATAAACTGGTCCTTTTCCATATTTAAGCCAATTTTCATTAATAGTAAATCTTTCAGCTAGAATCGTTAGTAAGTGATTTGATGGCTGATTAGTACCACTTTCTATTGCTGCAATAGTCGACTGACCAACTTCTAATAAATCTGAAAATTCTTGCTGGGTAAGATTTAAATCTAGCCGAATAGTTTTGATTCTTTTATTTAATTCAGGTTTTTTAGCAGACATAAAGACCACCTCTTATTATTTTATGATTAAAAATAACTTTTTTGCACTTGACAAAATCTTATTATGATAATATAATAGCAATAAGTTAAAAAATACATTAGTTCACTAAAAACAGGCACAAAAATTCCCTGGTTTGGGTCTGAAAAAAGGAGGGAATTATGACATTAATTCAGGGCAGCAAAAACAGTGGGGACTGTTTTACTTAAATTATATCACAGCAAAATTTGCAAGTAAATTTTAAACTTATGTTTTCAATTTAAAAAAAGACTGAATCTTTATAACTATTTTATTTATCTTTAAATTAAAGAAGTTATTATTCTGGGGCCCAGGGCCGGGAAATTTAAATTTCCTGGCCCTATTTTTATGCTTATTTAGAAACGATTATTATTTTATAATAATTTAGGAGGTAATTAAATGTTAAAAAAGCTTAATTTAATCACTATCTTAATTTTAATTGTATTTTTGGGTTCAGGAAATATCTTAGCTGCAACTACTATTGAAATTTGGCATAGAGGAGATATGGCTTATAATGAAGCTTATCAGGAAATTGGCGAACGTTTTTCTAAAAAATATCCTGAGCTAAAAGTAAATTTTGTTTTATACCCTAAATTAGAGGATAAATTGATAACTGCTGGGATGAGCGACAGCTTACCTGATGCCTGGATTCTTGATAATGTAACAACTGGCAAATGGGTTAGTAAAGGGTTTGTAAGTAAAGTTGATCGTAGTGAATTTTCTGATCAAATTATGAATGTTGCCTGGCAAACTGCTCTTGCAAATGATGGTAACTATTATGCAATTCCCTGGTCAGTACAGGGGATGGCAATGTATTATCGTAAAGATTGGTTTAAAAACTTAGATTTGCAATTTCCTAAAACATGGGACCAGCTTGAAGAAGCAGCAGAACAGCTTACTTATAATGATCCTGATCAGGATGGTAAAAATAACACCTATGGAATTGCATTATATGGAGCAAGTACCCGGGGCTATGGATATTGGACTTTACAAAATTTTCTCTGGCAGGCAGGTGGGAGTCTAGTCAAAAAAACAGCTTCTGGCAAATATAAAGCTAATCTTGACACTGAAGCTACCAAAAAAGCTTTAAAATTTTTACATGATTTAGTTTATCAAGATAAAGTGGTTCCACCTGGAGTGAGTGCAGCTCAATCAACTGAAGTATATTCTTCTTTTCAGAATGGCTTAGTGGGAATGGTTTTTCATGCTAATTATAAAAATAGTGCTTATGTTACTTCTTTAGGGAGAGCAAATGTCGGTTCTGCAATAATGCCTGCTGGACCTGCTGGTAGTTTCTCTTTAGGGGAAGGTGAAAATATTTATATTAATAGTGACAGCAAAAAATATGAGGCAGTTATTAAATTAGCTAAGTTTATGACATCTACTGATATTCAAAAATTTGGGATGCAGATTACGCCTTCTAATCCCGTTAGACTTTCTGTTAGAAAAGATATTGATATCACAAAAGTAACAAATAATTTACTGGATAAGCCATTTCAAGCAGCCTTCTTAAATAATAAAGTTAAGTATCCAGAAGGAATTCCCGATTATTATCCAGTTAAAATAATTGCAGCAGAATTAATGCAGGAAGTATTTTTATCTCAGAGTAAACCTGACTATGAAAAGCTTATTAGTAAATATAACGAACAGATTAACCAGGAATTGTCTAAACAGGGTATACTGGCCCAATAATTAACTATGTTTTTTAATTATTTACTTATATCTAAAGTAGGAGCGAGCTCCTACTTTAGATAAAAATTTATAATAAGGTGATATTAATGGAAAAAATCAAAAATACTTTTCTCGAACACAAAACACCGCTAATGTTTGTTTTACCAGCAGTTATTTTTTTTACTTTATTTAAGATATTTCCCATTTTAAATTTATTTTGGTTAAGTATACATCAAGTTGATAAAGATATCGGTGACTTTATTGGCTTTAAAAATTATCTTAAATTAATCCATGATCAAGTTTTCTGGTTATCTTTAAAAAATACAACTATTATTGTTATTTTGGTAGTATTTTTTGGAACTATTTTTGGTTATCTAGCAGCATTATTATTGACTGAGGATTTTAAAGGTCAAAAACTTTTCAGGATTTTAATTTTTATCCCGGTAGTAACAACTGTATCTATAATTGCAGTAGTCTGGAAAATGATGTATTACCCTGCTAATTCAGGGATGCTTAATTCTCTTTTAGCTTATTTTAATATTCCTGCTCAGCAATGGTTAGCTGATCCTAAATTGGCTTTATATGCTTTAACAGTTCCTTTAATCTGGCGAATAATAGGTTATAATATGATGATTTTTATTGCAGCTTTAAAAGGAGTTGATAAAAATCAGCTAGAGGCAGCTCAGGTTGAAGGAGCAAATTGGTGGCAGAAGCTTATTTATATAATTATACCAGCCACTAAATATGCAATTAATATGGTCTTAATATTGGCAGTTTTAAGAACATATAAAGTTTTTGTGCCAGCTTATGTAATGACATCAGGTGATCCACAGCATAAAACAGAAACTATTGCAACCTGGATTTATAAACAATCTTTTCGTTACTGGGATATGAGTTATGGTGCTGCTCTAGCAGTTGTATTATTTTTAATTATAATGGTTTTAACAATTTTCCAGAAAAAATTCCAGAGTGAATAAATATAATAGGAGGCTAAGAAATTGCTATCTTTAGAATCAAAAAAAGAGACGATAACAATAAAAGTTCTGAAATATTTTTGTTTAATTATAATTTCTATTTTTATGATTTTACCATTTTTATGGATGATTAGTGCTTCTTTTAAATCACCAGGAGAAATAAATTTACTTCATTATTCTTTAATTCCTAAAAATTTTACTTTTAGTAATTATTTATATGCATTTTTTAAACTTAATATCTGGAAATACTTTTTTAATAGTGTAGTAGTTGCATTTTTTGGTGTAATACTACAGACAATAGTTTGTTCTCTAGCAGCATATGCTCTGGCTAGATTTGAGTTTCCAGGTTCAGTATTTTTAATTACTATTTTTATTGGAACAATGATGCTGCCTGACGCAGCATTAATGGTACCTCTGTTTAGAATACTAAGAACTTTTGGCTTAATCAATAATTATGCAGGAATGATTTTACCGATAGTTCCCTGGGGATTTAGTGTTTTTATGTTAAGTGAATTTTTCAAAGAAATTCCAGCAGAATTGGAAGAATCTGCTCGTATAGACGGAGCTTCTGCTTTGACTATTTTTACTAAAATTATTTTGCCATTATCTAAACCAGTTTTTGGGGCTGTTTTTATTTTTTCTTTCATTATGGTCTGGGATCAATTTATAATTCCGTTATTAGTGGCAAATTCACAATCAATAATGACATTACCTTTATGGTTAGCTAATTTATCGAGCGAAACTTCTAGTAATAGAACTATAGTTGCAGCAGCTACTACTTTAGCAACTATACCATCAATAATAATCTTTCTTTTATTTCAAAGAAATTTTATTCAGGGACTTACTTCAGGTGCTGTTAAAGGATAAATTATTAAATATATAACTTATAATTAATTTGAAGAAAGGAAGATGATTTTGGCGAAGAAATGGCAGGCCCACTGGATAGTTGATCCCGTATTTTATGGCTTAAGTCCAAGAAATATTTTCAGGCAGGAATTAGCTAATGACAACAACCATCAGCACCGGCAAGAATTAAAAAACAGACATACATTAATTAGAAAAACATTTTATATAAATGAAGAAATTAAGTCAGCTCACCTAGATATTTCAGCTGATGATTATTATAAATTGAAAATAAATGGTCATGCAATTGGACAGGGTCCTGCACCTGGTTATTTTTTTCATTATTATTATAATAAATATCAAGTTGAACAATATCTAAAAAAAGGCAAAAATGTAGTAACAGTTCACTTATATTATCAGGGTTTAATTAATCGTGTTTGGAATAGCGGTGATTATCGGCAGGGAATGATTGCAGAACTTTTTATTAATAATAAGCTGAAAATTAAAACTGACCAAAGCTGGTTATATAAGAATATTTTAGCCTATAAATCTGGCGGTATCACAGGTTATCAAACTCAGTTTCTGGAGAATATAGATTTAAACTACTATCCTACAGGCTGGAATAAAATCAATTATAATGATCAGATCTGGCAGCAGTCTGCTATTAAATATAGTGATGACCATAAACTTTTTTTGCAGCCAACTCCCAAGCTTAGTTTTTATCTTAAAAATCCTCAAAAAATAAAAGAATTAGGTTCAGGTCATTACCTAGTTGATTTTGGTCAAATAATTGTCGGTTATTTTAAGTTTTCAGCTGTTGGTAAAAAAGGAGAAATAATTGAAATTAGACATGGAGAAGAACTGCTTGCCGGCAAGCAAGTTCGTTATCAATTGCGTTCTAATTGTAAGTATCAGGAATTTATAACTTTATCAGGTAAGCTTGATCGACCAGAGTTTTATGATTATAAAGTTTTTCGTTATGTGGAAGTGATTGCTCACGATAAGCTTTCTAAATCATTAAAACCAGAATCTTTTAAAGCGTTAATCAGACATTATAAATTTATTGATCAAAACACAACATTTAATTCTTCTGATCAAAGATTAAACAGCATCTGGAGTATCTGTAAAGCGGCTGTTAAGTATGGAGTTCAATCTGCTTATTTAGATTGTCCCGGGCGAGAAAAAGGCCAGTATTTGGGAGATGCTGTTATAACCAGTTTATCGCATTATTATTTAACCGGAGATCTGCGTTTATATAAAAAAGCAATTAAAGATTTTGCCTTATCAAGCTATATTTCAGCCGGGTTAATGGCAGTTGCACCGGGCAGTTTGATGCAGGAAATAGCTGATTATTCTTTACAGTGGCCGCTGCTTTTATTACACTATTACGAATTTAGTGGTGACAAATATTTTTTAAAAGAGATGTATCCTGTTGCAGAAAAGCTGCTTAATTATTTCAAAAAATTTCAACGTTCAGATGGTCTTTTAACAGATGTTAACGAAAAATGGAATCTGGTCGACTGGCCTGTGATAATGAGAGATAATTATGCAGTAAATTTGAAACAGCTTTCAGAAAACCCAGAATATGGCTGTCATAATGTAATTAATGCATTTTTTCTTGGTATGGTAAAAACAATTAATAAAATTAGGGATATTTTAGATATAAGCTATGATAATAATTTTAGTAAATTAGAAAAATCTTTTCTGGCAGCTTTTTATGATAAAAAGCAAAAACTTTTTACTGACACAGAAAAGAAAAATCATTCAGCAATTCATTCAAACATATTGCCTTTGTTTTTTGGCTTTGCACCTTTAGAGGCAGAAGCGGCTATTGTTAATTTAGTTAAAACTAAAGGCTTAAAATGTGGAGTTTATATGGCATATTATTTATTAAAAGCACTGGCTAGAGTTGGTGAATATAAGCTAGTTTATCAGTTAATTATCAATAAATCCAAAAATTCCTGGTTTAATATGTTAACTGAAGGAGCAACAACTTGTTGGGAAGTCTGGTCAAAAACTCAAAAAGAAAATGCTAGTCTTTTACATCCCTGGGCCAGCACCCCTATTATAGTTATTATAGAAGACTTACTGGAAATTGACCTGAGAGTTAGTAATCAAGCTAAAGCGCTAACAGACAATCCGAAATTGTTTAATTATATAGAACAAGTTGAATTTTCTTTGCAAAATAAATTTGTCAATATAGAGATAAATAAGTTGTTAAACAAAAATAAAATAACTAAACATTTTTAAGCCAAAAATATAATTAGGAGGAAGTAAAATGACTATTGAAATTACTGTTGGTCAATTGAATAAATTTGATCGAGAAACTATGATTTTTGCTAAACAGCTGGGCATAAGTAGTGTTCACTTTAATACTCCCCAACTGCCAGGAGAAAAGTACTGGTCTTTAGAAGCTATTCAGGATCTTAAAGCAGAGTGTGCAGCATATAATTTGAAAATAGCTGCTATTGAAAATATACCTTTGAAATTTTATGACAAAATTATGCTTGGCTTGCCAGGTAAAGAAGAACAGATAAAGTATTTGCAAAAGACAGTATTTAATTTAGGTCAGGCGGGTATTCCGATTTTAGGTTATCATTTTGAACCAACTTTTGTCTGGCGAACTTCCTATGCAGAAATTCGGGGTCAGGCTAGAGTTACTGCTTTTAAGCAGGCAGAGGCAGTCAATGGTAAAAACATCGTAAAAGGAGGAGTAAAGGATGCTGAGCCAATTAGTGAAGCAGAAATGTGGGGAAATTATAGTTATTTAATGGAAAATCTTGTTCCTGCTGCAGAAGAAGCAGGCATAAAATTAGCCCTGCATCCTTCCGATCCTCCACTTGCTTCTCTGGGAGGAGTGCCTAGATTATTTAGAAACTTAGCAAGTTTCAAAAGAGCAATGGAAATAGCAGATAGTGATTGCTGGGGGCTTGATCTCTGTCTGGGAACATTTTCTGAAATGCCCGGTGGAGCTAAAAATGTTATGGCAGCAATTGAATATTTTGTTCCCTTGCAAAAAGTTTTTTATATTCATTTTCGAGATGTTTCAGGTACAGTACCAAATTTTAAAGAAGCTTTTATTGGGGCGGGTAATTATGATCCTGCTGTTGTAATAAGACGTTTACAGGAGCTTAAATTTAATGGTTTTTTACTGGCAGACCATGTTCCAATAATGATCAATGACTCTAAACTTAGTCATCGTGCTAGAGCCCATGCAATTGGTTATATGCAGGGACTCTTACAGAGTATTAAGTAAGACAAATCTACATTTAATTTAATAAATAAATATAATTTTTGTAGTAAATTATATAAGGAGGTAGTTTATGCGTGCACTTGCTTTAACTAAAAATGGAAATCCTTTTGAGATTATCAATATTGATGAACCACAGATAACTAAGGCTAATCAGGTAAAAATAAAAATATATGGAACTGGAATTTGTGGTGGAGATCTTAGTGATTATTTAAATCCACCCACTTTAAATAGTAGTCAGCTAATTTTAGGACATGAATATTCGGGAGAAATTGTAGAACTTGGAGCTAAAGCAACTAATTTTAAAGTAGGAGATAAAGTTATTGCAGAAAGTTCAGCAGGTTGTGAAGAATGTTTTTATTGTAGAAACGGCTATACTAATCTCTGTCCTGATAGGAAAGGAATTAGTGGCAGTTTTACCGATTATATAGTAGTACCTGAACGTTATGTTTATCGCTTACCTGCTGAAACAAGTCTTGATTTAGCAATCTTATCTGAACCATTGGCCTGTGTACTAAATGGAATTGAAAAAACTCAGCTTAGAGCAGGCGATCTCACAGTTGTAGTTGGCCCGGGTCCACTTGGTATTTTAACTGCTTTTTTGGCAGACCTGAAAGGAGCAGCAGTCATTTTAGTAGGAAGAAGCTCGAGTCAAAAAAGACTCGAAATTGCTCACAATAAATTAAATTTAGAAGTGATAAATTCAGATCTTGTTGATCCTGGCAAATATATTAAAAAAATTAATAGTTATGGAGCTGATGTAGTTTTTGGTTGTGCAGGTAGTGAAAAAATAATTGATTTTGCTTTGAAAATATTAAAAAAAGGAGGATCTTACACCGAGCTGGGGCTTTTCCATGGTTCAAAGATTACAATTGATTTTGAAAAAATTGTCAAAAAAGAATTAAAAGTTACTGGTGCTGTTAGTCATCGTCCTGATTCGTGGAATCGTTTATTAAAGTTATATAAAAGGAATGATCTAAATGAGTTAAGCAAGATTATTAGCAGTAAATATGAACTTAAAAACTGGAAAACAGCTTTTGAAAATTTAAAGGAAAGAAAAGATTTAAAAGCTGTTTTATATTAAATTATGAAGGAGGAATTAGTTAAAAATGAAATTTCTTGGTCAAAATTACTTATTAGAGAATTCTACTGCTAAAGAATTATATCAATCAATTGCATCACTACCAATTGTTGATGCTCATAACCATAGTGATTTAAAGGAGATACTGGCTAACGAAAATTGGCATGATATCTGGCAATTAGAAGCAGCAAGTGATCATTATGTCTGGGAGTTAATGCGCAAAAGAGGTATTCCTGAGTCAAAAATAACTGGTAGTGCATCTAATAAAGAAAAGTGGTTTGCTTTAGCAGAAATATTTCCAGAACTAGCAGGTAATCCAACCTATGAGTGGATACATCTTGACTTGAAAAGACAGCTTGGTATTGAAGAAAATATTTCTGCTGAAACAGCTAATTATATTTGGCAGGTAAGTAAACAAAAATTAGCTAAAACTGAATTTAAACCACAAAAAATATTAAAAAAAATGCAGGTAGAAGTTATGTGTACAACTGATGATGTTTTTTCTTTGCTTAAGGATCATCAGAGACTCCACAAAGAAATTAATAGTCCGCAAATTTTACCGACCTGGCGAACTGATAAAATTATGAATATTGAACAGCCTGAATGGCTGGAGTCTGTTGAAAAATTGGCCAGGAATTATCAGCAGGATGTAGCTGATTTAACTGGGTTTTTAAAAGCACTCCAGAAATCACATGACCATTTTAATAAATTAGGCTGTGTGTCTGGGGATCATGGCATTGCAGCTCCTGTTTCTTATCCGGTAACTTTTAGTCAGGCAGAAACAGTCTATAAGTCTGCTTTGCTGGGTAAAAAGCTTGCTCAGTCTGAAATAAATGATTTTAAATCATTTATTTTAATTGAATTTGGCAAAATGAATCAGCTAACTAATTGGGTTACCCAATTGCATATTGGAACTTTAAGAAACTATCGAGATAGTTTAACTACAAAGTATAATTTAACTGAAGGGATGGATATCTCTAATTATCAAGTTGAGATTGCCAGTAATTTAAGATATTTTTTCAATTATTTTGATAATAAATTACCAATAGTTATTTATACAATGGAACCAGCGCATTGGTTTACAGCTTCTACAATTTCTCGAGCCTTTCCAAATGTGTATTTGGGAGCGGCCTGGTGGTATGCCGACAGTCCTTATGGTATGGAAAAACAGTTAGAGCAGGTTTCGACTGTAGATTTATTTTATAATTTAGCTGGTATGGTTACTGATTCTAGAAAAATATTATCTTACTCTTCCCGGACAGAAATGTTTCGGCGTAGTTTAGCTAATGTAGTTGCTAATCAGGTTGAAAAGGGTAAAATACCAAATGATGTTGCTATTGATCTAGTTAGCTGGCTAAGCTATTTTGGTCCGAAAAAGTTATTTTTTAGTTAAACTAAAACTAAATATGTATTCAGAAACCTGTTCCATTAGCTAGATCTTTTCTGTTTTCTAGCCAGGAACAGGTTTTTGTAGCCTAAATTAGCTACTGTGTTAGCCAACACAGAAAAGAAATTATTTAAATATTATAATAATGATAACTGTATATTTATCTAAAAATAACAAGAAGGGAGTAGAGGAATGATTAGATTAATAGGAGTTTTAATCATTATTATTGGCTTTATTTTTAAATTAGATATAATTGCTGTAGTTTTAACTGCAGGAATTATAACTGGTTTGGTTGGGGGATTAAGTTTAAATGAAATTTTAAAAACTTTAGGAGAAGCATTTATTACTAATCGGTATATGTCATTATTTTTAGTGACTCTACCAGTAATAGGGATTTTAGAGCGTTATGGCTTAAAAGAAAGAGCAGCAGCATTAATTAAAAATATTAAAGCTGCTACACCAGGTAAAGTTTTGACTACTTATACTTTAATTAGAGAGCTAGCAGCAGCTTTTTCACTGCGGCTGGGTGGTCATGTACAGTTTATTAGACCGCTTGTTTTTCCGATGGCAGAAGGAGCTGCAAAAGTTTCTTATCGCGATCTAGATGAACATAGTATTGAACAATTAAAGGGTTATGCAGCTTCTGCTGAGAATTTTGCCAATTTTTTTGGCCAAAATGTTTTTATTGCAGCCGGAGGTGTTTTATTAATCGTTGGGACTTTAAGTGAGTTAGGAGTAGAAGTTACTCCCCTACAAGTTTCAAAAGCATCACTGCCAATTGCAATTATTGCCTTTGTCCTGGCAGCAGTTTATTATAACATTCTGGATAGAAGGCTTGCCCACCGATTGGGTAAAATTTCTCAAGGAGGTAAGCAGTAACTATGAAAACAATCTTATTAGAAATCTTATACATAATGGCTGGCCTAGTTGCACTTTTTACAGCTTATCTGGCACTTCAGGATAAAAAACACCCAACCAGGCTTGGATCTACTATTTTCTGGGCTCTACTTGCTTTTGCTTTTATTTTCGGTAAGTATGTGCCAGCCCAGTTAGTAGCAGTAATTTTAATTGTGATGGGAGTATTAACTGCTTTAAACAAAGTTCAATTTGGCAGTCAGAAAAATTCTAGTCCAGAATTCAGACAGGAAAAATCAAATAATTTTAAAAACAAACTTTTTATTCCTGCTTTGAGTATTGCAGTTTTTGCTTTTGGAATTGCTCAATTTACTAGTCTTGGAGGTTTAGTTGGACTGGGGATTGGAGCTTTTGTTGCTACTATAATCGCTCTTGTAATGACAGGGGCTGAAGCTAGCTATGTTGCTTACGATGGCAGTCGTTTATTGCAGCAGGTTGGTTCTGCCAGTATTCTGCCGCAGCTTTTAGCAGCTCTGGGCTCTCTTTTTGCTGCAGCTGGAGTTGGCGATGTAATTGCCAGCAGTATTTCTGGAGTTATACCACAGGGTAATATTTTGTTGGGAGTTATTGCTTATTGTCTTGGCATGGCTTTATTTACAATAATTATGGGAAATGCTTTTGCTGCTTTTGCAGTTATTACAGCAGGAATTGGCATGCCTTTTGTTTATAGTCAAGGGGCAGATCCAGCGGTTGCTGGTGCATTAGCTTTAACAGCTGGCTACTGTGGAACTTTAATGACACCTATGGCAGCTAATTTTAATATTGTACCAGCTGCAATTCTTGAAACTAATAATCAGAATCGAGTTATTATTTCTCAATTTGCTTTTGCACTGGTTATGTTATTTATCCATATAATTTTAATGTATTGGCTGGCTTTTTAATAACTAAAATAAAAATTTGAGGTGAATTTAATGAAAGTTTTAGTAACAGGTTTTGATCCTTTTGACCAGGAAAAAATCAATCCTGCCTATGAAGCAGTTAAAAAATTGCCGAATGAAATTGCGGGGGCAAGACTAGTTAAACGCGAAATTCCAACAGTTTTTAATAAATCATTTATTTTGTTAAAGGAAATAGTTGCAGCTGAACAACCAGATATTACAATTTGTGTAGGACAGGCTGGTGGTAGATACAAAATTTCTGTAGAAAGGGTTGCAATTAATATTGATGATGCTCGTATTCCAGACAATGAAGATCAGCAGCCAGTAGATAAGCAAATTGTTGTTAATGGACCAGCTGCTTATTTTGCTAATTTACCAATTAAGAAAATGACAGCAGCAATGCAGGATCAAAAGATTCCGGCTCAGATTTCCAATACAGCTGGTACTTTTGTCTGTAACCATATTATGTATAACCTGCTTCATTTAATAGCAGAACAATATCCTGCTATGCAGGGAGGATTTATTCATGTTCCGTTTATTCCACAACAGGTACTTGATAAAAAAGATCAGGCAAGTATGTCTCTAATAGATATTAGTCGGGGACTCAAATTTGCAATTAAAGCTGCAGTAAATAATTTTGCGGTTTAAGGAGATTGATTGTTAGCTGAATAAACTACAATTAATATTGACAGAAAGTCTATTTTTAATTTATAATTAGCTGCAAATAGTTAATAATTTTAGCTTATATAATTTAGACCATGAGTTTATAGTATAAATATAATTATCTAAAGAGAGGACTTGATAAAATGTATCAGGATTTATTTGATCAGCAGCAGCAAGAATTAATGCGGTCTTTTTTTGAGAATTTATCAAAAAAAGGTAAAGTTAAAAAAATTGCTCGAGCAGAACAAGTAAATCTTGTGAATAAAGAAAATTTTGCTATTGTGGTTTCTGGTCAATTAAAACAGTCACTTTATAGTAAAGCAGGTTCTAAAAAATCACTATATTTGCTGCGGCGGGGAGAAATTTTTGGTGAAATGCATTATTTTAGCTGTGGGCAGAGTAATTTAATAACTGAGGCCAGAGAAGATTCAATTATATCAATAGTTGCCAGTCAGCTGCTGGAAAAAGAACTGGCAGTGGATTCTGGTCTTTATCGTTATTTTATTCATAGTATAACCAGGAAATTTAGAATTGTTATGCTGCAGATGGCAGATCTTGTTTTTAATGATTCAGCGGGTAAATTAGCTGGAATTTTAATTCGACTTGCTGCTCAGGAAGGGAAAAAAACTGCAGCAGGAATAATGATTGATTCGAATTTAACTCATCAAGAGTTGGCTTATTTAATTGGTTGTTCTCGAGCCACAGTGACAAGAGGATTAAATAACTTTAAACAAGCTGGTTTAATTACCTTAAGTTCTGATAAAAAAATTATTATTTTAAGTTCTGCTGCTTTGGCAAAATATGCAGATTCAAGTTTAGTTTGATTGTCTTGATAAGATTATACTTAAAGGTGTTTTTTATTTGATAGTTAGAAAAGAAAATATTTGCAGCAAAAAACTGAGCAGTTAATTTCTGCTCAGTTTTTTAATTATTTGGGAAATTTTCTTTTCTAATTAGTTTAATCATTTTATAACAAAAATCAATACTTTGTTTATCTAGCTTTTTTAGTTCATTTAGTATTTTAGACAATTCAGGATTAAAATCATCTTCCATTGTTAATGTATTTTCTCTAATTAATTCAGAATTATCAGAAGTTGTTATACCCAGGAGAGCATCCAGACTGCATTCTAATACAGCAGTAAGTTCTTTTAAAACGTTAAAAGATGGTTCCTGACCTTTGCTTTCATAACCAGCTATTGTGGATCTTTTTAGTCCAACTTTTTCAGCTAATTCTTTTTGAGTTAAGCCTTTACTCTGACGGGCTTTTTTTAAATTTTTAGCAAAAGTCATTTTAAATTCCTCCTAATTAATTTAAGTAGCAAAAAAAAGTAAAAAAAACTTGACAAAGTTCTAAAATGTAACTATAATATAATCAAGGTACAAAAAGTTATGTAATAGAACAAAATTAAACTCATTTTAATTTATTTAATTTTAAAAGGGGGTAATATGTTCAATTTTATAGATAAAAACTAATAAATTACTTCTTTCAATGACTAAATTCTATCCAAATAATTATATCATATTAAATTCCGAGTGTAAATTTAGTTAGTTTTAACTTAAAAAAACAGAAATTTTTCTTAATTGCGAAATTAATTATTTCAAAGGGAGGAATTCCTGGTGAGTGAAAAGAAAGATTTGTATCAGCAAGAGTTAAGTCAGTATAGGCCAGGAGATAAGATTTATAAACTATTAGATCATTCAAAAGCAGTAGTTAAAGGACAAAGAGAAAATTATTTAATTAAAGTTAAGAAAATTTAATATTAATAATATTTTAGCCAGGGCAAATCCCTGGTTTTTTATTATCTCAAAAATGAGCTTTAATTATTAATTATCTGACTTTTACTTTACAAATACCCTCTGCTTATGAGATAATTTTTAACTGTGGGGGTAGATAAAAATATGAATATTTTAGTTAAGATAAGTCAGGCAATTAGTAATTTTGTCTGGGGTCCATTTATGTTAATCCTATTAGTTGGTACAGGTGTCTATCTTACTGTAGGATTAAAAGGGATTACTATTCGTAAAATTCCAGATGCATTTAAGATGTTGTTAAAAGGAAGAGATAAAGAAAAGCTGGAAGGTGCTGGTGATATTACACCTTTTCAGGCTTTAATGACATCATTGGCCGCCACAGTTGGAACTGGCAATATTGCTGGTGTAGCGACAGCTATTGTGATGGGTGGCCCGGGAGCAATTTTCTGGATGTGGGTAACAGCAATCTTTGGTATGGCAACTAAATTTAGTGAAGCAGTTTTAGCTGTTAAGTACCGCGAACAGAAGGATACTGGCGATTTTGCTGGTGGTCCGATGTACTACATAAAAAATGGTATGGGAGAAAAGTGGAATTGGTTAGGATGGGCTTTTGCTCTTTTTACAGCATTAGCTGCTTTTGGAATTGGGAACACAGTTCAGTCTAATTCTGTTGCTCGAGCTGCAGAACAGTCACTTGGTTTACCATATTGGGCAACTGGTTTAATCTTAATGTTTTTTACCTATATTGTGGTCATTGGAGGAATCAAAAGAATTGCAGAAGTAACAGAGAAATTGGTTCCTTTTATGGCGGTAGTTTATATTTTAGGTGCTCTTTTTATTATTATTTTAAATATCGGTGAATTAGCCGGAGCTTTTGCACTTATTTTTAAAAGTGCTTTTAATGGGCATGCAGCAGTAGGAGGCTTTTCGGGAGCAATGATGGCCCAGGCGATTCGTTTTGGTGTTTCCCGCGGAGTTTTTTCTAATGAAGCTGGTCTGGGAAGTGCCGCAATTGCTCATGCTGCAACTACAACTAAGCAGCCAGTTAAACAGGGAACTATTGGAATGCTGGGTGGTTTTATTGACACAATTATTATCTGTACTCTAACTGCTTTAGTAATTATTATGAGTGGTGTCTGGACTAATGGTCAGACAGGAGCTGAACTTACTACAATGGCTTTTACTAAATCTTTACCTGGTCCAGGTGGATTAATAGTAGCTTTTGGCTTAATCTTTTTTGCTTTTTCTACAATTCTTACCTGGAGTTATTATGGAGAAAAGGCAGTTGAATATATTTTTGGTTCTCGTTTAATTAAAGCTTATCGCTATTTATGGGTAATCATGATTTTTATTGGGGCAGTTGGTAATTTAAAAGTTGTCTGGGCGATGGCAGATGCAATGAATGGTTTAATGACTATCCCTAACTTAATTGCTTTACTGGTCTTAAGCCCTGTTATTTTCCGAGAAAGTAAGGCTTATTTTAGTGCTTATCCGGAGAAAAATAAATAGTTTTGGAGCATATTATTTTATATTTAGCTTAACTTTAAATAAATCCTGCTTTTAAAAGCAGGATTTATTTTTCCGTTAAAAATTTTTATATTTTCTAGAATATGACTATTAACTTAATTATAGAAAGGAAAGAGAATTAAAATGATAAAAAAGCAGAATTTATGGCAGTTATATCGATCTAAACCATTAGTCTTCAGGATTGGGATTGCATTTATTTTAGGTTCAATAGCTGGTTTAATATTTGGAGAAAAAATTAATTTTATTGCACCACTGGGCAGCTTATTTATTAAATTATTAAAGATGATTATCATTCCTATAGTTTTTTTGACTTTAGTTGGAGCTATGAGAAGATTAACTCCCTCCAAATTAGGATTAGTGGGAATTCAGACAGTGGCTCTTTATTTAATTACAACAGCAATAGCAATTATAATTGGTTTAATAACTGCTAATTTAATTTCACCTGGGATTGGTCTTGAATTACCGCTTTCAGCAGAAATAATGAGTAAAGATGCTCCATCTTTGACCAATGTATTATTGGGCATAGTTCCTCAAAATCCTGTTCAGGCTCTGGCTGAAGGGAATGTATTACAGACTATTTTTGTAGCAATAGTTTTTGGCCTGGCGTTAGCTGTTCTTCAAGAAACAGCTGCTGGAGATATTAAAGCTGGGATTAGTTCCATTTTTAATATTGTTGAAGCAGGAACAGAAGCTATGTTCAAGATTGTCTGGGGAGTTATGGAATTTGGAGTACTGGGAGTTTTTGCATTGATGGCTTCTGTTTTTGCTGAAACTGGTTTGCAAGCTTTACTTCCTTTTGCTAAGTTAATATTTAGTCTTTTACTGGCTGTTATTATTCAAATAAGTATAACTTATTTGTTAGTAATAGTAGTTGGCTTTTTAAAACAACGCCCGCTTGCTTTTGTAAGTGGGGTTAAAGATGCTATGTTAACTGCTTTAAGTATTCGTTCAAGCAGTGGAACTTTACCTGTCTCAATGGCTAATGCCGAAGATAATTTGCAGATAGATGAAGAAATTTATAGCTTTACCCTACCTTTAGGTGCAACTATAAATATGGATGGAACAGCTATGTATCAAGGGGTAGCAGCAGTATTTGCAGCCAATTTAATCGGTCAGACATTAACTTTAAGTCAGCAGCTAACAATTATTATAACAGCTGTACTGGCAAGTATAGGTACTGCTGGTGTGCCGGGCAGTGGTTTGATAATGTTAACTATGGTATTAACACAGCTTGGTTTACCACTTTCTGTAGTAGGCTTTGTAGCTGGAATTGATCCTATTCTAGATAGATTAAGAACAATTAATAATGTAACAGGAGATCTAGCAGTTACTGCTTTAGTTGCTAAATGGAATGATACTATCGACTTTACTAAGGGAAGCTGGTCGACCAGGAAAAAATAAGAAAAACTCGGGCCATTTGGCCCGAGTCTTTTTATTTAGATTAAACTTAACTTTTAATTATTTGATTTTATTTCAGATACTAACTTTTGTAGAGCATCTTTAAATGGCGTTACAGGGTGACCAAGTAATTTTTCAAAGTCATTACTTTTCACATCAAGTGCACCTTTGCGAATTGATTGTTGGATACCTGCAAACATAGCTGCCAGTGACTTTGACATACCACTTTCTGTTAGAATTTCCTCATACTCAGTATCACTAACTTGTTTAACTTCAATTTCTTTATCCAGAACTTCCTCCAGATCTGCCACTAGCTCAGCTTGAGTTCTTGGTTGTCCTGAGAGCTCATAAATTTTATTTTCATGACCTTCCCCTGCTAATACTACAGCTGCCGCTTCTGCATAATCTTTTTGTAATGCCCAACCAACTTTACCATCTTCAGCAGATGTTATCCAGGGCTCTGCATTCATTGCAGATTCAATACTACCTATTTCATTACGTAAATACCAATTATTGCGCAAAAAAGCATAAGGAATTCCACTTTCTTTAATTGCTTGCTCCGTAGATCTATGCACAGGCGCTAGATCTAAACTACTATTATCTGCATCAGCAATACTTGTGTAAGCAATAAAGCTGACTTCAGCTTTTTTAGCGGCTTGAACAGCATTTTTATGCTGTCTGATTCTAGTTTCATTATCATCTGTAGTAGATATTATTAATAGCTTATCTATGTTCTGAAAAGTATTAACAAGCTCTTCTGGTTGATCAAAATCACCCTGTCTGACTTCAACACCTTGTTTACTTAACTTATCGGCTTTAGCTGGATTACGAACACTTGCTGCCAGCTGTTCAGCTGGTAACTTAGCCAATAAAAAATCCATTACCTTAGATCCTAATTTACCAGTTGCACCAGTTACCATAATCTTCATTAAGAATTCCTCCTTTATAATATTAAAACTATTAATCACCCATCTAAATTAATTTAGATATTTTATTAATTTATAGTCACTAATATCCTCTATCTAATATCATAACAAAAAATTTAAAAGAGCAATGTAAGATTTTCACATCACATAAAAAAAGTTTCCTTACTAGAAAGTTAATACTCTCTAAATAAAGAAACTTTTTAAGCAGATATTTATAAGGTTAAATTATGTTTGAACTAGAATAACTTGTTAGTAAAAAGCTGTTATTTTTAATTTGACAAATAATTTAATTGAAATTTAATTCCATACTTTTTACATTGACTCCACTTATTGCCTGTAAGGCTGTTTTCAATTTAGCTACTTCTGATTGAGAGGCATTAAGATCTAGAATAATCATTCCTTCATCAGCACAAGTACTGCTTTCGTGCATTCCTAATCTAGTAGTGATTAGACAACCATAATCAGTTAAAATTTGCTGAACTTCAGGGGCTGCATCTGTCCGTTTGTCAATTAAAATGGCCATAATTGTTGAATGTTTCATTTAACCACTCCTTAGTTAATTAGTTATTTTATATATTATTTATTGCTAATAAAAATCCTTTTTTAAAATATGAGATAATTAGGAGATTAATCGTTAAATTAATTAAGAAACCTGACAGCTGCTGCAGTTAAGAGAAACAGTTGGCTGATAATCTTTTATTTTGAAGAGATAATTAGCGAATGAAAATATTTTGTTTTGTTTCTGATTAAATATAATTTGATTGTTTTCAAATTGGATTTCTATTGGAAAAGTTAATTTAATATCCAGATTAAAAATATGAGGTTGTTGAGTTGGTTTGATTAATTCAGATTTTAAAGTTTCTTTAGAAATGATTTTAAATTGATTGTGTTCAGTTTTAAGTCCGGCTAATTTCCCGGCTGAATTAAATTTTAAAGAGTTAGAATCGCCATTAATTCCAGCTGCTTGAGAATCAAAAACAGTAATTTTACCAAGTGGAGTTGTAATAACAGTAGGTTGAGCTGGCTCACAAGACTTCAATTTGCCATTTTCAAATAATTCAAATCCAATTCTACCTGTAAGTGGACCAACAGGAGTAGTTAAGTCAATTCTTTCTTGAGGCCAGAGAGTTATACTTTTAATCTTTCCATTTTTATAAAAACGAAGATTAATTATTTTATTATTTAAATCTACAAAACTTAATTTTAGTTTTAATTTAGTTGCTAATTTATATTCATCTTCTTCTGTCCAATACCCATTTATTTTACTATCCAGGGGAAAGATACATTTAATTTCACCGCTTTGATAAAATAAAATTCTTTCAGCTGGATAGATATTATCTTTGATTTTGAGTAGTGTCTGTTTAGCCAGTGAAATAGCTTTTAGATTTCCATTTTGATAAAAACTAAGTGCGCTTTTATCTTTACGTCGAGCTTGATCAGCACCAAAATATGGAGTTACTTTTAAATTATTTATTTTAATTTGATTAGCCACTTTTAATTTGCAATTTTTAATTTTACCATTACTATAGTATTCAGTAACATTACATTCCTGGAGAATCCCGTATTTGCTAGCTATTTTTCCCATAATAACCCCCTCTTGATTTGCTACAGTTTAATTATTAGTTGCTTTATGTTTTATTAAATCAAAGCTTTATTAGTAATTAATTTATTAAATTAATTATAACAAATAAAGTACTGTAGAAGTTATTATTATTTATGATAGAACATGGATACAATTATTTTAATAAACTTAAACAAAAATTAAAAAAATATTTTTATTTAAGCAGCTAAATCTGACATAAAATAAACTTCAATTTTGAATAAACTAAATATTTAAAGATAAAGATAGAGCAAATTACAATTGATTTTCTGAATAATTGAAATTGTTGAATGTTGATACTTTTTGTCTATAAGATTGAAAATCCCTGATTTATCAAGTATAATTAAACTAAGTAAGTTATCTATTACTCTAAAAATTATTAAATTTAAAATTAATTGATAATAAAGTTAATGATTTAAGACAGCTGAGTCTGAAATTATAATAAAGCAGGGTGAATTTTATGAAAACAAAAGAATTAATTATGAACTCCATTAGAATTATTGGAGATGTTTTTTTAGTTAATTTAGCTTTTTTTATTGCCTTTAATTTTCGTTTTGAAGGAGCAGTACCCAAATTAAACTATCTATCTTATTTAAAGCTTGCTCCATATATCTCTATCTTTTCAATTTTACTTTTTCAGATGTACAGTCTTTATAGTAACCAACTAAAAAAGAAAATTAGCGAAATTTTTTATGCTTTTATTCCAGCTACCTTTATTATAATTTTATTTACAGGAACTTTAGCTTATTTGACTCATTCACTGGCTTTTCCGAGACTAGTTTATTTAATTTCTCTGCCAGTTCTTTTTTTATTGCTAATTAGCTGGCGCTATTTAACTATTTTATTAGAAAGTTCTATTAGTAGTCAGGAAGATATTATAATTATTGGCCGGGGAGAAAATACAGCTAAATTAATTAAAAATATTATTTATTCAATGCATACTTGTTATAATATTAAAGATGTAATTATTGATGATGCTACCTATTTAAGTGAGCTTACTAATATTGACTTTAACATAATAACTGATTTTTCATCTTTAGAGATGAAATTGAGCGACTTAGATGCAGAAATAATCTTTATTGCTTCTAACTTAGCTGAACAGGAGAAAAAAGCTGCCTTTTATGTAGCGTTAGAAAAGGATTGGGAGGTTTCTCTAGTTCCAGAGTTTTATGAAATTATGCTTTCTGGAGCTAGACTAGAACAAGTTGGAGAAATGCCTGTTTTTGAAATTATTCCACCGAATAAAAGTTTTGGCTTTATTTTAAAAAGGCTCACTGATATTTGTTTATCCCTAATTGGGCTTATTTTAAGCTTACCCTTAACTATTCCAGCAGCCCTGGCTATTAAATTTGAAAGTAAAGGCTCCTTATTTTTTGTCCAGCAGAGAGTTAGCAGGGGCGAAAAAATATTTCCCGTTTATAAGTTTAGAACAATGGTAGTTGATGCAGAGAAAAATACTGGTCCAGTTCTAGCCTGTAAAAATGACAGTCGAGTTACTAGAGTTGGACGATTTTTGCGTAAGACAAGAATTGATGAAATACCACAGCTTTTTAATGTACTTAAAGGTGATATGAGTATTGTAGGGCCACGGCCAGAGAGACCACATTTTGTTGATCAATTTGAGCAGGAACTGCCGCATTATAAGTTTCGTCATTATATTAAAACTGGAATTACTGGAATGGCTCAAGTTAGAGGATTTTATGGCACAGATCCTGAGGATAAATTACGTATGGATTTGCTTTATGCTAATAGACGATCTTTTATTTTTGATCTTAAAATATTATTAGAAACATTGAAAGTTATTTTTATGGGACACAAAGCTAATTAATAGGAGTGATAAATTTAAATGGAGATTTTAGTTACTGGTGGGGCAGGTTTTATTGGTTCAAATATTGTTGATGCTTTAATTAAAGCTGGCCATCAGGTAATTATAGTTGATAATTTAAGTTCAGGTAAGAAAAAAAATATAAACAAGCTAGCAAAATTTTATCAGATTGATCTCTGTCAGAATGATTTAGCCAGAGTTTTTCAAGAAAATAAAATTACGCACGTGATTCATCATGCAGCTCAAATTGATGTGCAAGCATCGATTGAAAACCCTCTTTTTGATGCCAGAAATAATATTTTAGGTACACTTAATTTATTAGAAAATTGTCGGGAATTTGCAGTTGAAAAAGTTATTTATGCTTCTTCAGCTGCTGTTTATGGCGAACCAGATTATCTACCAGTCGATGAAAAACATCCACTTAAAATCATGTCAGGTTATGGAATAAGCAAACATACTCCAGAACATTATTTAAAGGTATACCAGGAACTTTATGGGATAAATTATACAATATTTCGTTATGCTAATGTTTATGGACCTCGTCAGGACCCAGCTGGTGAAGGAGGGGTAGTCTCAATTTTTGTTGACCAGATGTTGGCTGGTAAAAGACCAGTTATTTTTGGAGATGGCAGTCAAAGCAGAGATTTTATTCATGTTTACGATATTGTAAAAGCTAATTTGCTGGCTCTTAGTAAAGGCAATAATCTTTTAATTAATCTGAGTACTGAATCAAGATCCAGTATCAAAGAGCTGGTAAAATATTTAAATAAAATTCTGGCTTTTAATTTAAAACCGATTTATAAACCTGCTCGCTCTGGAGATATTTTACATTCTGTATTGGCAAATTCACAGGCCAGGCAAATCTTAGGCTGGCAGCCAGAATATGATCTTTTATCTGGTCTGGAGCAGACAATTAATTATTATAAAAAATTAAACTAAAAATGATTTAAACTCTCGTTTTTGATCAATTTTCTTTTGATATTTTTGAGGAGAAATTCCAATTTCTTTTTTAAAAGCTCGATAAAAACTTGAATAATTACCAAAATTTAAAATACTAGCTACCTCACCACAGCTTTTTTCTGTCAATAATAATTCTTTTGCTTTCATTATTTTTTTATAATGAATATACTGCAGAACAGAAAATCCGGTATTTTCTTTAAAAATATGAGCCAGATATGATTTATTTAAATAAAATTCGGCCGCAAGACTATTTAAAGATAATTCAGCTTCTAAATTTTGATTAATAAACTTAATTATTTTAAGAATTCGGCTATTATAGGTGCTCATTTCCTGAATGTTTTTTTGCTGGTTTTGCTTAAATAGCTGATTAATTAATACCAACAATTGAATAAAATAAGTTTCAATCATTATTTCTGCTTCAGCAGGTTTAGTATTTATATATTCAGCTATCTTTTTTAAATAGCTGAATATTTTTTTGTTTTGATCAATAATTTTATTATTATCTGCTGTTGATCTATTTTCAAAACAGCATAAAAGATCAAAATCAAGATAATTATATTTTTTTATTTCCCAGGGATAAAAATGGATTACAATTCTTTCATATGGAATAGCAGAATTGAGAACTGGTTTATGGAGTTCCCGATTATTAATTAAAAGCAGATTGTTTTTAGCTAGCTGATAAGCTCGTCCTTCAATATAATAAGTAACATCTCCATTTAGAAAATAATATATTTCATAAAAATCATGCAGATGGGGTTTGAAATTTTCTTCAGTTCCAATAGTTTTAGAATTAGTATAAGTAATTTCTAAAAGTCTATTTTTAAAAAAATAACTATCATTTGCCAATTAAGACTTCCTCCTTAAAGTTAATTAATTTAATTATACCTAAAGATTTGCAATATTTAAAGCAGGAATAGCAAAGATATAGTTTGATAATTGAGATATAATTAACATATAAGCTGAAATATTCAGAAAATGAGGGGGAGAAAAATTGTATTACACAGGTTTTGCAGATGAAGCAGCTGCTTCTATTGATCAACAAATTGCTGTAACTAAAGAGTTAGGCTGGCACTATATTGAGGCCCGAGAAATTGATGGAGTTAATTTAACTGACTTAAGTGAGGCCAAATTTGCAGAGATAGCAGAAAAATTAGCTAAAGCAGGAGTTGAAATTAATTGTTTTGGTAGTGCAGTTGCCAATTGGGGTAAAGATCCTCGCTTCGAAGATTCATTTAAAAGAAGTTTAGCTGAGTTAGCAAGAGCAATTCCCCGGATGAAACAGCTTGGGACTAAAATGATTAGAGGTATGAGTTATGGGATTCCCCGTGATCTAGGACCACAGAATCCGGAATTAGAAGCAAAAATTATTGCAAGTTTAAAAAAAATGGTTAAATTATGTGCAGAAGCTGATTTGATCTATGTTCATGAGAATTGTATGAATTATTTTTCCCAATCTTATCAGCACATGGAACAGTTAACTAGGTCTATTAATTCTGATAATTTTAAGATCGTTTTTGATACAGGTAATCCATTGATGGCTGATAATAGAATGGGAGCAGAACCATATTCAAAACAGACAAGTTGGGGAGCTTATCAGCAGTTAAAAGATCATATTTATTATGTGCATATTAAAGATGGGAATTTTGTTAAAGAAACAGCTGGCATTTTTCCGGAAATGAATTACACTTATCCTGGTGAAGGCAATGCTGAAGTGAAAAAGATTTTAGTTGATTTATTAAAAAATGGCTATGATGGTGGACTTTCTATTGAACCTCATATGGGGGCTGTTTATCATGAAACAGAAAATCTAACCGAAGCAGAAGCAAAATATAATACTTATCTTGAGTATGGAAAAAGATTTATGAGTTTGATGACAGAAATTAAAGCTGAAGCTGTTTCATAATTGGAGGGGGATTAAGTAATGGCAGAATTGAAAGTTGGTATAATTGGTATTGGCAATATGGGAACTGCTCATGCTAAAAATTTAGCAGCTGGCCAGGTTAAAGGGGCTGAATTAGTAGCTGTATGTGATATTAATCAGCAGCGTCTGGACTGGGCAGCTGAAAATTTAGCTCAGCAAGTTAAACTTTATTCTGAGGCAGCAGAATTATTAAATTATGCAGAGTTAGAGGCAGTAATTATTGCAACTCCTCACTATGACCACCCTCCCCTAGCTATAGCTGCTTTTAAAAAGGGCCTGCATGTTTTAACTGAAAAGCCAGCTGGAGTTTATACTAAGGCTGTACGAGAAATGAATAAGGCTGCTCTGGCTGCTGGAAAAACTTTTGCTATTATGTATAATCAGCGAACCAGACCTATTTACCAAAAAGTTAAGGATTTAGTTAGTAGCGGTGAACTTGGCGACTTAAAAAGAATTAACTGGATTATTGATTGGTATCGACCGCAAAGTTATTATGATAATGGAGGCTGGCGTGCTACCTGGCAGGGAGAAGGTGGAGGAGTTCTGCTTAATCAAGATCCCCACCAACTTGATCTCTGGCAGTGGATATGTGGTATGCCAATTAGAATTAGAGCTTTTGCTGCGGAAGGTAAATATCATCAAATTGAAGTAGAAGATGATGTTACAGCTTATTTTGAATATGAAAATGGAGCGACTGGTGTTTTAGTTACTTCAACTGGTATTGCTCCAGAAACAAATCGGCTCGAAATAACTGGCACTAAAGGAAAGATAATTGTTGAAGCAGAAAAATTAATTTTTAAACGGCTCCGAATTTCGGAACCTGAATTCAATAATACTTTTAAAGGTGGATTTGGTAAGCCAGAATGCTGGCAGATTGAAATACCGACCACAGATACTGGGGCTGAACACCTCAAAATATTAAATAATTGGGTAGCTGCTATTCAGCAGGGAACAAAATTAATTGCTCCTGGAGAAGAAGGTATTAAAGGTTTAACTATCTCTAATGCGATTCATCTTTCTGCCTGGAATGATGACTGGGTAGAAATTCCTTACTCAGAAGATTTATTTTACCAAAAATTGCAGACTAAAATAGCCAACTCTAGTTTTGAGAAAAAAACTACAGAGAGTAGAACTTTTTCTGTGGAAGGAACTTTTTAGCTGCTTTTTTGATCTGAAAGATAAATTTATGATTACTAGAGAAAGGGTTAGATAAGCCATGCAGAAATTAAAAACAGCAATTATTGGCTGTGGAAATATTTTTCCAGTCCATGCTGATGTATTAAAAAACTTAGCAGATGTAGAATTAACATATGTAGTCGACAATCAAAAATCAAGAGCTAAAGCTGCTGCCAGTAAATATAATTGCAGTTATTTAACAGATTATCGCAAGCTATTTAATCTCCAGCTTGATGTAGTTCATGTTTGTACTCCACATTATTTGCATTTACCAATGACAGCTGATCTTTTAGAACATAATTTAAATGTTTTGTTAGAAAAGCCATTAACTCTTAACTATCAGACTGGTTGCCAACTTGCCCAACTGGCTGCTGGAAGCAGCAGTAAATTAGGAGTAGTTTTTCAGAATAGATTTAATCCCAATAACCAAAAAGCTAAACAGCTGCTTAGTCGGGGTGAACTAGGCAAAATTAAGGGTATTAAAGGCTTTGTAACCTGGCATCGCGATAAAAATTATTATCTTCAGGACAGCTGGCGAGGTAGTTATCAAACTGAAGGGGGAGGTGTCTTAATTAATCAGGCTATTCATACTCTAGATTTAATGCATTGGTTTGTGGGTGATGTTGCAGAACTTAAAGCTTCAATTGATACCAGGCTGCTGCAAAATATAATTGAAGTTGAAGATACAGCTGAGGCAACTCTATATTTTGCGAATGGAGCAGTTGGTATTTTTTATGCAACAAATACATTTACTTCGAATAGCCCTGTTGAAATTGTGATTGATTGTGAAAAAGCTAGCTTACAGCTGGTTGGAAAGCGCTTGCTAAAAATAGAATCTGGCATAGTTGAAGAACTGCAGATACAGGCTGAAAAGGAACCTGCTAATTATAAATCTTATTGGGGAAATAGTCATCAAAAAATTATTAGTGGTTTTTACAAGGATATTAAGCTTGGAACAGAGAAGTATATAATTAATGCAGAATCTGCGGTAAAATCACTGCAGATAATAGATGCTATTTATCAATCTGCTCATCAGAATAGGCGGATTGTTTTAAAATAAATTTAAATAGGGGGTGAAAGAGAGGAAGTCGAGTTTTTTAGTGAAATAGGTCAGTAGCTGTTAAATTTTTAGAAAATAAAAAAAGATATTTATAATCAGAATAAATTCAAAATTTAATCAAGTAACAATTAATCAAACAAAAATAAATAAAAGCAAAAGCAGGAGGGATTTAAGTAATGAAAAAGAGTATTCTAGTTATTTTAATGATTTTTATTTTGACAGCAAGTTTTTCTTCAGCAGTTTTAGCAGAAAAAATAACTTTGCGGATGGCCTGGTGGGGTTCACAGAATAGGCATATTAGAACTTTACAGGTAATCAAAATGTATGAGAAGCTTCATCCTGAAATTGATATTGAGCCTCAATATACTGGTTGGACTGGCTATTGGGAAAAAATGGCTGCTCAGGCTGCCGGGAATAGATTACCTGATATAATGCAGCATGATCGCAAATATATTGTTCAATACGCAAATAATAATCAACTTTTAAATTTGAATCCTTATGTTGATTCAGGGCTGCTTGATCTAAGCAATGTAGATATGCCACTGGGGGTAATTGATGATAATCTTTATGGAATTACTCTTGGGGTAAATGCAGTTGGAATCGCTGCTGATCCCAGCCTTTTTGAGGCTGCAGGTGTAGAAATGCCAGCTGCTAATTGGGATTGGGATCAATATATTGCAGCTGGTAAACAAATTAAAGATAAATTAGGAATTTATGCAGATCGAACTATGCCTCATTCCTGGGCCGGAATTTTTGACTTAAGAATTTGGTTAAGACAGCATGGCAAATCACTTTATAATGAAGCTGGTACAGCTTTAGGATATGAAGATGATCAATTATTTGCCGATCTTTATACAAGAATGAAAGAATTAGTTGATAGTGGTTTTTATGCACCACCCTCTTTGATGAAAGAAGTGGGAACTAATGTAGAAGAAGAGCTTGTTACTAATCAACAGGCTGCGATGGCTGGTGTATGGAGCAATCAGATTGTAGCTATATCTTCTGCAGCTGGCAAAAAACTTGAATTACTAACTGTACCAGAAGTTAAGAATCAAGTTAAGGAAGGTATGTTTATTAAACAGGGCCAGTATTTAACAGTAACTAAAAATAGTGAACATCCTGCAGAAGCGGTTAAATTTCTTAATTATTTTTTAAATAATATTGAAGCTAATAAAGTTTTAATGGCTGAAAGAGGTGTACCGGCAGCTAAACCAGTGCGGGATGCTTTAATGCCTCTTCTTGATGATATTAACAAAGAACAGTTTGAATATATTGAAACAGCAGCAGCTAATTCAAGTGATATTTTCCCTCCGCCTCCTAGTGGACATATGGAAATTGTTGACTTAAAACAGCGCTTGATGATGTCTGTTATGTATGGCACTATGGAGCCCCTGGCAGCTGCGCAGGAGTTTAGAAAACAGGCAACTATTATTTTGAATAAAAACAACTAAATCTAATAACTGGAGCTGCAGTTAATTACAGTTCCAGTTTTCAAAAAAGGAGGAATTAATTTGAGAAATTATGTTAATGAAAGAACAACTCTAGCTGGCTATATTTTTATTAGCCCCTGGTTGTTTGGGTTTCTGGCCTTTATGTTGGTACCAGTTATTATGTCTTTATATTACTCTTTTACTAGCTATAATCTGGTTAGTAGTTCAGTTTTTGTAGGCTTAGAAAATTATAAAGAAATTATTATGGATGATCCGCGTTTTTTGAATTCATTAAAAGTTACTTTTATTTATACTTTTACGGCTTTACCATTAAGATTAGGTTTTGCACTTTTACTGGCAGTATTGTTTAATCAGGGGCGCCGCTTTGTAGGATTATATAGAACACTTTTTTATGTACCTTCTTTAATAGGTGGGAGTGTAGCGATTTCCGTAGTCTGGAGACAGCTCTTTGGTTATAGTGGAGCAATGAATGATATTCTTGTTGGTCTTGGTATCTTAAAAGCTCCAATTGGTTTTATCGGGAATCCTAAAACATCACTCTGGACCCTTGTTTTATTAGCAGCCTGGCAGTTTGGATCACCAATGTTAATTTTTTTAGCTGGTTTAAAGCAAATTCCGATTAGGCTTTATGAGTCAGCAGCAATTGATGGAGCAAACTGGTGGCAGAAATTTTTCCGGATAACAATTCCCATGCTAACACCTGTTATCTTTTTTAATGTGGTAATGCAGACAATTCGCCTTTTTATGATGTTTACTCAGGCTTATATTATTACTGAAGGTGGGCCAATTGATTCAACAATGGTTTATGTACTTTATCTATTCAAACAAGCTTTTCAGTATAGTTCAATGGGCTATGCCAGTTCGTTAGCCTGGATTTTACTTATTATTTTGAGTGTAATTACTTTACTTATTTTTAAAAGTTCTAAATACTGGGTATTTTATGAGGCGGAAGGAGAGAATTGATAATGAAAATGTCAGACAATAAGCATTTAAAAAGTGTTATTTATCATATCTGTATTTTAACTCTTGGCTTAATGATGTTTTATCCTGTACTCTGGATGATAGCAAGTTCTTTTAAAGGGCATGCTAATGCACTAAGTCCTAGCTTAATTCCAGATCAATTTTTAATACAAAATTATTTTCAGGGCTGGCAGGGATTTGGAGATTTAACTTTTGCTACTTTTTTTAAAAACTCATTTATTATTGCTACTACTGCAACTATTGGTCAGGTAATTTTATCTGCAATGACTGCCTATGGTTTTGGCAGGATCCAATTTAAGGGCCGCAATTTTTGGTTTTCAGTTATGATTATCACACTATTATTTCCCCAACAGGTGGTAATGATACCACAGTACTTAATGTTTAATCAGTTGGGATGGATTGATACTTTTAAACCATTAATTTTACCTAAATTTACGCCATTACCATTCTTTGTCTTTTTAATGGTCCAATTTGTGCGAGGACTGCCTAGAGAACTTGATGAAGCAGCCCGGATTGATGGCTGTGGAGTTTACATGATTTTCTTTAAGATTATTTTGCCGAATATAAAACCAGCTTTAATAACCGCTGCTATTTTTTCATTTTACTGGACCTGGCAGGACTTTTTTACTCCTCTGCTCTATATTCAGTCAACAGAGCTTTATCCTGTTTCACTGGCTCTTTCTTTATTTGCTGATCCCCAGGCAGTTACCAATTGGGGGGCAATGTTTGCTATGGCAACACTTTCCTTACTGCCAATCTTTTTGATTTTTATTTTCTTCCAGCGTTATCTAGTTGAAGGAATTGCTACTTCGGGTTTAAAAGGATAAATTAATGAGAAATTTAAATTAAATAATGGCAGGAGCCCTTCTGATTTTCAGGAGGGTTTTTTAAGCTATATCAAATAGTAGTCTAAGCTGGTTGTCCTTTCTCTGACTATATAATATAATTAAGTCAGCAGGAGCTGAAAAAATGAGAAAAAAATATTTTTTAGAAAAAGAAGTTAATAAAACTGTTTTAAATAACGCACTTAAATATTATCAACAGGGTAATATTTTGCAGTATAGAGTTAAACAATTAGCAGCTGATCTTTATTTAGTTAAAGCTACAGTTTCCGAAGTTGCTAAGTATCAAGTTCAGCTCAACTTTAAGCTAGCCAGTTCTGAATTTGAAATTAAACAGCATAATTGTAATTGTAAGGAACAGGAACTAGAATTTTGCCAGCATCAAGTTGCTGTTATTTATAAATTTTTAACTGAAGATTATAAATCTCAGAAATTGAGAGATAATATAGTTTTAACTGGTCAGAATAATGCACTGCCTGCTGATCAGATTGTTCGTCAAAAAATAAAACAGAAAAGTTTTGCCAGGCTGTTGAGGTTAAAAGAAAATCTGCAGCCAGAACAAAAACAAAAATTATCTTATAAAGTAAAAGGACTTAGTAGCCCGGGGCTGAAAAATTTTAGTTTACAATTTGACTCTGAGCAAATTAGTTCTCATGAAATAGAAGAAGTTGTTGATAGTCTTAATAGTGATCAACCTGGCTACTATGAGCAAAGTTTGCTGGCTAATCTTTTTGCAGGGCGTGAACTAGAATTATTGAAAAAATTAGCCAGTTTAGTTAAACGTAAAGGCAGAAGTCAGAACTCTCTTTTACTGACTAAAAATGAAAATAGTCTTGATTTTTTGCTTGAATTAGCAGCCGGGTTAAAAGTTTTGCTGCATGAAAATAAAAAACAGCTGCAGATTGGTAAACAGATTAAGGCTGACTTTCAATTGACTGGAGATTTAAATAAAGTTAAGTTTGAATTAGCAGATAATGACTTAGAAATTTATTGGGGAGAAAATAAAGATTGCTGCTGGACTTTGATCGATAATTGTCTCCATAAAGTTAAAGTTCCAATTTTACAGGAAATACCAGCTCAGTTCTGGATTCCCCCTTCCAATCAGGGAGAATTTTTGTTTGAAGTTTTACCTGCTCTGCAGGAAAATAATCAGCTTACCATAGCTTCTAATTTAACAGATTATAATTTGATTACAGAAGAACCGGCAGTTAAATTATCACTTGATTATCAGGCAGATGAGATTAGCTGTCAATTAGCGGTTGCTTTTGCTGAACAAAAATATTTTAATACTGAATTACTCAGTCTGGATACAGATCATAATTTATATCAGCAGGATCTAGAAGATCCTAAAACTTGGTATAGTAGAGATAATCAAGCTTTAGCAACTATACTTAATTTTTTAGATGAATATAATTTTAAAGTTAGACCTGGTGAATTTGTAATTAAAGCAAGTGATGATATCCAGGAATTTATTACAGATGGCTACCCACATATTCCGGAAGAATGGGAAGTTGAAGTTAGTAATAGTTTTGATAAACTTGAAATTAAAACAGTTAAGTTAGAACCAATTATTGAATTTGATGATAGTGATGGTATTAATTGGTTTGATTTTAACATTAGTTATAATTTAGGAGGGATAAGCTACAGCCGTCAGAAAATTATGGACTTAATTTCTTATAATCGGAAAGGAGAAGCTTATCTTAAATTTGCTAATCAGTATTATATTTTAGAGAATAGTCGTCAAGAAGAAAAATTAAGCCAGGTTTTAGAAAATAGTCAAGCCCAGGCAGATAGCTATCGTGCTCCTTACTATAGTCTGCTTTATTATCGAAAGCTAATTGGAGAATTGGGAATAGAATTTCGTGAGCAGAAAGTGTTTAACCAGTTAGCTGAAGATATTACTTCTCAAAAAGTGGTTGAACGATCAGAAGTACCGTCAGCAGTTAAAAATATACTGCGTGATTATCAGGTAAGTGGTTTTAACTGGCTCAATTTTTTAGTTAAATACAATTTTGGAGGAATTTTAGCTGATGAAATGGGACTTGGTAAAACTTTGCAGGTATTAACCTTAATTAAAAATCTAACTCTACAAAATCCGGCTCTTGTACTCTGCCCACGGACTTTAATCTATAACTGGCAGGAGGAAGCAGAAAAGTTTTTCCCAGATTTAAAAACATTAGTTTATTATGGGCAGCCAGAGGAAAGGCAAGTTCAACAGCAGCAATTTAAAGATTTTGATTTAATTATTTCTTCTTATGCAACTATCAGTCGAGATGTTAAGCAATTAAATCAGGCAAAAATTTCTTTTGCTCTCTTAATTTTAGATGAAGCCCAACATATAAAAAATCATCGGACTAAACGCGCTGCTGCAGTAAAAAAAATCTCTGCTCAACATCGTCTTGCTTTAACTGGAACTCCTTTAGAAAATTCTCTGGCTGAACTGTGGTCTATATTTGATTTTTTAATGCCTGGTTATTTAGGCAATTTTAATTATTTTAGAAAAAAATACTTACTGCCAATTAAAAATAATCAAGCTGATAAAATCCTTTTAGAACTAAAAGAAAGAATTGCTCCTTTTATTTTAAGGCGCAGCAAGAAAGATGTGCTGCAGGAACTACCAGAAAAAGTTATTAATTTACATCCAGTTAGTATGACTCAATTACAGGAAGATAGTTACAAAACTGTGCTGGAGGAAGTTAAAGGAGAACTATATCAGCAGGTTTCCCAGCAGGGATTTAATAATTCGCGGTTAAATGTTTTAGCAGCTTTGACAAAATTGCGGCAGATCTGTGATCATCCTTATTTAGTCTTAGGAGAAAAGGGTAAAAATCATAAATCAGGTAAGTTAGAAGCCCTCAAAGAATTAATTATGGATGCTGTTCAATCAGGTCATAAACTAATAGTTTTTAGCCAGTTTGTAAAGATGCTTAAATTAATTAGACAAGAACTGAAGAAAGTTAAAATCAAGTATCAATATCTAGATGGAGCTACTAGAAATAGAATGGCAAGAGTAAAGAGTTTTAATCAGGATCCTGAGATTTCAGTTTTCTTAATTAGTTTAAAGGCAGGTGGAGAGGGCCTCAATTTAACTGCTGCTGATATTGTAATTCATGTTGATCCCTGGTGGAATCCTATGGTAGAAAATCAGGCTACTGATCGTGCTCACAGATTAGGACAGCAGAATAAGGTTATGGTATATAAATTAATTGCCCGGGGAACAGTAGAAGAAAAAATGGTTAAATTGAAAAATAAAAAACAGCTATTATTTGATAATATAATTGAAAATAATATTAATCCTATTGATGCAGTAAGCTGGGAAGATATTCAACAACTATTTAGCTATTAAATAGTGTGTCTATTATTTAATAGCTTTTAATAACTATCTAGAAAATAGTTTAACTATTAAGCTTGAGATTTAAGGCTATTATTCAGGGAGATGAGGTAATGACCAGAAAAATAATTATTGACACCGATCCAGGAATTGATGATGCAGCTGCACTGGCAGTTGCTCTCAATGATCCCCAGCTAGATGTTTTAATGCTAAGTACTGTAGCCGGGAATGTTAATCTTAGTTATACTACTGAAAATGCTAAAAAAATACTTGATTTTTTTGCTAAAGATATTCCAATTGCACAGGGTAATAGAGCCCCGCTCTTAGTTGAATACGAAGATGCCAGTGAAATTCATGGAGAAACCGGTTTAAATGGCTATCAATTTCCTGTTAGTAAACGTGTGGTTTTAAGAGAACATGCTGTAATAGCTATGAAAAATAAAATTTTACAGTCAGCAGAAAAAGTAACCTTAGTTGCGATTGGTCCGCTAACTAATTTAGCACTACTGTTAAATATGTACCCTGAAGTTAAAACCAAAATAGCGGAATTGATAATTATGGGAGGCTCTACAGCAGGAGGTAATACTAATTCAGCTGCTGAATTCAATTTTAAAGTTGACCCACATGCTGCCCAAATTGTTCTGCAGTCTGGTGTTCCGCTAACTATCTTTGGACTTAATGTTACCAGCCGGGCCAGACTTAAACTGCAGGATATCAATCAAATCAAAACATTTGGCAGAACGGGAGCTATGCTTTATGACCTGTTTTCTCATTATCGGGGGGGAGATTTTGCTGCAGGACTGATGATACATGATCTATGTACAATTGTTTATTTACTGCAACCTGAATTATTTACTTTACAATATACTCATGTAGAGGTTGCTACTACTGGTCCAGCAGCCGGAACATTAATTGCTGATCTGCAGAATCGTTACTGTAAATCAGCTAATGCAAATCTCGCTGTAGATATTGCAGCAGCAGAATTTGCAGATTGGGTTAAAGCTAAATTTAGTGAATTAACTTAGAAAATCATTTTTAATAATCTTTAGTTAATTACTTTAATTTAAAAGCAGGAAATTTTAAGCTTAACTTTAATAATATATATTAGAGTCTTTTAATAAGGAGTGATTATAAATGATTCCAACAAGAAAATTGAAAACAGGTAGTGAAATTCCAGCAATTGGTTTTGGCACCTGGGATATTAGTCAGAAAAATGTAGCTGAAAAGGTAAAACTAGCATTAGAAGCAGGATATAATCATATTGATACTGCTGAAGGCTATAAAAATGAAGCTGGAATTGGAGATGTTCTAACCGGTCAGAGCAGAGATGATTTGTTTATAACTTCTAAAGTCTTACCTTCTAATCTTAATTATGAAAGTGTACTTAAAGCTTGTCAGCGTTCTTTAGAAAAACTAGGTACTAATTATTTAGATCTCTATTTAATTCACTGGCCTAATCCAGCAATTTCTCTGCGGGAAACTTTATCTGCTATGAAAACTCTAGTTGATCAGGGTCTAGTCAAGAATGTTGGAGTTAGTAATTTTTCTGTTTATCAGCTCAATGTTGCTTTAAAGATTTCTCCAGTTCCAATAGCTGTTAATCAGGTAGAATTTCACCCCTGGTTATATCAGCAAGAATTATTAGAGCTCTGCAATCAAAATGATGTTGTAATTGGAGCTTCTGCTCCGCTGGCCCGGACAGAAGTTCTGCAGGATGAAACTATTATTGAACTGGCAGCTAAGTATGACAAATCACCAGCTCAAATTGTTCTAAATTGGGAAGTTATTAAAGGCATAGTTCCTCTGCCCAAGTCAAAAAGCGCTGCTCATATTAAGGAAAACTTAGCTATTTTTGACTGGGAGCTATCGGGGGATGATGTAGCTAAGATTGACCAGATTACTAAAGAAAAAAGAGTTTACATGATTTCTCTTGATGATGAAACTTATGGAATTCGTTCTTAAATAAATTTAATTATAAAGTAGAAAAAACCAGGCTTTAAAGCCTGGTTTTTTGCTTTTCTTCTATACTAACTAAACTTTCATGAATTCTAAAAATAATTATTATACCTTCACAGGTAATTCGCCAGAGTAAATTACCAAAAACGAGTGCACTTAATCCTTCCAGAGGTTGGTTTCTAGTCATCATTACAACTCCACTAACTGTCAAGCTGAGAAAGCCTAAAAAATAAATTACTTTAATTAAGACTGGACTAACCATGCTTTTGAAATTAAAATAATCTCCCACTAGAATCACTCCTTTTAAATAATTATTGACTTTGATTTACAAAAGTTTACTTAAGCCAGGTTGCTTGTAAAAAAAGTTAGTTTTACTGTTTGCTTTTATTTTGCAGTCGATCTAGTAAACTGCTAACTCTTTTTTCAGCAGAATTTTTTTCAGCAGCAGCCTGCTCAAATTTAAGTTTAAGAATACTGCCTTCAATAACTTTTTCTGGTAATTCTTGAACTGGAATAGTAAAACTTTCTTTTTCTGCTGGTCTAATTAATAATTTAGCAATCCCTTTTTCTATTTTATCTACAGTAACTAGCATAAAAACCTCCTTTATTTATTAAATTTTTTATTTGATAGTTATTCTATTTTTCCAGTGAGCGAACTTAACTTCACTAATTCCTTTAACATTTTTAATAGCAGAAATAGCTTGAAAAGGTCCATGTTTTTTGCGATAGGCAATTATTTTTTTAGCTGTTGCTGGTCCAACTCCCCAGAGTGATGTTAATTCAGCAGCTGAAGCATGATTGATATTAATTTTTTTGTTTTTATAGTTAGATGCACTATTAGCTTTAGTCTGCTGCTGATTAGCATTAATTTTTTCCTGATGGCCAGTTAAAAGCTGCTTTTCACTTGCTGTTTTCAGTACTTTAACTGCTAAAGCTGTTCCATTTGAGTTAACAACTATATCTCCATTAAGATCATTGCGGTAAATTTTGCTGCCTATTTGATGGTAACGATTAATTATTTTTTGTTCAGGATGACCATAATTATTATCTTTACCAACCTGAAATACTGCTATCTCAGGCTGGACAGCTTTAACAAAGGCAGCTGTGCTTGAACTATCACTGCCGTGGTGGGGTACTTTAATTAAATTAGCCTTTAAATCAAAATTATTCTGGAGCAGTTTGTTTTCAATTTCTTTTTCCATATCACCAGTAAATAAAAACTTTTGTTTTTTATAACTTAGCATAAAAACTAGTGAAGCATTATTAAGTGAATAATCATTAACATTTTTATCTGGATTTAAAAATAATAAACTGAGCTGTCCAATTTTAATTTTATCACCAGTTCTGGGGAGCTTAAAATTAATCTGCTTGGCTTCAATTGTCTGCAGATAATTTTCGTAAGTCTGAGAAGTATGAATGCGACCGCTATCTAGAACATTATCTACCGGAAAATTATTTAAAACAGCAGCTAAGTTACCAATATGATCTGAATGAGGATGAGTACTAATTATATAATCCAATTTTTTAACATCTTTATTATTTAGATAGTTGATTATATGTTCTGCTGTTTGATCATCACTATCTCCACCATCAACCAAAATATTACTACCATCTGGTCCCTGGATCAGGATACAATCTCCCTGCCCGACATCAATAAAATTAAGCTTTAAATTATGAGCAGCTGAATTAAGGCTAAAAATTAAAATAAGAATTATACATAAAAAAACATAAAAATATTTATTCTTAAAAAATTTAGGCAATATTTTCATTTCCTTTCTTAAAATTTATTTAAAATTTTAGTAAAATTATTTAAATAAGATACTCTATCTTTACAATATTTATTTCTGGGAAAAAAAGCAGAATCCTTTTAATTAAAGTAAGATAAATTTATTCTCTAGTTAAAATTAAGTAGTAATTATCTTGCTAAGTGCTCTAATGTTAATTTTTTGTTAATAAATAACTTTTAAACTTTTATTCTATCTGATATAATTAAAAAAAATTTACTTAAGGCTTAGGAGGAATATTTATTGTCAATTTCAAAAAACAGACTGAGATTAACTAGATTAGCTAATTTAGTTTTTTTAGCTTTTCTGATTAAATATAATTATTTAATGTTGGAAATTTTTTATGCCCCATCGATTCCAGCTCTACTTTTAAGAAATTTATTGTTTATTGTAATTTATCTTAAATTTATTGAACCTCTGCTTATTTACAGAAAGATAAGACAGAGGTTATTCTTTCTTTTAGCAGTGTTTACTTTATTTTTTCTGAGTAATTACTGGTATAATAGTTATTTTGGTAATTTTATTGGGATTAATGATATTTTTTCAGGTGAAGGAACCAGTCAATTTTCTATGTTTAAGGTGCTTTTGCTGCAGATTATTAGATTCAGAGATGTGTTTTTTATTTTTGATTTAGTCTGTCTGGCAGCTTTTGGTTTTCTTGATTTAACTCAGAAAAGCTTTGCACCTATTTCTGATTTTATTTCTTTACAAAATAAACTTAATCTATCTAATCTGAAAGTTTATTTGCTTTTAGTATTTTTGCTTTTAACTCAGTTTACAGTGGGAGCAGTTCAGTTACGATCAGCTAGTCCAGTTAACTTATATAAATCAGGTACCCCATACCTAGCTTCAGTTTATGGAATTTCATCAGTTTATACTATTGAAGCTTATAGCTATTTTCATCGTGAAGCAGATAAACCTGCTCCTGAATTAAATGATATACCATATTATAGCAGTCAACAGCAGCTTAGTGGCAAAAAAACTTTGCCAGCTAAAACTAATGTAATTTTAATTCAAATTGAATCTTTAGATGCAAAAATTATTGATTATAAGCAGCAAAATAAATTAGTAACTCCTTTTTTAAATAGTTTAAAAAAAGAGAGCATGTACTTTGATAATTTTTATGCTCAAAAAGTGAATGGTAGTTTTGATGCTGATCTGTCTGTGCTTACTTCCTTATATCCAGTAAATCGTAGTTATGTTTTTCGAGATTTAGACTTAAGTAAGTTTAAATCACTCCCTCTTCTGCTTAAAAAGCAGGGTTATCAAACACTTGCTTTTCATAATAATAATCGTGACTATTTTAATCGGGCTGCAGCCTATCCAGATCTTGGATTTGATCGCTTTTACAGTAAGCGTGATTTTAAAGAAGATATTTACCCAATTCCTGAGGAAGAGGGGCTGGGAATTAATGATTATGACTATTTTAATCAAGCAGCTGAAACAATTAAACAGGCGGCTAAGCAGGAGAAGCCATTTCTGGCTTATTTAATTTCGTTAACCAGTCACACTCCTTTTGATTTTTATCCTGAAAGTGCTGCAGAAGATTTTCCTGAAGTTAATAATATGTTGGTCAAAAATTATTTTAAATCAATTAACTTTACTGATCAAGCTTTAAAAAATTTTTTTGCTAAATTAAATCAGGCGGGGATACTGAATAATACATTAATTGTTATCTATGCTGATCATGAATCAGAGATTAAAACACTGGAATATAATTCAAGCCGAGAATTTACTTTGTGGAAGAAGGTTAAAATACCATACCATATTCCATTATTTATCAAGTATCCAGGATTAGAAGCTGGTATATCAGAACGGGAGGGTACTACAACAGATATTACTCCCACTATTCTTGATTTGCTCGGTTTTAAAGAATTACCTGAACAATTTGTGGGCAGTTCGCTTTTATTAGCTGATGATGAACCAATTTTATTTTTACATGAAACACCAGAGCTTTTATATAAAGATCAGCTATTTATTAAGGAACTTGCTAAGTTAACGAAAGTAGGCTTTGTTAAGGATCGGGAACAAGATGTTAATATTTCCGAGCATAAACTAGCTGAACTGCAGGAAATTATAGATTATATGCGTGATATCTTTATGATTAACGAAGGAGAAATATTTAAGGAGGTGGAATAATTAAGCTTTTATTAATAGCTGTAATTCTTGTCTTAATTGTTGCTTTTATTTATTTTGAGCTTTATTATTTACTGAGGCCTTCTAAACTTGGTAAAAAAATAATTGCTGATTTTAAATTTGACTATCCAATTTTGGTTGCACACCGAGGTGCCTCTTATCAAGCGCCTGAATCAAGTAGAGCTGCTATTGAGCTAGCTATTGCAAGTGGGATTGATTATATAGAACTTGATGTGCAGAGAACTGTTGATAATAAACTAATTATTTTTCATGATGACAATTTAAAACGCTTAACTAATGCAGAACAAGTCTTTCCAGAACGAAAAAACTATCAGCTGCATAATTTTACTTTGGCTGAATTAAAAAAGCTTGATTATGGTTCCTGGTTTAACGAAAAATATCCTGAACGAGCTAGTAAAAATTATCGTAATTTAGAAATTATGACTCTAGCAGAAGTAGTATCATTAATTAAAAATGCTCCGGCGAAAGTTGGTCTGGCTCTGGAACTCAAAAATCCTTATTTATATAAAAATATTGAAGCAGAGCTGGTTGAAGTATTAGAACAGAATCAATTGCAAGAAGAAAAAGATAAAAAAGCCCGAGTTATTTTTCTTTCTTTTTCACCACTTAGTCTGGAAAGGCTTTCTGAACTCAGACCACAATCACCGAGGTTATTGTTAACTAAAAGTAACTTTGCGAGTAGAAAACGCTGGCATGGTTGGCTTGATATCACCGCAGAAGTTGCCGATGGTATAGCACCTAAGGGACATGTTAGTTTTCCCTGGTATATTGGTGCTGCCCATAAAAGAGGTTTATTTGTACTGCCATATGTAATTAATCGTTCCTGGCAGTGGCAATTTCTTTCCTGGTTTAGTGCTGATGGTTATATTACCGATAGACCCGGCTTACTGAGTAAAATTTATCATAGAGCCCAGGAGTTAGAAGAAAAAGCTGCTGAATTAAAAGAAGATGTATTTCAGGATTAATTTCTTAATTTAATAGCATTTTACTTCTGCTCTATGTTATAATCTAAGAGATATCAATTAAATGAAGTTTAATTTTATGGTTCTTTGACAAATGTTGTGAAATCTAAATAGCACCGTTTGAATCATGTTATCTCTTTGTTTTTTTGAATTACTCTTAAATACTTAGCAATGATAAAAATACTCGGCGTTTTAAGTTTTCAACTTTGGGAACACCGTAGCCAATTCTTTTGATTAATTTGATTTTGTTGTTTAATCCTTCAGCAAATCCGTTGGTTATTCTAGTTTTAAAATAGTTAATAATGTGTTGTTCCCAGCGTTTTACTGTTCCTTTAGCTCTATAGAAAAGATTTAATTTAGACTGACTAACATTTTCATACCAGTTATTTAAAGCTTGAATAGAC
>NZ_FOTI01000072.1 GCF_900114545.1 Halanaerobium salsuginis
AAGCTTTAAATAACTGGTATGAAAATGTTAGTCAGTCTAAATTAAATCTTTTCTATAGAGCTAAAGGAACAGTAAAACGCTGGGAACAACACATTATTAACTATTTTAAAACTAGAATAACCAACGGATTTGCTGAAGGATTAAACAACAAAATCAAATTAATCAAAAGAATTGGCTACGGTGTTCCCAAAGTTGAAAACTTAAAACGCCGAGTATTTTTATCATTGCTAAGTATTTAAGAGTAATTCAAAAAAACAAAGAGATAACATGATTCAAACGGTGCTATTTAGATTTCACAACATTTGTCAAAGAACCACAAATAATTAAAAAACTTAAAAAAGCAGGTGCTGAAGGAGTAATTTTAGGTTGTACAGAGATTCCACTTTTAATAAAACCAGCCGATAGTGATCTCCCTATCTTTGATACAACTGCTCTGCATGCAGGTAAAGCCGTTGAATTAATTTTAGAATAACTTTTTTATTTACTTAGATTTAATAATTTATTATTTCTTTTTAAAATCGCTGTTAGTATAATCTATTAACGAAGCTAGTACAGTTGTAAAAATTTATCTAAAATGATAGGATAATATTAATCGACTGTCTAAATATAGTTAAAAAATCTGGAAATAAATTATTAAAAAGAGGTGATTAGCAAATGAGTGGATCAATTTTAGGTGATTTATTTAAAATCTCAACCTGGGGTGAATCACATGGTAAAGCACTTGGAGTGGTGATAGATGGCTGTCCAGCTGGAGTTAATTTAACAGAATTAGATATTCAAGCTGATCTTGATAGAAGAAAGCCTGGTCAGTCTCCATTTACAACACCTAGAAAAGAAAAAGATCAAGTAGAGATATTATCAGGTGTATTTAAGGGTAAAACTACTGGAACTCCAATTTCTTTAATCATTTACAATAAAAATCAGCGTTCGAAAGATTATTCAGCTTTAAAAGAAGTTTATCGTCCAGGCCATTCTGATTATACATATGATGCCAAATATGGTTTTAGAGATTATCGGGGTAGTGGTAGAGCATCTGGTCGAGAAACTGCAGCTAGAGTTGCTGGCGGTGCAGTTGCTCGTAAACTCCTGGCCTCACTTGGTATAGGAATTACAGCTTATACATATTCAATTGGACCTGTTACAATTGAAAAGACTAATTTTGATAAAGATTTTATTCAAAAAAATTTTTTATATATGCCAGATAGACAAGCAGCACAACAAGCAGAAGAGTATTTAACTGGCTTAATTAAGGGAAATAATTCTTCGGGTGGAAAGATTGAATGTGTAGTTGATAATTTACCAGCTGGTCTGGGAGATCCAGTTTTTGATAAATGTGATGCTCTGCTGGCTAAAGCCATGCTTTCAATCGGTGCAGTTAAAGCTTTTGCAATTGGAAGTGGTTTTTCAGCTGCTGAAATGACTGGTCACCAACATAATGATTTTTATAATTATAATGAGCAGGGAAAAGTAATTAAACAGAGTAATAATGCTGGTGGAACTCTAGGAGGAATAAGTGATGGTAGTCAAATTAAAATTCAAGTTGCTGTAAAACCTACTCCTTCAATAGAAAAAACACAGCCCACAATTAATCGTCAGGGAGAAAACATTGATTTAAATATTAAAGGACGGCATGATCCAATTATTGTGCCCAGAGCAGTTGTAGTTGTAGAAGCAATGACTGCTTTGACTTTAACTGATTTGTTATTAAAAAACATGACAGCTAAATTGGAAAATATTCAAAAAATATACTGCTAACTTTAAATTAAAAGAGCAGAACCTTAGCTAAGGTTCTGCTCTTTTATATTTATTATTCAATTGAAAAGCTTTAAATTTTTAATTTGAAATGAATTAAACTTTCTTTCTTTAATTGTATCTTTTTCTAAATCTAAATTGCCGATTAAAAGTGGTGACTCAGGCTGGTGAGTTGAAAAATTTTTTTCAACAATTTCGCTTTGGGAATTTGCATAACAATATTTACAGAAATGAAGACAGCTATTATAACTGCCAATATCTATACTTTCTGCACAATTACAAAACTTACGCTGATTTTTATCATTTTTTGCAGTTAGCTTAAAGCCGCTAATTTGTTCAATTAATTTACTATCAATACAGCTGCTGGGCTGGATGTTAAATGTAGTTAGATCAACTGCTTCAGCGCAGCTGGCCAGTTTTAAATCATACTTAGCAGCTAAATCAGCTAAATTGCTGGCAATTATTTTCATTTTAGTAGTAGTTAAAGCAGTTAAATTTATTTCTGCAAGATTTTTTTCAGTTTTTTTATAATTATCAAGAAAACTAATTATACACTTATCTGTATATTGAGCCAGCTGAGCTGCTAAAAAATCAAAGTATTTATAATGATACTCTTCATCAATAGTATCAGTTAAGATTATTGGATCATAACGCCAGATTAAACGCTCTTTTCCAATTTTTTGTGATAAAGTGATAAACTTTTTGATGATTTGTTTTTTTAGTGGAACTCTGCTCTCTAAATTTCTATTATACGGATTAATAGTAAATTGAAAATAGTAATTATAATCTTTTAACAAATCAAGTTGAGCTATAAAATCTGCTGTAGGATTTTTAGTCCAGAACACAATACAGTCGATTAACTTAGCAGACAAATTTATTTTAGAAATTTGTCGATAATTAAATGGGTTTCTAACCATAACTGACTGGGCCTTAATTCGATTGTAAAACCACTTACTATAAAAAGCAGGTAAATCAGTTCTGCGGCTGGCACTTATGATCATTTAATCACCTGTCTCGATAAAATTATTTATAACATTTTGGACAACATGCTTTACAAGCCTTTACTTTATCATAATGTTTTTCAGCTTCTGCTACTGCTTCTTGAAAGTTTTCATGTTCTCCTAAATCTTTTTTGCTTTTAGCTATTTTTAAGAAAAAACATATTTCGTGATGAACTTCATGGTAGCCATCTCTAAGAGCTTTATTATTAACAAAATATCTATACATAATTAACATCTCCTTAAATTGGTATGTAGAAAGATAAAACATTTTGTTGAATAAATTGCTCGTTTATTAAAATGATTAGTTTTCAAATTTAGCCAGCTTTTAAGTTGATTGAACTTACTTGCTTATTAAAAAACATTTTAATGATAATTTAACTTATCATTATTAAGATTAGTATAACATATTATGGAAATTAAAGCCAATTTAATTAGATTAACTATTTAGTATAATATTTATAGTTTTTGTTCTATTTCTTCATTTTTAACTTCATACTCTAGCTTTTGGAGTTCGCGGCTTGAATACTCAATCCCGAGATTAGTTTTATAATCCTGTCCCTTTAGATAAAGTAAAACCGAGGTTGTATCAGTTTTCCATTTGCTGTAATAATAGTGGTGACCAAGACTAACAGCTAGCCCCCAATATTTAGGATATTTTTTGAACAATTCATTATCCCAATAATGATGATCTTCATATTTATTTCCATATTTACTTCTTAGTGCTTCAAATAATGTAGCATAGTCACTAATATAATCATTTTTATCAACATGGCTTTCAATAATGAAATATTTAGCTCTAACCAATTTCCCTTTAGCAAAAATATAAGAAACACCTGTTGGAAAGCCTAAAACTTTGTCCTGATAAACTAATAAATTTTCTTTTTCGGCCTCTAGAACTTTAGTTTCAGCTTCTTTAACTTCAGCTTTACTCATACCCCAGCTTGTATTTCTAAAGTCATTTGCTGAAACACTGCAGCTAATAATTAATAAAAAAGCCAATACTAATAAAGTAGTTTTTTTCATTTTTTTCATCCTTTACTGATATATTTTGAATAAGTTTAGCTTTGATGAAATAAATATATATTAATATAAATTCTATAAAAAAAGAAATTTAATTTCAAGTTAAAAATTTAATAAATTATTTTATTTTGAAGCAGGAATTAAACTTTAAAGATTGAATATAGTTTATAGTAGTAAGTAATAAATTTTTAATTAATTAGTTAAATTCTGAGGCAAATTTATTTGCTTTACTTTTTGCGAACCTTGATAACTGCAGTTACATCATATTTGGTCAGGATGGTCAAAGTCGCGGCATTTAGCTAAAAAAGACTGTTTTTGCAGTCAAAAATCATAAATTTTAGCCGAATAAATTTCTAGACAAATAGCTGTGGTAACTGTTATAACAGGAAGGTTGCTTAAAAACGGGTCTAATGACTAAATCCATTACAACAAGGATTGAAACTTTCATCTAATACATCGGCCACTTTTCTTAATTCTTGTCTAATGACTAAATCCATTACAACAAGGATTGAAACTGGTTGGTAACATAACCATCGCTTTTGCTTTTTGGATGGTCTAATGACTAAATCCATTACAACAAGGATTGAAACATCATATGTTAGACGAGATTGAAGATTCAAACCATGTCTAATGACTAAATCCATTACAACAAGGATTGAAACGGCAACTCAAAGCTGATGGTACTTGGTTAGCTGATGGGGTCTAATGACTAAATCCATTACAACAAGGATTGAAACCTAAAACAACTGATTTAACTCAGGAACAATAGCTAATGAAATAGGAATAACTTTTCGAAAACAATTGCCAAGGAAAGCTCAAAATTATCTCTGGCAGCAGCAGTTAATTAAATTAATTTTAAATTGAGCTTGACAATTATTAACTACGTTGATATAATACAAAATGTCGCAAGTAATAAACGACTTTGCAAAGTACATTTTTTGAGTGGAGTTGTTTTGTTAAAATTTAATATGGTGGATGTAGCTCAGTTGGCTAGAGCGCGGGATTGTGGCTCCCGAGGCCGTGGGTTCAAGCCCCATCATCCACCCCATTAAAACACCTGTAAAGGTGCTTTTTTTATGCAATCTTGATTTGTCTATTTAATATTTATCAACCTGTTTTAAATAGATGATAAATAAATTTAGTTTAAGAATGTAACTTTAACTTGTAATTTAGATATGCTATAATATAATTACTCTATGTTGACTATAAGTCAATAAAAAGTGGAGGTAATCAAGATTGGCTAAAAGGACAAAAAAATCATTAAAAAGACGCGATACTATTTTAAATGAGGCTGAAAAATTATTTATAGAAGATGGCTTTGAAAAAACAACAGTCAAAGATATAGCAGAAAGAGCCGGAGTAGCTAAGGGAACTTTCTACTATTATTTTGACACTAAAGAAGATATTATTACAGCTTTGCTGGAAAGAAGATATAATCATACTGAAGAGAAAGCAAAATATATTTTAGAAAATGATTCCTACTCTGCTCTAGAAAAATTAGAAAAAATTATTTTAAGGTTAATTTTTACCAGAAGAGGTAATTTCAAAGTTTATGAATTTTTTAAGATAGATGAAAATGCTAAATTTATGAAAGAAAGAAATAAAGAATTCTGGAATAAGTTTATTCCTTTATTTACTCAAGTAGTAAAAGAGGGTGTAGCAAGTGGTGAATTTGAAATAGAATACCCTGAAGAGGTAACAGAAATTTTATTTATGGGTATTGATTCATTTTTGCATCGTCATTATGCTAATTTTACAACAGAGGAAATGTATCAGGATAAATTTTGTGCAGTTGAAGAAATACTAAATAAAACTTTAAACTTAAAAAGAGAAAGAGTAGATTTATCATTAATGAAGCCTGGTAAATAAAATTTTATTTGTCTATTTAATATTTATTCTTAAATTGCAATATTAAATGCAACACTCATAGAAAAACCTAGTGTTATAAAGTATATTAAAGTTAAAACTATTTATAAACTGTTAATGATAGATTGAAGTTCTTTTTGAAATAATTCATTTGGAGTAAAATAATTCAATAATTTTCTTGGATAATTATTACACCAGTTTTGTATTTTCTGAATTTGCTTTTCTGTATATTTACTTATTTGTTCTCCTTTAGGGATAAATCTTCTAATGAGACCATTATGTCTTTCATTAGTGCCTCTTTCCCAGGCTGAATAGGGATGAGCATAGTAAACATCAATATCATGATTATGTAAATTAGCAAATT
>NZ_FOTI01000020.1 GCF_900114545.1 Halanaerobium salsuginis
GAAACAGGAAAACTCAGAAAAACAATGGGTGAAAAAGAATACATCAAAGAATGCAATCAGCGTGCTGGTGTAGAAGGAATACCTTCTGTATTCAGACGCAAATATGATGTCGATGAGATGCCGGTCAGGGGTGAAGTATGTCAAAAAATCTGGTTTGGCTTAAAAGTTGCAGCAGCAAACTTCAAAAAGCTGCTGAAAGGATTAGAACTGGCCACCTCCTGAACAAGGTAGATCTTTTTCACACTATATAATATTATTTTTACTTATAAATGAGAAATTTATTGCTTACAACCTTAAATATTTTTTTATTTAAGGATATTTATTTAGTCTTTTTGGGGGCAAACCATGCTATTATTTTGTTGATGTAGTTGTAAGTGCAATTAAGTAGAGGTGAGTTTATTAATGTATATAGAAGCCCCAATTGGCAAATGGATAGCAAAATTATATAAAGATCATGATCAGTTTGTAGATCAACTACTGGAAAAATATAATTTAAATCATAGTGAAGGCAATATTTTGATTTATCTTTTTCGAGATGGAGATGGGATTAATCAGAAAACGCTTCAAGAAAATTTGGGTGTTGATAAGGCTACTATTTCTAGAGCTATTCGCAGTCTATTGTTAAAGGAATATTTGAAAAAAGAAACTTCTCCCACTGATGGTAGAGTGAATTTAATTTATTTAACTGATAAGGCCAGGAGCAGGAAGCCTTTAATCAATAATATATATCAAGAATGGTTTAGAAAATTTTTAGATGATATTTCTGAAGAAGATGCTAGAACTGTTCTTAAAACCCTGCAGAAAATGTATCAAGTTGTTCAGAATTAATAAGTTTAGTGGAGGTGCAAGATGGAAAGAATATTAAAACACAATAAAGCAATAGTAATAATAATTTTTTTAATAACTATTTTTTTCTTATTTCAAATTCCGAAAGTCCAGATAAATAATGATATTGAAGTTTTTCTGCCAGACACTCATCCTGCCAAAGTTAGTAATGAAGAAATGAAAGATATTTTTGGAGAAAGTGATGGTATAGTAGCTGCTTTAAAAGTTGATCGGGGAACTATACTTGAACCTGAGAATCTAAAATATTTAAAAGAATTAACTGCTGGAATTGAAAAGATTAGTTATGTTGATGATGTTACTTCATTAACTAATGCTGATTTTATTGAAGGAACTCCAGATGGAATGATTGTGGATGACCTTGTTAAGGATTTACCACAAAATGATTCGGATAAATATGCAATTAAAGAAAAAATATTGAGTTGGGATATGTATAAAAATAATCTCTACTCTAGTGATTTTAAGTCAACTGAAATTTTAATAAAACTCAAAAAAGGTCTAAGTAATGATGATAAAGATGCAGCTTATTATCAAATTAAAAATTTGACTGATCAATATAAAAGTAAAGGTTTTGAAACATATATATCTGGCTCTACTGCTATTAATGTTTTAATGGGAGATAATATGCTGCAGGATGTTAAGTTTTTAATTCCCTTTATTGTAGCAGTCTTAATCATAGCGTTATATCTTTTCTTTAATAATATACTGGCAGTAGTATTGATTTTACTTACAGTAAGTATTAGCAGTATCTGGGCAGTTGGATTAATGGCTGCACTTGGTATAAGTTTGACTCTTGTTTCAACAGTTATTCCTGTTCTTTTAATAGCTGTTGGTAGTGCTTACGGAATTCATATTTTAAGTCATTATTATGATTATATTAGTGAGCATCCAGGAGAATTAACTCCAGAAGATCAGCAAAAAATTGTCTATCGAACTGTTAATAGACTGGGGAAAGCTGTTTTTCTGGCTGCATTAACCACTGTAGCTGGTTTTGGTTCACTTGCTTCAAGTGAAATAATTCCAATTAAAACTTTTGGGATTTTTACAGCAATTGGAATAGCAGCCGCTTTTTTAGTAGCATTATTCTTAATTCCGTCTTTGCTAATAATTATTTATGCATATCGTCATGATAAGTTAAAAGATAAATATCAAGCTCAAGATCATTTTAACAAAATGATTAATAAATTACACGAGTTCTATGCGGGACGCAGGATCGGAATTATTGTGACAGCTTTAGTTATTATTATTTTTTCGCTAATGGGCTTTAGTAAAATTGTAGTTGATACCCCTCTTATTGAAATGTTTAAAGAAAATACAGAAATCAGACAAGCTGATGACTTTATTAATCAGAATTTCTCAGGAACCAATATTATGAAAGTTATGGTTTCTGGTCAAAAATCAGGTGATTTAAATAATCCTGCTGTTTTAGCAGCTATGGATAAATTAGAGAAACATTTAAATAGTAAATTTCCTGAAGTAGGCAAAGCAACTTCGATTTCCGATTATATTAAGCGCATGAATCAGGTTATGCATTATCCAGCTGTAGAGAGCGATTCTGCTAGTCAAAATACTGCTTTAAGTAGTGAACAGGATGAAATTGAAGATAACAGCAGCAGTTTCTATCAGGGGACAGCAGAAAACTCTAGTTCTGATGATGGTTCAATTGCAGATCAAAGTTCTAGCTTTTATAGTGATTCTAGTTCTACTTCAGCAGAAGATAGTGGTTCTGATTATGATCTTGATCATAGTTCTAGTTTTTATCAGGAAGATGATTCATCTGCAGGTGAACAATCTAATAATTCTGGTCAGTTAGAACTTATTCCTGGTCCAGATAGAGAAAAAGAATTATCAGAGTATGACTTTATTAGCCTGCTTAACTCAGCGTTTATTAGAGCAGAAAATCTTAATCTGACAACTGATGAAATGCTTGCTCTTTTAAAGCAAGAATTGAATTATAAGGCAGCTGCTTATTATGAAATACCTACAGATTTGAATAAATATAATGCTGCTAGTCCACAGAATCTTAAAAACTTAATTTCTCAATACCTACTTTTATATTCAGGTAATGTTGATGATTTTATTAATGACCAGTTAGAACCAGATAAGGCACAAATATTAATTCAGCTAAATGACCCGAGTAATTTAACAGCTGCTAAAGTGCGAGAGGATATTTCAAATTATACAGCTGCTAATTTCCCTGCTAACTATCAAGTTGAAGTGTCGGGAAATGCAACTATGGCTCTGGAAGCCAACAATTTAATTGTCAGCAGCCAGACTAGAAGTATAGTAATCTCCTTTATTATTGTCTTTTTGTTGGTAGCAATCTCTTTTCGATCTTTACTGGCTGGTATTTATGGAATTATTCCGCTTGCCTTTTCATTAATTATTAATTTTGGTTTGATGGGACATCTAGGAATTAAGCTTGATGTAGGTACAGCTATGGTAGCCTCAATTGCGATTGGGATTGGAGTAGATTATACAATTCATTTTCTCCAGACTTATTATACAGAGCGTCAGGAGGAAGAAGATTTATTTATTGTAACGAAAAAAACTTTAGCTTCGACTGGAAAGGCAATTGTTTTTAATGCAATTTCTGTTGCAGCAGGTTTTTTAGTATTATTATTTTCAAACTTTTATCCTCTTGTCTATTTGGGCTTTTTAATTGCAGTGACAATGTTTACTTCTTCACTTGCTTCACTGACTATTTTGCCACTGCTGCTTAACTTATTTAAGCCTAAATTTATTAGTAAATAGACTTTACAAATTATTTAATTATATATCACTAAATTATTTAGCTTAATCTAAAGGAGGAATTTAAAATGAAAAAAAGAAATTTAACTTTGCTAATTACAGTTGTTTTGGCTGCTCTTTTATTAGGAACAGTTAGTAGTGCTGTTTTAGCAATTAGTGGTCGGGAAGTTATGGAAAATGTTGATAATCGTGATGATGGTCAGACTAGACATGCTTTAATGGGCATGGATTTAATTGATAGTAGTGGTCAAGTTAGAGATCGAGTTGTAGAAGCCTGGTCAAAAAAGATTGCTGGTGAAGATGATTTAAATCAAACTGTTATGGTCTTTCATGAACCAGAATCTGTTAAAAACACTCGGTTCCTGCAGATTGAAAACCAAGATACTGATGATGATCAGTGGATTTATTTACCTGACTTAGGCAGAGTAAGAAGAATTTCTGGTGGTCAAGGTGGAGATTCTTTTATGGGAACTGATTTCACATATGATGATATGAAATCAAGAGAAATAGATGATTTCACCTATAAATTATTAAAGGAAGAAAGCTTTAATAATTATGACTGTTATGTCGTAGAAGCAACTCCTAAAAATCCAGCTGATGAGCAGTATGCTAAAACAGTTTCCTGGGTAACAAAAGAGCATTTTATTCCTGTTAAAATAGAAATGTATGATAAAAGTACTGGCAAATTGTATAAAAGGATGATTGTTGATAGTAAGATAGAAAAAGTTGATGGAGTCTGGACTGTTTATTCTACTGTAATGAAAAATTTAGATTCTGGTCATCAAACTCATCTCTATGTAAAAGATAGAAATGGTAACTATCTACTTGAGTATAACAAAGATATTAGTGACAAAAGATTTACCCAGCAGTTTCTTAAAACAGGTAATTAAAGCTGATTAACTTAAACCATTACTGAGCAGAAAAGCTGTCTGCTTTTCTGCTCAGATTAATTGTTAAAAGTTTAAAACTTAAATTAATAATGGGGTGTAATTAATGTTAAAGAAAAAAAGTTTAATTTTTTGTTTGTTATTTGGACTGCTGCTAACTTTATCTTTACCAGGTATAGCATTTGATAATGGTAGTTTTTATGGTAGTGAAAAAACAGAGACTGAAATTAGTGGCTCGATTTCGCCTGAGTTAAGAATTATGTCTGATGATGGTGATATAGAGGAAAATTTAGGTGGTGAATTAGAATTTAATTATCCTGGTTCAACTAATCAATTTAAAGTTCTGATTGACTATCAATTAGGTGCAGCAGATGAAATTGACTTTAATGAATTATATTATAAGTATTCAGCTTCTAGTTATGATGTTTTAATTGGGAGACATCGTGTTATCTGGGGAAAAGGAGATAAAGTTCATGTTGTTGATAATCTTAATCCAGAAGATTTAAGTGATTTTATTAATCCTGATTATAAAGAACGTCAAATTGGAGAAGAAATGCTTAAGATAGACAAATATTTTAGAGGTGGTAATGCTGATCTGGAGTTTGTTTATACTCCTGATTTTGAAGGCAACAGGCTTGCTGATGATCCTGATAGTTCATTAGGGAATTGGGTTATTAATCCTTTTGCTTCTTTAATTAGCTTAAGAGAGTTATCAGCGGCTACTGGTTTAAGTCAGACTGATTTAATTAATGAAGTTGAAGATGCTATCGATGAGGAAAATAATCAATTTGGTTTAAGATTTACTGACAGCAGAGGGAGTATTGATTATGGATTTAGTTATTATAAAGGCTATTTACGTGATCCCAGCTACAATGTAGCTGCAGTTGCCAGTTCAGCTGCTTCCTGGTCAGGAGGATCTATCAGTAAATCTGAACTAAAAGAAGCTTTAAATAATGCCGATCTTCATTATGATTCGGTTGATATTTTTGGCTTTGAGATGGCTAAAGTCATTGCCTCCATTAATAGTCGTTTTGAATTAGCTTATTATAGAACCGATGATACAGATGGTGATAATCCACTAGTTAGAAACAATAAAATAGCCTGGGTTATCGGTGGAGATCGTGATCTGCCAATTAGCAATCTAAACTTAAATATTCAGTTTGCTGGAGAAAAAATACTTGATCATAGTGGTCTTTCACAGTTTGATATTGACTATGATGCTGATGATGATTATACAACAAATCGAGCTATTGTTAAATTGAAAGATAGCTATAATAATGAAAAAATAGAGCCAGAATTGACCTGGATTTATAACTTGGCTGGTCATGATTACAGTCTAGAAGCAGCAGTTAATTATGAGTTGAAACAAGATCTTGAGTTAGAACTTTCTCATAAGATTTTTAATGGTGATAATGATACTACATTCGGCCAATTTTCAGACAATGATTTTACTTCAATTGCTCTAAAATACAGCTTTTAATCTTACCCGGGGGAGGGGCCGGTTTTTAAAAATGTCTTTTAAAACTATTTATTAAACAAGTTGACATTTTAATGCTGGCTGGATATAATAGTTTTGTGAACTTTTTACAAAATAAATTATAATAAAGCTGAATAGCAGGAGGTGAATCATAAGATGGCTCATGTAATTTCAGATGAATGTATTATGTGTGGTTCCTGTGAACCAGAATGTCCTGTTGAATGTATCAGTGAAGGCGATACACAATACGAAATTGAAGCTGATGTTTGTATTGATTGTGGTGCTTGTGCTGCAGTTTGTCCAGTTGATGCAATCAGCCAGGCATAAATTTATATTTTGAAAAAACCGGGAGTCTTGCTTCCGGTCTTTTTCATTTTAATTAATGAGGTTTGGCTAAAATTTACATAATTAACTTTGTTCTGCTAAAAATTATTTTAATGTTATTTATAATAAATTTTATAAGAATATTTTTGCTTTAATTTAAAAGTAAAAAGAGCTAATTAAAGTAGTCGAGCAAATAAGCAGGAATTAATTTCAAGTTAAAGAATTTATAAAATAAGTAAGAGTTTAATAATTTAAACTGAGGAGATGAACTTTGGATGCAGGAATTAAAAAAGGTTGATCCTGAAATAGCTGCTATTATAGCAGAAGAAGAACAGAGACAGGCCCATAATATTGAGTTAATTGCTTCTGAGAATTTTGTTAGTCCAGCTGTTATGGAAGCTGCTGGTTCAGTTTTAACCAATAAATATGCAGAAGGCTATCCGGATAAAAGATATTACGGCGGCTGTGAAGTGATTGATCAGGCTGAAAAATTAGCAATTCAAAGAGCTAGAGAGATTTATCAGGCTGAACATGTTAATGTACAACCTCATTCAGGATCACAGGCAAATCAGGCTGTTTATTTTTCGCAGGTATCTGAAGGAGGAACAATTTTGGGTATGGACTTGACTCATGGCGGTCATTTAAGCCACGGCAGTCCAGTTAATATTTCAGGTAAATATTATAACTTTGTTCATTATGGCGTAACCAGAGAAAAAGAAATAATAGACTACGAACAGGTAAGAAGGTTAGCTGAAGAGCATCAACCAGAATTAATTGTCGCTGGGGCCAGTGCTTATCCTAGAGTTATAAACTTTAAGACCTTTAAAGAAATTGCTGACTCAGTAGGTGCTTTATTAATGGTTGATATGGCTCATATAGCCGGCCTTGTTGCAGCGGGTCTTCATCCCAGTCCAGTTCCTTATGCTGATTTTGTAACTACAACTACTCACAAAACACTTAGAGGCACTAGAGGAGGAATGATTCTCTGTAAGCAAAAATATGCTAAAGCAATTGATAAAGCAATTTTTCCTGGAATTCAGGGAGGGCCTTTAATGCATATAGTTGCAGCTAAAGCTGTGACATTTAAAGAAGCTTTAACTCCTGACTTTAAAAAATATCAAAAACAGATAATTAATAATGCCCGTAGTTTAGCAAACGCTTTAAGCAGTTATGGACTTAGATTAGTCTCCGGTGGAACTGATAACCACATGATGTTGGTTGACCTGACAAATATGAATTTGACAGGTAAAGAAGTAGAAGAAGCACTAGATAAGGTTGGGATTACTGTGAATAAGAATACAATACCTTTTGAAACCAGAAGTCCATTTGTAACCAGTGGAATTAGAATCGGTACCCCTGCTGTAACTACCCGGGGAATGAAAGAAAATGATATGGAACAGATTGCGAAATTTATTTTTGCAGTTTTAAAGAATATTGAAGCTGAACAGAAATTGGCTCAGTTAAAAGAAGAAGTATATGCATTCTCAGAACGGTTTGTAAAATAGCAAGTTAATTATAACTATAATATTAATGAGCCGGGCTATCCCGGCCATTTTTATAAGTAAAGGATGGTTAATATAATGAAGACTAAATTAATTGCATTTGATCTAGATGGAACTTTGTTGAATCAAGAACACCAGTTAGCAGCTAAAACAATTGAAGCAGTAAAAAAAGTTAGGGAAAAAGGGATAATTACGCTTGTAGCAACAGGTAGAATGTTTATTTCTGCTCTTCCCCACCTAGAAAAACTAGCTGTAAAAAGTCCTGTTATAACTTACAATGGTGCTTTAGTAATGGACCCTCAGAAAAAAGAAATAATTTATCATCAGCCAATTCCACTTGCAGTTGCTCGTCAGATTACAGAAATGGTAGAAGAAAATAATTATCATTTAAATATTTATCTTGATGATAAACTTTATGTAAAGGAGTTAAATAAATTTAGTGATGATTATGAAAAAATCTCTGGCATAAAATCAGAGCCTGTTGGCAATTTAGTTGATTTTATTGATCAGGATCCTACTAAAATGTTAATTGTTGAAGAAGACGAGCAGAAGCAGCAAGAAATAAATAAATTCTTAATTGATAATTTTGCCGATCAAATAGAAATTTCAGCTTCATTTAATTCTTTTATTGAAATGACTAAAAAAGGTATTTCTAAAGATGTTCCTCTGCAAAAAATAGCTGCTGATTTTGGAATAAAACAGGAAGAAGTAATGGCATTTGGTGATGGATTAAATGATTTAAAGATGATTGAGTGGGCTGGGCGTGGAGTAGCAATGGCTAATGCCAATCCTGTGCTGCAGGAAGCTGCCGATGATATTGCTCCTAATCATGATAAGCTGGGGATAGCTCGCTACTTAAAAAAAGAATTTAACCTTGATTTAGAGCTTGATTTAGCTTAATTAAAAATCATTCTTGCTATTTCCTATACATAACAAAAATAATTATGTTATAATTAATTGTAACCTGGCTTAATAAACGGAAGGTTTTTGGAGGGATTTAGTTGGAAATTTTTTCTGTGTTAAAATTTACTTTTAAAAAATATTATGAACATTTATTTAAATTAGTTTTTGTTGGTTTAAGCTGGTTTATTCTAACTTCTATATTATTATTTGTTGGATTTTTTGCTCTTTCAACAGGAGCTTATCCATTTTTGATTTTGCCAATTGTTTTAATTGGACCTCTACTTCTAACTGGCTTAGAAGCTGTTCATCTTGTTATAAATCAGGAGAGCGCCGGCTTTAAGAAGTTAATTAGTTATTTTAAGTCTAAATTTTGGCGGGGCTTTTTAGTTTTTTTAGTTACAGCTTTGATTTATCTAATTTTTATTGTTGATCTGAGATTTTTCTTAGTTAGAGGACAGGAAAATACCTGGTTATTGGCTTTTGCTTTTTTATTTGCTTATTTAGTAATTTACTTTTCTATTTATCAAGCTTATCTCTGGGGATTATTGATCGTTCAGTCTGAGCAATCGATAAAAAATATTTTAAAAAATGCGCTGGTTATCAGTCTGGATAATCTTTTATTTTCACTGCTCTGGTTGTTAGCTTTAGTTATTTTAGCTGGACTGTTAATTGTGACAGGAATTGGTTTGCCGCTTGCATTTATGGGAATATTAGGTATTCTACTTATCAAAGGATGCCAGGAAATGCTGGCCAAGTATTAAAATAAAGATAATGAATTTGAAAGGGGTTTGTAATGAAAGAATATTATTTAGGACTTGACTTAGGCGGAACAAAAATTTTAACCGGATTGGCTGATCAAGAGGGGAATATTATTGCTCGTTCTCGTAGAGATACAGAAGCAGCTGCTGGTGAAGAAACTATTATAAAAAACATGATTCTAACTATTGAAGATGTGTTGGCTAAGGCTGAAGTAAACAAAGATCAGATTGTTAGCCTTGGTATTGGTAGTCCTGGTCCCCTCGATGCTACTAAAGGAATTATAATTGAAAATGCTAATCTTCCCTGGAAAAATGTTCCCCTGGTTAAAAAGATGGAAGCAGCTCTTGGTATAAAAACTTTACTTAAAAATGATGCTAATGCAGCAGCTTTAGGTGAAAAATGGTTTGGGGCTGGACGAAAAGTTGATAATATGGTCTATATTACTATTTCAACTGGAATTGGGGGAGGAGCAATTATTGAGCGGGAGCTATTTAATGGTACAAATGATAATGCCTGTGAAATCGGTCATACTGTAATTGATCCTGATGGACCCCTTTGTGGCTGTGGCAAACATGGTTGTCTCGAATCATTTGCTTCTGGTACTGCAATTGGTAAAAGAGCAAGAGAAGCAGCAGCAAAAGGATTAAGTAAAGAAATGCTTGAATTAGCAGATCAAATAGTTGAAGATATTAATGCAGTAATTTGTGCTCAAGCTGCCTATCAAGGTGATGAAGTAGCTCAAGAAATATTTAAAAAAGCTGGTTATTATTTAGGTATTGGCCTGGGAAATGTAATTAATATTTTTAACCCAGAAATGATAATTTTAGGGGGAGGAGTAATGAAAGCCTCTGATTTATTTCTGGCTGAAGCACTTGCTACAATGAAGAAGACAGCTCTTTCTGGACCATTAGAAATAGTCAGTGTCAAGGAGGCAGAATTAGGTTCAGATATTGGTTTAATGGGAGCCGTTGCAGTTGCTATGGAAGATAGGCTAGTTAAAAATGGCTAATTATGATAAAGTATTAGTATTAGATATTTTTAATCGTTTTGATCTGGAAATTAAAGCGGGTCGTTCTGGAATTAAACGCGAAATAACAGTTAGTGATATTAAGCGTCCTGGTATAGAGTTGGCTGGCTTCTGGAAACACTTTGTTCCCGAAAGAGCTAATTTAATTGGACGAACAGAGATGTCTTTTTTGCGGGCTCTGGAAGCAGATCTTCTAAAAAAAAGAATTGATGAATATGTTGCTTATAATCCGGTTTGTATTATAGTTGCCCGGGGAGAAAAGATCCCCGACTATTTGCTTAAACGAGCAGACGAAAGTGGAATTCCAGTTTTATTAACTAATATCTCTACAACTAGATTTAGCAGTATGCTGCTTAACTATCTGGAAGAAAAATTAGCACCAGTTCGAGTAATCCATGGTGTATTGGTTGATATTTATGGAATTGGAGTTTTAATTCGTGGAGAAAGCGGGATTGGTAAAAGTGAAACCGCTATCGAATTAGTTAAAAGAGGGCATCGCCTGGTAGCTGATGATATAATTGAGATTAAAAAAATTGGTGAGCTGCGTCTTGCAGGCAGTGCTCCGGAAAATTCTCGTTATTTTTTAGAAATGCGGGGAATAGGAATTATTAATGTTAAGACGCTTTTTGGAGCAGGAGCTGTTAAAAATGAATCGCCAATTAATTTAACAATAAAGTTAGAACGTTGGGATGAAAATAATGAATACGAGCGGTTGGGAATTGATACAAGAAAAACAACGATTATGGATCTTGATATTGATGAGATAATAATTCCTGTTAAGCCAGGTCGTAATTTGGCCCTTGTTTTAGAGGTAGCTGCCATGAATTACCGCATGAAATCAATGGGATATAATGCTGCAGTTGATTTTACTGAAAATATAATGAGAAGATAATTAACTGCTTATTTTGAGGTGAAAAAATGACTTTTAGCAGCAGAAATTCAATCAGATTAACTTTGCTGTTTTTAATACTTTTATATTTTTTGTCGTGTCTATCTATAGCAGCAGCTGCTGAAAATAAAGTTATTTTTAATCAGCTGGATGGAGTTGGTGATGACTATGGCCCGGGAAAATATCAATATCCACGGAACCATATTTTCCAGAATAAAGGGCATCTATTTGATATAAAAAGTTTAACCATTCTGGAATCAGCAGATAACTTTTTGTTTCAAATTAATTTTTCAAAGTTGACTGATCCCTGGCAGGGAGAATTTGCTTTTTCTTTACCTTTAATCGAAATTTATCTTGATAATCAGCCTGGTGGTACAAATAAATTATTTCATACAGGAGCCAATGTTACTTTACCGGCTGATTTTAATTGGAATAAATTTTTAAAAATAAGTGGCTGGTGGGTTAGAATTTTTTCTCCTGATAGTCAGAAAGAGAATTTGATGGATATTAGTAAATTATCGTTTATTGATCCTTATTCAGCAGAAGATGTTAATCTTATTAGAAACGGTAATCAGCTTAATTTAACTATTCCTAAGACTGAACTTAAATCACTTGATAATAGCAAATTGATTTTATTGGTAGGTAGTTTTGACCCTTTTGGTTATGATCATTTTCGTTCGCTGGCTCCAGTGCAAAGATCCTGGCAAATTTATACTGGTGGTGAACTTAAAGTTGAAAAGGCGCCACGGGTAATGGATATTTTGTTACCAGAATCTTTAAATCAAAAAGCTATTTTAAATAAAGAAATGCCGGTAGTTCCATATCTTAAAATTAAGCCAACTTTTCAGCTTAAAGCAGATAAATTAATCGATTTTTTTGCTTATCAAAATTTGCTAGTTTTATTTTTATTATTAATCTATTTAATATTGATGACTATTATTTTCTTGAAGTACAGCAGTAAATAATATATTTCTGCTAATTATTATGAGGTGAAATCATGAAATCTGATCAAATGAACTTTGCCAGAGATATTCTGGCAGAAGTTTCGCGAAGTTTTGCTTTGACAATACCTATGCTTGATGAAGAAATAAAAGATGAAGTCTTATTGGCCTATTTGCAAGATAGAATATTAGATAATTTTGAAGATGAAGTACAAAAAATTGAGCTTGATCTGCAAAAAAAGTTAATGGATACAGTTAGCAGAATTTTTTCGCCAGAGAACTATGATAGGGCTTCTGATTTTAAACTAATTAAAGATAAGGCAGCTTTAATTGCAGATCAAAGTCTGCAGCGTTTAACAGTTAATATTGATCAGCTTTATCAGCTTTATAAAAATATGTCAGCAGAAATCCAGATTATTTCTCATAAATGGCTGGCTGAAATGAATCAAGGTATGCAAAAGTTTTTAACTAAAAAAGTTGCTACTTTTGCTGATCTTAATGAATACTGCTACTATGTAGCTGGTACTGTTGGTGGGTTTTTAACTGAAACTATTATTGAAAAATTCGCTATCACTGGCCAGCAAAGAGAAGTCCTGCTTGCTAATTTTAATGAAGCTGGTCTTTTTTTGCAAAAAATTAATTTGATTAGAGATATTAGAGAAGACTTAATAAACAGAGATAAACATTTCTGGCCTTTAGAAGAATTATCTGTTTCGGAAGCTGATTTAAGAGATCCTGCTCAAAAAGAAAAAGCACTGCAAAGTTTAAATTTAATGTTAGATGATTTAACAGATCACATTCCTGCTCTGCATAAATATTATTTAGCTCTGCCAGCAGAGCTGAGTGGTTATAAAAAGTTTTTTGCTGTTAATAATGGACTTGGACTGGCAACAGTTGATAAATTAAGAGATAATCCAGCTGTATTTTATGGGAAGAAACCTGTTAAGGTAGCTAAATTATCATTTTTAAATATTATTCGTAAGCCAGAAAAATATTTTTTACGCCATTGTGCACCTTATCTTAATTAAGCAGCTAAAAAGCCAGAAAGGGGTTAGTTTTTACTATGGAGTTTCTGTTAATTACCGGAATGTCTGGAGCAGGGAAGTCGCTTGCTTTAAATTATTTTGAGGATCGAGGCTATTTTTGTGTTGATAACTTACCGCCAGCTTTAATTTCAAAATTTGCTGAACTATGTTTGCAATCTGATTTGACAAAGATTGCTCTGGTTAGTGATATTAGAGGTAGGGAATTTTTTAATGAATTATTTAGAGAACTTTCTCAATTAGAAGAATTGGGATTAAATTATAATATATTATTTTTAGAAGCCTCTGATGATATTTTAATCAGACGTTATAAAGAGAGCAGACGGCGCCACCCCCTCGATAATGAAGGACGTATTTTAGAAGCGATTGCTCGTGAAAGAAAACTTCTGGAGGAACTGCGGGGAAAAGCAAGTAAAATAATTGATACAGGGGAATTGAAAAAGGCTGAGTTGGAAGAAGAACTTAATCAGCTTTATTTTTCTGATCAGGATAATAATCTATTGCATATTAGTTTAATCTCTTTTGGTTTTAAATATGGAATACCACGTGATGCTGATCTGGTGATAGATGTTCGTTTTCTGCCTAATCCTTATTATGTAGAATCACTGCGTTATCAGACTGGTAATGACCAGGAAGTTCAGGATTATGTTTTGAAATGGCCGGTTACTGAAAAATTTTATCAAAAATTTTTTAATTTAGTTAATTTTCTCTTGCCTGAATATCAAAAAGAAGGCAAGAGTCATTTAGCAATTGCAATTGGTTGTACAGGTGGAAAACATCGCTCAGTAACAACTGTAAATAAGTTGGCTGAATTTTTGGATAAAAAAAGTTATAATTTGAGTATTGAGCACCGAGATATTAATAAATAACTATAAGGAAGTGTAAATATGAATCTGCCCAAATGGTTTTTTCCAGGCCTGGGTGTTAAAAGATGGTTTTTTTTAATCATTTTTTCTTTTTTATTAATTAGTATGGGGATTACTCCTCTGCTAGGATTTGATTTAAGTAATTTTTTAGTCAGTCAGCTGGCTATGTTATTAGCACTTTTTTTTGGTACATATACTGCTTTAATTTTAAAAATAAGTGGAATTATGCTAATTATTGTTGGTTTAGTTTTAATTTATTATTCTTTACGTAAAATTAAAGTAGAACTTAATACTCATATTACTCCTAACCAGGAAATTTTTGATTTATTATATGAAAAAAGAAAATCTAATAAAGGTCCAGAGATAGTCGCTTTTGGTGGTGGAACAGGTTTATCTAATTTGCTGCGGGGTTTAAAAAATTACAGTGATAATTTAACAGCAGTTGTAACAGTTGCTGATGATGGAGGGAGTTCCGGACGGTTAAGAGATGAAATGGGAATTCTTCCTCCGGGTGATATTCGTAATTGTTTGGTGGCTTTAGCTGATCGAGAGCCATTAATGGAAAAATTATTTCAGCATCGTTTTCAGGCAGAAGGAGAATTAGCTGGTCATAGTTTTGGCAATCTTTATATTGCTGCTATGACTGAAGTTCTGGGTGACTTTGAAGAAGCAATTAGAGCTTCCAGTAAAGTTTTAGCAATTAGAGGTAAAGTGTTACCTGCTACAAATGAAGACATTAAATTAGGGGCCATTTATCATGATCAAGAAAAAAGAATTGGTGAGTCTGCAATCCCTGTCTATGATAAAGAAATTAAAAAGGTTTTTCTTTATCCGGAAAATGCCAGCACAACTCCTGAAGTGAAAATATCAATTCAGCAGGCAGATGTAATTATTATAGGACCGGGCAGTCTTTATACAAGTATTTTGCCTAATTTGTTAGTTAAAGGAATAGTTAAGGCAATAAAACAAAGCCAGGCTCTTAAAGTTTATATTTGTAATGTAATGACTCAACCTGGTGAAACCGATAATTATACAGCTGCAGATCATGTGCAGGCTTTAATAGATCATTGCGGACCTGACCTTTTTGATTATATTATCGTTAATAATCAATCTGGCTCTGCTGAACTAAGGAAAAAATATGAAGCTGAAGGTGCTTTTCCAATTGTAATTGATCGTGATCGTTTACAAGAGCAGGGAGTTAAGGTTATCGAAGCTGATCTCTTAAAAAAAGATAGTTATTTACGCCATGATCCACTTGAATTGGCAAAATTGATTTTTGAATTAAGTAAAAAAATTAATTAGTAATTTTTAAAAGGGTGGTAGAATGTCTTTTACTGATCAAGTTAAAGAGGAATTAACTAGGAAAGATAAACGTAGTTATTTAGAACAATTAGCGGAGCTGGCAGCTTTAATTAGGGTAGATGGCTCAATTCAAATTTTAAATAAACATCTTGCTGTTAAAATTATGCTTTATCATGGTAATCTGGCCCGGAGAATTTATTCACTTATAAAAGACCGTTTTGGTTTTAATATGGAGATCAGGGTAAGAAGAGATAGAAGGTTTAATTTAAGCAACCGCTATGAGATTATTGTTACTCCTCAGCCTGGAGTTAGAGAATTTCTGCTGGAACTTGGCTTTTTAACGCCAGCCAATAAATTAGTTTTTCATATAAAAGAAGATTATCTTGCTTCTCGTAAGCTGGTGCAGGCTTATTTGAGAGGGCTCTTTTTAGGAAGTGGTTCAGTTAATAGTCCTCAAAGTGAGTATCATTTAGAATTTCGCTGTGAAAGATCTAGTTTAGCTGCCGATTTAAAAGAATTGCTGGCTCGTTTTAATTTAGCAGCTCATCAGACTGAACATCGTGGTAATTATGTAATTTATTTTAAAAGCTATGCCGAGGTTGTTAAAGTTTTAAATATTATTGGAGCTCATCAAGCGATGCTAAAAATGGAAAATGATCATATTGTCAAGGAATTAAAGAATAATGTAAATCGCCGAGTTAATTTTGAAACTGCTAATCTAGAAAAATCAGTTGCTGCTGCCATGGATCAATTGGAATATATAGATATTATAGAAAGAGAACAAGGGCTGGAATCATTAACTGCTGGTTTACAGGAAATAGCTATTTTGCGTCGGGAAAACCCTTACGCTTCCCTGAAAGAACTTGGCGAATTGATAAACTTGAGCAAATCAGCTGTTAATCATCGACTGCGTAGAATTAAAAAAATTGCTCAAAAATTAACTTGAAATTTTCCCTGAAAATGATATAATACATGTGGAAGTAAAAAGTTTGCAATTAAATTAAAGATATTTTGATAATAATTTGTACAGTTGCTGATTTTATGGGTTAATCAGCTTTGTTTTTGGCTTTATCGGGACAATATTGTTCCGATTGGACAAAAACGTTCCAGCTGGGAGGTTAAACATGAATAAATTGTTTAAAATTCAGCAAAAAATTGTACCTGAGATTGTTAAAGTAGCTCAACAGAGGTATAATATTCTAAGAGGTATTTATTATAACCAGCCAATAGGGAGAAGAGCTCTGGCCAGGATACTTGATCTCAGTGAACGAAAAATTAGAAATGATCTTGAGTTTTTTGAAAAAAATGCTTTAATAAAAATTACTCCTGCTGGTACCCAGATTACTAGAATTGGGGAAGAATTTTTGATAGAATTAGATGAGTACATTAAAGAACTGCGCGATATTAATCAGCTTGAGAAACAATTAGAGAATATTCTGGATATAAAAAAAGTTAGATTAGTTAATGGAGCAGTTCCTAAATCTGACTTAAAGGCAGAAATTGGCAGGTTAGCTTCTCAGTTATTAAAGCAGGAAATAAATGATAATGATATTCTTGCTGTAACTGGAGGAACTACCCTGGCTTTAGTAGCTGCAGAAATGAGTTATAGTTCTTCAGCCAGAAATGTAACAGTTGTTCCAGGACGTGGTGGTCTGGGAGAAGATGTTGAAATTCAGGCTAATACTATAGCAGCTAAAATTGCCAAGAAGCTAGGTGGTAATTATCATCTGCTTCATCTACCAGATAACATGGCTGAAGAGAATATTTATCACATAGCTAAAGAGCCAGCAATCAAAAAAACACTTGAAATGCTAAAAAAAGCTAATATTTTAATTCACGGAGTAGGAACAGCCCGTGATATGGCAAGGCGACGCGGCATGAAAGCAGTAGAAATTGCTGATTTGATTGGATCTGGCGCAGTAGGAGAAGCTTTTGGTTTTTATTTTAACTCAGCCGGAGAAATTATATATTCTACAACCAGTGTTGGTTTAAATCTAGAAGATTTAAAAACTATTAATAAGGTAATAGTGGTTGCTGGCGGGGAAAATAAGGCTGAGGCTATTATAGCTGCTGTGTCTTCAAAATACCAGGATATTTTAATTACAGATGAAGTAACAGCCCGCAGAATTATCTCACTTAAAGGGGGGTGAGGCCAGAGACAGGCTGCAGAACCAAAATCAGCAAAATATCTTTAGTAAAACTTCTTAAAATCTTTGTTTAGTAAATTAATTTAAATGTTTCAATTTAAAATGTTTCGTTATATTACTAAGGAGGAATTAATAATGGGTAAAAAAGTAGCAATTAATGGATTTGGAAGAATTGGAAGAGCATTTCTACGTTTAGTTGAAAAAAGAAATGAAGATTTAGAAATTGTAGCAATTAATGACCTGGTAAGTGTAGAAAATCTTGCTTACTTACTTAAATTTGATTCTGTGCATGGTCGCTTTGATGGTACTGTAGAAATTGAAAATAACAATCTGGTTGTTAATGGCAAAGAAATTAAAGTTTCTGCTGTTAAAAATCCTGTTGAATTACCATGGGACGAAATGGGAATTGATATTGTTGTTGAATCTACAGGTGTTTTCCGTAAAAGAGAACAGTTAATGCAACATATTGAAGCTGGTGCTAAAAAAGTTTTATTAACAGTTCCTGCTAAAGATAAAATTGATAACACAATTGTATTAGGTGTAAATGATGATGATTTATCTGATGATGATCTGATCGTTTCTAATGCATCATGTACTACTAATTGCCTGGCTCCACTGGCTAAAGCTTTAAATGATGCTTTTGGCATTGAAAAAGGTTTAATCACTACAGTACACGGTTATACTTCCAGTCAAGGTATTTTAGATCTACCTTCCGGAAAAATTAGAAGAGGTAGAGCTGCTGCTGAAAATATTATTCCTACTACTACTGGTGCAGCAATTGCAACAACAAAAGTATTACCTGAATTAGATGGTAAAATTGATGGTATGGCTATTAGAGTTCCAGTACCTGATGGCTCCTGCGTTGATGGAGTATTTACTTTAAATAAAGATGTAACTGTTGAAGAAGTAAATGCTGCTTTAAAAGAAAAAGCAGAAGGAGAAATGAAAGGTATTCTTGGCTATACTGAAGAAGAATTAGTTTCCAGAGATATCCTTGGTCAGAGAGAATCATCTATGGTTGATGGTCTTTCCACAATGGTTGTTAATGGTAATATGGTTAAAGTTATTTCCTGGTATGATAATGAATTAAGTTATACTAACCGGGTTGTAGATTTAGCATTAAAACTGTAATAGATTATTAATTAATTTTCAGGGACAGGTCAATGACCTGCCCCTGGAATTATGTCTGCTTATTTAAAATTTTTTTGCTTATTTAATTTTAAAATACTGCTTAACAATACTAATTAGTAATCACTAATTAATTAACGGGGGTATCTGAAATGAAAAAAACATTAAAAGATATGGATTTTAAAGGTAAAAAAGTATTAGTTAGAGTTGACTTTAATGTCCCTTTAAAAGATAGAGAAGTGACTGATACAACTAGAATTGAAGCTGCTTTACCTACCATTGAATATTTAATTAAAGAAGGAGCAAAATTATTATTAATTTCTCATCTTGGTCGTCCAGGTGGGGAAGCTAAAGACGAACTAAGAATGGATCCAGTTGCTAAAAAACTGGCTAATTTATTAAACAAAGAAGTTAAAAAAGTTGATGATTGTATTGGGGAAGATGTAGAAAAAGCTGTGGCAGATTTAAAAGATGGTGATGTTCTAGTTCTCGAAAATAGCCGCTTTTATCCAGGTGAAAAGAAAAATGATCCTGAGTTTGCTAAACAGCTGGCTTCCTTAGCTGATATTTATGTAAATGATGCATTCGGAGCTGCTCATAGAGCACATGCAACTACAGTTGGTGTAACTGAATATTTACCTTCTGCTGCTGGATTTCTAATGCAGAGAGAGCTTAATGCTCTGGGTGAAGTAATGGAAAATCCTGCTAGTCCTTTTGTTGCAATTATGGGTGGGGCTAAAGTTTCTGATAAAATTGATGTAATTAAAAATTTAATTACTAAGGTTGACTCTTTAATTGTTGGAGGAGGTATTGCAAATACTTTCTTATTAGCTAAAGGCTATGAGCTTGGTGATTCTTTAGTTGAGGCTGATAAAGTAGATCTAGCTAAAGAACTAATGGCTGAAGCAGAGGCTAAAGGAGTGAAAATTGTACTGCCAATTGATGTAGTTATTGCAGATGATTTTTCTAATGAAGCTAATACTAAAGTTGTTCAAGCAGATCAAGTTCCAGCTGGATGGCAGATTTTAGATTGTGGTGGCCCGGAAAGTTTAGAACAATATAAAGCTATTATTAAAGATGCTAAAACAGTAATCTGGAATGGCCCACTAGGCGTCTTTGAAATGGAAAAATTTGCTCATGGAACTATTGAATTAGCTAAGGCACTTGCTGAATCTGATGCTCATTCAGTTATTGGTGGTGGTGATTCTGCTGCTGCAATTAACAAGGCTGGAGTTGCTGATCAAATGAGCCATATTTCTACTGGTGGAGGAGCTTCTCTAATGTTTTTTGAAGGTAAAGAATTACCTGGTGTAGCTGCTCTGGATGATGTTGAGTAAAATATTTAGCGCTTAATTATAGTTAATTTAAAAAATAATAACCGGACTTAAAGACTGTCTTTATGGCAAGTTTTGAGGAGGAAAAAATATGCGTAAACCATTTATTTGTGGTAATTGGAAAATGAATAAAAATGTTGCTGAAGCAGAAACAACAATTAACGATTTAAAAGATAAAGTTGCAGGAATAGATAATGTAGAAGTTGGTATCTGCTCAACTGCTCTCTGCTTAACAACAGTTAAGAGGGCTGCAGCTGGCAGTGAAATTGTAACTGGAGCAGAAAATATTTATTGGGAAGATTCTGGTGCTTATACTGGCGAAATTTCCGCTAAAATGCTGGCTGATAGTGAAATTGAATATACAATTATTGGTCACTCTGAACGCCGTCAACTTTTTGGTGAAAGTGATTATGAAGTTAACTTAAAAGTCAAGTCTGCTCTTAAACATGGTATTAAACCAATTGTATGTGTAGGAGAAACTCTGGCCGAAAGAAAAGCTGATCAAATAGAAGCTAAAGTTAATTTTCAGGTTGATGCTGCTCTAAAAGGATTATCGGAAGATGAAATTACAGATGTTGTTATTGCTTATGAACCTATCTGGGCTATCGGAACTGGAGAAACAGCTTCGGCTGAAGAAGCAAATCGGGTAATTGCTCTTATTAGAGAAAATATTAGTCAGAGCTATCCAGAGGCTGCCAAAAAAGTTAGAATTCAATATGGTGGCAGTGTCAAACCCCATAATGTAGAAGAAATTATGTCTCAACCAGAAATTGATGGTGCTTTAGTTGGGGGAGCCAGTTTAGAGGCTGACTCTTTTGCTGAAATGATAACTAAAACAGCCGCAATTTATTAATAGAAGCTAAAAAAGTTTAATCAGCCGCAGTTTATCATGCTGAAATTAAACTAAGATTTAAAGAAAATTATTTAGTAAGCTGGCCTATAATTAAATAAGGCTATAAGGAGGTTTATTATGACAAGACCAAAACCATTAGCTTTAATAATCATGGATGGACTTGGAATTAACGAAAATGCTGAGGGTAATGCTGTTTATCTGGCAGATACACCTTATCTAGATAAAATTAACCGGGAATATCCTCATTCTGTTTTAAAACCTTCTGGAGAAGCAGTTGGTTTACCAGAAGGACAGATGGGTAATTCAGAAGTTGGCCACTTAAATATTGGTGCTGGCCGAATAGTTTATCAAGATTTTACTAGAATCAATAAAGCAGTTGCTGAAAATAAATTAATTGAAAATGAAGTTTTACAGAAAGCAGTAGAAAATGCTAAAGCTAAAGGAACAGCTCTACATCTAATTGGTTTACTTTCTGATGGTGGTGTACACAGCCATATTAAGCATCTTTTTGGTTTAATTGAAATGGCTAAAAATGCTGGTCTGGAAAAAGTATTTATTCATCCTATTCTTGATGGTAGGGATACTCCACCAGCTAGTGGTACAAAATATTTAAAAGAACTGCAGGAAAAATTGGCTGAGCTTGAGCTTGGTAAAATTGCAACTGTAAGCGGTCGCTATTATGCTATGGATAGAGATAATCGTTGGGATAGAGTAAAAAAGGCTTATGATGCAATGGTTAGTGGAGAAGGAATTCAAGCTGCTGATCCAGTTCAGGCTGTAGAAGAATCTTATGCAGATGATGTAGAAGATGAATTCGTTGTTCCTGTTGTAATTAAAGAAGATCAACAACCAGTTGCTACGATTAAAGATAATGATTCTGTTATATTCTTTAATTTTAGAGCTGATCGAGCTCGTCAATTAACAAGAGCTTTAGCTTTACCTGATTTTTCAGAGTTTGAGCGTGCTGCTGATCATCCAGAAAATTTATATTATGTAACTATGACTGAATATGATGAAGAGTTTAACTTACCAGTAGCTTTTGCTCCAGTAGAAATTAAGGATGGCCTGGGTGAAATTTTAAGCAGAGAAGGACTTAAACAGCTCCGAATTGCTGAAACAGAAAAATATGCCCATGTAACATTCTTTTTTAATGGTGGAGTTGAAGAACCAAACAAGGATGAAGATCGTTTGCTTGTTTCTTCTCCAGATGTTGCAACTTATGATTTGCAGCCAGAAATGAGTGCTCCTGAAGTAACTGAAAAATTACTGGCAAAAATTGAGGCTGATGAATATGATGTGATTATTCTTAATTATGCTAATGCAGATATGGTTGGTCATACTGGATATTTAGATGCAGCTATTCAAGCTGTAGAAACAGTAGATTCCTGTCTGGCTCAGGTAATACCTGCTATTTTAGCTAAAGGTGGTCAAGCTTTAATAACAGCTGATCATGGTAATAGTGAAAAGATGAAGGATGGCTCAGGAGATCCTTTTACTGCCCATACTTCTAACTTAGTACCCCTCTACTATATAGGTGGGCCTGAGAATACTGGTATTGCTTCTGGTAAACTAGCAGATTTAGCACCAACAATGCTCGACATTTTAGGAATTGAAAAACCTGAATTAATGACAGGTGAATCATTATTGCTTACCGATAAATAATTATTATAATTATTTAAAAATAAACTAAAAAGAAATGTTTGTCAAATTATAAGGAGGTCAATTTAAATGTTAAACACAACAATTACAGATGTTTATGCACGCGAAATCCTGGATTCACGCGGTAATCCGACTGTAGAGGTAGAAGTAGTCCTGGAAGATGGAGTAATGGGCAGAGCTGCTGTTCCTTCTGGAGCTTCAACTGGTGAACATGAAGCAGTTGAATTAAGAGATGGTGGAGATCGCTATCTTGGTAAAGGAGTTTTAAATGCTGTCAAAAATGTTAATGAAGTTATTGCTCCCGAAATAATAGGTTATGATGTTAGAGAACAAATTGAAATTGATAACTTAATGCGTGAGCTTGACGGTACATCCAATAAAGGAAAATTAGGTGCTAATGCTATTTTAGGTGTTTCAATGGCTGTAGCCAAAGCAGCGGCAGAAGCAACTGGTAATTATCTTTATAACTATATTGGTGGTATGAATGCTAAAACTCTACCTGTTCCAATGATGAATATTTTAAATGGTGGAGAACATGCTGATAATAATGTTGATTTACAGGAATTTATGATTATGCCTGTTGGAGCTACTAGTTTCCGGGAAGCTCTCAGAATGGGATCTGAAGTTTATCATAATCTGAAAAAAGTTCTGCAGAAAAAAGAACTAGGTACAGGTGTAGGTGACGAGGGTGGTTTTGCACCTGACTTATCATCTAATGAAGAAGCTTTACAGGTTATTGTTGAAGCTATTGAAGCTGCTGGTTATGAGCCTGGCGATGATTTTTATATTGCACTTGATCCTGCTGCTTCTGAATTCTACAAAGATGGTAAATATGTATTAGCTGGTGAAGGTGTAGAAAAAACATCGGAAGAAATGATCGATTTCTATGAAAATCTAATTGATAAATATCCTATTATTTCAATTGAAGATGGCTTAGCAGAAGATGATTGGGAAGGTTTTGCTAAAATGACTGCTAGATTAGGCGATCGCCTGCAAATAGTTGGCGATGATCTCTTTGTAACTAATGTAGAAAGATTAAGCAGAGGAATTGCTGAGCAAAGTGCTAACTCTATTTTAATTAAAGTAAATCAAATTGGTTCTTTAACTGAAACATTAAATACAATTCAGATGGCAACTAGAGCTGGTTTCACTTCTGTAGTTTCTCATCGTTCCGGTGAAACAGAAGATGTAACTATCTCTGATCTTGTAGTAGCAATGAATACAGGCCAAATTAAAACTGGTGCTCCTGCTCGTTCCGAAAGAGTTGCTAAATATAATCAATTGCTAAGAATTGAAGAAAGTCTTGGTGAAGCAGCAGAATTTGCTGGTAAGGATGCTTTCTTTAACTTGAAATAATTGTTTAATAAAGTATTAGATTAAATGCTTAGTTTTAAGTAAAATTATATCAACTAATCAAAAAATAGTTTGATTTTCAACCGGACAGAATTTATTCTGTCCGGTTTTTATTATATAGCAGCAAAAAGTAATTATTTAATTAAAATAGTTCGAATAATCACAAAAAATATATTTTTCTAAAATAAAGCGTAAAAATAGGTTAGTTTCACTAATAAAAAAACGCTGTTTTATAGTCTAAAATAAATTTAAAGAATTTTTAAAATAATCGCTAAAGTGCTTGAAATTACGGGGATTGGAAACTGTTTTCCCTATTAAATTAAGAGCTTTTTTTAGCTTATAAACATTGTTTTTTAGGGCTTAATATGTTAAAATTAAGACTGGGTTAGATAATAGGTAAGTAATCGTATCTATCTTAATACTGGAGGTGAAAATTAATGTTTGTTCTTAAAATTTTACACTTTATTATAGCTATTGCAGTAATAGTTGGAGTTTTATTACAGTCAGGTAAAAGTGCCGGTTTGTCAGGTGCAATTGATGGGGGAGCTACTACTTTTTTTGGTAAATCTGGTAGAAAGATGGAAGATAAAATTAGTAAAGCTACAACCATAGCTGCAGTTCTTTTTATGCTCAACTCACTTATTTTAGCAATAATGTAATCCTGAAAATTTTATTTACCAGTCAATTTTAAAATTTTTTAAATTAAATAATTTGATAATTAGTTGCTTAGCTTATTCTAATTGGGCTAAGTAATTAATTTAGATAAATTGCTAAAATTAGTAATTATTTTCAAAAATTATATAAATTAATGAGGAGGTTGGTGCATGAATTTTTTAACACCTCTGGCAGGGATAATTGCTTTAATATTTGCTTTTATTCTGACCGGAAAAGTAAAAAAATCTAGTATTGGAAATGACAGAATGGCAGAATTATCAAGTGCGATCAATGAAGGGGCAATGGCTTTTTTGGGTCGTGAATACAAAATGCTTTCTGTATTTGTAATTGTTGTGGCAATTGTTATGGCACTTGTACCAAATTTGGGCTGGCAGACAGCAATGTCCTTTGTTTTAGGAGCGCTTTTTTCTGCTCTAGCTGGTTTTATTGGTATGCAGATTGCTACACAATCAAATGCACGGACAACTAATGCTGCTCAATCTGGACTTAATGCGGCATTAAAAGTTGCTTTTGCTGGAGGATCTGTAATGGGAATGTCAGTTGTAGGACTGGGAACCCTTGGACTAGGTATTCTCTACATATTCTTTGTCAATAACGTTGAATTTATTCGTGGTTTTGCTTTCGGGGCAAGTTCAATTGCTCTCTTCGCTAGAGTTGGAGGAGGAATTTATACTAAAGCTGCTGATGTAGGGGCAGACTTAGTTGGTAAAGTTGAAGCAGGTATTCCAGAAGATGATCCCCGTAATCCAGCTGTTATTGCTGATAATGTTGGCGATAATGTTGGTGATGTTGCTGGTATGGGAGCAGATTTATTTGAGTCATATGTAGGTTCCATTGTTGCAGCTATGACATTAGGCGTTACACTTGGTGAAAACTTTGTTATTTTACCTATGTTATTAGCTACTCTGGGTATTATTGCTTCTATTATTGGAACTAGATTTGTCAAAGCTAAAGAGGGTGGAAATCCAGCTAAAGCACTCGAAAGAGGAACTTTGACAGCAGGTGGAATAACAATTATTGGCGCTTACTTTTTAGTTAATTCTCTAACCGGCCAGTTAGGAGTTTTTATTGCGATTATTGCGGGTTTAATTGCTGGTACTTTAATTGGACGGATTACTGAATATTATACATCAGAACATTATGGACCAGTTAAACATATTGCTCGTCAGTCTCAAACTGGAACTGCTACTAATATTATTAGCGGTTTATCAGTTGGAATGAGAAGTACTATGATGCCAATTTTAGTTATAGCAGTTGCTATTTATTTAGCTTATACATTTGCTGGTTTATACGGTATTGCAATGGCGGCTGTAGGTATGCTTTCTACAACAGGTATTACTCTATCTGTCGATGCTTATGGACCAATTGCTGATAACGCAGGTGGAATTGCTGAAATGGCAGAGCTTGATCATTCTGTACGAGAAATAACAGATAAATTAGACTCAGTTGGCAATACAACCGCTGCTATGGGAAAAGGTTTTGCAATTGGATCAGCTGCTTTAACAGCTTTATCCCTATTTGCAGCTTTTTCGCAGGCAGTTGGCCTGGAATCAATTAGTCTAACTAATCCACAGGTTATTATTGGTCTATTTATTGGTGCAATGCTGCCTTTCCTTTTCTCTGCTATTACAATGGAAGCTGTTGGCAAAGCTGCTTCAGAAATGATTGAAGAAGTTAGACGTCAGTTTAAAGAGATGCCTGGAATTATGGAGGGAACTCAAAAACCTGATCATAGAAGATGTGTTGACATTAGTACAACAGCTGCTTTAAAAGAAATGATCTTACCGGGACTATTAGCTGTAATTGTACCAGTTGTAGTTGGTCTCTGGAATGTAAGGGCTTTAGGTGGTCTGCTTGGTGGTGCACTTTCTTCTGGAGTATTATTAGCTATCATGATGGCTAATGCTGGTGGTGCCTGGGATAATGCTAAAAAATATATTGAATCAGGTGCTTTTGGTGGTAAAGGTACAGATACTCATGCTGCTTCAGTTGTGGGCGATACAGTAGGAGATCCATTTAAAGATACTTCTGGACCTTCTTTAAATATACTGATTAAATTAATGACAATTGTTTCACTTGTATTTGCTCCTTTATTCATGTAAAATTAACTTAGTAGTAAAGGATTTAATTACCCTCCCTGTAGTTAATTACTACCTGGAGGGTTTTTTGTTAAATATGGTGATTTTATTGCGAAGGGTAGTGATTAGATGGTGCCGGATGTAGATGACAGAATGTGTTTTGCCTGTGGTAAAGAGAATCCGATTTCGCTTGCTTTAAAATTTGAAAGGATATCAGAAACAGAAGTTGAAGCTAAGTTTACACCACAACCTATTCATCAAGGTTATACAGGAGTAATTCATGGTGGTATCTTAGCTACATTACTAGATGAAGCAATGGCTTATGCAGTTGGTGAAAGAGGTATCAAGGCTTTTACAGCTGAATTAAATATTCGCTATAAAAAACCAGCTCAAGTTGGAGAAAAATTAGTGATTAAAGGTGTTTATAAAAATTCTCATTTAAGCAGGATTGCTCGAATTCATTATACTTCTGCTTTTATTTATGATCAGTCTGGTAATTTAAAGGCAAAAGCAGAGGCTAAATTTGTCGAAGGTAATTAGAAGCTTAAAAAAGACTGGGGATGATTATTAATGAGTGCTAGAAGTGAACTTTTAAGAAAATTACGAGATGATGTCCATCGTCCATTAAGTAAACAGGAAATTTTTCAGGAATTTTCAATACCAAAAGATCAACAAAAAATATTTGCTGATTTATTAAAAGAATTGATTAAATCTGGTCATATATTTAAAAATTCAAAAGGACTTTATGGGGTTCCGGAAAAGTTTAATTTAATTGGGGGTAGAATTGAAAAAACTGCTTCTGGGAATGCCTTTTTAATTCCAGATGATCCTGAAAAAGATGATATTTATATTGCAGCAGCTAATATGAATGGTGCAATGCATAATGATAAAGTATTTGTCCGCTTAATTCGCTCTGGTAGAGGTAAAAGTCAGGCTGGAGAAGTAGCAGAAATTATTGAACGGGTTAATCAGAAAATAGTTGGTAATCTGGAAAAGTTTAAAAATTATGGCTTTCTAATTCCAGATAATAAAAGAATTTGCAATGATATTTTTATTCCACCTGATGCTTTAAATAAAGCACATAATGGTCAGAAGGTTGTAGCTAAAATTACTCGTTGGCCAGAAGGTAATCGTAATCCAGAAGGTAAAATAATTGAGATACTGGGAGATAAAGATGAACCTGGAGTTGATATTGAGGCAATAATCAGGCAGCTTGATCTACCTGGAGATTTTCCAGAAGCTGTTTTAAAAGAGATTAAGCATATTTCTGATACAGTTGATCCAGAGGTTTTAGAAAATGAAAGTGAACGCCTTGATTTAAGAGATTTAAAACTTGTTACAATTGATGGTGCTGACGCTAAAGATTTGGATGATGCAGTTTCGATTGAGAAAATTGAATCTGATGTTTATCGTTTGGGAGTGCATATAGCTGATGTTAGCCATTATGTCAGACCAGGCAGTGAACTTAATGAAGAGGCATTTTCGCGGGCCACCAGTATTTATCTGGTAGATCGTGTTATACCTATGCTGCCCCGGAAATTATCAAACGGTATTTGTAGTTTGAATCCAGCAGTAGAACGTTTAACTATGTCGGTTTTTATTGATTATAAATTATATGGTAAATCCGGTATTGAAATTATTGATCATAAAATTGCAAAATCATTGATAAAATCAAATCATCGCCTGACCTATGATCAAGTTCAGCAAATTTTGACTGGAAAATCAGCTGAGTTAAAGGATAAATATAGTGATTTTGTCGAAGAACTTGAAATGATGAATGATTTACGTAGCCGTCTGCGTAAAAATAGATTTGAAGAAGGTAGTATGGACTTTAATTTTACCGAGGTTAAAGTTAAACTTGATCAAGACGGTAGACCGGTTGATCTTGTTAAAAGAGAGCATCGGGAAGCAGAACAGTTAATTGAAGAATTTATGATTGCTGCTAATCGAGTGGTGGCAGCTGAAATGGCCTGGAGAGAACTGCCTTTTATTTATCGAGTTCACGAATCACCTGATCTTGATCGAATGCAGCAGTTTAATGAGTTTATCCATAATTTTGGTTATTCTTTAAAAGGAATTAAAAATGGGATTCATCCTAGATCTTTACAGAAAATTTTAGAATCTGTGCGGGGAACAAAAGAAGAAAAAATAATTGAAACAGTTTTATTGAGATCTCTTAAAAAAGCTGTTTATTCAGAAAAAAATATTGGTCATTTTGGTCTGGGAATTACTCATTATACTCATTTTACTTCTCCAATTAGAAGATATCCAGACTTAATTGCACATCGGATAATTAAGGAAACAGTTACTAGAGGCTATCTAAGTGAGCAGCGTCAGGAAGAATTAGAAAATCTCTTACCTAAAATAGCAGATCAGTGTTCACTTCAGGAAAGAAGAGCTATGGAAGCTGAGCGTGACTCAGTTGATTTGAAAAAAATTGAATTTATGGAAGATAAAGTTGATCAGGAATTTACTGGGATCATTAGTGGAATAACTGGCTTTGGTATTTTTGTTGAATTAGAAAATACTGTTGAAGGCTTAATCCATATTAAAAATTTAAAAGATGATTACTATCTTTATGATCAAGAAAAATATCATTTGATTGGAGAAAGGACAAAGAAAATTTTCCGAATCGGTGATGAATTAAAAGTCAAGGTGGCCCGGGTTAATCGGGATAAACGGGAACTTGATTTTAGTTTGGTTGAAAAATTAAGTTAAGGATGTGTTAGTGATGGCAAAAAATAAAGCAAAGGATATTGAAATCATTAGTCGTAATAAAAAAGCTCGCCATGATTTTTATATAGAAGAAGTTTATGAAGCAGGTATTAAATTAAAGGGAACAGAAATTAAATCAATTCGTAATCATCGGGTTAATTTAAAAGATAGCTTTGCTCTAGTTGAGCAGGGAGAAGTTTATTTGCATAATATGCATATCAGTCCTTACAAAGAAGGAAACCGTTATAACCATGAGCCGGAACGTAAGCGTAAACTGCTGCTGCATAAAAATGAGATTAGAAAATTAATTGGTTATACAACCCAAAAAGGATATACGCTTGTCCCTTTAACTATTTATTTAAAGAAAAACCTCTGTAAAGTTGAATTAGCAGTAGCCAAAGGGAAGCAGCAGCATGATAAACGACGCGATTTAGCTAAAAAAACAGCTAAAAGAGAGATCGAAAAAGCATTTAGAAGGCAGCAAAAAGGTGATTATTAAAATTAATTTGACATTATCTGACCTTTAAGTTATAATTATTATGCAAAATTGAATAATTGCTGAAATTCGGGGGTGTTCTGGCTTCGCCTGGATAGTGAACCTTTTGGAAGCGGGTCGAGGAGTTCCTTTCACTCGCTAAAACACTGGAAACTATAAAATTATCTGCAAACGATAATAATTACGCTTTAGCTGCCGCGTAGGTAGTTAACGCCTGAGTGAGTCCTGTCTGTGGAATCGTCTCAGGTGTCATATAAAGCAGACTTACTTTATTCTCTTGTCTGGGTGAATAAAGGACATTAAATTCAGGCTGGCATTAAATAATCCAGTCCAATGGAGTGTTTAATGTAAGACTAATAATTGGACTACACTCGTAGAAACTACTGGGTGAGCTATTCAGTACGTGGGTTCGACTCCCACCACCTCCACCATTAATATCCACAATATAACCTATGCCTATGGTTATTTTTTGATTTAATTTTCTTATAAATTATATAAGTAGTTAACGAAAGTTTTAAAGGTCTTTAAATCGACCTGTTGACTTTCGTTTTTTTATGTCTACAAATATTTTTTTAATAAAAATATTAACTTAACTAAATTATGAGCAGGAAATTTAACTTTTACATTTAATTATTGTATTATATATTTAATTAAATAAAAATAACTAATGTTTAAGTTGGATTTAAGGATAAACGATTTATAATTATTTTGATCAGTTTAAAATTCATAAGAGGAGGCTGAATTTTAATGCAGGGTTTAAGTTTAAATACAATGGTTTTAAATAACAGCCTATTTAATTATTTACTGGCTTTGCTTTTTTTACTGATAGTTTATGGAGTAATTAAATTATTTGATAGATTTATTTTAGCTAGAATGAATCTCTTAATTAAAAAGTTTTCAACCTCGTTTGCTATTTTATTGAGGAAAATTATAAAAAAAAGAGCTTACCCTCTATTATATATCTTGGCTATTTATTTAGCTGTTCATCAATTAAGTGTAGTAAATAGGGCAGCCAGGTTTATAAATTATATCTTAATGATTTTAACAGTTATTTTGACAGTGCTAGCTCTGCTTGATTTATTAGTTTATAGTTTAAAAAAATATTGGCAAAAGAGGCAGCAGAGTTATGAACAGCAGAAATTATTGGGAGCTACAGTCTTTTTAATTAAAACTTTAGTCTGGATTATTGCAGCTTTATTTATTCTGGATAACTTAAATATAGAGATAACTGGTCTGGTTACCGGGCTTGGTATTGGTGGTGTAGCAATTGCTTTTGCTGCTCAAAATATTTTAACTGATTTATTTAATTATATAACCATTTTTTTTGATAAGCCATTTGATATTGGAGATTTCATTATTACTGGTGATTATAAGGGGTCTATTGAACATATTGGTATTAAAACAACTCGAATTAGAAGTTTAAGTGGGGAAGAGATTATTATTTCTAATACTGACTTAGTTAATTCGCGGATTAATAATTATAAAAGAATGCAGAAAAGAAGAATTAACTTTAGTTTTGGTTTAACTTATAATACTTCTTTAGAAAAGTTAAAAAAAGTTCCTCAGCTTGTCCAGGAAATTATAACTTCACTTGATAAAACAGAGTTTGATCGAGCTCATTTTGCTGAATATGCAAGTTCTAGTCTGCTTTTTCAGGTGGTTTATTATGTTACTGATAGTGACTATAAACTTTATATGGATATTCAGGAGCAGATTAATTTTGCTTTAAAAGAAAAATTTAATCAATTAGGCATAGAGTTTGCCTTCCCAACTCAAACAATTTATCTAGCTAATCAGTCTGAACAAATTTTAAATCAGGAAGTTAGCACAGTTGAAAATAGCAGAGGAGAAAACTAATGTTAGTAGCAAGTTGTGAAATTAAACTATATTTAGCAGGAGCGATGACGTTAAAAGATAAACGTCAAATAATAAAGAGTCTGCTGCAGAAAACTAAGAATAAATTTAATTTCTCTGCAGCAGAAGTAGGAGCACAAGATTATATAAAGTCTGCTGTTTTAGGAGTTGCCATGGTTGGTGATGATTATAATTATTTGCAGAGTAAAATGGATAAATATCTAAACTTTATCGAATCTTTTCCAGAGTTTTTATTAACAGATTTCGAGATAACAATTAGCTGAGAGTTCGGATTGATTAATTAAAGAAGCTGCTTGCTGATCAACAATGAGAGTAATTCTGGGATGACTCTGAAGTAAAGAAGCTGGAACTTGGGTTGATATTTTACCATTAACTGTTTTAGCAATAGCTTCTGCTTTGTTTTTGCCGCTAGCCAATAAAATTATTCTTTTAGCCTTAAGGATTGTAGCCATACCCATCGAAATAGCCTTTTGAGGAACCTCATCTTTACTTGCGAAATAGCGACTATTTGCTTTAATTGTTTCTTCAGTTAATTCAACTATATTGGTAGCAACATTTAGTTTTTCAGCTGGCTCATTAAAACCTATATGACCATTTTCGCCGATACCAAGCACCTGGAGATCAATTCCACCAGACTGTTTAATTTTATTTTCATAATTTTGACATTCCTGAATTAGATCACTACTTGAGCCATCAGGAATATTTATATTTTCTGCTTTAATATTTATATCTTTAAAAAAGTTATGCTGCATATAGTAGTGGTAGCTGTTTTCATTTTCTGCTGCCAACCCACAATATTCATCTAAATTAAAGCTTTGGACTCGTTTAAAATCAACCTCACCTTCACGGTACATTTCAATTAATTTATCATACATAGCAAGAGGAGTTCCGCCTGTTGCCAGGCCCAGAATACTATTTGCTTTTAAAGTAATCTGACTAGATAACATGAGAGCTGCCTTTTTACTCATGCTGTGATAATCTTTTTCTACAATTATTCTCATTCAAATCAATCCTTTCTTATCAATTTTTACTTAAATTAAAATTTTAATTCAACTATATTTGATAAATTAAGTCAGATTAAAATTAAATTTAAATTTATAATTATTATTTCTGTAATAAGCAGAAGTAAATTCTACTAACTGTTCTTGAGCATCGAAGCTTGACTGCTCAAAATAAAGTCCTAAACTGCCAGCTTTTAAATCCATTTTTTGAGCTATCTGATCATTAAACATAATTGCTTCTACTTCAGCTTCGACATTAGTCAATTTAAGCTTATATTTATCTTGAATCAATTGATAGAGTGAGCTATTACTAAGTTCTTGCTTACTAAGCTCAGGGAACAAATAACTGGGAAGATAGGTGTTTTCCAGTAGAAAAGGGTGAGCTTCAATTATTCTCAGCCTTTCTAGATGATATACTTTATCGTCTGGCTGACAGTTCAACTTTTCAGCCAGTTCAGCTGCCGGTATTATTTCAAATTTGAGCAGCTTAGTTTTATAATCTAATCCTTTTTTTTGCATTTCCTGACTAAAACTTAAAAGAGGAGAAATGCTATAGTTATCCTGGTAATCAGTAATAAAAGTTCCACTACCCTGTTTTCTGATGAGATAGCCACTATCTACCAGAATATCAACCGCTTTTTTTACTGTCATCCGGCTAATATTATTATATTCTGCTAATTCCCTTTCAGCTGGTAATTGTTCTCCAGCGGTAAATTCATCTGCCTGGATAGCAGCTAGAATATTTTCTTTTAACTGGTAATAAAGAGGGAGAGGACTGCTTTTATTTATTTTTTTCATAGTTAAAAACCTCCTTAAAACAAGAGTTTATTAAAATCAATTATTATAGATAAATATACAACATGTGGTCTATACCAATTATAATAGAGAAAAAAGTATTTTGCAAGTAAATTAAAACTTAAAAATAATACCGATCAGAGCAGCAAAAACTATGTAAAAAATCGGATGCTTTTTCAGCTTGCGAATTGCAATAAAAATTATAATTAAGAGCAGAAGTGCTTTATAATTAAAAAAATGACTAAAATCATTAGATAAATTTTCAAAGTAAAAAATATTTCCTGCAGCCAGACTAAAGGCTGCTGAAGCAATTAATCCTGCTACAGCTGGTCTAATACCAGTAAAAGCGGACTTAACTAAAGGATGCTGATTAAATTTTTGAAAGTAATGAGCAATAATTGTAATAATTATAATTGAAGGAGCAGTTAAACCCAAAGTAGCGATAATTCCCCCTGCTATACCAGCAGTATTAAAACCAATAAAAGTAGCTGTATTAATTCCAATTGCCCCAGGTGTTGATTCGGAAATAGCAATCATATTTAGAAGCTGATCTGTAGTTAACCAGCCATATTTAATAATAAGATTTTGTAAAAAAGGTAATGCTGCCAATCCGCCTCCCAGAGCAAAAAGACCTACTTTAAAAAATTCTAAAAAAAGAATAAAATAAATCATTTATCTTTATCTCCTTTTTGATAAGTTTTAAATTCTGATTTTAAATTCCCCGACCAGTATTGAATTATAATTCCTAAAAAGGCTGAACTTAGAATAACAAAAACAGGAGAAATATTGAGGAAACTTAGACTAAAAAAAGCAGCTAAAAAAATTAACATACTCAAATGACTTTTATCTGATTTTTGCCACATTTTGATTACTATATCAATAATCAAAGCTACTACAGCTATTTGTATTGCTGCAAAAGCATTTTGCAGCACCGCTAACTGCTGAAACTTTTTAAAAAAAGCTGCTATAAATGTAATGATAATTAGTGAGGGACTGATAAAACCCAATGTAGCAGCTAGAGCGCCTTTTATTCCTTTTAAACTATAACCAGTCATTGTAGCAGTATTGACTGCTATAATTCCAGGTGTGCTTTGCCCAATTGCATAATAGTTTAAAATATCCTCTTCTGTAATCCAATTCAAATTATCAACTAGTTCTTTTTTTATAATAGGCAGCATGGCATATCCGCCACCAAATGTAAAAGATCCTATTTTAAAGAAAGTAATAAATATTTTACTTAAATTTTTCATAAATAGCTAACCTCCTTAGTTAATCTCTAACTAAATATTATAACATAAGCAGAAAAATTTATGAAATTTTATTCTCAGGCAGGAATATTGTTAGTAACTTAGAATAAATTAAATAATGTAAAAAAATTAGTGTTAAGAAAAAGTGGGGTGGATTAGAGTGAAATTACGAGCTAAGTTTAGTTTGTTTTTTTTAATTGTTATAGTTTTTAGTCTGAGTATTAATTCTCTTGCTCTAGAAGTTAAATTTAAAGATAATGATTTTTCACTTAAACCGCAGGTGATTACAGAACAGACAATGGTTGTATTAGATAATCTGCAGCCAGAGCTTGATTTTACTCTCCACAATTTAGAAGCAGGTCGTTACTTATTAATTTATGGTGGCCATTTCTATATGCTTAATGTGGACAGCAAAGTTATTAAAACAGAAAATGGTGAATTAGAATTACCTAATAAAATATTACAGGTTAATCATAAACTGTTGGTTCCAGTTTATTTTATTGACTTATTACCTGAACTGGAAGTGGAAGCTGCTAATCTTAATTAAATTTTTAATCTAGCTATTAATTTTATTTGTCCGGCAATAAAAGGGAAAAGGACTTTTTTAGAGAACTATTTATAGTAAGCAGAAAAATTTATTATTTTTAGATTTGAAAGGGGGATATTTATGGCAGAATTTGTAGGAATTGTAGTAATTATCTGGGCACTTGTTTACTTTTTTAATAGAATGGCTCCGTAATAAAGATAAAAGGGAGGAATTTAAAATTTCTCCCTTCTTTTCGTATATCTGTTAAGTTTAGCAGTTAGACTCAATTAGGGTAATTATTGAGAACAGCTAGGTATTTATTGGAGTAGAATTGAGGGATAAAACTGGATGAATTATTTAGTTCAAAAATTTAAAATAGTATTTTTGCTTTTAAGAAAAGATCTTAAGGAATCATTGCAGAATCGAACTGCTTTAATTGTAATTTTTTTGCCTTTATTTGCTTCTTTAATGTTTTCGGTAGTTAACAGCCAGCAGCTGGTGCGTGATTTTGAAATAGGAATAACTGGTCAGAAAAGCAGTAGTTTACAGCAATTTGTAGCTGATAATTATAGTAATATTAAATTCAAAAATTATCGACAATTTACAGCCGGAAAAAGAGATGCGGCAGCTGGTAAAATTGATGCTTTAATAGTTTATGAGCAAGGACAGACTAATTCAAATGATCATTACCAAATTTATCTTGATAGCAGAGATACAATCAATTTTTTTATTTTAAAAGAAAACATTACTGATTTACTGCAGCAGTATTATAAATTAGATAATCAGCTTAATTTAGAATTTGCTCCAGTGACAGAATTTGATAGTGTTAGCTCTATTTTGCCAATCTGGATTACAGTTACGATTACTATGATTGGTTTGATGCTTATTTCTGGTTCACTGGCTGAAGAAAAAGATAATAAAACTTTAGCAGCTTTACTGGTAACACGAGTTAATATTTGGCAGTTGATTGCAGCTAAAAGTTTACTGGCAGTTATTTTAAGTTTAATTACTGCTTTTTTAATGGGGCTTTTGAATAATTTATTGGCTGTAGGTTTTGCTTCAATTTTATTATTTATCCTGACAGTTTTTCTGGCAGCACTAACTTTTAGTGCTCTGGGTTTATTAATTGCTTTTATTAGTGGCTCTCAAGCTGCAACAAGATCAATTTCTACAATTATTTATTTCCCAATTATATTCCCAGCTTTAATTGCTGATCTCTCACCCTTGACCCAAAAATTAGCTAGTTTTTTTCCAAGCTATTATCTTTATCAGGCACTTGATAAACTATTAGTTTATCGAGGTAATCAGTTTGCTGTTTTAGGACCGCTAGTTAGTTTATCATTATTTGCACTTTTATTTTATTTTATTATTTATTTTTATTTAAGAAAGGCTGATACTATTGCTGATTAAATTCCAAAAAAACTTACTGCTTATTTTTGGCTTATTGATAATTATTTTATTAAATTTAGTTGGAAATCCAGCTTTAGCCCGGGAATTCAATTCAGAAATTGACTTTGTAGAGTATATTTATCATGAATATAGTATAGAAAATTTTGCAGTGGTTTATCAAAACTTTGTACCAGAATTAAAAGCAATTTTGACTAAAGAGGAATATCTTAAATTTCAACAAAAAAATTTCTCTAAATATGAATTAGAATACAAAGATATTGAAGTTGGATCCAGCAGCCAGATTAATCAACAGCAAATAGCTTCCGAATTTACTTATACAGCAGAAGTTTCTTCAAATAAGCCAAAATTTTATGCAGTTGAAGTTAAATATTTGCTTGAATTTAATCGTTTTGGAAGAAGAGAAAAAGAAACTGATAAAAAAGTTTATGTTCAGCAGACAGAATCTGGCTATCAACTTTTTTGGGACCCAGAACCTATCTTAGGAGAGAGTGAGGCAGCTGAAGATGAGTGAGTTCAGTCTTGCTACTGTTAATTTAAAAAAATCTTTTGCTGAGCAGAAAGTTTTAAAAGGGATTAGTCTGCAGGTTAAGCGAGGAGAGATAATGGGTTTATTAGGTCCAAATGGAGCTGGTAAGACGACTTTAATTAAAATTATTATTGGTATTTTAAACCCTACTGCTGGTCAGGTTAAATTATTTGGCAGTAAGCAGGGACGGAATATCAGTGAAGATATAAAAGCTAAAATTGGAGTTGTTTTCGAAGAAAGTAATTTATATGAACGTTTAAATGCTTATGATAATTTAAAATTATTTGCTGGAATTAATGGAGTTTCTTTAAAGAGGGTTAATAACTTATTGGCTGAATTTAAACTTGAAACAGCAGCTAAGCGAGCAGTCAAAACTTATTCTAAAGGTATGAAAAAGAGACTGATGATCTGTCGGGCCTTATTAGCTGATCCAGAATTACTTATTCTTGATGAAGCAACAGGAGGACTTGATCCTATTTCAGCGGAAATAATTAGAAATAAAGTCCTGGAACTAAAAAAACAGGGTAAGAGTATCTTGATTAGTACTCATTATCTAGAAGAGGCCGATCGTTTATGTGATCGGGTTGCTTTCATTAGTCTGGGGAATTTAATTGCAGTTGATAAACCAGCAGTATTTAAAGATAGTCTGCATAAAAATTTTCTTGAACTCAGTTTTGCTTATCCGGCAAGTAATAATTTTGAATTAAGTGAAAGATTAAAATCGTTTTTAAAACCAGGAGAAGAATATCAGCTGGAAGATGAATCATTTAAGTTATGGTTAATAATTGATCAAACAGTACTTAAGCGGGCTGTTAAATTAAATGAAGAATTTAAACTATTAAATATTAACCGAATTGAAGCAGATTTACAAGATGTTTTTAAGCAGGTTAATTTATAAAATTAGTTAGGAGCTGGGATTATGGTTAAATTTTCAGCTGATTTTGAGTTTTTGTTTTATAATCTCGATCAAATTGCTTATACCTTTACTAAGCCAGGTGTATTTGGTATAGTCAATGAGAATATGGCTGAGTTTTGTGGCTGTTCGACTGCTGATCTAGAGGGCAGTAATCTTGAAAGTATTATTGAAATAGGCAGAGCTGCAGAAATAAAGGATTTACAGAAAAATTTATTTATTAACGGTCAGCCTGAAAAATCAAGGCTTGAAATTGAGCTTTTAGAAGAAATAAGGACAGTTGAAATAGAAACTATTCCTCACGTAAATGAGCAGGGGAAAGTTGATTTTTTATTGTGTCTGGCTGATGATATTACCAAAAAATTGGAACAGGATAAACAACTTTATCGTAATAAAAGACGTTATCGGAGTATTTTTAATCAGGCTCCCCTTGCTTTTGTAGTTTCTGATCAGCAGACAAGAATAATTGATTGGAATCAGAAAGCGGAAGAAATTTTTGGCTGGCAAAAAAATGAAGTTATCGGTCAAAACTATAATTTAATTATTCCAGAAAATTTGTATGGTGAATTGACTGATTTTATGGAGTCTGTTCTTGATGGTGCAGATAGTTATCATATTAATCGTAATTTAACTAAATCAGGCCAGGAAATCTATTGTGAGTGGAATAGTGCTGTTATTAGAGATAGAGATAATAATATAATTGAAATTATTTCAATAGCCAATGATATTACAGGGAAATTAGCTGCTGAAAGAAAAATAGAAAATCAAGAAGAAGAATTAAAATATAGTGAGCTGCGTACTCAATTTTTTGCCAATATATCTCATGAATTAAAAACTCCGCTTAATTTAATTTTTTCTAGTCTTCAATTATTTAGTTTTCATTTAAAGAGCGGTAATCCAGCAGCTAAAACTGATAAATTTTATAGTTATCTAGCTTCAATTAAAAACAATGGTTATCGTTTGCTGCGTCTGGTTAATAATTTGATTGATATTACTAAAATAGATGTAGATTCTTTTAAACTGCATCTGGCTAATTTTGATATTGTAAAATTAAGCCGTTCTGTTGCTCATTTAGTTAGGGATTATATGCAACAGAAGCAGAGAAATTTTCGCTTTGAAACAGAAGTTGAAGCAAAGATAATTGCCTGTGATCCTTTTAATATTGAGCGAGTTATTCTGAATTTGTTATCTAATGCAGTTAAATTTAGTGATCAGGGAGATGAAATTTTATTTAAAGTTAAAGAAGAAAAAAATTGGATAGTCTTAACTTTTCGCGATACTGGTATGGGAATTAGAAATGAAAATAAAGAGATTATTTTTGAACAATTCCGCCAGGTTGATCAGAGTTTCCATAAAAAAAGAGAGGGCAGCGGGATTGGATTGGCTCTGGCAAAGTCGATTATTGAAATGCATGCTGGTAAAATAGAGGTTGAAAGTATTTTTGGGATTTATACTAAGTTTAGTGTTTATTTACCAAAAGTTAAGCTTGATCAGCCAAAATCTGGTCAGAAAAGTTATTCACCTGATAATTTGCTTAATAAAATAGAGCTAGAATTTAGTGATATTTATAATCTTTAAGAAGGAGGAAATCCCTTGGCAGCAGAATTAAAACAGATATTTATATTTTTAGCTATTATATTTTTAATAATTTTTATTGCCCCAGCTGTTTTAGCGCAGAATTCAATATTTTTTAATGGAGAGAATATTACTGCTCAGATTCATACTATTAATCAAAATGGAGAACTTTTGATTAAAGCCAGGGATTTAGCAGAATTATTGAATACAAAATTAAGCTGGCAGCCTGCTCTTAAGTCTTTAGAAATGAAATCTGAAGGAGTAAATATTAAATTAATGGCAGCCAGTACTTATATTCAGATTGGAAATAATGCAATTAAAACAAAGTCTGGTTTACAGCTAGTTGATAATCAAGCCTATGTACCACTTGCCAAAACAATTGAGGCTTTTGGCTATTTATTAGAATATCAGCAGGATAATCAGGAACTTTATATTTATCAACCAGAAACAACAATTCGTGACGTTAGCTGGCAGGAAGATGGTAATCAACTGCGGATAAAAATGAATGAAATAACCCCTTATCGAGTCTTACATAGTGAGGATGGCCGTACAATTACTATTGAGATTGATAAGGCAAGAATCGATAAAGAATTTAGTGATAATGTTTCTAATAATAATTATTACCTTAAAGTAGTTAATGTACCTAATCGCGCTCTCCTACGTTTAATAATAAAAAGCAAAAATCCTATTCCTTTTCAGCTTGATGGAGGTGTTTATGAAACTGATGATGCTTTAATTCTGAGTTTCTTACCTCAGCTGAAGAGAATCTACTTTAATGCTAATAATGAGTTGAATATTCAGGCTACAGGTGAGATTGGTGATCCAGAAATTGAATATTTAAATGATGGTCAGGAAATGCTGGTTGATATACCCTCTGTAGTAACTGGTAACTATCAGCTTGATCTACAGGATAATCCTTTAGTAAAATCAGTTAAGGTTATTCAAAAAAGTCTTGATCCAGTTGTGTTAAGAGTTAAGGTTCAATTTAGTAAAGGAGAAGTTTTTCAGCCTTTAAATAATGTAAATAGTAATATTTTAAGTTTTAGACCGGGCCAGCGGGCTCAAATAACAAATTTAGATTATCATTCTGGTCAGCTGAGTTTTTATGCCAGTTCAGCTCTTAAACCAGAGCTTTTTCTATTAACTAAACCACCGCGTTTAGTAATTAACCTTTTTAATACAGAGCGAGGAAGCGGGGTTAGAGATCAGTTAAAGATAAATGATTCTAAATTAAAAAGAGTCAGGACAGCCCGCTTTGATGACCAGACTGTACGATTAGTAGCAGATTTAGCCAGTCTGACTAATTATGAATTAACAGAGCATAAAGAAAGTGGCTTATTTAAATATACTATTAGCTTTAAAAATCAGTTTAAGTCAATTACCAGCCAGGCAAATCAAAATTATCAGTATTTAAATATTGATTTAACTGGTAAGACTGATTATGAAATTAAAAAATTTAATTATCCTCATCGGCTAGTAATTGATTTTAAAAATACTTATAATAATCTTGATCAGCTTAAGCTGCCAGAATACTATGCTCCTCTGGTTAAAGATATCCGCAGTAGTAATTATATGTTGGAAGGAGAGGAAGTTACCAGGCTTGTTTTTGAACTTAGTAATTATTATAGTCATAAGATTGAAAGTCCACCTGGTAGTTCTCAGATTAAAATAGCTCTGGCACGTAAATATTTCAATGAGTCTGAAAAAATAGAGCCGCAAATTAAAGATCATTTGATTGTAGTTGATGCTGGCCATGGTGGGTTTGATCCTGGAGCCATAGGTAGAAATGGTTTAAATGAAAAGAGCTGTAATTTAGCAATTGCTTTAAAAGTCAGAAATATTTTGAAGGCAAAGGGACATAACGTACTCTTGACCAGGAGCAAAGATAATTTCTTGTCTCTGCAGAAAAGAGTTAAGTTTGCTAATAAAATTAATGCAGAAATATTTGTAAGTATCCATGCTAATTCCTTTACTAATCCCAGCTCTGGTGGTGTAGAAACTCATTATAATAATGCTAATCCAGCCAGCCGCCTTTTTGCGGAGAAGATCCATGATAAACTTGGGCGATCACTTGGAATAAACGATCGGGGTATTAAAGAAAGTAATTTTTATGTAATTAAATATACAAAAATGCCTTCTGTTCTAGTAGAAGTTGCTTTTCTTTCCAATCCTCGTGAAGAAAAATTACTTGGCAGTAGTAAATTCCAACAAAAAGCAGCAAGTTTGATTGTTGATGGAATACTTGATTATTTAGAGGAAAAAGAGGGGCGGTAGAAATGCAGTTTAAATTAAATTTAAATCCTGGTCAGAAACGTAAAATATTATTAATTATCAGGCTTTTGCTTTTAGCTGCTGCTTGCTTTTATCTGCTTTTTTTACTGAAAAATAATTTTCTGATAGAAGATAATCAATTCCAGCTTTATTTTGCCAATCAAGCTGGAAGTTTACTTGTTAGTGAAAAAAGAGAATTAACAATAGCTGAAGATAAATACAGGGCTTTAGTAGCAGCTTTAATTGAAGGCCCTCAAACTGCAGATTTAGAAGCTACAATACCAGCTGGAGTTAAACTAATTGATTATCAGATAAAAGCCAAAACAATTACTTTAAATTTTAATACTGCTCTACGAGATAATCATTCTGGAGGCAGTGCTGGGGAAACATTAACTGTTTATTCGATTGTCAATACTTTAACTGCGCTGTCCGAAATAGATCGAGTAACTATTTTGATTGATGGGCAGCAGATTGATTCACTGGTTGGTCATCTTGACTTAAGCCGACCTTTAAGATACAATCAAAAACTGGTTGCAGGAAATTGATTTTAAATTAATAGGAGTTGGTTGTGTTGGACGATGTTAAAAGGCCAATTGGTCTGTTGGATTCAGGGGTTGGAGGGCTAACTGTAGCCAGAGAAGTTTTTAAGCTGCTGCCGGAAGAAGATATAATCTATTTTGGCGATACTCTACATCTTCCTTATGGACCCAAAGATTTAGATTTAGTTTGTGATTATGTAGAAAAAATTATTCGCTATTTAATTACAGAAAAGAAAGTTAAGGCAGTTGTTATTGCCTGTAATACTGGAACTTCAGCAGCTTTATCTTATATGCAAAAAATATTTGATATTCCAATCTTTGGAGTTATTAATGGGGCTGTTGAAAAGGCGGTTAATCTTTCTAAAAATAGTAAAATTGCTTTGATTGGAACTGAAGGTACAGTAAATAGTGGGGCCTATCAAAAAGCTATTTTTAATTTAGCTGAGAAAGATCAGGTTTTTGCCCGATCATGTCCTGAGTTTGTTGAGCTGGTTGAAGAAGGAAAGTTTACCGGGCCAGAAGTTAAATCTACAGCAGAATTTTATCTTGAGCCACTAAGGGAGGCAGGAGTTGATGTCTTAATTTTAGGCTGTACTCATTTTCCTTATCTAACCGCTGTAATAGCAGAGGTAATGGGAGCTGAAGTTAAACTGGTTAATCCAGCCTATGAGGTGGCCCGGGAAGTTAAATTAAATTTAATTTTAAATAACTTAGTTCGTAATTCTGCTGCTGTATCAGGCCAACATCAATTTTTAGTTAGTGATTTAAGTAGAGTCTCACAAGATTTTTTACAGCATGGCAGAGAATTTTTGCAATTAGATGAATTAAATTTTAAAGAAGATAATATTTTTAGGAATTAGTTTTTAGATTAATTTGGGAGGTAAAGATAATAATGCGTAAAGATGGTAGAAATGAAGCTGAATTGAGAGAAATTGAAATTACCAGAAATTATACTAAATATGCTGAAGGATCTGTTTTAATAGAAACTGGGGATACAATAGTTTTATGTAATGTTTCAATAGAAGATGGAGTTCCTTACTTTTTACGGGGGCAAAATAAAGGTTGGTTAACTGCTGAATATTCTCTTTTACCAAGAGCTACTCAGGAGAGAAATATTAGAGAAGCTGCCCGCCGCAAATTAAGTGGTAGAACCCAGGAAATACAGCGTTTAATTGGCCGCAGTTTAAGAGCAGTGATAGATTTGAATAAAGTAGGAGAAAAGACAATTTGGGTCGATTGTGATGTTTTACAGGCGGATGGAGGTACTAGAACTGCTTCTATAACAGGTGCCTATGTTGCCCTGGTTGATGCTATTAATTATTTACTTAAAGAAGGTCAGTTAAAAGAAAATCCTCTAACTGATTATATGGCAGCGACTAGTGTGGGAATTGTAGATGGTAAACCACTGCTTGATCTATGTTATGAAGAAGACTCTCAAGCCCAGGTAGATATGAATATGGTAATGACTGAATCAGGTGAAATTATTGAGATTCAGGGTACTGCTGAAAAATATCCTTTTACTAGAGATGAACTTAACAGGCTTTATGATCTGGCTGAAAAAGGAACTGCTGAATTGATTGAAATGCAAAAATTGGCTCTAGTTGGTGAATAAGGTGAAAACAAAAATTATTATTGGTAGTGGTAATCAACATAAAATTTCCGAGATCAAAAATTATTTTTCTGATTTAGAATTGGAGTTTGTAGGGCTTGATCCAAAACTAGATTTACCAGAGGTAATTGAAGATGGTAAGTCTTATCAGGAAAATGCTCTAAAAAAAGCCAGGCAGAGAGCTCAGGAATTAAAGCAAATTGTTCTGGCCGATGATTCTGGGCTCTCAGTTGATTATCTTGCTGGAGCACCTGGGATTTATTCGGCTCGTTTTGGCGGCGAAGATCTTAGTGATAGGGGAAAATACCTTAAGTTGCTAAAAATGCTGTCAGGAGTGCCTACAGAGCAGAGAACGGCTGCTTTTATTTCTGTTCTAGCTTTAGTTGATCCAATTAATAAAATTGAAATAGTAGTAGAAGGACGTTGTGAGGGATTAATTGCTGAGCAACCAGTTGGAGAAAATGGTTTTGGTTATGATCCTATTTTTTATCTACCTGAATATGATAAAACAATGGCGCAATTTAGCCAGTCAGAAAAGGCTGAAGTAAGTCATCGCGGTCGTTCACTGCTGAAAATGAAAGAGGAGTTAAAAGCTAGATATATGGAGTAAAAAGAAGTATTGAAATTTTATTTACTTCTCAAAGCATTTAAATGCCGTTTTTATTTTTGACCAAAAGCGGCATTTAATATATACTATTAATTGCTGTCGCGGAAAAAGTTTTTTTCTGAGACAACTTTAATATCGGAGCGTGGCGCAGTTTGGTAGCGCACCTGCTTTGGGAGCAGGGGGTCGAAGGTTCAAATCCTTTCGCTCCGACCATTTTATTTTTTTGCGGGAGTAGCTCAGTTGGCTAGAGCATCAGCCTTCCAAGCTGAGGGTCGCGAGTTCGAGTCTCGTTTCCCGCTCCAGCGCCCGTAGCTCAGCCCGGATAGAGCAACGGACTTCTAATCCGTAGGCCACAGGTTCGAATCCTGTCGGGCGCGCCATTTAAAAGACTTACATGACAGCCTTTGTGGCTGTCTTTTTTATTTTATTAAAAAATTTTATTCAAAGCAACAAATTAATGTTTAACTATTAATATATTATTTTTAATTTTGCAGGATTTTTTTATCCTGGCTTGAAATAATAAGTAGAAGTAAATTATATTTAATTTCAGGTTAGTTTATAGAGTTTTATAGTTAAATTTATTAAATTCTGAGGCAAATTTATTTGCTTTACTTTTTGCGAACCTTGATAACTGTAGTTACATCATATTTGGTCAGGATGGTCAAAGTCGCGGTATTTAGCTAAAAAAGACTGTTTTTGCAGTCAAAAATCATAACTTTTAGCCGAATAAAATTCTAAGCAAATAGTTATTATAGCCGTAATAACAGGCAAGTTACTAAAAAACGGGTCTAATTACTAAATCCATTACAACAAGGATTGAAACAAAGCTTCAATAACTGGTGCTAAATAAGGAACTCCAGTCTAATTACTAAATCCATTACAACAAGGATTGAAACTTGATCTAAAAGTTTCAACACAAACTGAAATTATCTTAGTCTAATTACTAAATCCATTACAACAAGGATTGAAACAACTGATTTTGCATATCCTCGCTCATTTGCTTAGTTGTCTAATTACTAAATCCATTACAACAAGGATTGAAACTCAAAGCTATTTGAATATCCAATCTTTTCTTCAGGTCTAATTACTAAATCCATTACAACAAGGATTGAAGTTTAGCGGAATGTTCTTGAGTAGTATTGATCTAATAACTAAATATGTCATAATAAGATAATTTTAAATTGATGCCATCCAAATCAGGATGGTATTTTCTTTTTTTATGGACATAATTACTTAAATGAGATAAACTTAAGCTAAGTTATTTTTAGCAAAGGGAGGTTCTAATATGGGATATACCTTGATTACAGGTGGTTCAAGTGGGATAGGTTTTGAATTGGCACGTACTTTTCTTAAACATGATCACCGGGTTATTATTGTTGCATCACGTCAAGACAAGCTCACAGAAGCTCAAGAAAAACTACAGAACGAATTTGGTCGAGAAGTATTAATTTACCAACAAGATCTGGCAAAGTTAGGAGCAGCTGCAGAGCTTTACCGCCGCTTAAAGTCTGCTAATTTAAGTATTGAAATACTGATTAATAATGCTGGAATTGGTAAAATAGGTGCAACAGAGAAGATAGATTTTCAGGATGATGAAAAAATGATGATTTTAAATATAATTAATTTAGTTGAATTATGTAAATTATTTTTAGCGGAAATGTATCAAAATAAAAAAGGCAAGATTCTAAATGTTTCTTCAATGGGGGCCTTTCAACCTGGACCATATACTAGCACCTACTTTGCCAGTAAATCATTTGTTTTAAGTTATAGTAAAGCAATCCACTATGAAGCTAAAAATAAAGGGGTTCAGATAAGTACACTCTGTCCAGGTACAACCAACACTAATTTTTTTAACCGTGATGGTATGGAAACTCCTCCATTTTCTATGTCAGCAGAAAGAGTGGCTGAATATACATATAGTAAGTTTTTTCAAGGTAAGGAAGTTATTATTCCAGGTGTTTTAAATAAAGTAATTAGATTCTTACCAGAAAAATTAAAGAGTTTTTTTGTTGCCAGAATTAAAGACTATTAATTATTACTAAGTTTTTAGTTTATTTTATTTTTTAAAATTTTAGAATGAGATTAAAATATAGGTGAACTTAAATATAATTGTAAAGGAGCTTTATTAATGGAGAAAAAATTTGCTGCTGATCTTTATGTAGATCGGATAAGCTCAAAATTAGCAAAGCTAGCTGATCCAGAATCAGCTATTAAAATGAGTAATTATATGCAGAAAAAGTTTGATTTTTTCGGAATTAAAGCTCAACCAAGAAGAAAAGCAGTTGGTGAATTTTTTGAAAAAGAACAGCGACCTGCTTATAATAATATAGAATTAGTAATAAAGAAAATGTGGTCTTTACCAGAACGGGAATACCAATATGTTGGGACTGAACTTCTCATAAAATATCAACAGCAGTATCAGCTGGATATTATTGATTTATTTGAATTTATGCTGCTTAATAAGTCATGGTGGGATACGGTTGATGTAATTGCTAAAAAATTGATCGGTTCTTATTTTAAAACATTTCCTGCTCAGATTAAACCATTTACTGATCGTTGGTTGGCCAGTGATAATATTTGGTTACAAAGAACTTGCTTATTATTTCAATTAGCTTATAAAGAAAAAACAGATCAAGCTTTATTATTTAATTTATGTTTTTCTTTACAAACAAGTCAAGAATTCTTTATCCAAAAAGGAATGGGTTGGGCATTGAGAGAGTATTCTAAAACTAATCCTTCTGCAGTGGAAAAGTTTATTAAAGTAATAAAATTACCAACTTTAACAATCAGGGAGTCTCTAAAAATAATTAAAAAGAGAAAATAATATTAAAATAGTCAGGGTGATTAAAAAATGGAAAAAGTATTATTAGCTGGTGCAACTGGCTATCTTGGCAGTTATATTTTAAAGGAGCTGCAGGAGAGTGATTATGCTGTTAAAGTAATTGTTCGCAGTCCAGAAAAATTGCCTGTTGATATTAAAAATATTGAAGTAATTGAAGCTGAATTAACTAAGCCAGCAACTATTAAAAATTGCTGTCATGATGTTGATTATGTTATTTCTACAGTTGGTATTACAAGACAAAAAGATGATTTTTTATATATGGATGTTGATTATCAGGCTAACAAAAATTTGCTGCTTGAAGCCAGGCGGAGTCAGGTAAAGAAATTTAGCTATATTTCTGTTTTTAAAGGGCAAGAATTAAAAAATTTAAAAATGTGTGCAGCTAAAGAGCGTTTTGTAGAAGAATTAAAAAATTCTGGGCTTGATTATTGTATCATTAGGCCAACTGGATTTTTTTCTGATATGGCAGATTTTTTTAAAATGGCAAGTAAAGGGAGAATTTATTTATTTGGTGATGGTAAGTTTAAATCTAATCCAATTCATGGTCAAGATTTAGCACCACTTTGTGTGTTGTCTTTGCAGCAAAAAGAGCAGGAAATAATTATTGGTGGACCTGATATATTGACTCAAAATGAAATTGCCCGGCTAGCCTATAATGCTCTGAATAAGGAAATTAAAATAACTCATTTGCCAGACTTTTTAAGAAAGTTTAGTTTGTTTTTAGTAAGAACATTTACTTCAGAAAAATTTTATGGTCCAGTTGAGTTTTTCTTGACTGTACTGGCAATGGATATGGTAGCTCCTAAAAGAGGAGAAAAACATCTTAAAGATTTTTATGATGAATTGGCACAGAAATAATGGTAGTTTAAATTGGAATATGGATATTTTTAAAAAAATAATTATTTATAAAAACTTCTTATTAATCTGAATATAGGGAGTTTTTAATAATTATGCAAAGGATAATTATTACTTTTCTTGAATATTTATTATATTGTTTATTTTTATATTTATATATGATGTTAATGAAATAAAGTTCGTTAAGATCTTTATTTTTAAGGGATTAATGAAAGTTAGTTCATGAATAAGTGAGTTATGTGAAATTGAAATAAAGGTGGTAAGAATAATGAGTAAATTAGAAAAAAAATATAATAAATATTTCTCTGGTTTATATCAAATTAATAAGTTAAATAACAAAAAAGAGAAGATTTATCATTATACAAATATAAATGCTATAAATAGTATTCTAGAAAATAAAAAATTATGGTTAACAAAGGCTGACTATATGAATGATAAACAAGAATACATTTATGCTATAGAGAAAATCAAGAAATTATGTTATGAAAACTTTAGATTTAATGGTAAATGTATGAATAAAATATTCGATTATATAGTAAAACCAAATCAATTTGAATATGGTTCATTTATTATATCTTTTTCAAAAGATTATGATTCGTTACCTTTATGGTCTTATTATTCAAATATGGAAGGTTATAATATTGGATTTATTTCAACTGATTTATTTTCGCTAACCAAAAAATCAGTTGAAGTTTTATTTAATCAAAATATTGGTAGATCAGATGCAAAAATAGGAAAAGATTTTAACATCATAATTGATGATGTCATTTATGATGAGGATATGCAGAATGAGATTATTATGGAGATAATTAATCGAATGGGTAATGTATATAATGATTATAAAAATAATAATATTAGCGAATACTATACTAATAAACTATTAATAAATTTAGCAAAAACTCTACAAAAGTTTACTATTTTTTTTAAACAAGAAACTTTTAAATCAGAAAAAGAAAGTAGAATGATTGTTACTTTTGAAGACCAAAGTATTATAAAGAAAGTAATAGAACATAGAATTTCAAATGGGGCTTTAATACCCTATATTGAAATTGATTTTAATGTAATTCCAATAAACTCATTGACTATTGGACCAAGAAATTCTATTGATATCGCTGAAAAAGGTTTAAGTTCTTTTTTGTATCATCAAGGTTATAAAGATGAAATTGAAGTAAAAAAATCAAAGATACCTTTACGATATTAGTGAATTATTAAGTTAAAATATTTCAACTTCACATAACAGAGCATTGGCGCTGACTAAGCTTGTAGCTAAGCTGTAAAACGGCCGTCGCCCCTCGGGACATGACTTTTGTCACATCTCTTGCAGCTGCTTAAGCTGAAAATGTTGAGGGAAGGCAAGAGATGCGCCAACCTAAAGACCAGGACAGCCACGTCGCAAATGCTCAGGACGTTATGTGCAATATGCTGCAGTTTCCTAGTATTCTTGCTGGGGTATAAGTCAAAAAAGCAGGCACCTCCTTGGACCTCCTACTTTTTTGACTAAGGAAATATACTAATAAATAATCGATATAAATTTTACATGATATTTTTTAAATTAATGTTTTTAGTGGAGGTTAGTAAATGAGTAAAAATATAGATTTGCGGACTACTTTCAACAAAGTAACAACACTTTATGATTCAGTTAGACCACATTACCCTGAACAACTTTTTGATAATTTAATAGAAACTGCTCAGTTACAAAAAGATGCTAAACTTTTAGAGATTGGTCCTGGAACTGGCCAGGCAACCAAACCTTTCGTTAAACGAGGATTTAATATTACTGCAGTTGAACTAGGGAATGATCTTGCAGACTTTGTTCGAAAAAAGTTTGCAGATAACAATAATTTCAAGGTTATTACAGGAGCTTTTGAAAATATTGATCTAAAAGATAAATCTTTTGATTTAATCTATTCTGCAACTGCTTTTCACTGGATAAAATCAGAGATTAAATTTAGTAAACCATATGAGATATTAAAAAAGGGTGGTCATTTAGCAATTATTCATACTAATCATGTTTCAAAAGAGAAAGAAGATAAATTTTTTTATGCTTGTCAGCCTATTTATAAAAAATATAAACCCGGTGGAAAATATAATGACAAATTAAAACCAATATTAGAAAAAGAACTTAAACCAAAAGAATATGATAATAATTTTTTTGAACAAGTACTTTTTGAAACATATCCTGTTGATATCAGTTATTCTGCTGATGAGTATATTAAGTTATTAAATACATATTCACCAACACTATCAATGGAAACAGAGCAACGAAATAAGTTTTTAAATGAGATTAAAGAACTAATAAATAATAAATTTGATGGAAATATAGAAAAGAATTTTGCAATGAGCTTAACTATTTTAAGAAAAAAAGATAGTCAATGAAGTTGTTAAAGCATTAATCAAATATAAAAAGATAAGAGTAGTAAATATGCTTAACCGCAGGACAGATTGGGTCCCTCCTCGGACCTCCCAATCTGCCTGCTAGGCAGCATACAGCACATAACATGGGATTGGCGTCATGCCTTCTGTCATAAAGCTTGCAGGTTAACTAATTACGGATACGAAAAAGCAAGCTTTACGCCAGTTCCTGCGGAATCAGGCACGAGCGCAAATCCCAGTAACGTTATCCGAAATAACTATAACCAAGAGAGGAGTTAAAAAGTGTATATTAAAGAAATAGCTATATCAGGTTATAAAACTTTAGTAGATTTTAAATTTGAAGAGATACAAGAAGGTTTAAATATATTAGTTGGAAAAAATAATGTAGGAAAAAGTAATATTTTAAAGGCTCTTGAAATTTTTTTTACTCGTCAAGGTACTTTAAGAAAAGATGAGATTGCAAATTCTTTTGATTCATTTTTAAATAATAGAGATAACATTTATATGGAAATTGTTTTTGCTAATGCTTCCAATATGTTTAATAATAATGAAAATGAGGTAAGTTTAAAAATTGATTTGAATGAAAATAATAGAAAATATATGTTAAAAAAACAAGGCAAATATATAAATATGTCTAAAAATAGCTTTTTTAAAAATAATCCAAAATATATTTATTTTGGTGATTTAAATGAAATTAATTTTAATTCAGATGATTTGCAGCAACTATATTCTATAAATAATTCAAATGAAAGAAGAAAAATTGAAACTAATGCTTCTCAGTTTTTACAATTTATTTTAAATACAAACATTAATATTTCAATTAATATAAAAAATGATAATACCTATAGCATTGATGTAATTGATAGTTACGGAAATAGTAATTTATTATCGAATAAAAGTTCTGGTTTACAACAATTAGTTTACTTAGGATTAGTTTTTTCTTTTAATTTATTGAAAAAACCAGAAAATATTATTTTAGGTATTGAAGAACCTGAATCTAATTTACATACTTCATTACAAAAAAGACTTTTTAAAAGAATAAGGGAGATTTCTGAAGCATATTCTATACAAATTTTTTTAACAACACATTCTCCAATTTTTATTGATAAATTTAATCATAAATCTGTCCATCATGTTAAAAGAAATAATAAAATGCATACAAAAGTATTAAAAGAAAGTTATAGAAATAATTGGTTTGACATAAGAAAGGACTTAGGTTTAGGTGTTAACGATTCGCTATTTGTAGGAGAATTTAATTTACTTGTTGAAGGACCTACTGAAAAAATTATATTCCCAAAAATAATAAAAATATTACATGATAAAGATTTAATTAGTTTTAGTGAAGAAGATATTAATTTGTTAAGTGCTCAGGGAGCTTCTAACTTACATTATTTTTCTAAATTAATATCTCAAATGGAATTACCAACTATTGTTTTAGTAGACAAAGATCAAGAAGGAAATAATGCAAAAGATAAAATTGAAGAAGATAATTTTTTTAACAAGTTAAGGGTTATCTCGTTAGATAAAGAAGAATATGAAGAATGTGAAATTGAAGATTTAATTAGTGATGATATATTATTAAAAAGTATAAATGAGTTATATAATAGCTCATTAAATAATGAAGATCTATTAAAAGCTCGAAAAAATGAACATCATGAAGAGGCAGGTTTAATAAAGTTTTCAAAGGCATTTAAGAAACTTGATCTAGAAAAAGATAGAGATTTATCTAAATTAAACCTTGCAACAAAAATAAAAAGCAATTTAGATGAAGAATCTGATTTAAAATTAATTCAACAATTTTTTATAGAAATGGATAGTTTTTATAAAGAGTTTATGTAATATAGTTACTTCGGATAACATGGGATTAGCGTCATGCCTTCTGTCATAAAGCTTGCAGGCTAACCAATCACGGATATGAAAACGCAAGCTTTACGCCAGTTCCTAGCGGAACCAGGCACGAGCGCAAATCCCAGTAACGTTATACGAAATAATAACTGAACATCGGCAAATAAGAGAAAAAGATAAAAGAAGGGTTGGATCATCGCTTACTGCTATGAACTAGCTCCTCCAAATGAAGAAAATAATCACTGCAGATTTCAAGTGGTTTTAACAATAGACTTGGACAATTATAATTTACAAAATTATTTACATATATCAAAGAATAAATTAGTCACTGATTGATCTTCACGCACTTCGTGAAGATTTAATATAGTGCAGAATATACGAAGTACTAGCTGGTTAAGAGTTAATATCATTGTTCAGTAAGTTGAAGAAAGATAAAATATTTTACGCAGCCAGTTATTACAGCGCATAACATGGGATTGAAGATTTCGCTTCGCTCCATCCAAATTCGTTCGGTAAGGGCGGTCGCCCTAGACCTCACGAACTTCTTAAATCCCAGTAACGTTATACGCAATAATAACTAAACATCAGCTAAAAAGATAAAAGATAAGGTTTGAGCATCGCTAACTATAATTCATTAACTTTCTCCATTAAAGAACTAATAATTAATATTTTTTATAAGGTGTTAACAATAAACTTGGGGGATTATAATTCAAAAAGTTTTTTACATATAGCAAAAAGTAAATTGGTCACTGTTAGATCTTCACGAACTTCGTGAAGACTCAATATAGTAAATGGTTAATGAATTTTTTTAGCTGGTTAAGAATTGATATCAGAATTCAGTAAGTTGAAGTTAAGTACAAATTTTAACGAGGCAAGTTATTACAGCGTAT
>NZ_FOTI01000019.1 GCF_900114545.1 Halanaerobium salsuginis
GATTTAGTCCCTGAAAAACTGAGAGCTCAACAGCCTCGCCATTAGTGTTCACCAGTAAGTTTTGAGTACAGAGGCAGCTGCCTGCTAAAGCAGCAGAAAACAAATGGGACACAACATACGGGTTAGGAGTTCATATCAGCCTCAGGGGATCAAACTTAAAAAGTAGTCATGTAAATACATGCTACAAGGAGGGTCTAAATCTTCCCTGGATATCTTTTGATATCATTATATCAGGGACTAAATCTAAACTTAATAGAAACAAGCAAATTTATATTTAAATGGTGATAAATTTCAATATCACTAAGTATATTATACGAGGAAGGATCAGCATGAATAGATACATATTTACTAATACCGATGATTATTATGATAAGCTCTCACATGAGGTAGGTATTTTAGAGCAATTAACAGGAATAAATATTTATGCCTATAAAATTAATAATGATTTTGGCAGTGGATACTTCCGGAGGCTTAAGCTGGAAAATGGAATTGAGATTGTTAAAGCAGATTTCAAACTTAAACGTGATTTTGAATATAGTTATGAAACCCATCTCAGCCGTGGGTTTGAATTAGTTTATTTCTTATCTGGCAGTGCTCTGGTTGAAGATCATTTGCTTGGTAAAAGTAGTCTAATTAAAGCAGGTGAAGTTCACTACTGGAAAAATCGTGATCCTAATCAGGGGAAAATGAAATATTTTAAACAAGATAAACTTAAATTTATTAATGTTTACTTTAATAAAAGTTTTTTCGAACAGTTAAGCTTTGCAAACTTTAAAGCAATTAAGGCAGAAATTTTGAGTCAAGATCAACGGCAGGCAACAGATAAGTTGGCTATTCCAGAACTGATTGTACCATTAAAACAAATTGCTGCTTCTAGCTGGGACTATAATTCAATGAGTGAACTTTTATTTTTACAGAGTAAAGCAATAGAACTAGTTTCCTTATTTGTTAAACACAAATATTTGCATCGTAAAGCAATAAATAAAAAAATAATTAATAATCAACTTGAATTAGAAAAAATAAAGGCAGCTCGCCATATAATTGCTAATAATTTAACTGATCCTCCTAATACAGAAGAATTAGCCCGGTCAGTTGGTTTAAATAACTATAAACTTAAGCTGGGTTTTAAAGAAGTTTATCAAATGACAATTTTTTCTTGTCTTCGTTCCTTAAGAATGGAAAAGGCAAGAGAATTTTTAATTAAGCAGGAAAATGAAAATATTCTGGCAATTGCTAATCAAGTTGGTTATATGAATCCTAGTCATTTTGCTGCTGCTTTTAAAAAGGAATATGGTTTAAATCCCAGTGTTTTTCGGGAAAAATTTGGGTTTAAGTTTAATAGCTAATCTAAAAATTGGAGTGTTCGATTACTAATTAGCTATTTAATTTTAAATAAAAATATTTTTAAAAAGAGGCAGGTTTATCCTGTCTCTTTTTATTTTGGATACTAAATTTGCAAAATTGAGTCAAAAAATTACTTTTCTGAGTCGCTAATAGCCATAGCAAACAGATAAAATAATAATAAAGCTAGTCGAGATAAATTTAACCAAATAAAAATAATAAATTTTTTAATTATTAATTTAATTAACTTTAAGGAGGGAGTAATTAAAAATGGAAGATATTAAAAAGATATTTGCTTTTGCTAGAGAATATCATTATAAGCTGTATTTAGCTATTTTATTGGCTACTAGCAGTGTTTTATTAGGAATAGTGCCATTTTATTTAATTTATAAAATTATTATGGCTTTTTTAACAGAATCTGTTGTAGAGACTAGCTATTTATTTATTATGTCGGCTTTAATTTTAATTCTTTTACTTGCTAAATCATATCTTTTTTTGCAGGCAATGAGAGCCTCTCATGAGACAGCTTTTGATACTTTAATGGGTATGCGTAAGAGCATGGCTGAAAAATTAATTCGAATGCCAATGGGAGAAATAAAGGCCAAAAGTTCTGGACAACTAAAAAATATTATTGTTGATATGGTAGAAGAAATGGAATTAATTTTAGCTCATCTAATTCCGGAAGGGGTTTCCTATCTAATAGTTCCAATTCTGCTGATTATTTATATTTTCTTTCTGGATTGGAGAATGGCTCTGGCGGCTTTAGGTACTGTACCAATCTCATTAATTATTTTTCAGCTAATGATGAAAAATAGTCAGGAAAGGCTGGAATACTGGTTTAAAGCAGGGGAAAGAATGAATAGTAATATAGTTGAATATATAAGTGGAATGGAAGTAATTAAAATTTTTAATCAGACTACGCGCTCTTTTGCTAAATATACTGACTCAGTTAAAGATTATGAAAAATATACTTTAGAATGGTATCGTGAATCATGGAGCTATATGGCTGCTTTTTATGTAATTTTACCGGCGACTTTAATTTTTGTAGTTCCATTGGGGGCATATCTTTATTTACAGGGTAGCTTGAATTTGGCAAATTATATTTTAATTATGATGTTAGCAATGGGGCTGGGGGACCCACTCTCGCGATTAGCTCGTTTCATTGAATCAATTACAATGTTGAAAAGAAAGAGTAAAGCAATTAATGAAGTCCTGTCTGGTCCGGAATTGGAGCTTAGAAAAAATGAACTTAAACCAGCTAATTATGACATTTCATTTAATAATGTTTCTTTTGCTTATGATAAAGAAGAAGTATTAACAAAAGTTAGTTTTACAGCAGCCCAGGGGACAGTAACTGCTTTAGTCGGTGAGTCTGGTTCTGGCAAATCAACAATTGCCAAATTATTGGTTAGATTTTGGGATCCCAAGTCGGGAAAAATAATGCTAGATGGAGTAGAGATTAAAGAAATTTCTTTTGCAAATTTAATGGAAGCAATTAGCTATGTTTCACAGGATATTTATTTATTTAATACCACAATTAGAGAAAATATTAGATTGGGTAATCCACAGGCAACAGATAAAGAAGTAGAATCAGCAGCTAAATTGGCGCAGTGTCATAACTTTATTCTAGAATTAGAGAATGGATATGAAACAATGGCTGGTGATGCTGGAAATAAACTTTCAGGTGGCCAGAAGCAAAGGATTTCTATTGCCAGGGCTTTACTTAAAGATTCTCCAATTATTATTCTAGATGAGGCAACTGCTTTTACTGATCCTGAAAATGAAGATCGGATTCAAGCTGCTCTAAATGGTTTGATTTCAGGGAAGACTTTAGTTGTAATTGCTCATCGACTTTCTACTATTACAGAAGCAGATAATATTATAGTAATGGATCAGGGCCAAATTTCAGCCCAGGGAACTCACGATGAACTGCTGGTAAGTTCAGAAATTTATCAACGACTCTGGCAGGCTCATCTCGAAGCTATGGAATGGAATATTAAGCTCGAGGAGGCTGAGAGCTATGTTTAGCATAATTAAACGAGTTTTAATTCTGGCGGGTAAGTTTGCTGGAAAAATAAAATTAGCAATGGGAATTAGTTTTTTCGAAGCATTATTTAATAATGTTCCCTTTTTTATGATTTTTTATATTGTAAGTGAGATTTTGCAGGATTCACTTGATAGGGCTGATTTACGTTTTGCGATGATAATGATTATCACTGCATTGCTAGTTCAGGTTATTCTGAAACGAATAATTTATTCTCTCCAGAGCGGTAGTGGTTTTGAAATTTTTGCCCGGGAAAGAATAGCAATTGGTGATCGACTCAAACGCTATCCAATGGGCTATTTTAGTGAAGGTAATTTAGGCTATATTTCAGCAGTAATTACTTCTGATATTAATTTTGTTGAAATGTATGTAATGAATATCGTTGATCGAGTTGTAATAGCTTATGTAAATGCTGTAATAGCGGTATTGTTTTTGCTTTATATTGACTATCGACTTGCTTTAATTTCAGCAGTAGTTTATCTGCTGGCTAATCTAAGCTTAAACAAACTATTTGCAGTAGGTAAACTGCAGGGGCAAACCAGACAAAATACTCAATCTGAAGTAGTTACAGCTGTATTAGAATATGTCCGGGGAATGTCAGTTATAAAATCATTTAATTTAACAGGACCTAAAGCTAAAGCAACTAAAAAAGCTTTTGAAAAGTTCCGTGACATTTCGATTGCAATGGAAAAAGCTTTTGTACCATTGATTTTTCGTTTTGAAAGTTGGTTTGCTTTTGGAATAGCTTTGACAGTTTTAGTAGCAAGTCTGGCAGTTAAGAGTGGAAGTATGCTTTTGCCAGAATTATTGATAGTCTTAATTTTTATTTTCCGAATTTATATTCCTTTTCAAGCATTAAGTGGACAAAGTGCAGAAATACGTTTAATGGAAGCCTGCCTGGATCGTTATCAAAAATTAAAAGATATTGAAATAATTGATCAGGCTGGGCAAGATAAACAATTAAAAAATTATCAGATTGAATTTGAAGATGTAAGTTTTGCTTATGAAGAGCATGATGTACTGCATGATTTAACCTTTCAGATACCTGAACATAGCATGACCGCTCTGGTTGGCAGCTCTGGTTCTGGTAAAAGTACTATTGCCAATTTAATTGCTCGTTTTTGGGATGTAGAACAGGGTCAGGTTAAAGTTGGTGGAATTAATGTTAAAGAATTAACTTGTGATAGTTTATTGCAAAATATTAGTATGGTTTTTCAGAATGTGTATCTTTTTAATGATACCATTTTAAATAATATTCGCTTTGGTAATCCTCAAGCCACAGAAGCAGAGGTTATTGCAGCAGCTAAAAAAGCCCGCTGCCATCACTTTATTCAGCAGTTAGAAGCTGGTTATCAAACTGTAGTTGAAGAGGGAGGATCCTCCTTATCAGGAGGAGAAAAACAACGAATCTCTATTGCCCGGGCCATCTTAAAAGATGCCCCGATAATTTTACTGGATGAAGCAACTGCCAGTGTTGATCCAGAAAATGAAAAATACATTCAGCAGGCAATTAATGAGTTAGTTAAGGATAAAACATTAATTGTAATTGCTCATCGTCTGTCGACAATTAAAAATGCCGATCAGATTCTTGTTTTAGAAGCCGGCAGATTAATTCAGCAGGGTAAACATAGTGAATTAATTAAAGAAGCTGGTAAATATCAAGATTTCTGGCAGAAAAGAATGAATTCAAAAAGCTGGCAGATTAGTCATGTTTAAGCAGTAGTTTTTAGCAGAGTTAAAAAATTAATAATAACTAAGTAATCTAAGTTGCCCAATTGTTTAGTCAAAAAGCAAAAATTTTTAAACAATAATTACAGGATTTAATAAAAATATGAGGTGAGATAAATGAAAAATAAAAAAGCAATTATTTTAATGATGATTTTAGTAGGTGTTTTATTCTCTTTTTCTAATTTAACTCTGGCAGCTGAAACTGAAACAGGAGCAATAAATGATTTAATGCCCTGGCAGGGAACAAACCAGGCTTTTATCAAACTTTTTGATACCCCAGCTTCAGCTGAGTTTTTTAGTGCAGTAGCAGATTATGCTGAAGGCTATGATAGTCAGGCGGTTCGTCAGGCCTTTGCTGAGCTTTATAATGCTTCTTTTTCAGAAATGGAAGTAGTTGATGCCAAGACAGTTATTTTTGATCAGCAGTTAAAAGCTGAATACGACTATCTTGGTAATTTAAATACAAGCTGGGGAGAATACAGTATTTCCTGGTACATATTTAAGACAGCAGATCAGGCAGCAATTGCAGCTGGTTTTAAATATCTAATGTTTGTGCCCTACCATCAGGATGGTGAAGATGGTCTCAGACACTGCCATATGCGTTACGGAAATCCTAATTTTGATTATCTGGCTACTGATCCTTCTCTTGCTAACTGGTGGCCAACTTTATTTGAAAAAGGGCAAGTTAATAAAGAAAAAATTGTTAAAAATATGGTAAAACAGGCTAGATTATACTCAACAATGCTACCTGTTAAAACAAAATAATAATTTTATTGTCAAAATAGATTCGATTTAGAAAAATAATTTAGGTACTTTTAATGATAAAAAAACCTCTGATTTTAAAATCAGAGGTTTTAACTAAACTTTATTAAGTTTTAATAAGAGTTAAAATTTAAACTGCTTTTTGTTGAGTCTCTTCTTCAAGTATCAAATTATCTTCAAACTTCTGACTAGTAATTTTCTTAAGATAGATTGCCATTGTAACAACTGCCACTACTATACCAACGATTACAGAAAAATTATAAGGAAGTTGAAATCCTTCCGGTGCGTAAAGAATATAGGTAACAGATACTCCTGTCATAAAGAAAGCAGGAATAGCAGCAATCCAGTGGTTTTTAGCTCTTTTAGCCAGCCAGACTGCTCCAGCCCAGAGAACAACCATTGCTACAGTTTGATTTGACCAGGCAAAATAACGCCAGAGAGCATCAAAATTAATTTGTGATAGAAAACCACCAACTACAAAAATTGGAATAGCCAATAAAAGACGATTTTTAACAGATTTTTGTTCCAGACCAAAAATATCAGAAAGTGTTAATCGGACACTACGAAAAGCAGTATCACCAGAGGTTATTGGAGCTGCAATAACTCCTAGCATTGCCAGAATTCCGCCGACAACACCCATCATTGTACTAGTAATCTCATTAACAACTCCTGCTGGTCCACCAAGATTAGCAAGTGCCTGGCTTAAACCGCCTGTACCTTGAAAGAAGGTCATAGCAGCAGCGGCCCAGATTAAAGCGACAATACCTTCTGCAACCATGGCTCCATAAAAAATCCTACGTCCTTCTTTTTCATTTTTGGTACAGCGTGCCATAATTGGTGATTGAGTAGAATGGAAACCACTAATTGCACCACAGGCAATTGTTACAAAAAGCAATGGCCAGATTGGTAATGAATCAGGATGTAAATTATTAAAAGCTATGTTCGGAATATTATAATCACCAAAAATTAATCCACCGCCAACTCCAAGAGCCATAATTAGTAAGGCCAGACCAAAAATCGGATAAAATTTACCGATTATTTTATCTACTGGTAAAAAAGTAGCAATAAAATAGTAGGCTAAAATAATTAATAACCAGACATTAACTCCCATAAAACCAGGTGTAAGATTGGCCAGCAGTAAAGCAGGGCCAGTCATAAAAACAGTTCCCACTAAAACCAGCAGGACAATACTAAAAACACGCATAATTTGACGAATTGTTCCCCCGAGATTTTCCCCAATTATTTCTGAAATCGAAGCACCATCTGAGCGAATAGAAAGCATGCCAGAAAGATAGTCATGAACTCCGCCTGCGAAAATAGTTCCAAATACAATCCAGAGAAAAGCACTTGGCCCCCAGAGAGCACCGGCGATTGCTCCAAAAATTGGACCAAGACCAGCTATATTTAAAAATTGAATTAAAAAAGCCTTTTTCCAGTCCAGTGCAATATAGTCAACTCCATCTTCTTTACTAATTGCGGGAGTAACTCGATCGGGCTGAGAAGTAAAAATTCTGTCTACAATTTTTCCATAAGTAAAATAACCAACAATTAGAACCACCAAAGAAATAAGAAAAGATGCCATAAAAAAACCCCCTATAAGTGTTTTAGCTTACAATGCAATTATACACTTATCCAGGTTTTAGCAAAGCTATTTTAACTGAATAGTAAAAATATTATACTCAGCTACATTATTTAAGGTTTAATAGTTTATTGATTTTTTCTACTTTACTGCGGCTAACTGGTATTTTATGTCCTGAATAATCTGCCATTAAAACCTGGTACTTACCTTTAAACCAGGGTATAACAGCTTTAATGTGTTTTAAATTAACAATATAGCTTTTATGAATTCTAAAAAATTGACCGGGCAGTATTTCTTCAAGTTCTTTTAATTGAAATTGAGTCATATATGATTTCTTCTGGCAGTGGGCCCAGACCTTTTTGTCCTGAGTAGAAAAATAATAAATATCAGTAAAATTAAGCATAAGATAATAATTTTTTTCTACAACAGCTATTTTATTCAATAAATTTTCTTGTTTATTATTTTTTTGCTCAGGAAAATTAGCCAGGAGATTAGCCAGTTTTTGATTATAGTTAATTTTTTGTTTAAGCTGTTTTTTTATCTTTTGCAGACTCTGTTCTAGTCTTGCTTCACTAATTGGTTTTAGAAGATAATCAACAGCTGATAACTTAAATGCTTCAATTGCATAGTCATCGAAAGCAGTTGTGAAGACAATTAAAGGTGCTGCTTCTTTTTGATTAATTTCTTTTGCCAGTTCAATACCAGAAATTCCCGGTATATTTATATCAAGGAAAACAACCTCAATTTCAGCCTGGTTAATAATTTCCAGTGCTTGCTGACTATTTGAGGCTGTAAAACTAACTTTAAAGTCATCTGATTTGCCAATGAGATATTCTAATTCTTCCCGGGCCAATTTTTCATCCTCAACAAGCAGACAGGTAATTTTCAATTTGCTTTTCTCCTTTCAAAAATAAACTCAGCTGGAATAGTTATAATATTTTTAGTTCCCTGATCAGGCCAGGATTTGATTTTGAAATCAGCTAAAGTTCCATAGATTGAATCAAGTCTTGCTTTAATATTATTTAGACCAATCGAATTATCACTTGAATTAAAGATATTAGCTAATTTTTCTGGAGTAATTCCAACCCCATTATCAGCTACAATTAGCTGGATCTTTTCAGCCTGCTGGCTAATTTTAATTTTAATTTCTCCTCCTTCTGGTAAAGGATACAGCCCATGTTTAATTGAGTTTTCAATTAAAGGTTGAATAATAAAAGGAGGGATAATACTCTGTTTAAGCTGACCAGGAACCTCCCATTTAATCTGCAGCCGCTGATCCATTCTGGCCTTCTCAATACTTAAATAATCTTGACAGAATTGGATTTCTTCAGCTAAAGTTATTTGATAAATATTTCTTTTTAAAGTACGGCGAAAGATACCAGCTAGTTTAATTAGCAGTTCTCTGGCCTGGGCTGAATCTTTACGACAGCAGGCAGCAATTGCATTTAAAGAGTTAAATAAGAAATGAGGATTAACTTGAGCCTGAAGAGCTTTCAATTCGGCTTCACTCTTTAATTCAGCCTGTTTAGAGAGCTGGGCTAATTTAAGCTGTGTTGCCAGCAAATTAGCAATACCTTCTGCAAGTTTTATATCAAGAACTGTGATTCTACTTTCGGCACGATATAATTTAAGTAATCCAAAAATACTATTATTTATCTTTAACGGAGTTATAACAGCATATCTTAATCTGCAGTCTGGATTATTACAATTAATTTTTTCTTTGTGATCCACGATAATTGTTTTCTTTTCCTGCATAGCTTTTTTACTGGCTTCTGTTTTAATATTTTCACCTGGTAAATGATGATCAGCACCCAGGCCTGAAAAAGCCAGTATTTTTTTATTATTTGTAATTGATACTGCATCAACTTGACTTTCTTTTTTTATCATTTCGATAATAAATGCAGCAGCCTCTTTATTAAGCCCATTTTGCAGTAGAGGCAGAGACCGATCTGCAATTGATAAAACTTTTTCTGCCTGGAAAGCCCGAATTTTTTGCCGTTCTTCTTTTACTTTGTTTAAAATACTGATAAAAATAGCTATCCCCATACTATTACTTAAGATCATCGGTAAAGAAATAATTTTAACCAGCTCAATTGCCTGACTCAAGGGGCGGCTAAAAGCTACTACAATAATCATTTCTATACTTAAAGCTAAACAACCAGTTAAAAAAGCATTTTTAAAATTGATTTTATCATCGAGATATTTACGATGAAAAAAGCTGCCTATTAACCCAGTACTAGTGGTTCCAATTGCGCAAGCCAGGGCTGTAAAGCCTCCCAGAGAAAAACGATGGAGACCAGCAATTAAGCCAGTAGTTATACCAACAGCCGGGCCACCAATCATTCCAGCCAGGAGAGCTCCAATTCCTCTAATATTGGCATAAGCATCCATAATTACAATTCCTAAATAAGTTCCCATAATTGAAAGTATAGCCAGAAAAATAGTTAAGAATATTTTTTCATATTTACTGAAATCTTTAGTAAATATATCTTTAATACTGTTAATTCGGCTTAAGATATAAGCAAATGTAGCAATAACACTCATACTTTTAAAAAGATTAAATAAAAGAGCAATAACCCGATTATTAAACATTGTGGACTCTCCTTTTTTTATTTTGCCAAAATTAAGCATTTAATCTAATTAAATAATACTATAATAGCTAAAGTTAATCAAATGTGTCAGCCAGGACTGTGATTGCTATTATTTAATTAAATTGATATACTTATATTGATTAAATACAGTAAAGTTAAAAGTATTAACTAAGCTTTACTGATGGTAAAAAGAGGAGGAATCTAATGACAAATGATAAGTCCCGTTATCAGGAGAGTAGAAAAATATCGCTTATTAGCCTGCTAAGTAATACGTTATTAGCAGTATTAAAAATATTTATTGGAATATTTGCCAGTAGTACGGCCTTAATTGCTGATGGATTTCATTCATTATCAGATATGGCTTCTACTATTATTGTTTTAATTAGTATCAAATTCTCGACGACACCAGCTGATAAAAATCATCCTTATGGCCACGAAAAGGCAGAAGCACTTGGAACAAATATTCTGGCAGTTATTTTAATTTTAACTGCAATTTTCTTAGGTAGAGATGCTTTGTTATCACTCTGGCAGAGAGATATTAAAGAGCCTGGTCTTGCAGCTTTAGCAGTTGCTTTTATTTCGATTATAGTTAAAGAAATTCTCTATCGTTATACAATAAAGATTGGGAAAAGGATTAATAGTAAAGCTTTGATAGCTGATGCTCATCATCATCGTTCAGATGCTTTTTCTTCAATAGCTGCACTGTTCGGTATTGCAGGGGCTCGACTGGGATTTAGTTTTCTTGACCCACTGGCTGGAGTAGTAGTTGCTTTATTAATTCTCAAAGTTGCTTATGATATTTTAAAGTCAACCTCTTATGAGTTAATGGATGGACGTCCAGCCCGGGAAAAAGTTGATGAAATAACCAAGATTGCAGCAAAAATTAGTGGAGTGATTGATGTTTATGATCTTAAGCTGCGCAGTTATGGACCTAATTATATTGTTGATTTAAAAATAGTTGTTCAAGATCAGCTTTCTGTAGTAGAAGGTCATAATATTGCTTGTCAGGTTGAAAGTCAAATTATAGAGCAGCAGGCAGATGTAAAGGATGTAATGGTTCATGTTGATCCTGAGTCAGTACATAATTAAATTAAAGGAGCCTTTTCTGTGTTAAAAATTGTCACAATAATTAATGATTTGATGGAAAAAAATAGAATAAAATCTTATTTAGCTAAAGCTAAAAATGAGCTACCTGAGTTTGAATTTGAATTAAGTAAAGAATTTGAAGATTATCGTCATGCGCTTAATTTTCTTTATCAAGATGAGCCGATTGATATTTTAATTATTGAAGACTTTAATCGCGATAATTTTGAAGGACTGGACTTTATCATGTTGGCGGCTAAAGAGTTTCCGGAGAGCAGTTTGATTTTAACTTATTCTGCCAGTAAAGAGTTAGACTTAAGTTCTTATAAAATAACTAATTTAGCTGCTATTTTAAGCAAAAGTTCTGGTTATAAAAATTTTAAAAATATAATTTTATTTACTCTGTTAAAACATCAAGCTAAAAATGCGAAAATTATGGCTGAACAACAAAAATTAACAGATTATAGAACAATTATTGATCATACTCATGATGCAATCTTTTTGCTTGAAATAGACTGTGATAATAACTTTTATTATAAAAGAATTAATGAAACACATTATAATCTGACAGGATTGAAGGCTGAAAATGTTATTGGTAAAACAACAGCAGAGATTTTTGGTGAGGCAGTGGCAGCTCAAATGGAAGAAAATTATCAGCGCTGTGTTGAGCAAAAAAGGAAGATAAATTATACAGAAGAGATTGAATTTCCCGGAGGAAAAAGAGTTTTTCAGACTGCTCTTTATCCAGTAATTAAACAGGGAGAAGTTAAAGAAATTGTAGGTGCTTCTAAAGATATAACAGAATTAGAGAGCTGGCAGGCAGAGCTTGAATACTTCAAGCAGCGGGATAAACTGACTGGTCTTTATAATGAAGAATATTTTAATAATTATTTACCAAAAGTTATTGAATTAAAAAACTTACCTCTAGTAGTGATTGTAATTGATATTGTTGGTTTTAATCTCTTAAATAAATTATTTTCAACTACACAGGCAAATTCTATTTTAGAACAAACAGCAGCAATCGCTGCAGATTTGAGTCGCGAAAATGAGGTGGCTGCTCGTGTAAGCAGTAATCAATTTGCTCTAGTTTTGAAAAAAAGATCAATTAGAGAGTTTAAAGTTATCATGGCTGAATTAAAGGCCAGGTTAGCTGCAGTTAAAATTGCCGGAATTCCAATTGATTTTGCCGTAGTTGGAGAAGTTAAACTAGCTAAATTACCGGCTGCTAAGAAATTTTATGCTAATTTAATGGATAAACTAAAATTAGAAAAATATAATTACCGACACACAGCTAATAGTAGATTTTGTCAGGGTGTACTGGAATCGATTGCGGCAAGTAAATATAAGTTAATTGGTCATGGGCCTAAACTAATAGAAAGAGCAACTATGTTTGCTGCTCATTTTGAACTGAATCGTTCTGAAAAGGAAAAGTTTATTTTACTGGCTAAATATCATGATATTGGTAAATTAGGTCTGGACCAGAATATTCTTAAAAAAGGTGACTTATTAACAGCACTAGAATGGGAAGAATATCAGCATCACATTGAAAGATCTGCTAATTTTATTAGTCACTTTTATGATTTAACAGATATTTTTCAACTTGTTTATCATCATCATGAATATTATGATGGTAGTGGTTATCCGGACTGTTTGCAGGGAATTAAAATTCCTTATTTAAATCGTATTTTTTCTATTCTTGATTTTTATGATGCTGTTAGCAGTAATATATTTTACCCTTTTTTACAGGGACGTTATTTTTTTGCTGAATTAAATAAACAACAGATAGCTGGCGAATTAAAGAAATATCAGGGAAGTATTTTTGATCCCCGACTTGTGGATAAATTTGTCGAAAAAGTATTGCCAGAAATTTAAAAAATACCAAAATTAGGCTTATTATAGATAGTTATCCACAAGTTATTAACAAAACAGGTGTTTTATCCACAGTTGTTAACAATTAATTAACAATTAATGTGGATTAAAATATGGGTTTACCAACAGATTATCCACAATTTGTGGATATTAAAAATGATTATTAATTAAGAAAATGTTTTGCTGATTTTTAAGGAGGAAAAAATGGTTTTAGATTTAGAAGCAATTTTAGCAGCTGCAAGTACAGGAGCGATTACTGGTTATTTAACTAATAATTTAGCTTTAAAAATGATTTTTAAGCAGTACGGTCCTTTTGGTGGTGTAGTTATTAAGACAAAAAAAGAATTTATTACAGCTATTTCTGAACTTGTTGAACGAGAACTAATTAATCACCATAGTTTAGAAGCAGAATTTTCGCGACCGGAATTTAAAGCTAGTTTTGCTAGAATGATAGCTGATTTTTATGAAAAAGATCTTTATGAACAAACAAAGAATCTTAATATAGCTGATCTACCAGGATGGCAAAAAAATTATCAGCATTTAAGTAATTTCTTTTTAAAAAGTGGTTTTGATCTGGCAGCTGGCCTGGGAGAATTTTTAGCCAGAAATTATCAGCTAGAATATTTGCTGGCAAAAGAAAAAATAAATAAATTAGTTAGTGATCTCTATACAATTTTGGTAGCAGAGTTTAGTACAGTTGAAAATTTAGCTATTCTCGAAACTGCAATTTATGATGATTTGAAAGCAGAAAGACTAACTGATTTAATTACAGATGAGCAAAAAGATAAATTATTTAATTTAATAACAGATTCAGCTGCTTATTTTGTCAATAATTATTATAATTCAGCAGTTGAAGTTAAAAAAATCACCAGGGAAAAATTACTTAATTTTTTAGGAATGGAAAAGTTTATTGATTCTTTATTAAAAGAAACTTCAGGGTTAGCTCTAACTGATCTGCTGGCAGAGGATCAGCTAAATGATCATCAAAAAAAAGCAGGCTTAGAAACTGTAATACATCAAATTTTACTTAATCTAAAATTAGAGTTAAAAAATAGTGAGTTTAAATTAGCTGATTTTATTGATTCTGAAGTTGAACAAGAAATTTTAAAATTAAGTAAAGTTCTAATTAATGACCTGGCTGAAGCAGCTTATAGTTTTGTTGCAAGATCAGAATCAGATTTAAATGAACTAATTTTTAAGGCGGTTGAAGCAGAGATTGCTGCTAGTAATGGCTTAAAAGCAATGAGCAGATCTGCTATTTATAATAAATATCAAGAAAATATTGCTGATTATGGAACTCCAATTAGTTATTTGAAATCTTATTTAAAGAAGTCGCTCCCTCAATCAAGTGAAAAACTGAGTCAGCAGCTGCTGCAGGTCTTAAAACAATTAAAAATTAAAGATTTACTTGATCTTTTAAATTTAGAAGAAATAGCTGCCCAACTTGTTAATTCAGGACTTAATTTTTATCAGCTTAACAAACAGCAAACTTTAGAAAGTCTTTTAAGTTTAAACAGCAAAAACAAATTTGCTGCTAGTAAAAAACAGCTGCCAGATTTAATTTTAAAAGTTGTTGAACAACTTTTTTCTTCTCAAACAAGCATTAAACTGTTACTTAATTATGTTTTAGATTTAGAATTGGGAGATCTTATTTCTGCTAAAAACCCTTTATTTGGAGCGGAAATGCCAGCTAAATTAGCTGATTTTTTAAAAAAAGAAGAAAAAGTACCTGAGCTTTTAACCCAGTATTTACTTGAAAATGGATTAGTTATTTTGGCAAATCAATTAACAAAGGTCAGTAATGCTGAAGATGCTCTGTTAAAAGAAAAAGCGGCTGCAAAAATTAGAAAAAGCAAAGCAAAAGCAGCCCAATTAAGTCTAACTGAGATATATCGTCTGCAGCCAGATAAAAAACAAGCTGTAGCAGACTTAACTGAAAAAATATTAAATTTCTTTTATAATAATATGTCTGGAATTATTGATGGAAAAGTAGCTGGAGCTGCCTCTGCTAATCTAAACAAACTTTCTGATCAGGAAGTTGAACAGGCAATAGCTGATTTTATGGGAAAAGAGTTAAAACCAATTACTTATTTAGGTGCTTTATTAGGAGCAGGAGCCGGGCTCATATTTACTATGAGTGGAGCGGAGAGTTTTATTTTAAATTCTGGTTCTGCCTGGTCTGATTATCTTGCAACAGCATTTTTATATGGTGGTGTTGGTTGGCTGACAAATGTTCTTGCTATCTGGATGATTTTTAATCCCCATCAAAAACAAGAATTGGCTGGAGTTAGAGTTCCTTTTACTCCAGGAGTAGTAGCTAAAAATAAAGCTCGTTTTGCTAATTCAATGGGTAAATTTGTTGAACAGGAATTATTAAAAGCAGATTCAGCTGCTGAGTTAATTGCCCAACATGAAACACAGCTTAAAAATAAAATTTTTAATTATTTAAGTTCCAATGATTATCAGTTTATTTTTGCTGCTGCAAAAAATAAGAAGGACGAAGCAGCTCAAAAGTTAGCTGCTTTAGCTGTTGACTATTTAGCTAATTTAAAAACTGATGTTATCTCAGATAAATTAAACTATTTAACAGCAGAAATTGGTAATTATCTTGCAAATGAATTAAGTGAACTTGACTATCAAAAACAACTGTTAAATTATCTTAAACAGCTGCCTTCTGATCAATCAGAGTCTGAGTCTGCTGCCTTTTTAGGTGATTTAACTAATTTTAATTTTGACCAATTTGCTAAATTAATTGCTGGACAGCATAAGCTAGAATTTAGTTCTAGCCAGTTAAAAAATATTTTAAGCAGCAAAAAGTTTTATCCGTTTTTAGCCTATTTAATGCCTGTTTTAGCAGAGAAAAAATTTACTTTTGATTTACAGCTCTGGCTATCTAAACATTTTAAAGCAAAGCAAAGTGATTATTATCAAAAGTTGATTGAATTGATTTTAAATCAAAATCAGGAGGCTAAATTAGCAAAACTAATTAATTTAAAAAAGGATGAGCTTTTAGAGCAGGAAAAAGCTAAATCGGGTGGTTTGTTAAAAAACACTCTAGTTGCAGGTGCTCTTTATATGGCTGACCTTGATCAGTTTATTGAAAATGTAACTGGTCGGGTATTTAAAGAATTACGAGAAAATTATTTACCAGAAAAAAATGCTGAATTACAGGATCTTTTAGTTAATACAGTTGTTAACTTAGCTAAGCATGATTTAAATTATTTAAAGAAATTTGAGCTCAATAAGTCGTTAGCTTTATTTTTTAAAAATCCAGAAGCATTTAAGTTAATGCGAGAAGTTATTTACTTAAGTGAGGAACAATTTGATTGGGTAATGGATAATTTACTGCCTGAATCAGAGCAAGTCTTACTTAAGCTACAAATTGAGTTAAATCCAGCTGAACTCGATTATTTTATTGAGCAGCATTTTGATCTACCAGAAAAGTTAAAATTATTAATTTCTTTTCAGCAGCTGTTCAAACTGGCTGACTGGAAAAAACCCCTGACTAAACTTTTGCAGCAAGAAAAATTTACTGAGACTGAACTTAGATTAAGAAAAATTATCGGAAATTTAGAATTACAAGAAAGATTATCAGATTTAAACTTAATTGATTCCCCAATATTTACTGATTCTGCTGCTAATTTAGCCGATATTTTAGCAGCTGGTCCAGGCCAGAAGTTTCTGGAACAACAAATTGCTGAACAGATTAATAATTTAGCTGATTATTTAAGTAATAATTTCAATCGGCAGAGCCTTGACTATTTATTTAATTTAGTAATTGAGGCTGGCCTTATTAGTTTGAAAAATAACTCAGCAGATTTGTTGGCTGCACTTGAATTAGAAAATTTAACTGCTGCTGAAGTAAATAAAATGAATCCAGCTGAGATTGAACAGCTTTTTAACAGTTTTGCTGGTCAATATTTCAGTCAGCTAAAACAATATGGCTGGTCAGGTGGTATTTTTGGGATTATTCAGCTTGTTTTAAGGACTATGTTTTAAAAAATAACCTGAGGTGATATTTAATGGAAGAAATTCGGCTGTTTGAGTTAATTTTTAAGCCGATAACCGGTGGAGATGATAAAAGATGAGTTATGCTGTTGAAGTCGAGAATATAACAGTAAAGTATGGTGGTATAGAAGCATTAAAAAATGTCACACTAAAGGTTGATAAAGGAGCTTTTTTAGGAATAATTGGTCCTAATGGTGGTGGTAAGACTACTTTGTTAAAAGTTATTTTAGGTTTGGTTGAACCAATTTCAGGTCAGGTTAAAGTGTTTGGACAGAGTCTAAAACAGGCAGCTGATAAAATTGGTTATGTACCTCAAATTTCTGAATTTGATCGTAATTTTCCAATTAGTGTATTGGATGTAGTTTTGATGGCCCGATTAGGTGGTAAATTTAGTTTGTTTCATAAATATAGTAAAGCAGATATTGCTAAAGCTCGTGACATTTTAGCAGAATTAAATTTATCTCAACTGGCAGACCGCCAGATTGGTCAGCTATCTGGGGGTCAGCTGCAGCGAGTTCTAATTGCAAGAGGTCTGGCAGTAGAACCGGAGATCTTGCTGCTTGATGAACCTACTGCAAATGTTGATGCTAGTTCTACCTCTCAAATTTATACTTTATTAAAACGTTTAAATCAAACTAAAACAATTATTGTCGTTACACATGATATGGCGGCAGTTTCTTCTTATTTTGATAGTTTAGCCTGCCTTAACTCAAAACTTTATCATCATGGTGGTAAAGAAATTGATCAAGAAATTACAGAGCAAGTTTTTGGCTGTCCTGTAGATTTAATTGCTCATGGTCATCCTCACCGAGTCTTTGCCTCACATCAGGCGGGTGATCATAATGATTGAAGCTTTATTTAATTATCAATTTATGCAAAATGCTTTACTAGGAGCAACTATGGCCAGTATAGTCTGCGGCTTAATTGGTACAATTATTGTTGAAAAAAAGCTGGTGATGTTAAGTGGTGGAATTGCGCATACTTCTTTTGGTGGTATTGGTCTGGGCTATTTTTTAGGGGTAGAACCAATTTATACAGCCTTTATTTTTATCATTTTTACTTCTCTGGCTATTGCTCGAATTAATCGTAAGCTTAAGACAGGTTCTGATACTTTAATTGGTATGTTTTGGGCCCTCGGAATGGCTCTCGGAATATTATTTATTGCCTTTACCCCTGGCTATCCACCTGATATATCTTCTTATTTATTTGGTGATATTCTGACTGTAAGACGATTTGATGTTCTACTAATGATTATTTTAACAGTTGCTATTGTACTGGCAATTAGCAGTTTGTTTAATTACTGGAAAGCTTACTTATTTGATGAAGGATTTTTAAAGGTACTTGGCTTTAATTCAAGATTATTAGAAAATTTTCTTTTTGTGATGATTGGTCTAACAATAGTTATTTTAATTCGTGTAGTTGGAATAATTTTAGTTATAGCTTTGCTGACTGCTCCGCCAGCCACTGCACGTCTATACACAGCTGACTTAAAAAAAATGATGTTGTTAGCAATTGCTTTTAGCCTGTTATTTACTTTATCAGGTTTAACTTTTTCTTATTATCTTGATTTACCTTCTGGTGCTGTTATAATAATTGCTTCAGCGATATTTTATGCAGCTTCTATTTTAATTAAAGGGAAAAATACAGCTATACAATAAAAACTACTGTTGACTTTATTGACAGCAGTAATTTGAATAAATATACTAAAGTAAGGTCTAAAAAGGAGAAAAAGCTAGTTGTTTGTAGATTTAAGACTGAATGATGATCAGATTAATAAAGTGGGAGGAGAATATTTTTATGAAAAAATTGAGTAGTTTAGGATTATTATTTTTATTAATCTTATTTTTGAGTGGAGTGAGTCAAATAGCATTTGCTGCAGAAAATCCTCAGTATGGAGGAACTCTTCATTTAAGTAATGATGCTGACTGGGACACATTAGATCCAGCTTATGCATCTGGTTTTGATGCTGGTGAAATGGCAGTTAAGTTCTATGATGGACTGGTCAGATTTGACTTTAGCTCAAATAAAATTGTAGCAGATTTAGCAGAATCCTGGGAAGTAAAGAATAATAATCAGAACTTTATTTTTCATTTGCGAAAAGGAGTGAAATTTCATAATGGAGTTGAATTTACAGCCCAGGATGTCAAGTATACTTTTGAAAGACTTTATGATCCAGAAGTTGCTTCACCAGGAACCTGGGTTTATCCGATGATCAAAGGGACTGCCGCTAAATTAGCTGGAGAATCTGCTGAATTAGCAGGTGTTAAAGTTATTGATGATTATACAATAGAGTTTGATTTATCAGAGCCTTTTGGTTTATTTTTAACTCACCTTACTCTGCCCTATGGACTAATAGTAAATCAATCAGCAGTAGAGAAGTATGGAGCTGATTTTAGTCAGCACCCTGTTGGTACAGGACCTTTTAAATTTGTTGAATGGGAACATGATAATAAATTAGTTATGAAAGCTAATCAAGATTACTGGGCTGGTAGGCCTTATGTTGACCAGGTTATATATCGGGTAATACCACAGCCCTTAACAGATATTGCAGAATTTGAAGCTAATAATCTAGACCGAACAGTTGTCCCTGAGGAAGAAAGGGAACGCTGGCTAAATGATCCAGAATGGTCAGATTATATAACAACAATTGCTGATTTATCGACTTACTATTTAGCGCTAAATAGTGATTTTGAACCTCTGGATAATCCTCAGGTAAGAGAAGCTATTAATTATGCAATTGATAGCAAGACAATTACTGATTCGCTATTTCCTTATTATGTAGCTGCTAATGATGCTATTCCGGAAGGCATGCCCGGGGGAAGCGATCTTCCTATTAAAGCTGATCCTGAAAAAGCAAAACAGCTGTTGACAGAAGCTGGTTATCCTGATGGTTTTGAGCTTGATATCTGGGTTAGTGACAGCAGTACTTCAGTTCGAGTAGGAGGAGTTCTACAGGCACTTCTGGGTAGAGTAGGAATCCAAGTTAATTTAATTAAAAATGACTGGAGTGTTTTTTATAATACTGTCAAAAACGGTAATGCACCTGCCTATTATTTGTCATGGTGGGCAGATTATGCAGATCCCTATAATTTCTTGAATGCACTCTATACTACTGATCGTATTCCATTTAATAATCAGGAAATAAATTCTCTACTTAAAGAAATGACTATTACTACAGATACCGATCAAAGAATTAGACTTTCTCAGCAGATAATTAAACTGGCCGATCAAGTAGGGGATCCCTATATTTATCTTTACCATACTAGTACTTCTTATGTAAAACATCCCTGGGTTAAAGGAGATCTTTACCATCAGATGTATACCGCAGATAAACTTTTGACCTGGTGGATTGATCAGGATTTAAAAGCAGAATCTACAAATTAGTTTAATAAATTTTAATTAAACTATTAATTTAGATAGCTGTACCCGGTCGGTTTGGGTACAGCTCTTTTGTTTTAAAGGAGGCTAAGCTGTGATTCAGTATATTTTAAGAAGACTGTTGTTAATTATTCCTGTTTTACTGGGAGTACTTTTTTTGACTTTTGTTTTAATGTATTTAGTACCTGGAGATCCTGTTTTGACAATGTTGGGCCAGCATGCTGATGATGATATTATTCAGCGGATGCGAACTGAACTGCATCTAGATGACCCCTGGTATCAGCAGTTTTTTAGTTATTTAAATCGGACAATTAGAGGAGATTTAGGACGTTCTTATATTTCCCATGTAGATGTTACTACAGCTTTGAAACAGAAAATACCAAATACATTTAAATTAGCTCTGGCAGCAATTATAGTTTCTACAATAATGGGAATTGCAATTGGGATTATTTCGGCTGTTTACAAAAATAGCTGGTTAGATCATTTAGCAATGACAGTTGCACTGCTTTTTATCTCAACACCTGTTTTCTGGTTTGGAATGCTTTTAATTTATTTATTTTCTATGACACTGGGTTGGACACCTGTTTCTGGTATGGGAGAAGGTAGTTTTAATCTCAAACATCTTATTTTACCTGCTCTAACTCTAGGGAGCCGTTTTGCTGCTTTTTTAGCCCGCTATACAAGATCTGTTATGTTAGAAGTAATTAGTGAAGATTATATCAGGACAGCTCGTGCTAAAGGTGTAAAAGAAAGTTTGGTTATTTTAAAACATGGCTTGCGCAATGCCTTAATTCCAATTGTAACAGTTGTCGGTATGAATTTTGCTTCACTATTAAATGGTTCTGTTTTAACTGAGACTATTTTTGCCTGGCCCGGTTTTGGGCGCTATTTAGTTACAGCTATCAAAAAACGTGATTTTCAGGTTATTGCTGGTTGTGTCTGGATTGGTGCTTTAATTTTTGTTTTTGTTAATTTAATTGTTGATATTATATATGTAATGCTTGATCCTCGAATTAGTTATGATTAGTTTTAATAAAAGATTTTTATTAATAATTTTTAAATCGATAAGTAGAAAGGTGGAAATTAGTCATGCTAGATTTTTTAAAAAAAGACAAAATAGACTCTAATAAAAGCTCTTATGGTATGTGGTATGATACCTGGCGTAGATTACGGAGGAATAGAGCTGCGGTTGTTGGACTAATTATGGTAACTATATTTTTATTAGTGGCTATTTTTGCTCCATTGCTAGCGCCTTATGACCCAGCTGAAATTAATCTGGCTGCAATTTTACAGCCACCTTCTAGTCAATATTGGCTAGGAACAGACTATTATGGAAGAGACTTGTTAAGCAGAATAATCTATGGATCAAGAATTTCGATTAGTGTGGGGGTAATAGTCCAGCTTGTCTCTATTTCAATCGGCACTTTAATGGGATCGCTGGCAGGATACTATGGAGGCAAGGTTGATATGATTATTATGAGATTGGTTGATATTGTAATGAGTTTCCCTAGTTTGTTGCTTACAATTGCAATTATGGTAGCGCTGGGCCCGGGACTTTATAATGTTTTTCTGGCTCTTGGTGCAGTCTGGTGGACTAAAACTGCTCGAATTATGCGGAGTGAGTTTATTCGTCATCGCAAAAAAGAGTACGTAGAAGCAGCTCGTGCTTTAGGAAATAATGATTTTGTGATTATGTATAAACATATTTTGCCTAACTGTCTGGCCCCCCTGATAATAACTTTTACAATGGGAGTTGCCTCTGCAATTATGGCAGAAGCTTCATTAAGTTTTCTTGGATTGGGAGCCCAGGAACCGACACCCAGCTGGGGTTCAATTATTAATAATGGTCTTCAGTACTTAAGAACTAAACCCTGGTATTCACTTTTTCCTGGCTTAGCTATTGCTTATACAGTATTAGGTTTTAACCTTTTTGGTGATGGTCTGCGAGATGCTCTTGATCCTAAAATGAAAAATAATTAAAATTATTGCTGAGGAGTGGTTGAATGAATAAATTTATAGTTAATCGTGCTCCGGGGATAACTGCTGCAATGAATAAGGCAAAGTTCTGGCTAACTGAAAATGAACAGGAAGTACTGCTTAGTCCAGTTCAGATTAGAAATTATAACCATTTAACTTTAAGTAGAGCTGCCCAATTAGGAAAGCAGAATAAATTTTGCGATTTAAGTGAATATCCAGCAGTTTTGACAGCTGCTGAACTACGTAAAAAATTATTGACTGTTTCTAATCCCGATTATCTAAGGTTACATAACTTCTATCATCCCTGTTATCAAAGTTCTGCTCAGCTAGCAGCAACAGAACTTTCGCCAACTGTTAAAGAGCTATTAATTGAGGAGCTTTATCTGGAAAGTTTAGCAGGTAACTCAGAGCGGAAATTTTCAGTTTGTTTTGCTGTTCTGGTAAGTAGAAGCAATCTGCGAGCTTATCCAACGGATAAATCATATACTAGATCTAGAGATTCATTGGAACAAGATATGTTTCAACTTACTGCTTTATCACCTGGTACACCAGTAGCTGTATTATATTATAGTAAAAATGATAACTGGGCTTTTATTCAGAGTAAGTATTATTGTGGTTGGCTAGAAAAAGAAAAATTGGCTTTTAGCAAGACCAAAGCAGCAGCTCTTGCTTATCTAGATAGTAAAGATTTTTTAGTTATAACAGGCAGCCATCTGCAGACAGAACCATATCCGGCTAGTTATCATAAAACAGGACTTTCTTTTCAGATGGGAGATAAGATTCCTCTTTTAACAGCTGAGTGGGAGCCTTTAATTAAAGCTGATTTTCCCGATTTAAGTCAGGCACTTTCTGCTTATCAGGTTGTTTTACCAGCTAGGGACTCTCAGGGACAGCTTTACTTTGAAAGAGGAATAGTTGCCCAGTCTAATGACTTTAATTGTGGATATTTGGAATATAATCGGGCTAATTTAGTTAAGCAGGCATTTAAAGTGCTTGGTGAAAGATATGGTTGGGGTGGTATTTTTAAGCGGCGAGATTGTTCGCGTTTTTTAGTAGATATTTATCGTAGTGTAGGCATAGAATTACCCAGAGATACCGGCCTAGCTCAGGAAAAAATACCAGCTGCTAAAGATATCATTTTGCAGGGCTCAGCTGCTGAACGTAAACAGCAGCTCACTTTACTAGCAGCTGGTGATCCTCTTTATATGAAAGGACATGTAATGCTTTATCTTGGAGAGCATAATGATCATCATTATGTAATTCATGCTGCTGCTGGTTACAGTGAATTAGTAAATGATAGTTTGACGGAAATTAATGTTCGAGCTGTTTTTGTAATGGAGCTTGAACAATTCTTAAAAAACAAAGAACAGAGTTATTTAGATGCTATTTATTTAGGAAGACAATTTCTATTAACTCAAAGCTAGAATATTTTTGATTTTTAAATAAATTTAAGAAGGAGTCTCTAAAATGAAGATCACGCAAATAAAGTTGTATCAGCTTAATGTTGGCTTAAAAAAACCATTTAAAACGGCTTTAAGAACTGTCGAAACTGCTGCTGAGGTAATTGTTAAAATTTTTACTGATCAGGGTTTAGTTGGGATTGGAGAAGCTCCGCCAACTGCTGTTATAACAGGAGAAACTACGGCAAGCATCTGTGCACTAATTGCCAGTCGAATTAGACCCCTTTTAGTAGGAGAAGACCCGACTAATTTAGAAAAAATTCATTTTTTAATTGAAGAATCTGCAGTTAATAATCATAGTGCTAAGGCAGCTGTAGAAATAGCAATTTATGATCTGCTGGCCCAGAGCTACCAGGTTCCTTTATTTAGATTTTTAGGCGGATATCGAAATAGCTTGACTACTGACCTGACAATTAGTGTTAATTCTCCAGCTGAAATGAGAGAAGATGCACTAACAGCAGTTGCGGATGGTTATCAGAGTCTTAAAATAAAAGTCGGTAAAAATAGCAAGCTAGATTTAGCCAGAATAAAGGCAATTAGTCAGGCAGTTGGTCCAGAAATAAAATTGCGATTAGATGCAAATCAGGCCTGGCATCCTAAACAAGCTGTCTATCTGATTAGAGAACTTGAAAAAGAAAGTTTAGCTTTAGAATTTGTAGAGCAGCCAGTTCCTGCTGCAGATTTAACTGGTCTTAAATATGTTAAAGATAATGTATTGACTGCTATCATGGCAGATGAAAGTTTATTTAATTCAGCAGATTGTCTGCGCTTGATTAAAGAACAGGCTTGTGATCTGCTTAATATAAAATTAATGAAAACTGGTGGTATCTATAACGCTCTACAGATTAATTCTATTGCTCAGGCTGCAGGAATTAAAGTTATGTTAGGCAGTATGTTGGAAGCGAAAGTTTCTGTAACTGCAGCAGCACATCTGGCAGCAGCTAAAAAAAATATTGTTTATCTTGATCTTGATGCTCCCCAATTATTAGCAGAAGATCCTGTCCAGGGGGGAATTGAATTTTCTGCTTCTAAAATAAAGTTAGCAGAAACTCCTGGCCTGGGGATTAAAGAAGTTGCTAATCTAACTGAGTTGAGCAGTTATAATTTATAAAATAAAATTAAAAATTTGTAATTGAAAAATTAATCAGGCCTGTATTTGTTTAAAAAAACAGTTTAAATTGTTTTAATGACCAATTAGAACTGCTGTTTATCTAGTTGTGAATTTGTTTTTTGACTTTTAATAAGATAAGATAAATTTAAAGCTTATTAGTAATTAATTTGCAATTATTTTTAATAAGTTAATTAAATTTGATTATCTAAGATAGCTAAGTAAATTATAATTTTTTGATTTAAAATTGAATATTATTGAGTTCAGGTTTTAGTTGCTGCCAGTGTTAAGCTCAGGCAGTGACTAGATTAAAATGGGAAAGAGGTTAAAGTCCTCTGCGGTCCCGCCGCCGTATAGTTTTAAAATAATCTAATTGCCACTGGTCAAACTGGGAAGGCTGATTATTTATCTCAACTAAGCCGGAAGACCTGCCTGGATTTATTCACCAGCAACTCACGGGATATGAGGGGGTGTAAATATTTAGCAGTTAGCCAGCAGGCTAATTCAATTAGTTATAAATTTTTATAATTATCTGACTATTATATTTCCCTTTCTTTCTCCAGAGAAAGGGATTTTTTGTTTTTATTTATTTTTTGATGGTTTTGTTCATTTAAAGATTAGCTAAATATTTTAGGAGGGAAAAAATGACACTAGATTATGTTAAAAAGAGAGATGGGAAGCAGGTTAAATTTTCTGCTGAAAAAATCAGCAGAGCAGTTGAAAAAGCGGCAGCTGCTACTAATAATTCTAATCCAGAAATAGCAAATTTAGTTACCAAAGAAGTACTTGCTTATTTAAATATATTTTTTAAATCAGGTGGTACAGCAGATGTAGAACAGATTCAAGATCTGGTTGAAAAAATTTTAATTGAACAGGGATATGCTGAAATAGCGAAGGCTTATATATTATATCGTGAACAGCGCAGTAAATTGCGAGATACTAAAAAATTATTTGCTGATGCAGTTAATATTATGGATGATTATCTAGATCGCAGTGATTGGAAAGTAAATGAAAACTCTAATATGAGCTATTCTCTGCAGGGGTTAAATAATTTTATTGCTTCTGAAGTTACCGGTCAGTACTGGCTCCAGGAAATTTATCCAGCTGAAATAGCTGAACTGCACACTAGTGGTGATTTACATATTCATGATTTAGGTAATTTAAGTGTTTATTGTTGTGGCTGGGATCTGGAAGATTTACTGCGCAGTGGCTTTAGGGGAGTACCAACAAAAATAGAAAGTTCTCCTGCTAAACATTTTAAAACTGCTCTCGGTCAAATAGTTAATTTCTACTATACATTGCAGGGAGAAGCTGCTGGTGCAATGGCTTTTTCTAACTTTGATACCTATCTGGCACCTTTTATTGCTTATGATGAGCTTAATTATGAAGAAGTTAAGCAGGCACTGCAAGAATTTTTGTTTAATATGAATGTGCCAACTAGAGTTGGTTTCCAGACACCTTTTACCAATATTACAATGGATCTTAAAGTGCCTAGTTATTTAGCTGATCAGGCAGTAATTATTGGCGGAGAATATCAGGAAAGCAGTTATGCTGAATTTCAGGCTGAAATGGACATTTTAAACAGGGCGTTTGCTGAAGTAATGATGGCTGGTGACTATAAAGGAAGAATGTTTTCTTTCCCGATTCCAACCTACAACATAACCAGTGATTTTGAGTGGAATAATCCAACTTTGGATCCACTCTGGGAAATGACTGCTAAATATGGAATACCTTATTTTTCTAATTTTATTAATTCTGACATGAATCCTGAAGATGCACGCAGTATGTGTTGTCGACTTCGACTTGATAATAAAGTTTTGCGTAAAAGAGGAGGAGGACTTTTTGGAGCCAATCCAATGACTGGCAGCATAGGTGTAGTTACTATAAATTTACCCAGAATTGGTTATCTGGCCAGTGACGAAGAAGACTTTATAGAGCGTATTTATAAACTGATGGATAAAGCTAAAGCCAGTCTTGAAATTAAGCGCAAGGTGCTAGAAAGTTTAACCGAACAGGGACTTTATCCTTATTCTAAATTTTATCTAAGAGATGTTAAAAAGCGCTTTGATCAATATTGGAAAAATCATTTTAATACAATTGGAATTAATGGAATGAACGAAGCCCTGCTTAATTTTATGGGAGCAGATATTGCTTCTCCAGCTGGCCATAAGTTTGCTGTTCAAATCATGGATAAAATGCGCGAAAAACTACAGGAATATCAGACTGAAACTGATAACCTTTATAATTTAGAAGCAACTCCTGCTGAAGGTACTGCTTATCGTTTTGCTAGACTTGACAGGCAAAAATTTGGCAATAAAATTATTGCAGCAAACCAGAAACGAGTTATCGAGTCTGAAGCAGAGCCATATTATACTAATTCAACTCAGCTGCCAGTTGGACTTACTTCAGATATTTTTACTGCTTTAGAATTACAGGATGAACTTCAAGTACTGTATACAGGAGGAACAGTTTTACATGGATTTTTAGGAGAAAGGATTAGTTCTATTGCTGCAACCAGAAAATTAGTAAAAAGAATTGCTGAAAATTTTAAACTGCCTTATTATACAATAACTCCCAGTTTTAGTATTTGTCCTATACATGGTTATTTACCTGGGGAACATGAATATTGCCCTAAATGTGAAGCAGAGGCAGAACTTGCTGAAAATGCTGGGTAAAATTGCTGGTTTAGTTTGAGGAGGAATCTTAATTATGAAGCTTGCTGGACTGGAAAAAACATCTCTACTTGATTATCCGGATCAAATTTCAGCTGTAGTATTTACCCAGGGGTGCAATTTTTACTGTCCCTATTGTCATAACAGTCAGCTGATTACAATTGAATCTGCTCCAAATTCAATTATGCCAGAGACTTACTTTTTTGATTTTCTGGAGCAGCGGCAAAATTTACTTGATGCTGTAACAATTACAGGTGGTGAACCATGTTTGCAGCCTGATTTAAAAGAATTTATAATTAAAATCAAGCAAAATTATGATTTAAAGTTAAAACTTGATAGTAATGGTAGTAACGCTGCTGTTATTAAAGACTTATTGGAAGAAAAGCTGCTTGATTATATTGCTATAGATGTTAAAGCCAGTCTTGATAATTATAGTTGGCTGGCTCCTGCCGAGTTAGGATTAGAGCTAGAAAAAACTATTAATTTGGTCCTAAATTCAGGAATTGATTATGAATTCAGAACTACAGTTGTTCCTGGTTTGCATGATAGTAAAGAAATTAAGAAAATTGCAGAGCTGATTAGAGGAGCAAATAGCTATTATTTGCAAAACTTTCGTTCTAGTACCAATGTACTGGCAGCTGAACTGAGAAAACAGAGATCTTTTACAGAACAGGAACTGCTTGAGTTTAAAGAAATAGCAGTTTCATATGTAAAAAAAGTTATAATTAGAGATTAATAAATTAAAAGGAGGTGAAAATAGTGGCTAGAAAACAAAAATGCGAAATTTATTCTCGTGTAGTTGGCTATCTTTCTCCAGTTTCTGATTGGAATAAAGGTAAAAAAGAAGAATTTAAAGATCGTCAAACATTCAAACTTGCTAAAAATTAAAGAATTTAATAAACTAATTAGAAGTATTTTAGTTGGCCTAGTTACTCATTAACTATTTAGATAAAATAAACCTTTAATGTTAAATATAGCAAAATATTATTATAAAAATAAACAGCAAACTATTATAATGATAGTAAGCTGTTTATTTTTTTTTTTGCAGGATTTTTTTCGTTTAGCGAGAAATTATGGTATTGGATAATCTTTTTTTACATCCAGTAATTACCAGCAAATGTAATTTTAACAGATATATATTTTAACTAGTAATTATTAATAAAAGTAGTCAGTATTTAGGATTTATATTATTAGAAAGGGTGTAGAGTTTGCAGGTATTAAAAAAAGCATGTCAGAACTTTGCCGAATGCCAATCTTTTCTGGAGGAAATTAAAGATTCACCTTCACAATTAATTCAGGTTTATTCATCTAAGCCGGAGCAAATTAATAAAAAAATTATTAAGCTTTTTAGCCAAACTCTCCCCTTATCTACTCTGGTTGGTCTTACTGCCCAGGAAACAATAAGTGGTCAAAGAGTTGCAGGTAATTTAATTACTATTCTGGTAATAAATTTTGCCAAAAGTAGTTTTGAATTACTAAAATCAAATGGGACAGCAGCCAGTGCAGCAGCAATTAACTCTCGAATTGAGTCAGATACTAAAGCTGTTTTGATTTTTTCTGCTCCAGATATAAATGGAGATAAGCTAGTTGACATTCTTAATCAAAGCTCTTTTCACTTTATTGCAGCAGGTGGTGAAGCATCTCCAGCTGTTGATGATAAAACTTATCTTTTTGATAAAACAGGTATTTTGGACAATGGTCTTCTGGCTGTAATTTTAAATGGCAGTCAATTAAAAGCTAGCTGGTCTTATAATCTGGGTTGGGATAGTATTAGTCGTGAAATGGAAATAACGAGAGCAGAAGATAGAGTTGTTTATGAACTTGATGGTAGAAATATTTTTCAAGTTTATTCAGAATTTTTAGGTGAAGACATAAAAAATAAATTACCATCTATAGCTGCTTCAAAGTTTCCATTGGTTCTTAATGATGAGCTTCATAATGTTCGTTCGGCTAAACAGACTGTAGGAGAAGGCATTCTTTTTTCTGGTGAATTAAAAACTGGTGATTTAGTCCGGGTTGGTTATGGTAGTCTAAGTGAAATATTGGCTAATTCTCGACAATTACATCAGGGACTTAATTTTCATCCTGAGCTGGCCCTTATCTATTCCTGTACTGAGCGCAGCCAATATTTAAAGTCATTTAATACTAGTTTAAATGAAGAACTGCAGGTAATACCAGGCCGCCGATTTGGTTTTTGTACCGGTGGTGAATTTGGTCTGGTAAATAATAAATTTTATCATTTTAATATTAGTTCAACGGTTCTTTATTTGAGCGAAAAAAAAGAGGTAGTAAGTAAAAAAATTAGATTTAATACTTCTGAACCAATTGTAAAAACAGAACATTTATTTCATTTATCTAAAAAAGTAGTTTCTGAACTAGAAATGATAAATGAAAAAATGAGAAAAGCTAATCTAGCAACTGGTAACAGTAAAGTTAAAGAGACAGCAGCTGAAATATTTAAATTAATTTTTGATGAAAAAAATTATACAGGTGGAATTGTAATTAAAGAGGCTGAAAACTTAACTAAAATTTATCTAGAAGATCAACTTGGAGCAGCAGCCTATGATTTGTTTAGAGATTTCTGGCAGCAAAAGCCTAACCACACAACTAAAAAACCGGGTATTTTAAACTATCGAAACACATTTTTAATTCCTCTCCAAAAAGAGGTTGAAGCTTTAATAATCATTTTAAGTAATGAAGTTGATTTATATGATATTAAAAAGAATAGAGTTTTTATTGAACAAATTCCCAATTACTTAAAAAAAGCAGTTTTATACGAAAGTTTAGAGCGTAATTTGGCAAGTTTATCTACTCTGGAACTTACTTCAGATTTTCTTTATTCTACATTAGATATTGATCTATTATATGAAAGAATACTTGATATTATAGTTGCTACAATGGGAATGTCAGCTGCTACTATAATCAAAAAAGAAACTGAACAAATTAAACAGGTAAAAAGTATTAACGTTGAAGTTGATAGTGAATTATATTATTTTTTAAAAGGTCATTATGATAAAATAATAGCTTCCGAGCAGATTTTAATTGAAAATGAAATAGATTTTCTGGCTGAGATCGAGACCTTAATTGCTATCCCAATAAATCTAAATGATTATCAAGCTGTCCTATATGCTATGCAGTCAAATATAAACAATTAATTAATGAAAATCAGAAAAAATTTATTCGTACTCTAGCTAATCAGATTAGAGTTAGCATTAGAAATGCACTAAATCATCATAAAGTTAAACGGCTTTCTGTAACTGATGGATTAACTAATCTTTATAATCATAGTTACTTCCATAATCAATTAAAGCAAAAAGAAGGTGAAAAATATTCGATTGCAATTATGGATATTGATAACTTTAAAGCTTTTAATGATCAATATGGTCACCAGGCTGGTGATGCTATTTTACGAGAGCTATCTTCTTTATTGAAAAATGAAATTAGACAGCAGGATCTTGTAGCCCGCTATGGTGGAGAAGAATTTGTTATTTATCTTAATGTTGTTGATCAGCGAATATTATCACAAATTCTAAATAGATTGATGAAGAAAATTCGGGAAATGAAAATAAAGTTTGAGGATGACATACTTCAAGTCACAGTTTCAATTGGTGTTTCCATTAATTCGCACGGTCAGTATGGATCAGAACAATTAATAAAAAATGCTGATACAGCACTTTATATAGCTAAAGGAGCAGGTCGTGATATGGTCAAATTTTATCGAGAAATTAGCTAATTAAGCAAGAAATTTATTAAGAAAAAAGAGCTTAAATAATTTTGGACAAAATTAGACAAAATTATTGCTATACAACAGCTGGTGAAGGGTCAATATTAACTTGAAAAGCATATCTTGCTGTGGTATAATTATTTTCGATGGGTGAAGTTTTAACTGAACGAACCCCAAATATAGAATTATTCCTAGGGGGAATGTATTAATTATGATTTACACAGGTAAAGTAAAATGGTTTGACGCAAAAAAAGGTTATGGATTTATTGAAAGAGAAGATGGCGACGATGTATTTGTACACTTCTCAGCTATTGAGGACGAAGGTTTCAAAACTCTCGAAGATGAACAAGAAGTAGAATTTGAAATCGTTGAAGGCGATCGTGGTCCACAAGCTGAAAACGTTGTAAAGTTATAGAGTTTAAAACTGTATAAAACTGACAACTAGCCCTGCTCTTTAGAGTGGGGCTTTTAGTTTATTAACTGTTCTTAACCAGGTTTATTCTGTTTAAATAGGATAAACAGCTAACTGGGAAAAGAGCAGTTTTTTCTATTAGTATAGATAATTATTTATAGAATTAATTAACTTTATTTAAATCTTTCAATTGTTTTATAAGCAGGAAAAATGTGGCTGAACTTGAATAAAGTAAAATATATAAAGTCTTTTCAATTAGGAGGTTAGTTATGGAAAATCCTATTATTTTACATAGTTTTTATTGGGAAATGGCAACTGGCAACTATGCTGAACAATTTCCAGAAGAAAAAGATTTGTGGTTATTATTAAAGCAGCGAGCAGTTGAATTTAAAGAAATTGGCTTTGATTATATTTGGTTACCACCAGCGAATAAAGGAGCAGGTGGCCAGGAAGATGTTGGCTATGGAACATATGATCTCTGGGATTTAGGGGAATTTGATCAAAAAGGTACTGTCCGGACTAAGTACGGAAACCGCGCTGAGCTTGAAGCAGCCATTGCTGCTTTGCATAAACAGGGATTAAAAGTTATTTATGATGCTGTTCTAAATCATCGCTTAGGCGCCGACGAAAAGGAGCAGGTAGAATTAAAAGATGGCAGTAAAGCAGAAGTATGGACCAAATTTAATTTTAATGGTCGAAATGATAAGTATAGTAAACTCAAATTAGATTGGGAGAATTTCGATGGTGTTGATTGGAATGCCCGGACTAAGCAAGCTGGTAAATTCTTATTTAAAACAAAAGAATGGGATAATTCCTATGAGGAAGATTATCTAATGGGAGCTGACCTTGACTATGACAATCAGGAAATTAGAAATGATGTAATTAGCTGGGGTAAATGGTTGGTAAGAGAGCTTGGGTTTGATGGTTTTCGTTTTGATGCCAGCAAACATGTTGATAATCAGCTGATTTATGATTTTGTAGAAGAAGTAAGTCAGACAGCAGAAAAAGATTTATTTTTTGTAGGAGAAGCATGGGAAAACAATCCAGACACTCTGATTGATTATTTAAATACTGTTGGCCAGGATAGATTAACAGTATTTGATTTTGCTTTACGAAATATTTTTGTGAAACTGCGGGATGGTCAGCTTGATTTTCGCTGGTTGGGAGATAAAGGATTGGTTAATCAGCCTGATTATCAGAATAGAGCAGTAACTTTTGTTGATAATCATGATACAGAAAGGGATGGAGAAAACCAGTATGGGACTGAATCAATTTTCAGGCGCAAACTACAGGCTTATTGTTATATTTTGATGCGAAAAGAAGGAGTTCCCAGTATTTTTTGGAAAGATTACTATAATAGTAATTTAAAAGATCAACTGCAGAATTTAATTACTGCCCGCAAAAAGTTTGCTTATGGTGATTCATATGAAAATGAAACTAATGATAAAAATACTTATTCCTATATTAGATCTGGAGATGAGAAACATGCTGGCAGTGGGTTAGTTATGCTGATCACTCAGGCAGTAGGTGATCAGTTAATTGAAAAAGAGGTCAATACTGGCAGTCCTGAAACAAAATATTATGATTTTACAGCTAATGTTAAAGAAACAGTAACTACAAATGCAGATGCAGTCGGCAATTTTAAAGTTAAAGCTAGTGAAGCAAATGGTTATTCAGTCTGGGTAAAAGCAGCCGAGTAAGAAAGGTGAGTTCAATCTTGTATACAGGAATTATTGGCTTCAAAAGCAGGAAAAATACAGCTAATGGAGAAATTTATAAATAGTTGTACTAAAAATTCAATCATAAAATTACCAGTGGAAAAATAATTCTAAATATAGTTTTATTTTAAAATTAATGCTTGATAATATTTGCTGAAAAACAGCCTAAATAATATTTTCTTATTCACAAACAGAGCTTAAGGATGTGAAACAAATGGGAAAATCATTTGAAGATTTTGGGCAGGGCTTTAAAGATTCTAATCAGATTCTGGCAGCTGTTTTAACAGATATTGAAAATGAGCAGATAGTAGGCAGTTTATTTGGTGAAATGCTATTTTATGATCAGCAGGGAATGACTAATTTTTCTTCTCAAAAAATGGAAGCTGAAATAACTAAGTTTCTAGCTTCAGAGAGAAATGATCAAAATAAAAACCAATTAGTACCGCTTCTTACTAAAGCAAATCTAGTAGTTTTTGGAGCAGGTCGGTTGGCCTCCCCTTTAGCTCAATTAGCCAGGGTATTAAAAACTAAAATTACATTGGTTGATGATCAGGTAAGCAAGCTTAATTATAATAATTTGATTAATGCAGAACAATTACTATTAGTTTCTTATAGTGATTATTTTAGTGATCTTAAAATTACATTTGATGATTATTTAATTATAATTAGCAGGGGCCAGCAGTATGATTATCAAATTTTAAAAAATGTAATTGTTTCAGAAGCCAGTTATATTGCTTTAATTGGCAGGAATGATAAGTTGGCTGCTCTTCAGAAACAATTAAATTTTCAGGGAAATACTGAAATGAAGTTGGAAAGACTTCATTTCATAGCCGACTTTAGTTTAGCTGGTAAAACTTTACTAGAAAAAGCAGCAGTTATTTTAGCAGATATTATTACTAACTTTAGAAAATGAAACTTAATTATTGTTAAAATTATACTTTTCCCGGTGATTAACTTAGTTTATTAAGATGGTCGCTTTATTTTACTAAAGTTGACAAATAAACTAAACATTGATATAATTTTTTAAAATTAATGTCTCAGATGGGGGAAGTAATAATGTATCCAAAAATTTTAGTTATGTCTTATAAAGTATCTTCAGATAAAATGGGGGAAGATTATAATTTTCAGGGGGTAGAGTTCAACTTAATTACTCAGGATTATGCTGAGTCAATAAGTGCAGCTGGTGCCATTCCATTATTGATGCCTTATCTTGAAGCCAGGCAGAATGATGAAGCTTATATTAGAGAATTTTTAAATCTGGCTGATGGTGTTGTTTTACCAGGGGGCAGTGATATTGATCCTGCTTTATATGGCTCTTATCCTCAAAAGAATTTAGGCAGTATAACACCAGAAAGGGATCGCTGGGAACTAAAAATATTAAAAATTGCTAAAGAAATGGGCAAACCTATTCTGGGAATCTGTCGTGGATTTCAACTAATTAATGTTTTTTATGGTGGGTCACTAAAGGTTGATGTATGTGGAAATAGTGTTGAAACTAAAATTCCACATATGGCTTCTATGGTACCTAAATATTATAAAACCCATAAACTTAATATCAAGCCAGGAACTAGACTGGCAGAAGTTTTTGCAGCTTCCGAAATTGCAGTTAATTCCTTTCATCATCAGGCAGTAGATAAAGTGGGTAACAATTTAAAGGTTTCTGCTGTAGCTCCGGATGGGTTTGTAGAAGGAATTGAAGATTCTGATTATCCCTATTTAGTAGGTGTGCAGTGGCATCCAGAAATGATGGCTGCCCGGGAGCCGGTTCAATTAAAATTATTTGAAGACTTTGTTCAATTTATAATTAAAAACAAATAATTAAGTTTTCAAATTTGCTTAGACTTCATAAGTTAAATAAATTTAAAAGGAGGAAGTAGAATGAGAAATAAGTTTATTATTTTTGCTTTAAGTTTACTCTTATTATTATCTTTTCTGAGCCCTATTCAAGCTCAGGATAATGATACTTTTGTAATGGGGATTGAAGATGAGGTTAGTAATCTTGATCCAGGTGAAACAACTATTTCTGTTAATGAGAGAGTTGCTTCTTTAATTTTTGATGGTCTGGTTCAATATGGTAAAGCTAACAAAATTGTACCAGGAATTGCTAAAGATTGGACAATTTCTGATGATGGACTGGAATATACTTTTAATTTGCGGAAAGGTGTTAAGTTTCATAATGGAACAGAATTAACTGCAGAAGATGTTGCTTACACATATCGTAGAATTTTAAATCCAGATTATGGTTCTGGTCTTAGGGCAAAAATAAAGGCTATTGATACCATTGAAGTAGTTGATAATTATACTGTTAAGTTTACTTTAAAAGAATCATATGCTCCTTTCATGTTAGGAATGACTTTTGGAATTATACCTAAAGCTTATGCAGAAGAAGTTGGCGATGAGGAGCTAGGTAGAAATCCAATTGGAGCTGGACCTTTCAAATTAGAGGAATGGGATGCTGGTAATCAAATAGTTTTAACTGCCTTTAAAGATTATTGGCGAGAAGAACCAAAATTGCAGAAAGTTATTATTCGTTCTATTCCAGAATCAGCTACCCAGGCTATGGAATTAAGAAGTGGTGGCATTGATTTTGGAGTCAATCTTGATGTTGGTCAGCTTGATTCTTTTGTTGATAATCCTGATTTTACTGTTAAGTCAGCTGCTGGTGCAGGAATTAACTTCCTTGGCTTTAATTTTGATATGAGTCCAACTAATAATCGCAAATTTAGAGAAGCTATTTTACAGGCAGTTCCATTTGATCAAATGCTGCCCCAGATTTTTGGTATTTTAGGAGAAAGAGCATATTCAATGCTTCCTCCAACTTTGTGGCCAGAAGATAGAGAGTTCTTAAAAGAAAATGCAGTTAAATTTGATCCAGAAGCAGCAGCTCAAAAATTTGCAGATCTAAAAGAATCCGGTGTAATTCCAGCAGATTATACTGCTCAAATTTATGTTTCTAATAGCCGTCCTAATCAGGTTAAAACAGCTGAAGCTATGGTAACAGCTCTTAACCAGGCAGGACTTAGTGCAGAAGTTAATGCAATGGAATTTGGTACTATGTGGGATATGCTGGGACGAGGAGAAATTGGTATTTTCTTCTTGAGATTTGTCTCTGATCCTGATCCTGACTATTGGCTGTATAGATTCTTTAAATCAGATGGATCTTTAAATAGAGCTTTTTATGAAAATGATCAGGTTGATCAGTGGTTAGATGAAGCAAGATCAATTTCTGACGAAGGTGCAAGGGCTGAACTTTATAATAAAGTATTGGCCAAGGTATTGAATGAAGATATTGTATTCTATCCACTTGTTCATTCAACCCAAATTTATGTAATGCAGAATAATGTTGAAGATCTTGAACCAGGAAATTCACTGATTATCCCGCTGGTAACTCCAACAGCTAATGTATATAAAGAAGATTAAATAATTACAATTTAGTTTAAAGTAAATTTAGCCAGCTCTAATCAGCAGTTTGGTTAAGCAGGTGATTTAAAGCTAAATATTAACAATTTAATCTAAATTAGTATGCAGATAGGATAGTTCTATCTGCATACTCTATTTTAGAAAGAGGTGAATTGTTTGTTTGCATATATAATTAAAAGGCTGCTCTGGTTAATTCCTGTCATGATTGGTGTTTCATTAATTCTTTTTGGTATAATGCAGCTGGTTCCAGGTAATCCAGCAGCTATTATGTTGGGAACTAACGTAACACCAGAGGCAGTTCAGGCTTTAAATGAAAAATTTGGTTTTAATAAGCCATTTCATATTCGTTATTTTTTAATGTTGAAGAATTTTTTAACCGGGGAATTAGATTCTATCTATTATAATGATCAGGTATTAAGTATTGTAGAAAGAAGATTAACAGCCACTGTAGAATTGGGATTAGTTTCTTTAATAATTGCGATTTTAATTGCGATTCCAACTGGGGTTATTGCAGCAGTTAAGAAGAACTCTGTTTTTGATTTATTGAGTATGTTTGTTGCCACAATTGGAATTTCAGTTCCTGCATTTTTTACTGGAATTATTTTCATTTATCTTTTCTCAGTTTATTTTCAAATTTTTCCTTCTTCTGGTTATGGAGGTCCAATCTGGACATTAAGCGGTCTGCAGCATTTAATTCTTCCTGCTTTTGCACTAAGCACAGTTATGATTGCAAGTACAAGTCGTCTAACCAGATCTGCTATGTTAGATGTAATGAAAGAAGATTATCTTGTAACAGCTCGTTCGAAGGGTGTTGCGGAAAAAATGATAATTCTTAAACATGCTTTTCGAAATGCTCTAATTCCGATTATTACTAATGTTGGTAATCAGCTTGCTATGATGTTTGGGGGAGCGATTTTGATTGAATCAGTTTTTGCCTGGCCAGGAGTAGGTCGTTTAGCAGTTAAAGCAGTTGAATATCGAGATCAGCCGCTTGTTTTTGGCTCAATTTTGATACTTTCACTACTTTATGTAGTAGTTAATTTAATAGTGGACTTAGTTTATGTTTTAATTAATCCCAGGATTAGCTATAAATAAGTTAAGAAGCGGCCCTGGAAGTGAGGTGTTAGAATTTGAAAAAAAAGATTATCTTTATTTTATTATTAATTATTCAGTTATACATAGATTACCAGAACTGGTTTATAGAAAATAGAGTCTGGGCTAAATTGGAATATAAATTTGCTACAATTTTTTCAGTGCTAATAATAATCTTTTTATTATTTTTAATTTTTCAAACTGGTTTCTGGCATAAATTAAGAGAAAATGCGCTTTATGCTAAAATGATTAAAGAATTTAACAAGGGTTATAGTGGTAGAATGGCTTTATTAATGTTAGGCTTAATTTTTTATGCTGCTTTTATGGCTCCTTTTATAGCTCCATATTCTCCAACTGAAATTGATTATAGTAATATGACCTATGCAGCTCCATCTTTTGAACACTGGTTTGGAACTGATGATTTTGGGAGAGATATGTTTTCCCGGGTACTTTACGGAGCTAGAATAGCTTTAGGAGTTGGATTTGCAGCAGTTCTTGTTAATGCTAGTCTGGGTGTTACAATGGGACTTTTAGCTGGTTATTATGGAGGTAAAGTTGATATGATAATTATGCGGTTAATTGAAATTTGGAATTCTATCCCTTTTATTTTACTGGCTTTGGCAATAATCTCAGCTTTAGGCAAAGGAATTTCTAATATAATTTTAGCTGTTGGTGTTACTGGCTTAATTAATTTCTCGCGTTTAACGAGATCTATTGTGCTGCAGATAAAAGAAAAAGAATATGTTGCAGCTGCTAAAGCTCTGGGGGCAAGTGATGTCCGGATTTTATTTAAGCATATTTTGCCTAATTCAATTTCTTCCCTAATTGTACTGGCAACTTTACGAATTGGAATTTCAATTTTGGTTGTAGCAGGACTTAGTTTTCTAGGACTGGGGATTCAACCTCCTACAGCAGCCTGGGGAACTATGCTCAATCGGGGTCAGGAATATTTAACTCAGGCACCCTGGATGTCAATTTTTCCTGGTCTGGCGATTATTATAACAGTTTTAAGTTTTAATCTTCTGGGAGATGCTTTACGTGATGCACTTGATCCCCGTCAGCTTGATTAGCGTATTTTGTGACTAAATAAAATGCCTCAACTTGTTATTTAAAATAAAATTTTCTGAGGAGGAAAATTAATGAAACTTAAAGCAGATTTGTTTAGTGATACAGGAACCAGGCCATCTGCAGAGATGAGAGCAGCCATGGCAGCAGCAGAAGTTGGTGATGAGCAATTAGGAGAAGATCCTACGGTTAATCGTCTCTGCCGGATGGTGGCTGAGATTTTGGGCAAAGATGATGCTATTTATCTTCCTTCTGGTTTAATGGCTAATCAAATTTCTTTTGCTGTTCATACTCAACCGGGTGATGAAATAATCATGGATCAAACTGCACATCCACTTCATTTTGAAAGTGCAGCCGCAGCAGTAATCTCGGGAGCAGCAATCAATCCACTTGCAGGACAGGGAGGAATTTTTACTGCTGATCAGGTTGAATCTGCTTTGAGAGACCATGATTACCATAGTCCAAGATCTCGAGTTATTTCCATTGAACAGACAACCAACCTTGGTGGAGGGCGCATCTGGCCCCTGGCTGAGATAGCTAAAATTGCTGATCTTGCAGCAGAAAATCAGCTTAAAATGCATCTAGATGGAGCCCGCTTATTCAATGCAAGTGTAGCTTCTGGAGTGGAACCAATAGCTTATGCACAGTATTTTGACTCGATCTGGATTGATTTAAGTAAAGGGCTTGGTGCTCCAGTGGGATCAGTTTTAGCCGGATCAGCAGAGTTTATTGAAGCAGCTCGTTTCTGGAAGCAGCGCCTGGGAGGTGCCATGCGTCAAGCAGGTATTATAGCTGCTGGGGGTGTTTATGCTCTAGAAAATAATATTGAACGACTTAAAGAAGATCATCTTCATGCCAGAATGCTGGCCGAAACTATAGCTGATCAACCTGGTCTGGAAATAAATCCTGAATTGGTAGAGAGCAATATTGTTATTTTTACTGTACAGTCTGGTGAGAGTGATCTTTTTGCTGATGAATTATTAAAAAAAGGAATTCGGGTTAGTCGTATTGCTGGCAAACTGAGAGCTGTAACTCATTTAGATCTTAATCGAGATGCTATTCGTTATACTGTTAAAAATATAGAGAAAACTGCCCGGAAACTTTTTAGCTAGCCTGGCCAATTTATTTGATCTAATTATTTATTTATTTGATTAAATTTTTAAATTTAACTTACTAAAAAAATTAAATTATAAAAAAGGCAGGATTTTAGTTATCTGTCAAGAATATTTTAGTATGACTTCAATTTAGTTAATTTAAAGTTAAACTTTAAAGAGGAGAGTGAGTCCAATGGAACAGGTGTATGAAAAAAAGCGGGAACAGATTCTTGCTGACATCAGTGATATGAGCGAAGTTGCGGAGGATATGCTGCAAAAGGTAATTAAAGCACTTGCTAAAATTGATGTTGACACTGCCCGGGAAATTATCAATCGAGATAATGTTCTGGATAATTATTTAATTACAATCGAAGAAGAAGTTTCACGACTTTTAACTTTAGATCAGCCTCTGGCAGCAGATACATGGTTTAGTATTGCTATGATTAAAATAGCTAGCAATTTAGAAAGAATTGGTGATCATGCAACTAATATTGCTGAAATTTTGCTGGAACTAAAACACGATGGGGTTTTGACTCCACTAGTTATGATACCTGAACTGGCAGATATAGTTACTGACATGTTAGATGTAGTACTGGAGTCATTTTCAACTAAAAATGCTGATTTAGCAGAAGCAGCCTGCCGCATGGATGAAAAAGCAGATAATCTCTATGAAGAAATCTATCATAAGTCAATTAAAGTCTTACGGGAGAAAGATGACTTTAAACAGGTGCAAAAAGTTGTTAAACATATTAATCTTGCTAAGTCTCTGGAACGGGTGGGGGATCATGCCACCAATATTGGCGAAGAGACTATTTTTATTTTAACTGGTAAAAGAGTAAAATATTAAGCAGGGTAGGTAGCTGTTTATTTAATTTTTGAGTAGTTTTGATAAAACTTTATTTAATTTTAAAATAATATCTGAAGTAAAAGGGCCAATCGGCCCTTTTTTTTTAACAGTATTTTATTATTTAACAGTATTTAAAACAGCATCTTTAACTGCTTTAGCTGCTATAATTCCTACTTGATTAAGGTCTGCTTTAACTTGATTAGCAGCTAGAACAAAAATGCTATCACCATCTAATAATGTATGAACAGGATAAATTGTTCTACTTAACCCGCTATGAGCCATCATAGCAACTCGATTACTGCCGCTTTTATCCAGGCAGGCATTAGTTGCAACTACTACTAGCGTTGTATTTTCTCTTAGAAAACCTAAATTTAAATCAAAAGTTGTAGAGATAGTTTTTTCAGTATCAATAAATTGGCCAGCCTTATTTTTTGCTCCAGCAATAATTTTACCAGTAGCAGGATCTTTTATATCACCAAAAGCATTAACAACAGCCAGAGCAGCTACAATTAACTCACCAGTTTTAAAAGCAGCATGGCCGAGAACTGTTTTAGTAGCATATTCCATACCATTTAATTTACCACAAGTAGCTCCAGCAGCAGCTCCCAGGCTGCTGTTTTTTTGCGGAAAGTTATTTGCTTTTTGACAGGCCTGGTAGGCCATTTTTTGATCAGGAAAATTATTGCTTTTATATTCTAGATCATAAATAACAGCAGCTGGAACTATTGGGACAACACCACCACCGGTTAAAAATCCCTGTTCTTTTTCGCGTAAATACTGCATTACCCCACCTGCTGCATCAAGGCCAAAAGCACTACCTCCACTTAGAAAGATGGCATTAGCACTGTTAACTGCTGCCCTTGAGTCAGTTAAAGCTAGTTCGCGACTGCCAGGAGCACCTCCTCTTACTTCTGCTCCAATAGTAAAGTTATTCTCTAATAAAATAACTGTACAACCTGTTCCGTTATCTGAACTGCCACTATGTCCAATTTTTATTCCATCTATTGCTGTTAGGTCATTGTTCATTTTTTATTCCTCCTGCTTATGATTAATTACTTAATCTGTTTAATTTATTTAATTAATAATTAAATTATATCATAAAACTAAATTTAAGCAGGGGTTTAGACTAATATAGAAGTTATTAAATAAATTGACTGCTTAGTTTTATCTGTTTGCAATCTTTTTACATTAAGTTAATAAAATACTATTTTTAAAAGCAGGAAATTTTGTTTTGATATCAAATATAAATATTAGGAACAGAGAAGTAAAAAACATGGAGGTGGATTTTAATAATGAATCTCAAAAAGTTTACACTTGCTTTGTTTACTCTGACTTTAATTTTGATGCTTAGTACAGTTGGTCTAGCAGCAGAAGTTGATTTAAGAATTTATCATTTAAATGATGTTCATGCCCGCATAGAAGCTGATGATTATGCAGGTAGTATTGGCTATGCGAAAGTTGCGACTCTACTTAAACAGGCACGCCGGGAAAAAGAAAATGTAATGTTTCTTGATGCAGGAGATACTTTCCATGGCCAAACAATTGCCAATATTAATCAAGGAGCAGCAGTAGTCTATTTGCTAAATTTAATGCAACTTGATGCAATGGCAATTGGTAATCATGATTTTAACTATGGTCAGCAGAGGTTATCTGAACTGGCTGAAATTGCAAATTTCCCACTGCTTTCTGCTAATCTTAATCGAATAGATGGTAGTATGATAGACTTTAAAAAGGATTTTATAATTAAACAATATGGAGATCTTAAAGTAGGAGTTTTTGGTTTATCAACTCCAGAAACTGCCTATAAAACTCATCCCAAAAATGTTGAAGGGCTTATCTTTAGAGATCCAGTTACAACAGCTCGCAAAATGGTAGCTCAGTTAAGCGATAAAGTTGATGTTATTATAGCAGTAACTCATCTTGGAATTAGTGAAGGTAGTAAATATACAAGTAAAAAAGTTGCAGCAGAGGTACCAGGGATTGACTTGATTGTTGATGGTCATAGTCATAATCTGCTTCCTCATGGAATGATGGTTAATGATACTTTAATTGTTCAGACTGGAGAATATTCTAAAAATCTTGGTTATGTGGATTTGACTATTAATAATGGCCAGGTTACTAACAAAACGGCTAATTTAATTCCAGAAGAGGAAACAAAATCTGTCAAAGCAGATTATTTAATTAGCACTGTTATCGAACGGATTAATCGTGCTAATGAATTAATTACTTCTCAAGTAGTTGGTTCAACAGCTGTAGAATTAGATGGAGCCAGAGAACATGTCAGAACCGGTGAAACTAATCTAGGTAATTTAATCACTGATGCAATGAAAGCAAAACTAGATACTGATGTTGCTATCACAAATGGTGGTGGTATTAGAGCTTCGATTGATCAGGGCCAAATTACTCAGGGTGAAGTGATTTCTGTACTGCCCTTTGGTAATACTGCAATGGCTATCCAGATAAGTGGAGCTGATTTAAAAGCAGCTTTAGAGCATGGAGTTTCCGAATATCCTGCTCATGAAGGTCTTTTCCCCCAAATTTCTGGAATTAAATTTACTTTTAAAGGAGATGCTCCTGTTGGCGAAAGAGTTCAGGAAGTCTGGGTTAATGGTAAACTGCTTGATCCAGCTGCACAATATACAGTAGCAACTAATGATTTTATGAAAGCAGGTGGTGATGGTTATACAATGTTTAGCCAGGCACCAGTAGTAAAAGAGGTTGGTGGTTTAGAAGAAGTTCTAATGGATTATATTGCCGAGCATAGTCCAATTAAGCCAGCAGTAGAAGATAGAATAATTGTCAAATAGTTTTTGCTGATAATTTATCTATTCGGGCCTTTATCTTAAGATAAAGGCCTTTTATTATTTTTATCATTTTTTTATCTACTATTATCTGCTATAATAAACTTAGTAACTTAGTCAATTTTAACACTTAGCTAAAGGAGATAATGATTTTATTGACAAAATTAACTGCTCAACAGAACAGACAAAATGATAGACATATTGGAGATAAAGAGCTTTTTAATAGTAGGGACCAATTTATGGTAATTAGTCAAGCAGATTTGAAACAGCGAGGTTGGCAGCAGCTTGATTTTATTATTATAAGTGGTGATGCTTATCTTGACCATCCTTCCTTTGGTACAGCAATTATTGCAAGAGTACTTGAAGATGCTGGTTTTAAAGTTGGAATTATTGCCCAACCAGATTGGCAGACTACAGCTGATTTCAAGAAATTGGGTCAGCCCAAATATGCTTTTTTAGTAACTGCTGGTAATATGGATTCGATGGTTAATCATTTTTCAGTTAGTAAGAATAGGCGTAAATATGACAACTATTCCCCGGGAGGAAAAAGCGGTTTACGACCTGATCGAGCAACTATTGTGTATAGTAACCGTCTGAAAGAAGCTTATGCTGACACTCCAATTATTATTGGCGGTATTGAAGCCAGTTTGCGCCGCTTTGCTTATTATGATTATTGGGATGATCAGGTTAGACGTTCTATTTTGTTTGATAGTCGAGCAGATCTACTTGTTTATGGTATGGGAGAAAATACTATTCTAAAGATTGCTGAAAATTTAGCTGCTGGTCTGGAAATAAAATATATAAACTATTTACCGGGAACTGCTTTTATTGCTGATGATTTAGACTCTCTCTACAACTATCAGATGCTGCCTGGCTATAAAGAAGTAAAACAAAATAAGAAACAATATGCTTATGCTTATCAATTAGAATATCTGGAGCAGGATCCAGTTAGAGGAAAACAGCTTGTGCAGGTGCATGGCAGTCGTTATCTTGTGCAAAATCCACCAGCTGAGCCGCTTAATCAAGCTGAATTAGACCATGTTTATTCTTTACCCTATCAGAGGAATTATCATCCTATTTACGAAGCAGTGGGGGGAGTTCCCGCAATTAAAGAAGTTAAGTTTAGTCTGCTTAGTTCGCGAGGCTGTTTTGGTGCCTGTTCATTTTGTGCTATTTCTTTTCATCAGGGGAAGATGGTGACTTCTCGTAGTTTAGAATCACTACTAGCAGAAGCTAAAAAAATAATTGCTCTGCCTGATTTTAAAGGTTATATTCATGATTTAGGTGGCCCAACAGCTAATTTCAGGCAGCCTTCTTGCAGCAAGCAGTTGAGTAGGGGGATGTGTCGAGGTAAGGAATGTTTATTTCCTGACCCCTGTCAAAATTTGGAGGTAGATCACTCCGAATATTTTGCGATCTTAAAGGCTATTAGAAAACTGCCTGAGGTAAAAAAAGTTTTTGTTCGTTCAGGAATTCGTTTTGATTATCTGCTAGAGGACAAAGAATCTCGTAAATATCTGCAAGAATTAGCAGCTAATCATGTTAGTGGGCAGCTTAAGGTTGCTCCAGAGCATGCTGCCGCTCGTGTACTTAATTATATGGGCAAACCAGAGATAGCAGTTTTTGATCGTTTTCGAGAATTATTTTATCAGGTTAATGAAGAACTCGGGATGGAGCAATATTTAATTCCTTACTTTATTTCCAGTCATCCTGGCAGTCGATTGGAAGATGCAGTACAATTAGCCGAATATTTGAGAGATATTAATCATCATCCTGATCAAGTTCAGGACTTTTATCCTACTCCAGGTACGATGGCTACTGCGATGTATTATAGCGGTTATGATCCTCGTACTCTAGAAAAAGTTTACACTGCACGTTCCAGTACGGCTAAAAAAATGCAGAGAGCTCTCTTACAGTATCATAAAAAAAGAAATCATAAATTAGTTCGCCAGGCTTTAAAGCAGGTGAATCGAACAGATTTAATTGGTTATCATAAAAAAGCACTTGTTCCGCCGGCTCACTAGTTTAGTTAAAATATTTGGGAGGTATTTAGTGAATGTCCACAATTACTAAGCAAGATAAACTTGAAGTTTTAATTGAAAGTTTAAAGGAATTGGAACCATTTGTAATAGCATTTTCAGGAGGAGTAGACAGTACTTTTTTAACAGCAGCAGCTCAACAGGCAGAAGTTGAATTTGAAGCAGTAACTGTTAGTACACCTTTTGTACCTGAGTTAGAAATAGAAGCAGTTAATCAGCTAGTAGCTAGTCTCGGATTTCAACATCACCTGCTTGAAATAGAGTTTGATAAACTTGGGGAAGCACTTGCTAACACAGCTGAACGCTGTTATCACTGTAAAAAAGTGATCTTTAGCCGGATTCTTGCTTATGCAGATGGTAGAACTGTTATTGAAGGATCTAATCTCGATGATACCGGTGATTATCGTCCAGGTAGAAAAGCTTTACAGGAATTGGGGGTTAAAAGTCCGCTGCTCAATGCTTCGCTTAGCAAAAAAGAAATTAGAGATTTGTCGAAAGAAATGGAACTGCCTACCTGGAATAAACCTTCTCTCTCCTGTCTGGCAACTAGAGTAGCTTATAATACTCCAATAACCAGAGAAGAATTAGAAAAAATTGACTTAGCAGAAGAATTGCTGCGTCACAATGGTTTTGAGCACTTTCGAGTACGTGATCATGCTAATCTGGCCAGGATAGAAATTGCCCAGGCAGAGCGCAGTAAAATTCTTGATCTATCTTTAATGGATAAAATATCTGCTAAATTAAAGCAGTTAGGTTTTCGCTATGTTACTCTCGATCTGGCAGCTTATCAAAGCGGAAGTATGAATAAAGAGATCATGGCTGATCAAGATGAATAAGCATGCAATTCAACAGTTATTAACAAAAGTTAAAAATAATGAACTTTCAGTTGAAGCTGCTCTAAATGAACTTAAAGATTTGCCGTTTAAAGATCTTGGTTTTGCTAAAGTAGATAATCATCGAGATTTAAGAAATGGATTTCCAGAAGTTATTTACTGTGCTGGGAAAACAGCATCTGAAGTGGAAGCAATTATGACTGAAATGTTAAAACAGGATAATAATATTCTTGCAACCAGGGCCAGTAAAGAGCTTTATCAGCAAGTAAAGAAAATAGCTCCAACTGCTGTCTATTATGAGAGAGCACGCTTAATCATGATTGAAAAAGAAGTTATTGCTAAAACTAAAAGTAAACTTTTAGTAGTCAGTGGTGGAACCTCTGATCTGGCTGTAGCAGAAGAAGCTGCCTTAACTGCCTCTGCTTTAGGAATTAAAGTTGAAAGACTTTACGATGTTGGGGTAGCAGGTATTCATCGGCTTCTGGGGAATCTTGACTATTTAAACGAAGCTAATGTAATTATTACAGTAGCAGGTATGGAAGGAGCTCTGGCAAGTGTTGTAGCTGGACTGGTCGATAAACCAGTTATAGCTGTACCAACCAGTGTTGGTTATGGCAGTAACTTTGGTGGCTTAGCTGCTTTATTAACAATGCTTAATAGCTGTGCCAGCGGAATAGGAGTAGTTAATATTGATAATGGATTTGGAGCAGCTTATTTAGCTAGCACAATTATTCTACAATTAGAAAAGGCACGAAAGGAAGGCTAAAAATGGATAATATTTTATATTTTGATATTAATTCTGGGATTAGTGGTGATATGACAATAGCAGCCCTGCTTGATTTGGGACTTGATCAGGCAAAGTTCTTAGCAGAACTTGATAAGCTGCAGTTAAGCGGCTATAAAATTGAAATAAAAAAAGTTCAAAAAAATGGAATCACAGCCAGTGACTTTAAGGTAATACTTGCCAACCCCCGGCATCCTGATCAGCTTGAACACCATGAACATGAACACCATGAACATGAACATCATGAACACGAACATCATGAACACGAACATCATGAACACGAACATCATGAACACGAACATCATGAACACGAACATCGTAATTTTAATGATATTAAAGAATTAATTATGGCAAGTGAATTAAGTCAGCAGGTAAAAGAGCTCAGCCTTGAAATTTTTAGTTATGTGGCAGCGGCAGAAGCTAAAGTGCATAATAAAAGTATAGCAGAGGTTCATTTTCATGAGGTGGGAGCTGTTGACTCGATTATAGATATTGTAGGGACAGCTATTTTAATTGAGATGTTAGAACCAGACCATATTTATGCTTCACCTATTTCGCTTGGTACAGGTTTTATTAAGGCTGCACATGGCATTATTCCAGTTCCTGCACCAGCAACAATTGAAATTTTACAGAAAGTACCTGTCTATTCTACAGGTGTACATGGTGAGCTAGTAACTCCAACCGGAGCTGCTATTATAAAAACTCTGGCTGAGAAGTTTATTGATTTACCAGAATTAGAAATAGAAAAAATTGCTTATGGAGCAGGTAAAAGAGATTATGAAATCACAAATTTATTGAGAGTTTATCAGGCAAAAAAAAAATTAATGAGCAATTATTAGTTTTAGAGAGTAATATTGATGATATGAGTGGAGAAATTTATTCCTACTTGTTTCCGCTTTTATTTAAAGCAGGTGCGAAGGATGTTTATTTAACCAATTTAATTATGAAAAAAAATCGTCCAGCTCAGAAATTGAGTGTTCTTTGTACCCAGCCTAAAGCTGAGCAGCTGAAGAAAATAATTTTTCAAGAAACAACTACCCTGGGTATTCGCCAATTTAAAGTAGAAAGAAGTTCACTGGCCCGGAAAATTATTAGCTTTAAGTCATCACTTGGTAATGTAAATATTAAAGCGGCCTTTTATGAGGGAGAAATGCTAAAATTTTCACCTGAATATGAAGACTGTCAAAAGTTAGCTCGAAAAAATAATTTGCCTTTACGTAAAGTATATCAAATTATTAAACAAGAAGCTGCTGTTCAACTTTAATAAAAAATATTTAATCAAAACCTGTTGGGGTTATGCAGCAGGTTTTTTTTTATTTTAAACAGGAAAATTATTTTAAATAAAGAATTATAGTAACACGTATTTCTAAAAAGTGTTACTAAATTAATGGAAATAGATTATTTAATTGAGGAGAAGATTAAATGTCAGAATTAAAAAGATTTGGAGTTTCCATTGAAGCAGAATTACTGGCTCGTTTTGATCAGTTAAATGAAGGGATTTATAATAATCGTTCAGAAGCAATTAGAGATCTAATTCGTGATAAACTAATTACTAAAGAAAAAGAAAATTCTCAGGAAAATGTTGTTGGTACTATTACCTTAATCTATAATTTTAAGCAGCCTGGCTTAACAGATAAAATGTATCAGCTTCAACATGATTATCACTGTTTATTTAAAACTAATTTACATTTACATCTTAATCATAAGTTTTGTCTGGAAGTTATTGTAGTAGAAGGATTGCAGAACAAATTAACTAAAATAAGTGAACGACTAATTGCTTTAAAAGGAGTAAAACATGGGAAATTGACAGTAACTAAAGTAAATGAATCCTAATAAACTAATATTTAATTTGATTCAGGGAGGAGATTTTAGTGGTGATATTAAAAAAACAGCAAGACTTAATTTTTATAATTTTATTATTAACTTTATTCAGCAATTTAGTTACTTTTTCCTGTGCAGCTAGAGAGGTGACTGATCTTTCAGGTAGACAAGTTAAAATTCCAGAAAAAATTAATCGCTTAGTTGCGGTTGGCCCGGGTTCTTTACGGATGGTAGTTTATCTTAAGGCAGCAAATAGAGTAGTTGGAGTGGAAGAGTTTGAACGTCGCAATCGAAAAACTCCTTATAATTTAGCCCACCCAGAATTAGCAGATCTGCCCCTGATTGGACCTCAGTTTGGTGGTGATGCGGAACTAATTACTGCTCAGCAACCAGAAATTATTATTGCAGCTTATTTAACTAAAGCTAACTTAAATACTTTAGCTGCTAAAACAAAGATTCCAGTTGTTTCTATTACCAGTCAGAATGCGGATTCACTAACAGAGAGTGATTTTAAAAATCAACTTAAATTTCTAGGAGATATTCTGCATCAGCAGCAGCGAGCAGCAGAATTGATAGCCAGATTTGAGTTTCATAAAAAATACTTAAGCAGTAAGGTAGCTGCCCTTAACCCGTCAGAAAAAATTATGACTAAAGTTTATGTAGGCGGAATTGGCAACAAAGGAGCACATGGAATTTGTTCTACTGAAAGTGGCTATTTACCTTTTAAATATCTTGATCTAAAAACTATTATTGCAGCGGATTCAAACAAAAATATTACAATTGATAAAGAAAAATTATTGTTGTCAAATCCGGGACTCATTTTTGTTGATACAGGTGGTTTAAATTTAGTTAAAGAGGATTTAACTCGACAAGAATTTAGTTATTTACAAGCTTATCAGGCTGATAACTTTTATCAATTGCTTCCATATAATTATTATACAACTAATTATGCCACTTTACTGGCTAACAGTTATTACATAGCTAAAGTAGTTTACCCAGATTTATTTAATGATTTTGTTCCTGCTCAAAAAGCAGATCAAATTTATCAGGAGTTTGTTGGCCAGGCTGTTTATCAAAAAATGACTGCTATTTTTGGTGGTTTAAAAAAATACAATTAGCCAAATTTCTAAAATAGATTTTTAGCCAGAACTATTTAAGCTATGGGATAGGAGAAAAAATGAGTAATAAACATTTAGCAAAAGATGCTGAAAATGAAATTCTAAAAAATGCTCAAAAATTAGAACAGAAAAATATTATTTTAACTATAAGTTTACTTATTTTAATAATAACAGCAGTAATTTATTCATTACTTGCCGGTTCAACTAAAATAAATATGACAGATTTGATGGCTATTATTAATGGTAGAAGAGGAATGGTTTATAATATTATCTGGAATATCAGGCTGCCGGCTGTTTTAACTGCTCTAGTTGCAGGGGTGGGTTTGGCTCTTGCTGGCGCAGTAATGCAGACAATCTTGAAAAATCCACTTGCCTCACCTTTTACTCTGGGTATTTCTCATGCAGCAGCTTTTGGAGCGGCTTTTGCAATTGTAGTACTTGATTCTAGACAATTTCTAAAAACTGTACCTTTATTTTCAAATTTATCATTACCAGCCTTAACTGCTTTTTTCTTTGCTCAGTTGGCTGTAGCTTTTATTTTAATAATTAGTTTACATAAAGAACAGGGAACAGAAACTATTGTTTTAGCTGGAATTGCTATTTCATCTTTATTTACAGCTGGCACTACTATTTTACAGTTTCTAGCAGATGATTTAGAACTTGCTTCAGTTGTTTACTGGACATTTGGTGATCCAGGTCGAACTAATTGGACACAATTTTTCTGTTTAGCTGTTGTGGTTTTGATTGTAGTTATTTATTTTATTATTCAGAGTTGGAATTACAGTTTGTTAAATGCAGGTGATGAAGTTGCGGTTAGTCTGGGACTTAATCCAGTTAGAATGAGACTAATTGCGTTAACTATAGTTTCTTTGTTAACTTCAATAATTATTTCATTAGTTGGTATTATTGGTTTTATCGGACTTGTTACACCACATATAATAAGAAAAATTTCTCCCGGTAGCCAACGTCAGCTTTTTCTGAACACTAGTCTAGCTGGTGCTTTATTATTGATAATTGCTAATAATTTGGCGAGAACTTTATTAAATCCTGTTGTTCTGCCAGTTGGAGTCTTAACTTCTTTTTTAGGGGCACCGCTTTTTATCTATTTAATTATTAAAGGGAGGCGTTATTGGTGATGCTAAAGCTTAATAATGTAAACTTTAATTATGGTAAAAGTGAGATTTTGAAGAATATTAATTTAGAACTCTCTAAAGGACAATTACTTACTTTAGTTGGTCCAAATGGGTCTGGAAAAAGTACTTTATTAAAATGTATTAATAATTTTTTAGATATTAATAGTGGCACAATTATGATTAATGGTAAAAATCTAGATCAATATAAGCGGCAGGAGCTGGCTCGTCTTATAGCTTATGTACCACAGCAGATTAGTAGTCCTTTTCCAAATACTGTTTTTGATACCATTCTTATGGGGCGTAAGGTTTATCAAAGTTGGCGGCCTAGTCATCAAGATAGAAAATTAACAGCTAAAATAATAAATAAACTAGGTTTAGCTGAAATTGCTTTTACAAAAATTAATCAATTAAGTGGTGGACAGCGGCAAAAAGTTTATTTAGGAAGAGGCTTGGCACAGCAGGCAAAATTAATCTTACTTGATGAACCAAATAATAATCTTGATTTAAAACATCAGCTAGAAATATTTAATTTAATTAAAAGAGAAGTCAATCAAGGTAGTGCAGCAGTTATTATCATGCATGATCTTTCTTTAGCAAGTCGTTTTAGTGATAAAATAGTAATGCTTAAGTCTGGTCAGGTTTTTAAATCCGGAAGGCAGGAAATATTAACCGCTGCAAATATTTATGCTGTTTATGGAGTAAAAGTTAGTTTAAAAGATCATCAAGGATTTAAAATAGTTATTCCTGAAAAAATTGCCAATTGAAATTGAGCAAAGATTTTTTGAAATTAATTATTATAATTATGAAGATTTGAAAGGAGAATTAAATATGAAAATTACAGAAATTGGTCAGGTCAGAAGTGAATTTAAAGAGCCAACTTCACCAACTAAAATGAGGAATAGTAAAAGTGTTATTGAAATTAAAACTGAGTTTATAGATGGACTGAAAAAAATAGAGGATTATAAATATCTTCAGGTGATTTTCTATTTTCATAAATCAACTGGTTATGAATTAGTTAAAAAGTGGCATATCGGCCCCAAAAGAGGCCTTTTTTCTTCCCGCAGTCCCCGTCGTCCCAGTCCGCTTGGTGTTACTACAGTAAAGTTGCTAAAAAGAGAAGGAAATAAATTATATGTAGCTGGTTTAGATGCAATTGATGGAACTCCTGTTGTTGATATTAAAGCTTATTCTGAATTACTTGATCAGCCATTAAGGCTAGAAAAAGATCAGGCTAGAACTCGTTTAAATGAATTGATTATTAACAATAATCAGGAAGGCCTTTTACTAAAAGCGGCTGAATTTCATGGCTATTATTGTCCATATCTGGCGCTGGGGGTTTTAGCAGCTGCTAATGCAGTTAAGTTAATGTTGGAAAAACCTATAGATCAAGAGAAGGTTTTAGCAATTGTAGAAACTAAGAACTGCTTTAGTGATGGTATTCAGTATGTATCTGGAGCAACTTTTGGTAATAATAAATTAATTTATAAAGACAAAGATCAAATCACAGTAACTTTTGCCAGCCAGGAAAATAGTAATTTAAATAGAAGGTATCATTTAAAAAAAATATAGTTAAAAACAGTTATCCAGAAGCAGCCCAATTATTTACTAAGGTAATTGCTCAAAAAAAAGCAGCTCAGGTTGAAGTAGATCAATTACGGAAAAAATGGCAAAAAATAGCTTTTGAGATTATAAATCAACCAGCAGAAAATTACTTTGAAATTAAAGATCAGGTAGAAATTAAACTTCCGACAATTGAATCTGTTTCTATTGATGAACAGACCAAAAGTTTTAATAGCTGCTATTTAAACTATAAAGATTAAATAATTTAAGTACCATGATAATAATAGCTGCTATGCTAATTATAATAATAGCTAGATTGCTCTGGCAGCTTAGAGCCTGGCTGGAGATAACTCCTAAATAAGACCAGAAAATAACAATAGAAAAAGCAATATCTTGATATTTTTCTAAAACTTTGACATTAACAAGTAAGCTAAGTAGAATTCCTATAATTGAGGTAACAACTAAAAAATGATGAGGCCAATTAATATCACTATAAATTAGTACAACCAGAAAATTAGCAATTGCTGCAAAGCTTACCCAGGCTGTATAAATACTGAAAGGCAACTTTAAGATTAAATATTCTAATCTTGAATAATCTTGATAACTATTTAATCTTTTATAAAGCTTAATTAATGAAAGAAGTAACACTAAAATAGAAAACATTGTTAGATAAATATATTCATAATGCCAACTCAAGATCCAGCTCCAGTTTGCAAAAGAAGCAATAATAAAATACGGTCCAGTTGAAAATTGCTGATTTATCTTTCCTTTATTACTCATTTGATAAATTATGAAAATAAAAATTAATAAGTAAATTAAACCCCAGATTATAAAAGTAAAACTAGCAGGATTAAGTGGACTATGGAAAAACCTAGCAACTTCTTTTGTTGTTTGATTATTAAGAGGTAGATAATTAGCTAAAAAATTAATCACTATAGTTAGAATAAAACAGCATAAATTACTAATCTTGAGTATTAATTTTTTTTCTTTCATTAAATTCAACCTCAATTCATAGTTAATTTTATTAATTACTTATATTTTTTAGACTGCTTATAATCTTAATTTAAATTAAGATATCCTTAAATAATTATTAATTTAATAGTTCTGGTAAATCATTTTAAATCCTGCTTGTCAGCAGGTAAAAATTATGTGAAATATAAGCTTAAAAAATAAAATAATAAATTTTTAAAAAATTTAAATAAATACTTGTCAAAGCTAAATAATAGTAGTATACTGTAATTGAACCGACAGAGCGTGAGTAGCTGAGTTATCTATAATAGGTCGGTTGGCTGGATATTTGGAACAAAGTAGATGTGCAGCGAGTATGTTCCCTGATTAATAAACTAATTTAAGGGGGCATTACTAATGAAGAACATTTTTAAGGATAAGCGTACTCACAAGAGCCATAAGAATCGATTTAACTATTCAGTTAAGTCAGAAACAGAAGAGCATATTAAACGCAAAGATAGCGCCTTGATGGATTACTATATGATGGGCGGCTATTAAAACTTAAGAAGTGTGATTTAAGATCCGGGGCAATCTGCCCCGGTTTTATTTTTTTTAGTTAAGTGATAAAATAAGAACAAAACTTAAATTGCAATATTAAATGCAACACTCATAGAAAAACCTAGTGTTATAAAGTATATTAAAGTTAAAACTATTTATAAACTGTTAATGATAGATTGAAGTTCTTTTTGAAATAATTCATCTGGAGTAAAATAATTCAATAATTTTCTTGGATAATTATTACACCAGTTTTGTATTTTCTGAATTTGCTTTTCTGTATATTTACTTATTTGTTCTCCTTTAGGGATAAATCTTCTAATGAGACCATTATGTCTTTCATTAGTGCCTCTTTCCCAGGCTGAATAGGGATGAGCATAGTAAACATCAATATCATGATTATGTAAATTAGCAAATTCAGTTCCATTATCAG
>NZ_FOTI01000086.1 GCF_900114545.1 Halanaerobium salsuginis
TTTAATTCAACGGAGCCAGGCAAATGCCTTTTTTATTTAGATATTTTTAGATTTACAGTTTTTTCTTCACAACATTAATTATACAACCAATAATTTTAGTCTGTTTTGCTAGATTATATTTTTAAAAATATTAACTTAATCTTTATGTTGAATTTATAAATAGCTTTTGATAATATTTAAATAAAAGTAGTTAACTATTTAATTTTAAGGAGAGATATTGATGGAAGCGAAACGTTTAACAGGGGAAAAGGCAACTGAATATATAAAATCTGATATGATTATAGGCCTGGGGACTGGCTCAACGGCCTATTATGCTATTAAAAAGGTAGGAGAATTAGTTAAAACCGGTTTAAAAATTAAGGCTGTACCTACTTCAAAAGAAACAGCTCAATTAGCAGCTGAAGCAGGGATTGAATTAGTAGAATTAGCTGAAGTAGATAAGCTTGACCTTACTATTGATGGAGCTGATGAAGTTGATCAGAATTTTAATTTAATAAAGGGCGGTGGGGGAGCATTACTGCGTGAAAAAATAGTTGCTTCTGCTACTGAAAAATTGATTATTGTAGTTGATGAGTCTAAACTAGTTGATTATTTAGGAGATTTTGATTTACCTGTTGAAGTAACTAAATTTAGCTGGCAATATACCAAAAGAATGATAGAAAAATTAGGCTGCACAGCAAAGTTACGCCAGGCTAATCAGAATAAATATATAACTGATAACGATAATTATATTCTGGACTGTGATTTTGGGAAAATAAAAGATCCAGCTGGATTAGCTTTAAAATTAAATCAGCTGCCCGGTGTAGTTGAAAATGGTATTTTTGCTGGTATGACAGATCTGGTTATAGTAGGATATAAAAATGGTCAGGTTAAGGTCCTGAAAGCTCAGTCTTAAAGTTTGTTTTTTTTAATAACTTTTCTAAACAAATACTGCTGCCAATTATTAGAGGAATTGAAATTAGCCAGCGCAAAGCTGTAAAAGTATAACCTAGATAAGTTGCTTCAAAAAGTGTCATCGGAATTCTACAAACTGCTGCCAGACCAAGATAAGAAAATATAATTCGGGGTCTGGCTCCTTTTTTGGCTAGAGCGGCTGCTACAGGAAAAGCAACATAAAGTCCACCTACAGTTGTAGCTGCTAGCATAATTATCCAGATATAGGCCAGAGGGGAGGAATTATTTCCTAAATGTTTTTTAATAGTTTTTTTATCTACCCAGACATCGAATAGTCCAATTAAAATAAAAACAGCTGGAATAAATTTAATCATTGTTAAAAAAAAGCTATAAAAATTATTCCAAACTGCAACAGCTAGCTGTTGTTTAGTAAAAAAAGTAATTAATAAAGAAATAAAAAAAGCTATTATAAAATAGTACTTTCTAATATTTGATCTCACTTAATAATCACCTCACCATAAAAAATACCAATTAAAGCCGAAACAATTAAAGCAACGACAAAACAGATTATATTTCTTAAGATAGTAATTTTTATTCCTAAAAATCTTTTTTCTAAGGGAAAAGTAACTATACCAACCAACATTAAAGTAGTAGTAAAAGCTGCAATAACAGTATAACTTACTCCTTTTTTAAGTAAAACACCTGTCAGGGGAAAAGCAATAAAGCCCGGCATAAAGGTTACAGAACCCAAAAAACTGGCTAGAAGAACTCCTGTTATACCACTTCCACTGCCGAGATATTTTATAATTAGCTTATCTGAAATAAAATATAAAGCTAAAGCAACTAAAATAATTAAATTTAAAAAGGTAGGAATGTTTTTTTGTAATTTTTTGAGTCCAATTTTAATTCCATTAATAGTTTTTTGTGAATCAATTATATAAAGTATTATTATAATAGCTAAAGTAAATAAGTACAGCATTTTTAATTATAGTCACCGACTTTCTTTATCAAGCTTAGCATAAGTTAATTCAAACTATAGAGTAGTCTAATTTATTTAAAACTACCCTATAGCTAATTAATTATTATAAGATTAATTTAACTGCTTAAATTACTTTTAAGCCAGTTAATTATATCATCTGATTCATAGAGCGGCTCTCCATCAATAAATAAACAAGGCACCTGTCTTTTACCACCAGTTTCAATTAACTCTTTTTCTGCTTTAGTATCTTGATTAATATTTTTAAATTCAATTTTTTCATTTAGATTATTTTTTTCAATAAACTTTGTTACCTTTTGACAATATGGGCAGGTTGGGAAATAATATAATGTTAATTGATTCATTTTTATCATCCTTTCTGATTAATTGAATATTTATTCACTTACTATTGCTATTATTTCTGTTAAAAATTAAATTGTATAATTAAATGCACGCTGTGATTTGATAAAAAATAGACACATATCTGTACCTTTTGTATAATGTTAATAACCACAAAAACATT
>NZ_FOTI01000012.1 GCF_900114545.1 Halanaerobium salsuginis
TTATGAGGGGATTGAAGAATCTTTTGCAGGCAGTAGCATTCCCAGGACCAGCCAGTATTATTGTGATGCATATTGCAGCTGGCAGAGAGGCTCAAATGAGGTAGCTAACAGGTTTATCCGAAGATTCTTACCTAAAGGCACAAGTTTCAGAGGAATCAAAAGAACCCTGGTAAAAAAGATTCAGGAATTCATAAATACTTACCCCAGAAAAATGTTTGATTATGGGAATTCAGATGAAATATTCAGAGAAAAATTAAGTTTTAGTATGTAAAAACATTGAAGGTACAGGTAATTTTAAAAAAATCAAAAAAACCGTGCATTGCAACTTGCAATTCACCTATTTCTGTTAAAACAGATAAATTCCTTTCTTTAAGGACAAATTTTTGTTATAATAATAAAGTAGGTTGTTATTTTACATAGTGTTTCGAAATAGAAGTTTAAATTCAAATTAGGTAATTTATTTGAATAAAAATATTAAATTTAATTAAGGTGGAATTTAGATGCAGCGTAGAGAGAGATTAACTGGATTTTTTATTATCTTTATCTTACTTACTTTTTCTGCTTATAGTAATTCGATGAATGTTGGTGGTGGCATGGGAAATGAAATTAATCAGGCAAAATTTACATATCAGACATCAAACTCAGCAGTTACCACTAATAAAAACTTTGTTACATCTCCAGAAGCTAGAAATATTTCCACAAATAAAAATACTGCTGTTTCTAATTCAGCTGTGCAAGCAACTAAAAAATCTAAGTCTGGCCAGACTTTTAATGGTAACCAGCAGTCTGTAACAGATAATCAGCTGAATAGTTCACGTAATTTTACTACTGATAATAAAACAAGAGAAAAAACAAGGGAAAATGTTTTTCCACAGCAGCAGAAACCTTTGATTGAGCAAATTACAGTCCATAAAGTAAAAAGTGGAGAAACTCTCTGGGAAATAGCTCATCAACATGGTTTGAATATTGATTCTCTAATTGGAGCAAATAACATAAGTAATATGAATAGCATTAAACCAGGTCAGGAATTTAAAATACTGCCTATTAAAGGTATTTTATATCGTGTTTCACCTGGAGAAAGCCTGGCCAGTATAGCTGCTAAATTTAATCTTAAAGTTAGCACAGTAATGAAAGATAATAATATTAGTGATTCTAGTAAATTAAGAATTGATCAGAAGCTAATTCTCAGAAATGCTAAACCAGAATTTAGTTATCAAGATCGTCTTGATCAGAAGTTTATGTATCCAATTCAAAGTAGAATTACATCTTATTATGGACCGCGGTGGGGTAGAATGCATGAAGGCTTAGATTTTGCAGCACCAATGGGTAGTCCGATTAGAGCAGTTAGTTCAGGGAGAGTTGTTTATAGTGGCTGGGCAACTGGCTATGGTAAAGTTGTTATTATTGAACATCAAAAAGGTTTACGGACTTTATATGCTCATAACTCAAAGCTACTTGTTAGAGCAGGACAGTCAGTAGTTAAGGGTCAGACAATTACTCGTTCTGGTAGTACAGGTAATTCAACAGGGCCTCATCTTCACTTCGAAGTTCAGGTTAATGGTAGACCGGAAAATCCACTTAACTACTTAAATAAATAATGAGATATTTAAGATTAGTTGATTTTAAAGCTAACTCAATTGAGTTAGCTTTTTTTATCTTGACAGTGTAAACTATTTAGGGTAAAATGTATTTAACAAACATTTGAATAATTGTTCATACATAACTATAATAACTTATTAGGGAGGTTACAGAATGACAACTGGACTATCAGAAAAAGCTAAAGTAAAAGAAGAATATGAGCTGGAAGGATTAAATTGCTCCAACTGTGCTCTTAAAATTGAGAATAAGGTAAAAGAGTTAGATGGATTAGAAGAAGTTGAACTTAATTTTGCAACATCTACTTTAAAATTAGTTGCACCTGAGACTGAAATTGCTAGTATGGAGCACAAATTACAGAGTATTTCGGACCGAATTGAACCAGGAGTTAAAGTAAAAAAAAGAGGGGATGAGTCTCCTGAAAAAGATTCAGCTGCTTCTAAATTTTCTTTTATCTGGGCTAAAAAAGAAATATTTATTGGGGCAATAATTTTTGCTTTAATAATGTTATTTACAAAAACTAATTTATTTGCAGTCCAACTGCCAACTCCTGTTGTAATAATATCTTTTTTAACTGCTTACATTTTAATTGGCTGGCCAGTTTTAAAAGCTGCATTTTTTAATATTGGCCAGGGTCAAATTTTTGATGAAAATTTTTTAATGGTAATTGCAACTTTTGGCGCTTTTGCAATTCAGGAATATCCAGAAGCGGTAGCAGTTATGTTATTTTATATGATTGGTGAACTTTTTCAGGAAAGAGCTGTTAATAGTTCACGCCGTTCAATCAAAGAGCTTATGGACATTAAAGCTGATTATGCTAATTTATTTGTTGCTGGTCAGACTAAACAAGTTAAGCCGGAAGATTTAGAAATTGATGATTTAATAATTATCAAGGCGGGAGAAAAAGTTCCGGTTGATGGAGAAGTTATCAGTGGAAATTCTGCTCTGGAAACATCTGCTTTAACTGGTGAATCAATCCCAAGAGATGTTGAACCTGGTTCAGCGGTTTTAAGTGGAATGATTAATTTAAATTCTCTATTAAAAGTTAAAGTTAAGCGTCCTTACAAAGATTCTACAGTTAAAAAGATTCTTGATTTAGTAGAAAATGCCAGTTCTAAAAAAGCAAATACTGAGAAATTCATTACTAAATTTGCTCGCTATTATACGCCAGCAGTTGTTGCAGCTGCAGCAGCAGTTTCTGTTTTACCTCCAGTATTTGGTTTAGGAACATTCAGTACCTGGTTTTACCGGGCTTTAATATTTCTAGTAGTTTCTTGTCCCTGTGCACTGGTAGTTTCTATTCCACTTGGCTTTTTTGGTGGAATTGGCTTAGCTTCTCGGAATGGTATTCTAATCAAAGGAGGTAATTATTTAGAAGCTTTAAATTCTGTTACTGGAGTAGTTTTTGATAAAACAGGCACTCTAACTGAAGGAAATTTTGCTGTGCGAGAAATTAAAAGCCTAAGTCAATATTCTCAAGCAGAATTATTAAGTTTAGCTGCTGAGGTAGAACAATTTTCTAATCATCCTATTGCTACTTCTATTTTAGAAAAATCGCAAAAATATCAAAAACATGATCCGGAAAGTAATTATCAAGAAATTTCTGGGGGTGGAATTAAAGCAATTTTAGCTGGAAGAGAGATTTTAGCAGGAAATGAACGTTTAATGAAGAATAATAATATTAAGTTTGAAAAAGTTGATCAGCCTGGAACAGTAGTTTATTTAGCTGAAAATGGCAGCTATCTGGGGTATATCTTAATTTCAGATAAATTAAAAGCAGATGCTGAACAGGCAATTAGCGGTTTAAAGAAATTAGGTTTAAGTAATATCGCAATGCTAACTGGTGATAATAAAAATGCTGCTCATCAAATAGCAGAGCAATTAGGTTTAGATAGCTATTATGCTAATTTATTACCTGACCAGAAAGTAGCTAAAGTAGAAGAATTACTGGCTAATAGTCAGGGAAAGTTAGCTTTTGTTGGTGATGGAATTAATGATGCACCTGTGCTAGCTCGTTCTGATCTCGGGATTGCAATGGGAGGGCTTGGTTCTGATGCTGCTATCGAAGCTGCTGATATAGTTTTGATGACTGATGAACCAAATAAATTAGTAACTGCGCTTGAAATTGCAGCAGAAACTAAAAAACTAATCTGGCAAAATATAGTAATGGCCCTGGGAATTAAGGCAATTGTTATGATTTTATCAATTTTAGGTATGGCTTCTATGTGGCTGGCTGTTTTTGCAGATGTTGGAGTTGCACTGCTAGCTGTCTTTAATGTAATGAGAATTTTAAAGAGATAATTATCAGATATAATTGTCGAAAGAATTGGAGTGTTTTAAAATGGTTAAAGATGCAGGAGCATTGAAAATTTGTGATATTTGTGAAGCTTTTGATCCAGATAATCAGATTGTAGAGATCATGAAAAAAGATAGTCTGGAAGCTGAAGTTGTTTATAATTTAGCTGAACTTTTTAAGACAATTGGTGATCCAACTAGAATTAAGATCCTTTATGCTTTAAAAGAAAGAGAACTTTGTGTCTGTGATCTATCTGAATTACTTGAAATGAGTTCTTCAGCTATTTCGCATCAATTAAGAGTATTAAGAAATAATAAGTTAGTTAAATATAGAAAAGAAGGCCGCTCGGTCTATTATTCTCTAGATGATGATCATGTTCTTTGCTTATTTGGTCAGGGGCTAGAACATGTTCTCGAAGAAAGATAAATACTACAATTAAAGTTCGGCTATAGCCGAACTTTAATTATATAAATCTAATTTATTAAATGAGGAGGTTTTTAATTTGCAAAGTAATTTTAAAAAGTTTTTTAAAAACAATCATATGTTTAATTTAATTTTTATGATAGCAGTACTGTTAATGATTTTATTAGGCAGTATTAATATCTTAGCTGCTGATCTAACTATTCCTGACGTTGATTACCAGAGCTTTGAACTTGGCAATGGTCTGCAGATTATGGTTTTTCCTGATCATAGCATTCCTTCTTTAAAATTAGCTGTTTATTATAAAGTAGGAGCAATTGATGAACAGCAGGGACAAACAGGAATTTCTCATTTTCTGGAACATTCTATGTTTTTAGGAACAGAGTCAGTCCCAGAAGGGAAAATTGATGATTTAATTTCACATGTAGGTGGCCAGCTAAATGCAGCTACTAATTTTGATTATACATATTATTATTATCAAGTTCCGTCATCAATGTTAGAGTTAGTTATGGCTCTTGAAGCAGATAGAATGCGAAACTTAAAATTTGACCCAGCTGAGATTGAACGGGAAAGAAAAGTAGTTATGCAGGAAAGAAGATTACGGACTGAAAATAATATTTTTAGTAATGGTTTTGAAAAAATAAAAGCTTATGCTTTAAAAGATTCCTATCTTGAACATAATGTTGTTGGCTGGATGAAAGATATTAGCAAAATTACAGTACCACAATTAAAATCTTATTATCAAAGTTATTATGCACCTAATAACGCAATTTTAGTTGTTAGTGGTGATGTAAACTATAAACAGGTTAAAAGACTAGCGAAAAAATATTATGGTGATTATCAACCCCAAAAAATTAGTCGGCCGCAATTTAACCTGCCAGTTCAGAAACAGGAAAAAGTTATTAAGCTGCATTTACCGACTAAAATACCTTATGCTTTAATGCTTTATCAGATACCAGCTGGAGATAGCAAAGATCTACCTGCAATTAATATTTTCCTTGATATTCTGGCCAATAATCAAAGTTCTCGCTTAAAAGAAAAGCTTCAACAGCAGGATAAACTAATTTTAGAGAGTGGAGCTTTTTTGTATCAATTAAGAGAGCCTTCTTTTGCTTTAGTTTATTTTATTCCGAGCAGTGAAAATTTAGTAGATCAAGCCCAGCTAGCTTTTGATCAAGAATTAAATAATGTTTTGGAAAATGGAATTACTGAAGCAGAATTTGAATTAGTTAAAAAGCAATATCAAAAATCTTTAATCTTTTCTCAGCGTGATATTGATTCTATTGCAGCTAGTAAAGCACTGGCAAAATTGAGATATAATAAACCTGATTTAGAGAATGAAAAAATTGCTATTATTAATCAATTAACTAAAGAAGATGTAATTAGAATAGCTAAACATTATTTTCAGCCTGAACAGAGAACAAGAGGTTATATTCTACCTGCAAAAGAAGGTGAACAAAAGTGAAAAAAAATAAAAAGTATTTTTTAATTATTTGTTTAATGATTTTATTTTGTTTTATTTTCAAACCTGCTTTAGCTTTTGAATTTAAGCCAGCCTTATTTACTAAATTAGCCAATTCTAAAAATGAAGTACCAGAGATAAACTTTCCTGAGCATTCAATTTTACAGTTAGACAATGGAATGATTGTTTATTTAGCACCAGATCACAGTCTGCCTTTGATTGAAATTAAAGGTTATCTAGCCCGGGGGAAAATTATCGAAAGCAAATCTGAAACAGGTATGACTGATCTAGTAACTAATTTAATGTTAACAGCAAGTGAAAATTATTCCGAACAAGAAATGGCTCGTTATCAAGAAAGTAATGGTCTAGCAGTTAAGCTTAGTGCTGGAATGGATCGAGTGACTATAACAGCTAATGCTCTAAAAAGTGATCAAGGAAGACTAATTGATTTGCTGGCTGAAATTTTGCGCAGACCAAGTTTTAAAGGGCCTCAATTTAATCGTACTGTTGCAGAATATAAGCAGCTTTATCAACAGCAATTTTATGATGATTCTGCTTTGCTTGATATGTATTTCTTTAAAAATATTTATACTAATCATCCTTATGGTTATAATTATGATTATAATTTAAATCTAAAAGTTTTAAAAACAATTACTCCAAAACAGACAGCTGATTTTTACCATAAATTAGTTCAACCTGATCAGCTTGTTCTGGCAATCAGTGGTGATTTCAAAACAAATCAATTAGAGCAGATAATTAAAGCAGATTTTGCTGATTGGAAAAATACTAAGATAAAGTTAAATGAAAAACAGGTTAGTGTTAATCCTACTAATCAAAATAAAATTATCTTAGTTAACAAGCCAGATGCAACTCAAGCCAAGTTAAGAATGGGCTATAATTTTTATACAGATCAATTTGCTAAAAAAGTACCTTTTATGATGGGGAATAGAATTTTTGGCAGTGGCAGCTTTAATAGCCGTTTAATGAAAGAATTACGCAGTAAAAAGGGCTATGTTTATGGTATTAATTCAGTTACTAGTTATCATGACTATGGAGGAGCTTATTATATTAATTTAAGTGTGAAACCAGCAAATACTTTAGCCAGTATCAGAGCAGTAAAAAAAGAAATGCAGCAGGTTAAATCAGGATCTAAACCATTTAGTAAAGCAGAATTATTTGAAAACATTAATCTTTATAATGCTGTTTTTCCCAGAGCTTACCAAAAACAGCTAGATCGGTTAGATCAATTAGTTTATCAGGTAGAAATTATGGGAAGATCTCGTAATTATCTAAAAAATTATATCAAACAATATAATGGGTTAACAGCAGCTGAAGTTCAGGAAATATTTGCTGCTGATCTATATCCCGATATCATGTTAACTGTTATTGTTGGCCCTGAAGCAAAAATATTACCATCACTTAAAGCTGCAGGACTAAAGGTAGAAGTTATTAATTAGTTAGTATTGATTGGGAGATGTTCTTGACAAATAATAGTTAAATAAGATATTATAATAAAAGATTATACAAGTTTATATTTAAAAGCTGAGAAGAGAAGGAGTAATTTTTTAAATCTGCCAGAGAAAAGAATCCAGCGGCTGAAAGATTCTTTCAGATAGAGAAAAATGAAGTCGTCTCTGAGCTTTATCACTGAAATTTAAATTAACTAGGTGATAACGGTTAGCAAATCGTTAACAAATTTGAGTGTTTTTCTGGAAACAGGAAAAAACTAAGGTGGTACCGCGAATTTAAAGCTTTTTCGTCCTTATGCTGACGAAAAAGCTTTTTTTTATTTTAAATAAACATTTATGGAGGGATTAGTTTGGAAAATTTAGCTAAAACATATGATCCAGCTCAAACAGAAGATAAATGGTATGAATATTGGCTGGAAAATAATTATTTTGCACCTCGTTCCGAGTCAGAAGTGGGAAATTTTAGTATTGTAATGCCTCCCCCAAATATTACGGGGCAGCTTCATATGGGACATGCACTTGATAACACTTTACAAGATATTTTGACTCGCTGGAAAAGAATGCAGGGTTATCGTACTCTCTGGCTGCCAGGAACAGATCATGCTAGTATTGCAACCGAAGTTAAAGTTGTTGATAAACTGCGTCAAGCAGGAATTAATAAAGATGAATTAACTCGTGAACAATTTCTGGAAAAAGCCTGGGAATGGAAAGCAGAATATGGTAATCGAATAACTAATCAACTAAAAAAGATGGGATCTTCTTGTGACTGGAGTCGTGAACGTTTTACTCTTGATGAAGGTTGCTCAGAAGCAGTTACTGAAGTATTTATTCGTCTTTACGAAGAAGGGCTAATTTATCAGGGAGATTATATAGTAAACTGGTGTCCCAGCTGTCATACTACCTTAAGTGATATTGAAGTTGAACATCAGGAAACAGCCGGTAAGTTCTATCACTTTAAATATCCTTATAAAAATAAAGATGGTCATATTATAATTGCTACAACCAGACCAGAAACTATGTTAGGAGATACGGCAATTGCTGTTCATCCAGCTGATGAAAGATACAAAGATTTAATTGGTGAAAAAGTAATTGTACCATTGGTTAATCGGGAAATTGAAATTATTGCTGATGAATATGTTGATCGTGAATTTGGAACTGGAATGGTAAAAATTACTCCTGCTCACGATCCAAATGACTTTGAAATTGGCAGACGTAATAATCTAGAAACAATTACTGTAATTGATGAAGACGCTAAAATGACTGAATTGGCCGGAGCAGATTATGCAGGTCTGGATCGCTACCAGGCTAGAAAAAAAGTAGTATCTGCAATGAAAGCAGCTGGTTTATTGGCAGAAATTGAAGATCATCAGCATAACGTTGGTGAATGTTATCGTTGTGGAACAGTAATCGAACCTTTAATATCAAAACAGTGGTTTGTTAAAATGAAACCGTTAGCTGAACCAGCAATTAAAGCAGTTCTTGACCAGGATATAAATTTTGTTCCAGACAGATTTAGTAAAGTCTATATGAACTGGATGAATAATATCAGAGATTGGTGTATTTCCCGTCAGCTCTGGTGGGGACATAGAATACCGGTCTATTATTGTAATGATTGTGCTGAAGTAGTTGTTGCTAAGGAAAAACCTACTAGCTGTCCTGCATGTGGAAGTCATAATTTACATCAGGATGAAGATGTACTTGATACCTGGTTTTCTTCCGGTCTCTGGCCTTTTTCAACTTTGGGATGGCCCGAAAATAATGCCGATCTGGAGAGTTTTTATCCAACAGATGTTTTAGTAACTGGAAGAGATATTATCTTTTTCTGGGTTGCCAGAATGATATTTATGGGATTAAAATTTCAGTCAGAACGTCCTTTTAAAGATGTCTATATTCATGGATTAATTCGTGATGCTCAGGGTAGAAAAATGAGTAAATCTTTAGGAAATGGAATTGATCCCCTTGAAATTATTGAAAAGTATGGTGCAGATGCTCTGCGTTTTACTTTAATTACAGGCAATACACCAGGTAATGATATGCGTTTTCGGGAAGAAAGATTGGAAGCAAGCCGAAATTTTGCCAATAAAATCTGGAATGCAGCTCGCTTTATGTTAATGAATTTGGAAGATTTTGCAGTTGATCAGGTTGTAGAGAAAGATCTGAAACCAACTTTAGCTGATAAATGGATGCAGAGTCGTCTCAACACAGTAGCTGGAGAGATTAAAGCTGCTCTCGAGGATTATAATTTTGGTGAAATGGCAAGTAGTTTATATGATTTTATCTGGAATGAATTTTGTGATTGGTATTTAGAGCTGCTTAAAGCAAGATTTTACCAGGATCAAGATCCAGCTGCTAAATTAACAGCACAATATTATGGTCTGCAGACTTTAGAAAGTTTACTGCGTTTATTACACCCAGTTATGCCTTTTATAACCGAAGAGATCTGGCAAAAACTACCTGGAACTAACGAAACAATTATGCGGGCCAGCTATCCAGTTCAAGATCAAACAAAAATCAATAAAAAAGCTGAAGCAAAAATGGAGCTTTTAATGAATATTATTAAAGCAGTTCGCAATATTAGAAATGAGATGAAAGTTAATCCTGGGAGAAGAATTAAAGCACTGCTGTCCGCTCCAGAAGAAAAAATTGATATTTTACAAGAAGGTAGCGAATATTTAAAAAATCTAGCCCGGATTAAAGAGTTAGAAATAGGGGGCAGTAAGCTTAATAGACCAGCTAAAGTATCTACCACAATTGTTAATGAAGTTGAAGTTATTTTACCCTTAGCTGGTATGATTGATCTTGATAAAGAAGTGGAGCGATTGGCTAAAGAAATTGAAAATGTAGAATTTGAAATTAAAAGGGCTGCTGGCAAACTGGAAAATCAAGGTTTTGTTAATAATGCACCAGCAGATTTAGTTGCTGCTGAACAGGAAAAATTAACTGAATATAAGGCTACCCGGGAAAAACTAATTAGCAGAAAAGCTGAATTAGAAGCTTAACTTGGTTTAACTTACTTGCAAAATATAGCTCTAATCCTCCTGCTTAAAAAGTAGGGGGATTTTTTATTAGAATTTTGTTTTGGTGAAAATATACACAATTAAAAAGGATTTTGTTATTTTTAAGCGAATATGAGTACTAGAGAGTTGCTTATTTTAAATAGTAAAATTATTTAATTATTCAAAGGAGGCAGCAAAATGGAAATGATAGGAGTCAGTGCATCTGCCAGTAAAGCTGGTAAGACGACTTTGATTTCCTTAATGTTAAAAAATAGTCGCTATCGAACTGGGGTTATTAAGACAACTGTCAATAATGAACTAGATCAATATAAGGTAATCAATGATCCCAAAATAATTAATAAAAATGGAACTGATACAGCAAGGGTTGTTGAGCATGGTGCTGATAAAGTTATTTTATTGGAAAGTCCAGCTGCTGAATTACCAAGCGCTTATCAGCTGGCTCAAACTTTATTAGGTGATGGTATTGAAAGGCTATTTATTGAAGGAAACACTATTATTAATTTTTTGAATCCAGACTTATTATTTTATTTAGAGAGTCAATCTGAACCAGAAAAAGAATCTTCTAAAATGGTAAAAAATAGAGCAAATATAAAAATTAAGACTAATCCCTTACTGCAGACTAACCAATTGGCAACAGTCCCTTTCCTTATTCAACCAGATAAAATGACCTGTTATCAAGCTTTTTTATTGGCTGATCTTTTTCAGTTAGATATACGTCAGCTGGGACGAATTATGCGAGAACAGGAAGTGGAACTTGTTAAATGTCAGCTGGGATTATTATAAAAAGATTTGACTATAATTTAGTTGCTTTTAGCAGTAATCTTTTTTAAATAGGAAAGGAGTTAATAAAAGCTCTTTTCTTTTTTTTAGAAAACTTGACTAAGAGTCGAAAAAATGATATAAATTTATATAGACAAACTAAGGAAGGTGAATATATTGCGAAGAGCAACTATAACCGGACTGGGAAAATACCTCCCAGAAAAAATTATGACAAATCATGACTTAGAAAAAATTGTAGATACAAGTGATGAATGGATTAAAACTAGAACTGGAATTGAAAAAAGAAGAATTGCAGCAGATGATCAGGCTGCATCTGATTTAGGTGTTAAGGCAGCTCAAGCTGCTCTGGAAAATGCTAATCTACAGCCGGAAGCTGTTGACTTAATTATTGTCGCCACAATTACTCCGGATATGATGTTTCCAGCAACTGCCTGCTTGATTCAGGATAGAATTGGGGCTAAAAAGGCAGCAGCTTTTGATCTGGAAGCTGGCTGCTCAGGCTTTGTTTACGGAATTAGTGTTGCAAGTAATTTTATTGAATCAGGAATGTATGATACGGTAATGGTAATCGGTACAGAAGTCCTTTCCAAGATCATGAATTGGGAAGATCGAGGAACTTGTGTACTTTTTGGAGATGGAGCAGGTGCTGCAATTTTACAGGCAACTGAGCAGGGAGGTATTTTGGCAACTGATCTTGGTTCAGATGGTTCAGGAGCTGATACTCTTTATATGCCAGCTGGTGGTTCTTTAAAACCTGCCTCACCAACAACAGTAAAAAATAAAGAACATTTTTTATATATGGAAGGTAATCAAGTTTTTAAGTTTGCTGTCAAAACAATGGGAAGAGCTTCATTAAAAGTTTTAAAGAAAGCAGGTTTGAAAAAAGAAGAAGTAGATTTATTGGTACCTCATCAGGCAAATACAAGAATAATTGCTGCTGCTGCTAAGAGATTAAAACTATCAGAGGATAAAGTCTATGTTAATTTACCTGAGTATGGTAATACATCAGCTGCATCTGTTCCAATTGCTCTGGCTGAAGCACAAGAAAAAGGGCTTTTAAAAAATGGTGATAAGATTGTTTTAGTTGCTTTTGGAGCAGGTTTAACCTGGTCATCAGCGGTTATGGAGTGGAATGATCTAAAAGATTAACTGATTTTTAAAACAGCTATCAGATAAGCTATAAATTACTAAATTGGAGGCTTAGCAATGAATAATAAATTAGTTTTTATGTTTTCAGGACAGGGTTCTCAGTATGTAGGAATGGGTAAAGAACTATTTGAAAATTATCCAGCTGCAGCAGAAATTTTAAATCAGGCTCAACAAATATTAAATTTTGATCTGCAAAAATTAATGTTTACTGGTCCAGAAGTAGAACTAAATAATACTAAAAATACTCAACCAGCAATCTATACAGTTAGTGCAATGATTGCTGCTGTATTAGCTGAAAAAGGAATTGAACCGGCTGCAGTAGCAGGTCACAGTCTGGGTGAATACTCTGCCTTACATGCTGCAGAAGTTTTTAGTTTTGCTGATGGTCTTAAACTAGTTAGAAAAAGAGGGGAATTGATGGATCAAGCTGATCCAGATGGTCGAGGAACTATGGCTGCTGTAATTGGATTGGAAGATAAAATTGTAGAGTCTGTTTTAGCAGAAGTTGAGGGGATTTGTCAGGTTGCTAATTATAATTCTCCTGGTCAGGTTGTAATTTCTGGTGAAGTAGCAGCTGTTAAAACAGCCGAAAAAATTCTGGCTGAAAAAGGAGCCAAAAGAGTTATCCCTCTTCAAGTTAGTGGAGCATTTCATTCTGCTTTAATGAAGCCAGCTAAAGCAGAACTTAAAAAGGCAATTGAAGCTACAGAATTTAAAGATGCTAAACTGCCTTTAGTAGCTAATGTAACTGCTGATTATGTTAGTACAAGTTCAGAAATAAAAGCAGCTTTAATTAAACAGCTTGATAATAGTGTACGCTGGGTAGAGAGTATTAAATGTTTAAAATCTGCTGCTTATCAAGATTATGTTGAAGTTGGCCCGGGTCGTGTACTAAAAGGATTAATGCGTAGAATTGATCGTTCCTTAAATGCTTATAATGTCGAAGATGAAAAAAGTCTTAATAAAACATTAAAAAAACTTAGTTAATTATTAAATTAAAATATTTTATCTGTGTTGATTAATAAATCGTTATTTTAATTGTTAAACTAAAATTTGTCTAGGAGGAGATTATTTAAATGGATAGAAGAATTGTGATTACAGGTGCAGGTGTTGTCCATGCGCTGGGAACCGAATTAGAAGAATTCTGGCAGAATATAAAAAGTGGTAAATCAGGTATTTCTAAAATTGAAAAATTTGATGCAGCAGATTATCCAAGTCAAATTGCTGCTGAAATTAAGGATTTTGATCCGGCAGGATACATAGATAAAAAGGAAGCAAAAAGATTGGCTCTTTATAGTCAATATGCAATTGTAGCTGCACTTAAAGCTTTAGAAAACGCTGACTTAAAAATAACAGATGAGCTGGCTGCTCAAACTGGTGTAATAGTTGGTTCAGGAATTGGTGGAATTGAAGTTTTTGAGGAACAGGTTGCTAAACTTAATAAGCGGGGACCAAGGCGGGTCAGCCCTTTCTTTATTCCAATGATGATTTCTAATATGGCAGCTGGTAATGTAGGTATCTATACCAATGCCAAAGGGCCAAATATGAATACAGTTACTGCCTGTGCTTCTGCTACTACAGCTATTGGAGAAGCTTTTGAAATGATTAAAAGAGGGGCTGCAGATATTATGATAGCAGGTGGAACAGAAGCTTCCATAACTCCTAGCGCAATAGCTGGTTTTGGTAATATGAAAGCTCTTTCAACTCGAAATGATGAACCAGAAAAAGCAAGTCGGCCATTTGATAAAGATCGGGATGGCTTTGTTATTGGCGAAGGATCAGGAATTGTTATTTTAGAGACTTTAGCCAATGCTCAGGCTAGAGGAGCTAATATAATTGCTGAAGTAGTTGGCTATGGAGCTTCCGGGGATGCCTATCATATTACTTCACCAGCTCCCGAAGGGGAAGGAGCAGTACGTGCTATGCAGGCTGCTATTGACAGAGCAGAAGTAGATGTAAGTGTAGTTGATTATATTAATGCTCATGGTACTTCAACTTCACTTAATGATCAGTATGAATCAACTGCAATCAAAGCTGTTTTTGCTGATCATGCTCATCAATTAAAAGTTTCATCTTCTAAATCAATGACAGGTCATTTACTTGGAGCAGCTGGTGGAATTGAAGCAATTATCTCAGCAATGGCTATTAAAGAAAATATTATTCCTCCAACTATTAATTTTAATCAGGCTGGAGAGGGTTGTGATCTTGATTATCAAGCAAATAAAGCAGCCGAACAGAAAGTTAATTATGCTTTAAGTAATTCATTTGGTTTTGGTGGCCAAAATGCCTGCTTATTATTAAAGAAATATCAATAAATTGCTAGCTAACTTAAGCTATAATTAATGATTTATCGAGAGAATCCTCATTATAATGGGGATTCTTTTTTATTTTAAAATAATATCTAGTGAGCAGTATTTTAGTAAAATTCTTTACTTATTTTTTAAATAATGATACGATTATTTTAATGGTTAAACAATTTATAATTAAGTTAAATTTATGCTAGCTGTGTTAAGTTTTTAATTATAAATTAAAGCAGCTTGTTAGTTGGAAAGAAGGTGTTTTAATGAAAGTATATTCTTTAGTTGGTCCCAGTGGTAGTGGAAAAAGTCATCGGGCAGTTCTGCTGGCAAATCAGCATCAAATTCCTTTAATAATTGATGATGGTTTGTTAATCCATTCTGGAAAAATTATGGCTGGCAGTTCTGCTAAAAAAGAAGAAAGTAAAATGGGAGCAATTAGGAGAGCTCTTTTTTATGATGAAGAGCAGACAAAGGCTGTAAAAAGAGCTATTAAAGAAATCAAAGCTGATAAAATACTTATTCTGGGGACATCAACTGAGATGGTAGTCAGAATTGTAGATAGATTAGAGCTAGATGGTATAAATCAGGCAATTAATATCAGGGATATTTCTACTCCTGCTGAAATAGAGAAAGCACTTGCTGTTAGAAATAAAGAAGGTAAACATGTTATTCCAGTTCCTACTATTGAAGTAAAAAAAGAATTTACTGGTTATTTAGTCCATTCTCTAGAATTATTTTTTAAAAAAGATGATAGAACAATTAGACATGAAAAAACAATAGTTCGACCTAAATTTAGTTTTTATGGTAACCTGAGTATTAGTAATCGAGTCTTAGTTGATTTAGTTAATTTTTTTATTAAACAGGAAAATGAGATTACTGATTGTAAGCGGATAAAGGTTGAAGAAAAAAGTCATCAATTGTTTATTAATCTGAGTATAGAACTTACTTTTGGAACTATAATTCCAGCTTACTGTAGTAAATTTCGTTTATTGCTCAAAAATAGATTGGAAAAAATAACAGGGCTTGAAGTAAATGAAATAACGGTTGAAATATTTTCTTTAAACTTGAACTGATTTTTTAATTGAGGAGGAATTTGAGTGAGAAAATATCATGCTAAGAAGTTAGAAAAAGAAGCAATTTATCCCTATCAAGATTGGAAAATTACTGAAAATGAATTTTTAGTTGAAAATAATCATCATAATGAATCTATTTTTGCACTTGGAAATGGATATATGGGGATAAGAGGAACTTTTGAAGAAGATTATCCAGGCAGTGAAGATACTACTACGCCGGGTTTTTATATTAATGGGGTTTATGCTTCTGAAAATATAATTTATGGCGAGCAATCGCCTAATTTACCAATGAAGGGCCAGACTATGGTTAACCTGGCAGATTGGAGCGAAATTAATCTCTATATAAATGAGGAAAAGTTGGATTTATTGAAGGGTAATTTAATTGATTATCAGCGAGAACTTAATTTGCAGCAGGGAACTTTATGCAGAAAAATGATCTGGGAAGATCGTCAGAGTAGAAAAATTGAAATTAAAATAACCCGATTTATTTCTTTTAGTAGAGAACATATTGGAGCAATTCGTTATCAATTTAAAGCAATTAATTTTTCAGGTAGGATTACAATTAATTCTGCCCTGAATGGTGATGTTCGTAACCATCATCATTTAAGAAATAAAAAAGCTTTATCTATACTTGCCAGTGAAGTCGATCAAAACACTGGTTATTTAGTTCATAAAGTAAATAGTACTGACTTTAAAATTGCCTATGTAATTGAGCATTTACTTGGAGAAACAGTAAAAGATCACTGTGAAGTTAAAAAAAGAGCCTCTGACAATAGAATTGATTGGGTTTTTGAAATAAATGCAGTTGAAGGACAAGATTATACTATTGATAAATTAGCTGCTATTAATCACAGTCAGGCTGAAGATGAGAATCCGCTGAGTGATGCCAGAGCATTTGTGGCCCGGGCGGCAATTACAGGATTTGAAAACTTATTGGAAGAACAGGCAGAATTCATGGCTGGTTACTGGCAGGATGCTGATATTAAAATTGACGGTGATAATGCTTTACAGCAAGCTTTCAGGTTTAATTCATTCCATATTTTACAGGCTGTTGGGAAAAATGGTCGTACTAGTGTTCCTGCTAAAGGTTTAAGTGGAGAGTATTATGAAGGCCATTATTTTTGGGATACAGAAAGCTATGTTCTGCCATTTTTTGCTTTTCAGAGACCTGAAGTAGCTCGTAATCTGCTTCTTTATCGTTATAACACACTCGATAAAGCTCGTAAGAATGCTAAACGTATGCGTCTGAAAGGAGCCTTATTTCCCTGGCGAACTATTAATGGGGATGAAGCTTCTGGTTTTTTTATGGGATCAACTGTGCAATATCATATTAATGCTGACATTGCTTATGCTCTCAATTTGTATTATCAGGTTAGTAATGACCACGAATTTATTGAAAATTATGGTCTGGAAATTTTAATTGAAACTGCCCGCATGTGGAGTAGTTTAGGCAGCTATATTCCACTGTATAATAATCAATTTTGTTTTAATGAAGTCTGTGGTCCAGATGAATATAAACCAGGTGTAAACAATAATGCTTATACAAATTATATGGCCAAATTCAATCTTGAAATAGCGATTGAAATAGCAGAAAAAATTAAGGAAAATTCTCCTGAAAAATATCAAAGGCTGGCTGAACGAATCAATCTAAATGAACAAGAATTGGAAATGTTTAAAGAAGTAGCTTCTGATATTTACCTACCGTATAATGATAAATTAGAAATTACACCTCAGGATGATTCTTTTTTATATAAGAATCCAATTGAAGTTGATAACATACCAGAAGATGAGCTACCACTGGTTAAAAATTGGCATCCGCTAATTATCTGGCGCTATCAGGTAATTAAACAGGCAGATGTTATGTTATTAATGTTACAGTTAGGAAATAATTTTAGACGAGAATTAAAAATTAAGAATTATGATTACTATGAGCCTAAAACAACCCATGATTCCTCTTTATCACCAGCTATTTATAGTATTTTAGCATCTGAAATTGGTTATAAAGTACAGGCATATAACTACTTTATGCAAACTGCCCGACTTGATCTTGATGATTATAACGAAAATGCTTATCAGGGAATACATGCTGCCTGCATGGGAGGAACCTGGTTAGCTTTAGTACAGGGTTTTGCTGGTATGAGAATGTTTAACGGTAAATTATATTTTCATCCTCATCTGCCGGATGGTTGGCACAAGTATCAGTTCCGTTTGAGATTTAAAGGCAGTCAGATTGAAGTAACAATTGATCAGAAAAAAGCCAATTATTTATTGATCTCTGGTCAGCAAATTCAATTTAAACATTATGATAAAATTATTACCCTTAATCAAAGTAATTTAAATCAGGAAGCAGAGATAAAGCAGGTGTAAAAATGGATTTTAATAAAAAAATATATTTACTTTTAGGAGGGGGAGTCTTTTTTCTCTCACTTTCCGGTATTTTAATAAAAATTGCAGTTGCTCCACCTTTAATTACTGCTTTTTATCGAATGTTGTTTACAGTTATTATTTTAACACCTTATTTTTTAACTAAACATCGACATGAATTTCGTTATTTTTTAGATTATAGGCCTCTTTTAGTAGGCTTTTTACTAGCTGTTCATTTTATTTTATGGATTAGTTCTATTCAGTATACGGCAGTTTCTAATTCAGTTATTTTTGTTGCTTTACAGCCTCTCTTTACTATCATTTTAGAATATTTATTTGCCCGGGAAGATCTTAAAGAAGGAGCAGTAATTGGAATAGCAATGGCTTTAATTGGCAGTTTGATTATTAGCATAGCTGACTTTTATCAGCTGCAGGGGAGATTATTTGGTAATTTTCTGGCTTTAACAGCAGCCTTATTTGCTTCTTCATATTTATTTATCGGGCGAGGTGTGAGAAAAAAAGTTGCTTATTTCCCTTATCTCTATATTTTATATACTTATGCAACTATATTTTTAGGGATAGCTGTTTTTACTGCTAAAATACCTTTTACTGGCTATGGTAGTAAAAATTATCTTATCTTTCTTGGACTGGCGATTGGTCCAACTGTAATTGGGCATTCAATTTTAAATTATTCGGTTAGATATCTTTCGACATCTATTGTCTCACTTTCAATATTAGGTGAACCAATTTTAACAACTTTAATGGCCTGGTTTTTCCTTAAAGAAAAAATCATTTTAACTACAGTTATTGGGGGATGTTTTATTTTAGGAGGAATTTATCTTGCTTCAGTTTATAATTATCAACAGCAGAAGAAGAAAGCAGCTTAAAGTTACTGGACATTTTAAAAAATAACATATAAAATAATAATTGAGATAACTTTATTTGAATTTAGGAGGGATAAATTTGCTAAAAGAAGTTGCAAACACAGTAAGAGGCTTATCAGCAGATATAGTAGAAAAAGCTAATTCCGGTCATCCGGGAATGCCAATTGGGTGTGCAGATATTGGAGCTTTATTATTTGGAGAAGTAATGAATCTAGATGCTTCTAAGTCCGATTGGGCAAATAGAGATCGTTTTGTACTTTCAGCCGGTCACGGTTCAGCTTTTCTATATTCATTTTTGCATTTAAGCGGATATGATATTTCACTGGATGATTTAAAAGAATTTAGACAGCTTAATTCTAAAACACCAGGTCACCCAGAATATGGTGAAACAGATGGTGTAGAAACTACAACAGGTCCTCTGGGGCAAGGCTTTTCGAATGCAGTTGGAATGGCTCTGGCAGAAAAAATGCTGGCTGAAAAATACAATACAGAAGAACAGCAAATTGTTGACCATTATACTTATACAATTATGGGTGATGGCTGTATGATGGAAGGGATTAGCTCAGAAGCAGCTTCCCTGGCCGGACATCTTGGTCTTGACAAATTAATTGCTATTTATGATGATAATAGCATTTCTATTGCTGGAAATACAAATTTAGCATTTACAGAATCAGTTGCTGATCGCTTTAAAGCATATGGCTGGCAGGTAATAGAAAATATTGATGGTCATAATATTAATAAAGTACGTGATGCGATTAATCAGGCTAAATCTGATAAAGAGAGACCTACTCTTATTTTAGCTAAAACTCATATTGCTCTGGGAGCACCAACAAAGCAGGATACCGAAGCAGCACATGGTGCACCACTTGGTGAAGAAGAAATTAAAGGTTTAAAAGAAAAATTTGATCTTCCTGTTGATAAAAAATTCTATATTCCAGATTCAGTTAAAGAGTTTTTCCGCTCTAGAGCTGCTCAAATGCAGGAAGTACGTTTAGAATGGGAAAAAGATTTCGCAGAGTGGGCAGCAGCTAATCCTGAACTGAAATTGGAATGGGACCAGGCAATGAGTCAGGAATTACCAGCTGATTTAAAAGAAGAGCTGATGAGTTTAGACATTAAAGCCCCTGTTGCTACTAGAAAATCAGCAGGTGCAGTTTTAAGTAAGGCTTTTGAATTAGTGCCATATTTAGTTGGTGGCTCAGCTGACCTGGCGCCTTCAACTAAAACTTATCAGGCAGAATATGGTGAAATTCAAAAAGATAGTTATGCTGGCCGCAATTTCCGCTTTGGTGTTAGAGAACATGCTATGGGAGCAATTACAAATGGTATTGCTCTGCACCAGGGATTTCGCCCTTTTGCAGCTACTTTCCTTGTTTTTTCTGATTATATGCGTCCTGCAATTAGGTTAGCTGCTTTAATGAAGCTGCCAGTTGTTTATGTCTTTACTCATGACTCAATTTTTGTGGGAGAAGATGGACCAACTCATCAACCAATTGAACATGTTGAAGCTCTAAGAATTATACCTGGACTAAAAGTATTACGTCCAGCTGATGAGGAAGAAGCAAAAGCTGCCTGGATAGAAGCACTTGAAACTAAAGATCAGCCAACGGCATTGATCTTAACTAGACAAAATTTACCTCATCTTGATAAATCAGCAGGTATCGCTAATTTCAAAAATGGTGGTTATTTTATAACTGACAATAAGGAAGATGCCGATGTATTAATTATGGCAAGTGGTAGTGAAGTTTCTCTAGCAGTAGAAAGTGCTAAGCTGCTCAAAGAAAATAATATCAAGACAGCTGTAATGTCAGTTCCAGAAAGACGAAAATTAGAGGAATATCTGGCTGATAAAGATTTAGCAGATTATAAACTAAAGGTAGCTCTGGAAGCAGGGGTTACTACTGGTTGGTATAAATTGATTGGAAGTAATGGGCTAGCAATTGGTCTTGATCGCTTTGGTATTAGTGGTAAAGGTGAAGAAGTAGGTGCAGCTTTAGGATTTACTCCTGAGAAAGTAGCTGCCAGAATTGAAACAGCTTTGAATTAAATAGCAGGTGAAACTTACTTGAATTCAAATTAATAAATATAGATTAAAATAATAAGGCTGTCTCAAACCTGAGGCAGCCTTTTATCTTATTGAAATTTTAATCTAATAGGTTAAAATATATAAAACCAGTTAATTAAAGCAATTAAAGTTCCCAGCAGAACTCCTGCAAAAACTTCAAAAGGTGTATGACCAATTAATTCTTTTAAATCTTCCTTAATCAAACTTTTATCATTGCTAAAGTTTCTGCCCTCAAGATGATGAATTAGATTATTTAACACATTGGCTTGCTGACCAACTGCTCTTCTTACTCCGCTAGCATCATAAGTTACAATTAAAGCAAAAACAGTTACAATAGCAAAAAGATCAGATTGAAAACCATATTTTAAACCAACACTAATTGCCAGACTAGAAACAAACGCAGAGTGGGAGCTAGGCATACCACCTGAAGTAAAAAATGTATAGATATTTACTGGGCGAATAAAAAATATCTTTAAAAATTGGGCTGTAAATAAAGCAAAAATTGACACTTCAAGTAATGTCATGATTATTAACCCCCTGAATTATATTAGAACTTTAATTACTTTGTTCTTTAAGTCTATTTTATGTATAATATTATTATCAGTAGAATAATTTAATCTAATTTTATTTTAACTCATTCGGACTTGATATTGCAAGTCAGAGTTAAAGGAGGAAATTATGGATCATTATCATTATTTAAATTCCCTGCCTTTATTTGGCAGTCAGGGAGGATATAAGCCGGGGTTAAGTAGAATTGCTAAAATTCTTTTTTATCTTGGTAATCCGGAGCAAAATTTAAAAGTAATTCATTTAGCTGGAACAAATGGCAAAGGATCGACAGCAGCAACTTTAGCAAATATTTATCAGTCTGCAGGTTATAAAGTCGGACTTTATACATCTCCTCATTTTTTTAATTTTAACGAAAGAATTAAGCTGAATGGTAAAGCAGTCACTAGTTCAGAATTAAAAGAATTATTACCTCAGGTAAAGGCAGCAGCACTTAAAGCACACCAGGCTGATGGATTGGCAGCAGCTAGTTTCTTTGAAATAGTTACAGCCCTTGCTTTGTTAGTCTTTAAACATCATGATTTAGATTTGGTTGTTTTAGAAACAGGATTGGGAGGGAGACTTGATGCAACTAATATAATTAAAAATCCTTTGTTATCTATTATAACAACAATTAGTCTGGAACATACAGCTATTCTCGGTGACAGTATTGCTCAAGTCGCTTCTGAGAAAGCTGGAATAATAAAATATAATGTTCCTGTATTAACTGCAGTCACTCAAAAAGCTGCTTTGGAAGTAATTAAAAGAAAAGCAGCTTTAGAAAAAGCAAATTTAATTATCCTTGATCAAGAATATAAAGAAATTGTAAGTGATTCTTCTTTTGAAGATAATTTACTTTATTTAACTAAACAAAATGATCAAAAGTATTGTTATAAGCTTTCTTTATTAGGGAGACATCAGGCAAGAAATACAGCGCTTGCTCTGCGAGCAGTTCAAGAACTTAATCAAAAATATCCAGTTAGAGAAGATCAGATTAGTGATGCTCTAACAAAAATTTATTGGCCAGGGAGAATGCAAAAAATATCTGACAGACCGACTGTTATTCTTGATGCAGCCCATAATCCTGCTGCCTTTCAAGAATTGGTTAATAATTTAACACCAGAATTAGCTAAATTTAAGCGCACTCATTTTATATTTTCTATTTTAAGAGATAAAAATTTAACTGATATTCTGGAAATAATTGCTCCATTAAAAAATAAAGTTAAATTTCATTTAGCTGAAAATCTCTCTTTTAGAACTGTTAAAACTGAAGTTTTAAGTTCAGCTTTTGCAGAAAATGGATTTTCTTATCGGAGTTATCAAAATCTTAGTCAGGCAGCAGCAGTGGTAGCAAAAGAATCTCAAAAAGAAGATTTAATAATTGCTGCTGGTTCTTTTAATACAGTTTTTGAAGTTGGAATTAATTTTTTTGAAAATAATATAAGTTGAGGTGAATTTAATGAGTAAGAAAGACGAAAAAGGGTTTTCATTAATTTTAGTTGTGATTTTTATGTCAATTGCAGCTTTATTTGTTGGCTATTTATTAGGTAGCTGGTTAATTGGTTTTTTGGTAGGTGATTCCTCACAAATGGCAGAAAAGCAGTCTGATTCAGTTGTAACTGAACCGCTCACTTCAACAGCAAATAAGGAACAAATAGAAAGCAGTGAAGTTACTGTTCAAAAAAATAATCAAGCTGAGCAAGAAGATAATAAGCCAGCTGATAAGAAGATCGAATCTACAGTCCAGAATAATTCAAAGCAAAAAACAGCTAGAAATAATTCGGCTGGTAATTATAGTGTTCAGGTAGGAGCTTTTAACAATTATAATAATGCTCTTGCTTTAAAAAATGAATTAGCAGATAAATTTAATTATCAAACTTTAGTTACAGATGACAGTCCTCATCAGGTACAGGTAACTGGTTTTAGTACTAGAGAGGAGGCAGAATCTGCTGAAGCAAAACTAGAATCTGCTGGCTATAATGGATTCATTGTCACTCGTGAATAAAATCTTTTTCTCTAATAGTGTTGTTCTTAACTGACAATTGGTATATAATAATTATGGTTTGCATTCTAAGTTAATTTTTAACAATATTTATTAGCTAATTTAGACAACTAATTTTATTATTTTTTTACTATTTATTATAAGGGGTGAAATTACATAGTGAAAGCTTTGACTTTTAAGCAGGGGATACATCCTGAATATAACAAGGAACTTACCAAGGATAAACCCCTCAAAAATGCTAAGAGACCTGAAGAGGTAATTATTCCTCTCAAACAGCATATTGGAGCACCTTTAAAACCACTTGTTCAAAAAGGTGATCAGGTTGAAATGGGCCAAAAAATTGCAGATAGTGATAGTTTTGTTTGTGCACCAATTCATGCTTCAATTTCTGGTAAAGTTACTGAGCTGAGAAAAGTTTCTGATCCAGCTGGTAATATTGTAGAGGCTGTTGTAATTAAAGCAGCAGCAGAAGATAATTTTAATTCTGGTCTGGAAAAACATGAAAATTTAGAAACACTTGATTCTGCAAAAATTAAAGAGATAATTAGAGAAGCTGGAATAGTTGGAATGGGTGGAGCAATGTTTCCTACTCATGTTAAGGTTTCTATTCCTGATGACAAAAAAGTTGATTATGTTATTTTAAATGGAGCAGAATGCGAACCTTATTTAACAGTTGATCATCGAGTAATGGTAGAAAGACCAAAGAGCATTGTTTTTGGCTTGCAAGCTTTAATGAAAGCATCTGGAGCCGACAAAGGTATTATTGGAATTGAAGAGAATAAACCAGAGGCTATTGCCAGTATGACAGATGCTGTAGCAACAGAAAACAATATTGAAGTTAAATCCCTGGAAACTAAGTATCCTCAGGGTGGAGAAAAAATGTTGATTAATGCAATCATCGGTCGGGAAGTTCCAGCTGGTGGTTTGCCGCTTGATGTTGGGGTAGTTGTTTGTAATACTTCTACAGCAGCAGCTGTAGCTGATGCTATCCGTGATGGTAAACCTCTTTATGAACGTTCAATTACAATTACCGGTAATGGAATTGACTCTCCTCAAAATCTAATTTATCGAATTGGAACAACTATTGGCGAATTAGTAGAACAGGCAGGTGGATTAACTGCAGATGCTGCTAAAGTAATAACAGGTGGACCGATGATGGGAGCTGCTCAGAAGAGTCTCAATGTTCCTGGGGTTAAAGGTACTTCCGGAATATTAGTTTTAACAAAAGATCAGGTTGAAGATTACGAGCCTGAACCATGTATTAAATGTGCCAGGTGTGTTGATGCCTGTCCGATGTTCTTGATGCCAACTCAACTGGTTAATTATGCTAAACATAATATGCTTGAAGAACTGGAAGAATATCAAATACTTAACTGTATAGAATGTGGTTCCTGTTCTTTTGTTTGTCCTGCAAAAATCCCTCTGGTCCATCATCTGCGTCTTGGGAAGGCTCAGGTTATGGCTAAAAAAAGAGAAAATAATTAAGGAGGATAATTAAGAATGAATAATGAATTTATTGTAACATCCTCACCACATGTCAGATCACGAGATACTGTGGCTAAAATAATGTGGTCAGTAGTAATTGCTCTTTTACCTGCAGTTTTTGCTGCAGTATATTTTTTTAAAGCTAGAGCCATTTCTGTTATTCTGGCAGCTGTTGCTGGTGCGGTTTTAACTGAGTATTTATTTCAAAAAATAAGAAATAAAAAGATTAGTATTAAAGATGGTAGTGCTGTTGTAACAGGTCTCTTACTTGCTTTAACTTTACCACCAACTATTCCTCTCTGGACAGCAGTTTTTGGTGCTGTAGTTGCAATTGCAATTGGTAAACAGGTATTTGGTGGGTTGGGTTCAAACCCTTTTAATCCTGCTTTAGTTGGTCGGGCCTTCTTAACTGCTGCCTATCCAGTTTTAATGACAACCTGGAAGTTTGATGGTGTTTCTTCGGCAACACCACTAAGTCATTTGAAAATGGATGGTGTTTCTACAGATACCTGGCAGCTTTTTGTTGGTCATGTTGGGGGTTCTATTGGTGAAACCTCTGCTTTAGCTTTATTATTAGGTTTTGCTTATCTTTTATATAAAGGTTATGTAAATTGGAGAATTCCACTGGCTATGGTGGGAACTGTATTTTTATTGTCATTTGCTTTTGGGGCAGATCCAATTTTCCATTTATTTGCTGGAGGTTTAATGTTAGGAGCTCTTTTTATGGCAACTGATATGGTCTCAACTCCTACTACTAAATTAGGTCGCTGGATATTTGGGATTGGAGCTGGCTTATTAGTAGTTATTATTCGACTCTGGGGTGGATATCCAGAAGGTGTAATGTACAGTATTTTATTGATGAATACAGCAGTGCCTTTGATTAATCGATATACCAGACCTCGCAGTTTGGGAGAGGTGAGATAAATGGAGAAAAATAGTACTAAGAATTTAATTTTGACTTTATCGATAATTGGTATTATTTCTGCTTTATTATTAACTTTTGTTTATCAGTGGACCAGTCCATATATTCAGGCAAATCAAGCTGAAAATCAGCGAAAAGCAATTAATGAAGTTCTTTCGGGAGCAGAGACTATTAAGCAGGTCGAAAAAGATGGCGAAACATTTTATGAAGGATATTCTGCTGACGGACAGAGAATTGGTGTTGCCTACAAGAATAGTGGTGGCGGTTATAATGGTATTATAGAATTAATGATTGGTTTTGATATAGAAAATCAAAAGATCTTTAGAATTAGTGTTCTAAGTCATGAAGAAACACCTGGGTTGGGTGCAAGAATAACTGAGCAAGAATTTAAGTCTAATTTTGTTAATAAACCATTTGGACAATATCAAGTAGTAAAAACTCCTGCTCAAAGTGAGCTTGATGTTGAGGCAATTTCTGGAGCAACAATTTCTTCAGTTAGAACAACTAGAATTATTCAAGATGCCGTTACAAAAATTACCAAAGCATATGGGGGTGGCAAATAATGGCTGTAGATTTTAAAGAATTATTTGGGGACTTTAAAAATGGACTCTGGAATGAGAACCCGATTATTAGGCTGGTTATCGGAATGTGTCCAACTCTTGCTGTTACAAATTCAACTGAAAACGGTTTAGCAATGGGTCTGGCAACTGCTTTTGTTTTAATTATGTCTGAAATTGTAATTTCATTAATTAAAAATTTAATCCCTGCAAATGTAAGGATTCCAAGTTTTATTTTAATAATTGCCAGCTTTGTTACTTTTACAGACTATTTCTTAAAAGCTTTTTTCCCTGCTATAGCAGCTTCTTTAAGTATTTTTATACCGTTGATTGTAGTTAACTGTTTAATCCTGGGCCGTCAAGAAGCCTTTGCTTCTAAAAATCCAGTACATAGAGCAATAGCAGATGGTATCGGTATGGGATTAGGATTTACCTGGGTTTTAACCTTACTGGGAGCAATTAGAGAATTTTTTGGAATGGGTTCTATTATGGGAATTCAATTGTTAGGAGCATGGTATCGCCCTATGGTAATTATGGTGCTGCCTGCTGGAGCATTTTTAACTCTTGGTATTTTAGTCGGTATTATGAACTTAATCAGCAGGGAGGGTTAAGAAAATGGATCAATTTACACAGATTTTATTACTCTTTATAAGTAATGTTTTAATTAATAACTTTATTTTAGTTAGATTTCTTGGCATATGTCCCTTCCTGGGAGTTTCAAAACAAGTAGAAACAGCTTTTAGTATGGGATTAGCAACAACTTTTGTTATGACTCTAACTGCAGCTGCTACCTGGATGATTAATACTTTTATTTTAGAAGCACTTAATCTTCCGTTTTTGCAGTATGTTTCTTTTATAATTGTTATTGCTTCGCTAGTTCAATTTGTTGAGATGTTTATTAAAAAAACAAGTCCTGTTCTATATAAAGCACTTGGTATTTTCTTACCTTTAATTACTACAAACTGTGCAATTATGGGGTTAGCTCTTTTAATTCCTCTGAATGGATATAGTTTTATTGCCAGTGTAGTTTTTGGATTTGGCGCTGGAGTTGGATTTACCCTGGCTATTGTATTAATGGCTGGCTTAAGAGAGGGTTTATCTTTTGGAGATGTTCCTGGTGTTTTAAGAGGGGTACCAGTTACTTTAATTATTGCAGGGATTATGGCTATGGCTTTTATGGGCTTTTCCGGGCTCATTTCGATGTAGTGGGGGTGAGATTAAATTAAATGAATCCAATATATTTATATTCTTTAATTAGTATGGGTGGTATGGGTGCTGTTTTAGCAGCTGGTTTAGGTTTTGCTGCTACTAAATTTAAGGTTGAACAGGATCCAAGAATTGGTAAGGTGGAAGATGCTCTACCCGGCGCAAATTGTGGTGCCTGTGGCTATGCTGGTTGTGCTAGCTTTGCTGAAGCAGTTGTAAATGGAGAAGCACCGGTAGGTGGCTGTCCAGTAGGTGGAGATAAAGTAGCTGCCAATATAGCAGATATAATGGGATCAGAGGCTGATAGTTCAGATAAGGTGATTGCTCAATTACTCTGTGGTGGTGGAATTAAAGAAACCACTAAATCTGGTAAATATCAAGGCATAAAAACTTGCCAGGCAGCTAATGCTGTTAATGGTGGCGAAAAAGAGTGCCAATATAGTTGTCTTGGTTTTGGAGATTGTGAAGTTATCTGTCCTTTTGATGCAATCGTAATCAATGAAAATGGTTTGCCTCAAATTGATCCAGAAAAATGTACAGGTTGTGGCAAATGTGTATCAGAATGTCCGCGCAATATTTTATTACTTGCACCTGTTTCTGCTAAAAATCATATTAGGTGTTCCTCGCATAATACAGGTAAAATTGTTAGAAAAAGTTGTGAGGTTGGCTGTATAGGATGCAGTCTTTGTGCTAAGGTTTGCCCAGTTAATGCAATTGAAATTAAAGATAATCTAGCTGTTATAGACTATGATAAATGTGTTAATTGTGGTAAATGTGCTGAAAAATGTCCAACTGGATCAATTGAATTTAATGGAGACATGATTAAAAAGGTTGAAATTAATGATAATTGTGTTGGCTGTACTCTTTGTGCTAGAGCCTGCCCTGTTGAAGCAATTGATGGTGAATTAAAACAGCAGCATCAGGTAAATCAAGAAAAATGTATCAAATGTGGTTTGTGCTATGAAGCTTGTAATGTAAATGCTGTTGATCTTTTTTATGAAAGTGATCTTGATTAATAGTTTTTGTAATTAATTACCCGGTCTTTTTGACCGGGTTTTTTAATGTCTTGCCAATCTGTTTTTATCACAAAGTTAGTTCTTGATTCCCGGCTGTGGACATATGTGGTAAAAGATGTTAAAATATATATTAATGGTAGTAAAAATATAAACTGTGGTGAGCTTATTTGAAATTAAATGAAATTGTAACATTTTATGATAAATTATTAATAATTTTTCTGATTTTAGTAAGTGTTTTTTTATTAGTTTTGCCATTTCATTTTTTTCATTCAGGTAGAAATAGTGATTTAATTCTTAAAGTTCAACTTGGAGATCAAATTGTAAAAACAATGTCAATTAATGAAAATTATGATAAGGATATAGTTTTTTCTGTTACTGGACCAATTGGCACCCACTTTATTGAGGTTAGTCAGGGTCGAGTTAGAGTTAAAGAAGCTCCAGAAGATGATCCTTTAAAAATCTGTGAAAAGACAGGCTGGATTTCTCAGGTAGGACCAATTATTATTTGTGTTCCTAATAATTTAAGTATCTGGCTGGAAAAATCCGACTCTAAACTTGATGGAATGAGCTGGTAAAATGTCAAAAACTAAACAAACAGTTACTATTGCTCTATTAATTTCGCTTGGTCTTGTTTTACATCTTGTTGAAAATTTTTTCCCATTGAGTGCAATTGTTCCAGGAGCTAAGCTAGGCCTGGCAAATATAGTTTCAATGCTGGCAATTGTTTTACTGAATTTTCCAGCTGCTTTTCAGATAATAATTTTTCGAGTTATTCTGGCCTCTTTAATTGCAGGAACATTTATGACAATAAATTTCTATTTAAGCTTAAGTGGAGCTTTGTTAAGTTTCTTTTTAATGTATCTAACTTATCGTTTAGGCAGAAATAAATTCAGTTTAATTGGCATTAGTATTATTGGAGCAGCAGCTCATAATACTGCTCAAATAATAACTGCTGCTTTTATAATTTCAAATTCTGGTATTTTTTATTATCTACCTTTTTTGCTTTTACTTTCTTTACCAACTGGTCTTGGGGTAGGTTTAGTAAGTTATTTTACACTTAAACATTTACCGTCTTCTTTTAGGGGGTGAAGAAATGGAATCAACCAATAAACTTAAATTAGTTCTGGCTTCGGCTTCGCCGAGACGAGAAGAAATTTTGAAAAACTTGAATCTTAAATTTACAATTGTGCCTGCCAAAATTGATGAGTCAGAATTTACTAGTTCTGATCCGGTTGAAATGGTGGAAAATTTATCAGTCAAAAAAGCAGAGGCTGTAGCTTCTTTAGTTGAAGATGCTCTTGTAATTGCAGCTGATACAATTGTTGTTTTAGGTGATGAAATTTTAGGAAAGCCGGGTAGTCAACCTGCTGCTCGACAAATGCTTAAACAGCTTAGTGATCAGGAACATTATGTTATGACTGGAGTTTCAGTACTAAATTCTCAAACTGGAGAAATAGAGACAGCCCATGAAATTACTAAGGTTAAAATGATGGAATTAAGTCAGCAGGAAATTGAGGAATATGTAAGTACAGGTGAACCAATGGATAAAGCTGGTGCTTATGCTATTCAGGGTTTAGGTGCTTTATTTATAGAAGAAATTATTGGCTCCCATTATTCAGTAGTAGGATTACCAGTTAATCAGCTTTTTAAAATTTTGCGTAAATTTAATTATGGAATCTTATAAGAGAAAGGAGTTTGTTTGATGGCAGGTCTTAAGACCAATTTTACCATCAAAGAATTACCAGAATCAGAGAGGCCAAGAGAAAAATTACTTAAAAAAGGAAGTGCATATTTATCTGATGCAGAATTACTTGCTTTAATTACTAGAACTGGTAGTAAGCAGAGAACTGCAGTAGAGATGGCTCAGGACTTACTTAATTACTTTGGGGGATTAAAGGGATTGCTTGATTTAAGTTGTGAAGAACTAAAAGAAGTTAAAGGAATAGGTACAGCTAAAGCAGCCCAGGTATTAGCTCTAGTTGAATTAAGTAAAAGAATTTCTGTATTAAAAAAACAAAAAGGTGATCAGGTAAGTAATCCTATCCAGGCAGCAAATTTATTGGCACCAGAACTAAAACACCTCAAACAGGAAGTTTTAAAAATTATTTTACTTGATGTGAAGAATAGAGTGATTTCAGTTCCCGAAATTTCGCGGGGAGGATTGGCAAGTTCGATAGTTCATCCCCGGGAAGTATTTAAAGAGGCAATTCGACGTAGTAGTGCTTCTTTAATTTTAGTTCATAATCATCCCAGTGGTGATCCAACACCCAGTCTAGATGATTTAAACATTACTAAAAAACTAGTTAAGACTGGCCAAATAATCGGAATCTCTATTGTTGATCATGTAATTATTGCTGGTGATAAATACTTAAGTTTTAAAGAAAAAGATCTTTTATAGATTGATTTTTATAAATTGAAAGGGGTATTAATTAATGGTATTTAAATTTTTAAGCGCACCATTTTCAAGAGATATGGGAGTTGATCTTGGTACTGCCAATACTCTTGTTTATATTAAGGGGAAAGGAATTTTGATTCGCGAGCCATCAGTAGTTGCCTTAAAAAAAGATAAACAGGAAGTCCTTGCAGTTGGTGATGAAGCTAAGCGGATGATTGGCCGTACACCTGGTAATATTATTGCAGTTAGACCGATGAAAGATGGAGTTATAGCTGATTTTGACGTAACTGAGTCTATGCTGCGTTATTTTATAACTAAAGCACACAAGCGGAGTAGAATGGTTAGACCACGTATAATTATTTGTGTTCCTTCTGGAGTAACAGAAGTTGAAAAAAGAGCAGTCATTGATGCTGCAGTTCATGCAGGTGCCAGAGAAGCTTATTTAATTGAAGAACCAATGGCAGCAGCAATTGGGGCTGGGTTACCAGTTCATGAACCGACTGGTAATATGATTGTTGATATCGGTGGTGGTACAACAGAAGTAGCAGTTATCTCTTTAGGGGGAATTGTAACTAGTCGTTCAATTAGAATTGGTGGAGATGATATGGACTCTGCGATTGTACAGTATGTTAAGCGCAAATACAATCTAATGATTGGAGAGAGAACCGCTGAAGAAATAAAAATAGAGATTGGAGCGGCTCTAAGTGAGAATCCTGAAAAAAGCAAAGAAATTAGAGGTAGAGATTTAGTTAGTGGTCTGCCTAAAACAATAGAAATTACCGGTGCAGAAATTCAAAAGGCACTGGAAGAGCCAGTAGTAAATATTATTGATGCAGTAAAAATGACCCTGGAAAAAACACCTCCTGAACTTGCTTCTGATGTCATGGATAGAGGTATTATTTTGACAGGTGGAGGAGCTTTATTACAGGGGCTTGATAAATTGCTAATTGACGAAACACAGATGCCTGTTCATATTGCTGATGAACCACTTGATTGTGTAGTTAAAGGAACTGGAATTGCCTTAGAAGAAATTGATTCTTTGAAAAAGATTTTAATTACTCCTAAAAAGCTTTCTTAGGAGGTGCTGCCTGTTGTTTAAGTTTAACAGGAATTCACTTTTGATTTTTTTGCTGTTTCTTTTAATTATTTCAGGACTATTCTTTTTTCAGTTAAATAGTATTAATTTGCCTTTTTTGAATTGGTTGCGTGAACTTTTTTATAATTTGATAACTCCTGTTTTGAATTTAATAAATAATGTTTTAGATAAAATAAAAGGTTTTTTTATTACACTTTTTTCTATAGATGATATACAGGAGGAAGTAAAACAATTACGCAGAAAAAATAATACTTTAGAAAGACAAATCTTATTTTTGGAAAATATTAATCGTGAGAATGAAAGACTGCGTGAATTGCTAAATTTTAAAGAAAATGTTGATTATCAGCTAGTTGGAGCAAAAGTTATTGCTAATTCTCCTTCTATTTGGGAGAAAGTAATTACTGTTAATAGAGGTAGTAATGACGGTGTAGAAAAAAGGATGCCTGTTATTACTTATCGCGGCTATCTAGTAGGTAGAGTAGAAGCAGTAGGTACAAATTCTGCTCAGGTAAGATTATTGACGGATAAAGATTTTGTAGTCGGTGGGATAGTAGCCAGAACTGATTCGCGTGCAATAGGATTATTACATGGTTCAGGTAGAAAAGATCAATCTAATATTATGGATAATATTGCCTGGGATGCTGATATTACAAAAGGAGATATTATTTTAACTTCTGGTTTATCAAATAATTTTCCTGCTGGTATAAAAATTGGTCAAGTTCAAAAGGTAGAAGCCGATAATTATGGCCTTTCTCAAAAAGCAGATATTGGCTTATTTATTAATTCATTAACACTGGAAGAAGTTATGATTATTAAAAACTTTCCTCAGGCGGCAGAAGATATTCCTGCCCCGGATAGTGAAGAAAATTCTGAAGCTAATTCAGGCCAGAGTCAGGAAGAATAAATTTATTAACTGGAGAGCTTAAATTGAAGTTATATTTCAAAAATTTAATAATAATGGTATTCCTGCTGATCTGTCAGCTGTCGATTGCTATAATTTTTCCAGATTTAAAATTTGTTCCGGATTTTATTTTGATTTTTATTGTTTTAAAAGCAATTATAGTCGGTCCAAGACAGGCAATGATTTATGGATTAATTGGGGGATTAATGCAGGATTGTTTTTTGGATTCTTTTATTGGGATTTTTACTCCTACGAAGACTTTTGTTGCTTTTTTAGCTGGCTTTTTATCAGGTAGATTTTTCCCGGAAAATTTATTAATTCCACCTCTGGGAGTTTTTATTGCTACTATTATCCAAGAGATGATTTATCTTTCTTTAAAAGAAAGTTATTTGTTTTCTGCTAATTATTTAATTTTAGTTAAAGAATTAATTTTACCACTGGCTTTAATCAATTCAGTAATTGCTTTTTTAGTCTATAGCATTTACTTTTTCTGGCAGAGGTGGGATTTGAATGGATAGACATCGTCTTTTAAAACTTTTATTGTTATTTATTTTTACTGCTTTAATTGCCAGGGCAGCTTATTTACAGATATTAAATGGAGATTATTATTACCAATTATCTGAGGGAAACAGAACATCAGTTAGACCAATCAATGCCCCCCGGGGAAAGATTTATGATAGTAGGGGTGAAGTCATTGTTTCAAATAGATTGACTTATAATCTTTATTTGATGCAAAATGAAATTCCTCCAGCTAGTTCTGTTAAAAATATTTTAGCTAAACTTGCTTCTTTAAGCAGCCTTTCTGAAAATAGACTACTTTCTAATCTTAGTAGTTCAGCTCAGCAGTCTGTAGCTGAACCAGTACTATTAGCTCGACATCTTCAAAAAAAAGATATGGTTATTATCGCTGAAAATAAGGATATTTTGCCTGGACTGCTGGTTAAAGAATCTTCACTGCGAGATTATATATATCCAGAGTACCTTGTTCATGCTACTGGTTATATTGGTGAGATTAATCGAAATGAATTAGTATCTTTTACTAAACAGGGCTATGATTACAGTGGGGGAGATTTTGTTGGCAAAAGTGGTCTTGAAAAAGAATATGAATTTTATCTTGACGGTAAAAATGGTGCTGAACAGATAGAAGTTAATAGCTTAGGAGAAAAAATTAAAACTATCGGGATTAAACAGCCAATTTCTGGTGATAGTTTAGTTTTAAATGTTAATTTCAAATTACAAAAGTCTGCTGAAGAAATATTACAGAAAAACTATCAGGCTTTGCGAAAAGCAGCAGCTGCAGATGAAGATAGACCAATGCCAACTGGGGCAGCTGCCGTTGTTTTGAATGTGAAAAATGGGGCAGTACTTGCAGCAGCAAGTTTGCCGGATTATAATCTTAATCTTTTTGCAAAAGGAATCTCGAATGCTGATTATAAAAAATTAATTAATGATCCTTTACGACCAATGGTTAATCGCTACATAATGTCTGCTGTTCCACCAGGATCTATTTTTAAATTAGTAACTGGAACTGCCGCTATGAAAGAGCTGGGAGTTAAGGGTGATACAACTTTTTATGATTCTAATGGTAGATTTTATATTCCAAACTGGTCACGACCATTTCGTAATTGGAATCCTTATGGAGAAGGTAAGCTTGATTTTATTAAATCAATTGCCCGTTCCAATAATATAGTTTTTTATGAATTGGGTTATGAATTATACAAAGAGTTTAAAGGAGAAAAATTAGCTGAATATGCCCAAAAATATGGATTAGGTAGTAAAGCAGGAATTGATTTACCTGGTGAGAAAAGTGGTCTTGTTCCGACTGATCAGTGGAAGAAAAATAACTTAGATCAAGGTTGGTATCCAGGTGACTCAGTTAATCTTTCAATTGGGCAGGGAAGTTTGCTTACCACGCCTATTCAAATTGCAGATCTAATTGCTACTGTTGCTAATGAAGGTAAAAGTTATCAACCTCAATTAGTAGATAAAATTATTGATAGTCAAGGTAATTTAGTTAAAGATATAAAACCTCTGCTAAATATTGATCTCAGTCAAGAAATTGATCAAAATATTTTTAAAACTTTAAAACAGGGAATGCACGATGTAGTTAATAAAAATTATGGTACAGCTTACCGTCATTTTAAAAAATTCCCGATAACTGTTGCTGGTAAAACTGGAACTGCTCAAACTTCTGGTTCAGCAAACCATGGCTGGTTTGGTGGATTTGCTCCTTATCAAAATCCAGAAATAGCTGTGGTAGTTTTAATTGAAAACTCTGGTTCTAGCGCTTATTCAATTCCAATTGCCCGTGAAATTATGGCTTATTATTTTGGACTGCGAAATTATAATAATTCTGCGGCTAAAGTTTATTATTATAGTCAGCAGGAAGATATTTATCAACCTGAGTGAATTAAGTCTTTTTTTAAGCAGGATTTTTTAATAAATTAAAGAATATTAAACATTAAGTACTTTTTAAGATTGAGGAGAGATTTTATGAGTTCTGTTTTTTCATTTCAAGCAGTATCTGATGGAATAGTAATGAATTTTAGAAAAGGAAGTACTTTTGGCAGTATTAAAAAAGCTGTTGCTTTACATACTTCCGAGGCTGCTAATTTTTTTACTGGGGTTAATTTATATTTGAATTTAAGTGGACTTGAGTTTGCAATAGAGCAGCTCGAAGAATTAATTGAGTTAGTTAAAGGTTATAATAAAGTTAATAAAATTTATTTTACAGCCCGTAAAATAAAAAATGATAAAAAGGAAGAAAGTTATTCGGATGCAGTTATTATAAATCGTACTTTACGATCTGGCCAGATAGTTAAACATCAGGCTAATATTGTTATTGTTGGTGACGTTAATCCTGGCGCAGAAGTGGTTGCTGGGGGAGATGTTATTGTTTTTGGTAAACTAAGGGGAGTTGTTCATGCAGGAGCAGGTGGGAGCAAAACTGCACAGGTAGCTGCTCTTGATCTTAATCCTACTCAACTTAGAATAGCTTCGTTAATTGCCAGATCTCCTGATGATGAAATGTCTTCTGATTCACAGGCTGAGCGGGCTTTTATTAAAGAGAATTCAATTATGGTCGAAAAAATTTAGAATAATTTCAGGGGGGATAAATTTGGCAGGTAAAACTATTGTTATTACTTCCGGCAAAGGAGGAGTTGGTAAAACAACTTCTTCAGCAAATATTGGTACTGCTTTAGCAATGAATGGAAATAAGGTTTGTTTAATTGATGCTGATATTGGATTGCGTAATTTAGATGTAGTAATGGGATTAGAAAACAGAATTGTTTATGATATTGTAGATGTAGTAGAAAATAATTGCCGACTTGAACAGGCAATGATTCGTGATAAAAGATATGAAGGACTTTACTTGTTACCAGCGGCTCAAACAAGAGACAAAACTTCTGTTAATCCTTTTCAGATGAAAGAGTTAGTTGATAAATTAAAAGAAGAAATGGATTATATTATTGTTGATTCACCAGCTGGAATAGAACAGGGTTTTAAAAATGCTATAGCTGGTGCGGATAGAGCTATTATTGTTACAACACCAGAAATTTCTGCAGTTAGAGATGCAGATCGAATTATTGGTCTGCTGGAAGCAGAAGGCTTGAGAGATCCCGAGGTAATAATTAATCGAATTAGAGCAGATATGGTTGATAGAGGAGATATGATGGGTATTGAAGACATGATTGAAATTTTGGCTATTGATCTTTTAGGGATTGTGCCTGAAGATGAAGGGATTGTTGTTTCCACTAATAAAGGTGAACCAATTGCTTTAAATCAGAGTGCAAAAGCCGGACAGGCCTATCGTAATATTGCCCGGAGAATTATGGGAGAAGAACTTCCAATTATGAAACTTGAAAAAGATAGTTTACTTACTAAATTCAAAAAATTAGTTGGCTTATCTTAAGATAAGGGGGGGAGTAAAATCGATATTCTAAAATGGCTTGGCTTAAAAAGCGATGATAAAAAAAGTAAAAGTGTAGCAAAAGAGAGACTCCAATTTGTTCTGGTTCAGGATAGAGTGAAATTAACTCCAGATGAAATGGATGCCATGCGGGACGAATTAATTGAGGTTTTGAGTAAATATATAGATGTTGATTCTCAGAAAATAGAGATGGATGTTAAAAGAGAAGATGATATGACAGCTTTAGTAGCAAATTTCCCCCTTAAAGGATCAAAGTAGAGGGGTAAATTTTATGAATTGGAATCGAAAATTTTTAAGGAATTTAAATGTAAATGTACCCCTGTTAGTTATTGCTTTAATAATTATTGGGTTTCTTGCTATTAGTTCCGCTGTTGAAATTAATCATAATAGTCCAGGAGCAATGGCATTTTTGAAAAAACAGGCAGTCTCAATTGGGTTGGGACTGCTGGTTATTTTTATTCTGCAGGCTTTTGATTACAGAATTTTTAAAGAATATGCCGCCTTTATTTATGTTTTTATGCTGCTATTATTAAGTAGTACTCTGTTTTTGGGAAGGACTGTTGCTGGTGGTAAACGTTGGCTTAGTTTAGGATCTTTTAATTTGCAAACTGCAGAATTAGCTAAAATAATGTTGGTTTTAGTTTTAGCTGCTGTTATTGATAGCTATTCTGATGATATGGGATATCTTAAAGTAATGTTTTTACCTTCAATTATTGCTTTTATACCATTTTGTTTAGTTATCTTGCAAAATGATTTAGGAACAGCCTTAGTTTTATTTTTTATTTATTTAATTATGTTGTTTGCTGGTGGTGGGAATTTAAAATATATGTTAATTTTATTTGGTGGTGGTTTTCTGATAGTAGTTTTAATTATTGCTGCCCACTTAGTAATTGACACTCCCTTACCCTATTTGCAGGAATATCAATTAAATAGATTAATTGTTTTTATTAATCCTAATATTGATCCCCATGGTAGTGGTTATAACATTATTCAGTCTAAAATTGCACTTGGCTCAGGCAGAGTAATTGGGAAAGGACTTTTTGCTGGCACTCAAAATCAACTTAACTTCTTACCTGAAAAACATACTGATTTTATATTTTCTGTAATCGGAGAGGAATTTGGATTTATTGGTACTTTTTTTGTAATAACTTTATTTTTACTTCTTTTGTGGCAGTTTTTAAAAATAGCTGAAAATGCCCGTGACCGTTATGGATATTTAGTAGTAGTGGGAATCATGGCTATGTTTTTATTTCATATTTTAGAGAATATTGGTATGACAATGGGCATTATGCCAATTACAGGAATTCCATTACCTTTTATTAGTTATGGAGGAACTTTTATGTTAACCTCTTTAATTGCTGTTGGAGTTGTAATTAATATAAACTTGAGAAAAAAGAAATTGATGTTTTAATTATGAGGTGGTTTTTTGCAGTTTAAAAGAAAAATTAATGAAAATTTATATAAAATATCGAGTCCAGAACGCTATACTGGAAATGAGTGGAATATTATTCAGAAAAAGTGGACTGACGATAAATTAAAAGTGGCATTGGCTTTTCCAGATGTTTATGAAATTGGTATGTCACACTTGGGATTGAAAATTTTGTATCATTTAATAAACAAAGAGGAGGATATGCTTGCTGAGCGCGTTTATGCCCCCTGGGCAGATATGGAAGAATTGCTAAGAAAAGAGTCTATACCGCTTTATACTTTAGAATCATATCATGAAATCAAAGATTTAGATATTTTAGGTTTTACTCTTCAATATGAAATGAGCTATACTAATATTCTTAATATGATTGATTTAAGTGGTTTAGAACTTTTAGCTGCTGATCGTGAGGAAAATGATCCCTTAATAATAGCTGGCGGTGCTACAGTATTTAATCCTGAACCACTGGCTGAATTTATTGATTTATTTTTCATTGGTGAAGCAGAAGCAATAATTATTGATCTGCTGAGAGAATATAAAAATTTAAAAAATTTAGGTCTGAAAAAAGACGTTATTTTAAAAAAATTAAATAAATTACCAGGTATTTATGTTCCTGCTCTTTATCAAGAAATTTATAATGACGATGGCAGTATTAAAGAGCTGATAGCAGCTGATGGCTGCAAAGCAACTATTAAAAAACAAGTTGTTAAAAATCTTGATCAAAGTTTTTATCCGGTTGACTTTATTGTCCCATATCGTGATACGGTTCATGAGCGTGTAGTTTTAGAAATTTCGAGAGGATGTACGAGAAGCTGCCGTTTTTGTGCAGCTGGAATGGCTTATCGGCCTGTTCGGGAGAGAAGTATTCCAAAGCTCATTGATCTGGCAGAAAAGGCATTAAAATCAACTGGTTATGATGAAATATCTTTAACTTCACTAAGTACAATGGATTACACTGCAGCTAAAGAGCTAGTTAAAACTATGAGTGATCATTTTAGTGATAGGAAAATAAGCGTATCCCTCTCTTCACTGCGGGTAGATAAATTTTCGGTTGAATTAGCTGAAGAAGTTCATAAAGTTAGGAAAACTGGTTTAACTTTTGCGCCAGAGGCAGGAACCCAACGTTTGAGAGATGTAATTAATAAAAATGTTACAGAAGAAGACATTTTTCAGGCTGCCAGTTCAGCCTTTAAAAATGGTTGGTCTAAAATAAAATTATATTTTATGATTGGACTGCCAACTGAAACTATGGATGATATTGCTGGCATTGCTAAATTAGCTAAAGATATTCGTGATCTTGGTCAAAAAATTAGAAGAAACAGTAAAAAAAGAATGCGTAGGATTGAAGTTTCTGTTAGTGTATCTACTTTTGTACCTAAAGTATTTACTCCTTTTCAGTGGGTTAAGATGGACGATATCGCAACTATTATAAAAAAACATGATTATCTCCGGGAAAATATTGTTGGGCGTGGGTTTAATTTTAGCTGGAATGATCCCCAACTTTCTAAACTGGAAGGTGTAATTGCCCGAGGTGATCGAAGATTAAGTAAAGTGATTCGATCTGCCTGGGAGAAAGGTAGTCGTTTTGAAGGCTGGTACGAATGTTTTGATTCTGATTTATGGGAAGAGGCATTTGCGGAACATAATATTTCTCCAGCTGATTATTTAAGAAAAAGAAGTGAATCAGAAATTTTTGCCTGGGAAAAAATTGATATTGGGATTCCTAAAAAGTTTTTACTTGCTGAATATAAAAAAGCTAAACTAGAAGAATTAACTCAAGACTGCCGATTTGACAATTGTCAGGGTTGTGCAATTTGTGGTAATTTTGCTGTTAAGCTTGAGCTGGTAGGTGATGGTAAAAATGATGTACAGAGTTAAATTTGCTAAACTGGAGAAGCTAATGTACATTTCTCATCTGGAAGTAATTAAAACTTTGCGGAGAATTTTTCGCCGGGCAGAACTGCCAGTTGCTTTTAGCCAGGGATATAATCCCAGAATTAATCTTGCTGTCGGTCCTCCGCTGGCAGTTGGTTTAATTAGTCAGGGAGAATATTTTGATCTTGAATTAACAGCAGAGATCTTACCAGCTGAATTAATAAAACGCTTAAATAAAGTTTCACCAACTGATCTAAAATTTATTAAAGCTGTTCAGATTGCTGACAATATTAAATCACTTTCTTCATTATTAGATACTGCAATTTATCAAATTACTTTTAGTTATAGTAACTCACCCAGTCTGGCTGAAGAAAAAGAGATGCTGGCTGATTTCATGAATTCAAAAGAGATTATGATAATTAGGCACAGGAGAAAGAAATCTGATAGGGAAATTGATCTTAAACAGAGAATTTTTGCAGCAGAAGTTTTAAGTGCAGGAAAGTGGGAATTTTCTGTTGTAACTGGTAGTAGAGGAAATGTAAGGCCAGAAGAATTGCACAGAGCTTTACAAAATAAATATCCAGAAATCAAAGATTTTTCTCCGCTTCAGGTAGTTAGAGAAGGGGTATATGTAAATACTGGAAAAGAATTTTATCCTCCCTACGCAGAAAAAATTATTGGGAGTTGAGCTAGATGAGTAGACAAATTATAATTAACTCAGAATATAGAGAAAGAAGAGCTGCTTTATTAAATAATAACTCTTTAGAAGATTTATTTTTTGAAAGAGATACTTATCATAAAATAGCAGGCAATGTTTATCGGGGTCGAGTACAGGATGTTTTACCTGGTATGCAGGCTGCTTTTATAGATATTGGAATTGCCCGGAATGCTTTTATTCACTTAAATGATTTATATCCAATTTTAAATAATGATCAAAAGAAAAGATTAAGTCAGAAAACTTTAAATATAAAACATGTTTTACAGCCAGGCCAGTGGCTTATGGTTCAGGTTGTTAAAGAGCCAATGGGAACTAAAGGAGCTAAAGTTACCTGTAAAATTTCATTGCCGGGTCGGTTTTTTGTTTATATTCCTTCTGACAATAAAATTGGAATTTCCAGAAGAATTAATAATGAAGAAGAAAGAGATCGTTTGAAATCAATTGCTCAAGATTTAAAAAGTGGTAAAGAAGGATTAATCATTAGAACTAATGCTCATAATGAAAGTTATAATAAATTAGAGAATGACTATAAATTTCTTTCTGGTACCTGGAAACAGATTAGAAATAGTTTTTTTCAGAAAAATAATATTGATATTTTATATCAGGAAGAAGATCTTTTAAAAAATTTAATTCGTGATTATCTAGATGAAAATATTGATCGAGTAGTTGTTGATGATAAAAATGATTATCAGAGACTAATTGATTTAACCTCAACTTTTGCTCCTGATTTAAAAAATAGAATTGCTCTTTATCAGAGAAATATTCCTATTTTAGCTGCCTATAATATTGAAAAAGAAATCGAGAGTTTACTCCAGAGAAAAGTCTGGCTTAAGTCTGGTGGCTATCTAGTAATTGACCAAACTGAAGCTCTTGTTTCAATTGATATAAATACAGGTAAATTTACTGGCAAAAAAAATCTGCAGGATACAATTGTTAAAACTAATAAAGAAGCAGTTGCTGAAATAGCAAGGCAGATTAAATTAAGAGATATTGGTGGTATTATAATTATTGATTTTATTGATATGAATAATCCTTCTGATCAGCAGTCTGTAACTGATTTATTTGCCAATGAACTTGCAAAAGATAGAACTAAGACATCTATTCTTGGATTTACACAGCTTGGCTTATTGGAAATGACTAGAAAAAAAGTTAGAGAAGGCTTTGGTTCATTGATGCAAAAAGACTGCCCTGTTTGTGGTGGAACAGGTAAAGTATTATCTGAATCAACTGTAGCAATGAAGGTAATTAGAAAAATTGATGAAATAATAAGTAGAAAACGCTATCCGGCTGTTTCATTAGAATTACATCCTGAAGTAGCAGCTGTCTTAATTGGCTCTGGAGGAGAAAAATTACAGGAACTAGAGAATAAATTTGGACTTGATATTTTTATTAGTGGTAATGCTGAATTGAGATATGAGGATATAATTATTGAAAAAGGCAGCAAAGAAGATCTCCAGCCGGATGTACTTGATCTTGATGCTGGGGATAGAATTACTGTAAAAATTGAAGATAGGCACGCAAGTAATGAAAGTGCTGGTATAGCAAGAATTGATGGTTATATTATTATTGTAAACGGTGCTGGTAATATGGTTGATAATCAGGTGGAAATTATAATTGATGATATGCACCGAACTTACGCCAGAGCACATTTAGCATAAAAACTTGACTGGAGAAGTTATTTATGCTAAAATTTATATTTGGAGCTATCCAGTCTTCCGAATAGGAAGACGCCAAAACCGCACGGTACAGGTTGCAAATCTCTTTAGTTAAAAAAGAGTACCTTATCCGGCGAGTCTGAGGTGAGGGAGGTGTATTTAAACTATGTATGCAATTATTAAAACTGGTGGTAAACAATATAAAGTTGAAGAAGATCAGATTATAAAAATTGAAAAGCTTTCTGCTGAGGAAGGTGAAAATGTAGAGTTTGATCAAGTTTTAGCTGTAGCTGATGATAATGGCTTAACAGCAGGCTCTCCTTTGATTGAAGGAGCTACTGTAAAAGGAAAAGTAATTGAACAAGGTAAAGATAAGAAAATTATTGTTTTCAAATATAAGCCAAAAGTTAGATATCGTAAAAAAACTGGTCATAGACAGCCTTACACTAGAGTTTTAATTGAAGAAATTAATGCTTAATTAAAATATAATTGGATAAACAGCCTGTTAAGACTGGTTTATCTGCTGAATATATAAAATCTTAACTGAGGGGGTGGAGTAGATGTCCCAGAAAAAAGGTGTTGGTAGTTCACGGAATGGTCGTGATAGTGAGTCTAAACGGCTTGGTGTAAAGGAGTTTGACGGTGAATTTGTTTCTGCTGGCAGTATTTTAGTACGTCAAAGAGGTACTAAATTTAAAGCTGGTTTAAATGTTGGCCGTGGTAGTGATGATACATTATTCTCCAAGGTTGACGGTTATGTTAAATTTGAAAGAAAAGGCAGGAAAAATCGTCAAATTAGTGTTTATACAGAAGATCAAGTAGCTGTATTAGCTAATTAATTTGTTTTAAAAAACCCTCAGCCCTTTTGGTGCTGAGGGTTTTTTTAACTGTAATTGATAAAAATAATTTAAATGGAGGTGAAAATTATGTTTATAGATGAAGTAGAGTTTAAAGTTAAGGCTGGAGATGGTGGGAATGGTGTTGTCAGTTTTCGTCGCGAAAAATACATTGATCAGGGTGGTCCTGATGGTGGTGATGGTGGTGATGGTGGTAGTATTATTTTGCAGGTTAATGAAGGTCTTAACACTCTAGCTGATTTAAGATATAATAATATTTATCAGGCAGATAAAGGGCAAAATGGGTCTGGTAAAAATCAACACGGTAAAAATGGGAATGACTTTTATTTAGAAGTTCCACCAGGAACAATGGTTTATGATGCAGATAAAAATGATTTTTTAGCTGATTTAAAAGAAAGTGGAGCTGAGTATGTAGTTGCTAAAGGTGGTAAAGGCGGACGGGGAAATACAAGATTTAAAAAATCAACTCGTAAAGCTCCTCGTTTTTCTGAAAAAGGTGGTAAAGGTGAATTTAAAAAGATAAGATTAGAATTAAAAGTATTAGCTGATGTAGGTCTGGTTGGTTATCCTAATGTTGGTAAATCAACTTTAATTTCTCAAGTATCTCAGGCTAAACCAAAGATTGCTTCTTATCATTTTACAACTCTACATCCAAATTTAGGAGTAGTTAAATATGGAGATTACAAGTCATTTGTAATGGCTGATATCCCTGGTATAATTGAAGGAGCTCATCAGGGAATAGGACTAGGGGATGAATTTTTAAAGCATCTTGAAAGAACTAAATTATTAGTTCATGTTATTGATGCCGCCGGGATTGAAGGCCGAAATCCTCTAGAAGACTTTGAAAAAATAAATTATGAAATTGAGCAGTATAATGATTATCTTGCTTCACTTACTCAGATAATAGCTTTAAATAAAATTGATCTAATTGTTGATGAAAAAAAATTACAGCAGCTTAAAGAGAAGCTGACTGAAAAAGGTTATCAGGTATTTACGATTTCTGCTGCAACAGGATCAGGCTGTCAGGAATTAATGTATTATCTTGGTGAAGCATTAGCTGAAATTCCTGACCGAGAAATTATTCAGGCAGAAGAAATAATTATTAGGCCTGATTTTGTTGATGAACTATATCTAGATAAGTTGGCAGCAGATAAATTTGAACTAAAGGGCAGTTTGCTTGATAATTATCTTGAAAAAACTGATTTTAATAATGAGGCTGCTGTCAAGAGATTGATGCGAGTTTTAAAGCATCATGGATTAAATGACTTATTGGATAAAAATGAAGTCCAGGAAGGTGATACAGTAGTTATTGGCCCTCTGGAGTTTGACTATATTGAGTAATTAATATTTTAGCTTATTAATAAGTTTTTTACAGAAAGGAGATTAAATTATGTTATCAGGTAAAGAAAGAAGTTATCTCAGAGCAGAAGCTAATCGGCTTAATCCCATTGTCCATGTTGGAAAAGACGGAGTTAGTGAATCTGTTATTGAACAGCTGGATCAAGCTTTAACTGATCATGAATTATTAAAAGTAAGAATACTGGAAACTACAGGTCGTACTACAAAATCTTGTGCTCAAGAACTAGCTACTGCGACAGCAGCGGAAGTTGTTCAGGTTATTGGTGGTATTGCTGTGCTTTTTAGACAGAGTGATGAAGATTCTGAATTTAATATTTAGTTAATATTTTTTAGATAGAAGATAAAATAGATATTAAAGATAACTCCGGGAAAGTTGATCAGGGAGGAATTTCTATGCAAAAAATAAAAATAATTACCGATAGCTGCTCTGATTTACCGGCAGAAATAGTTAAAAAATATAATATTAGCTTATTAAATATCCCGGTAAATATTGAAAACCAGGTGTATTATGATCGCCTAGATTTGATGCCAGCAGATTTCTATAAAATTTTATCAACCAAAAATGTTTTACCAAAAACATCGCGTGTAACTCCAAAAAAATTTAAAGAGACATATCAAAAATATCTTGATTCTTATGACCATATTTTAGTGTTTGCATTTTCTTCAAAGTTAAGTGGTATTTTAGAATCGGCAGTAATGGCCAAACAAGAGCTTGCAACAGATAGAGTGACTGTTATTGATACCAAGGCTGCTTCTGTCGGACAGGGCTTATTGGTTTGTCAAGCCGCCCAAATGTTAGAAAAGGAAATTGAATTAGAAAAAGTAATTACTAAAACAATAAATAGTGCTTCTCATTTAGAACATGTTTTTGCAGTTGGAGACTTGGAAATGTTAAAAAAAGGTGGCCGAATTTCTAAAGCACAAGCTTTTATGGCAGGTGTGTTAAATATTAAGCCCATTCTTCATATTATTGATGGTGAGATTTTACCTTATGATAAAGTAAGAGGTAAAAGAAAAATGTTTTCTTATTTAATAAATGAGATTGAAAAAAAAGCTGATAATCCGGCTGAGCAAACTTTAGCTATAACATATTCACAGATAAAAGAGGATGCTATAAACTTAAAACATGAATTGGAAAAAAGATTTGCTCCCCAGAATATTTTAATGAGTGAAATTGGTTCTGCAATTGGCTCTCATGCTGGTCCTGGTACTTTAGCTGTAGTTTATCAAAACTCAGAAAAAATTGCTGATGCTGTAGTTTATTAATCTGTATCACTTTATATTATTTTAGGGAATGTGTGATAAAAATGTCTATTTTAAATATAAGTAAACTAAAAAAAGAATATGGAATTGAAGTAATCTTAAAGGATTTTTCACTTAATATTAACCAGGGTGAATCGGTAGCTTTAATTGGACCTAATGGTTCTGGAAAAACTACCTTGTTTAAGATAATAACTGGGCAGGAAGGATATTCCGCTGGTAATATTTCACTCAGGAATGATATAGAAGTTGCTTATTTAGATCAGCTGCCTGATTTTGATGATCAAGCTACAATTTATCAAGAATTAGAAGAAGTTTTTCTTGAAGTTAAAGCACAGATTAAGCAATTGCAGTTTTTAGAAAATAAAATTGCTAATCAGGGTAAAGATGTTGATAGTGGCAAAATAAAAACTGAGCTTTTAGAAAAGACCATGCTAGAATACAGCAAATTACAGCATGAATTTGAGCAAGGAATTGGTTATGAATATCAAAGTAAAATTAGGCAGGTTGCAGCTGGACTTGGTTTTAGTGAAACAGAAATTAATTCGCGCCGGCTAGTTAACTTAAGTGGAGGAGAAAAGACTAGAGTTGGTTTAATAAAATTATTATTGATGGAACCGGATTTATTATTACTTGATGAACCAACTAATCATCTTGACTTAAAATCTGTTGAGTGGCTGGAAGATTACTTGAATTCTTATCAGGGAAGTTTATTGATTATCTCTCATGATAGATATTTTCTTGACCATACAGTAGATAGAATAATAGAAATTAATCAGGGTAAAAATGAAAATTACGCTGGTAATTACAGCTATTATCTGACTGAAAGAGAAAAACGTTATCAGCAGCGTTTAAACGAATACAAAAATCAGCAAAAAAAGATTGCTGATTTAGAAGAAGCAATTGAGAGACTATATATCTGGGGACGGTCTCGAGATAGTGAAAAAATGTTTAAAAGAGCTAAAGCTATGCAGAAAAGACTTGATAAAATTGAGAGAATTGAAAAGCCACGACTGCAAGGCGCAAAAATGAAACTTGATTTAGCTGCTGAAACCCGTGGTGGGAATGATGTTCTGGAAATTAAAAAACTTGCTAAGTCTTTTTCTGATAACCAGCTCTTTTCGGAATTAAATATTTTTTTACAACGCGGGGAAAAAGCTGCAATTATCGGTGACAATGGAACTGGCAAATCAACTATTTTAAAGTTAATTATGGGTGAATTAAATCCTGATCAGGGTGAAATTAAAATTGGAAGTAATATTTATCCTGCCTTTTATCGACAGGAATTTGAAGGATTTAATCCAGAAGATGATTTAATTACAGCCCTCCAGCGAGAAACAGCTGTAACAAATTCTACTGCCAGAAATATGTTAGCTTCTTTTCTATTTACTGGTGATGATGTGTTTAAAAAAGTTAAGCAGTTAAGTGGAGGCGAAAAAAGTCGTTTAAGATTATTACAATTAATGAGTGGTAATTATAATTTTTTGATTTTAGATGAGCCTACAAACCATCTTGACTTACCATCACGAGAAGTTCTTGAAATAGCTTTACAGGAATATCAAGGAACAGTTTTAATAGTTTCCCATGACCGTTATTTTTTAAATAAAGTTATTGATTACATTTATGAATTAGAGTCAGGTCAACTAACAAAATATTTTGGTGATTATAGTTATTATAAAAATAAAAAAGCACAGCAAGTAGCTGATAATTCAACTGCAGAAAATGAAGCTACAGAAAATGAAGCTGCAGGTAAACTTGCTTATGAAGCCCAAAAAGAAGCTCGCAGCCAGGAAATGCAAAGGGTAAAGAGAATTTCTGAAATTGAAGCAAAAATTAATCAGCTGGAAAAAGATTTAAAAGAAATAGAAAAAGAGATGACTGCTGAAGATAATCTTGATGATTATCAATTACTGCATGATTTAAAATCAGACTATGATTCAAAAAATAACTTATTGGATCAACTTTATCTTGAATGGGAAGAGTTAGTATAAATTTTATTTAAGTCAATTTGAAAGGTAAACAAATGGACAAAATTATTGAGCAATTAAATATGAAACCAGTTGAAATATTGATTCCAGATTATATAATCGAACAGTGGCAGCAGTTACTTGAAATGATGCTTAGTTCAAACTTTAGTGATATAGTTTTATTAAATAAATTGAAATCAGCTGATTACAAATACCTGGGGCGTGCTTTTCAAGATCAGCAGGAAATAGCAATAGATGAATTAACTATAATTACGCAACAGTTTTCTGACTGTCTTGAGCAAGAAGATCAAAGAATAAAAAAGAAAATAGCTGAAAAAGTTTATATTAATTCAGATTTAGCTGCTGATGATATTTTTTACCTTGGTTTACCTGTAAGATGGCCGCAGGGCAAAATTTTTGCTGTGCTTTCATTTTATAGTCGAGACTGTTCACTCTGGAAAACCAGTAATTTAAATCAAATAGAATTTGCAATTAACTTAATTGAGAGTAATCTTAAGCTTATTTATCAGAATAATTTCAATAGTAATTTAAATGATTACTATTCTAAACTGATCGATATTTTGCCAGTGGGTGTTTTAATAGAAAATGAACAGGGAATTATTTTAAAAGCTAATGAAGAACTTGAACAAATAACTGGATTTACTAAAAGTGAATTAATTGGAAGTAGTATTTTTGAAACTCTGGTTCCTGAAAACAATAGTGCTAATGCTCGTCAAGATATTAAAAAAATTTTAGCTGATAATATTTTAAGCCAGAGAATTTTTTCTCAAGATAAATTTTCGACAGAAAAGTATCTTTATTTACAGGAACAAAAAATTAATCTGCCTGATAATAGTATTGGTATAGTCTCAATTCAGACTGATATAACAGATAAGGTTATGATTGAAAAACAGGTCGTAGATCTATTGAATAAGCAAAAAATTTTGCTTGATAGTATAGATATTCAAATTTGGTTTGCTGATGATATTAATCATTATGGTATTGTAAATGAAGCAAGAGCAGAGTTTTTAGGATTAGCCAAAGAAGAGATTCGAGGTAAAAAAATTACCGAAGTTATGCAAGAAGATAAATCTATTCAAAGTTGTTTAGCCAGTAATCGTTTTGTTTTTGAAACAAAACAAAAATATCATGTTGAAGAAAAAATAAAAAATCATACAGGTGATTTACGAACTCTTGCTGTGACTAAAACTCCAATTTTAAATGAAGACAATAAAGTTGATGCGATTGTCTGTACGGCTGTAGATATTACAGAGCAGAGAAGACAAGAGGCAAAAATAAAGTATGCTAGTTATCATGATAGCTTAACAGAGCTTTATAATCGTTCTTTTATGGAAAAAGAGATTAATGACTTTGATTGTAAAGATAATTTGCCAATATCAGTAATTATGATTGATTTGAATGGTTTAAAATTAGTTAATGATACTTATGGGCATCTAGCTGGCGATAATTTACTGCAAAAGATGGCAGCTATTTTAAAAAATAGCTGTAGGAATAGTGACATAGTTGTGCGCTGGGGTGGAGATGAATTTGTTATTCTTCTGCCTAAAACAAAACAGAAAAATTTAGAAGAAGTAATTTCTAGAATCAATACTAAACTTGCTGATAATTATTTATTGGAAGCCGGTAGTAAAATTCCTTTATCAGCTGCAATAGGTTCTGCCATTAAAAGTGAAGTTTATCAAAATATTTTTGATATTTTAGATCAGGCGGAAGAGATTATGTATAAAAATAAGCTTACCGAGAGTAAGAGTGTTAAAAGCAATATTGTTAATTCACTTTTAAGAACACTTAGTGAAAAAAGTCAGGAAACAGGTCAGCACTCAACTAGAATGGCTAAACTAGCAATTAAAATAGCTAAAAAAATGCAGCTATCTACTATTGAAATAAATAAACTAATTTTGATTGCGAAACTACATGATATTGGTAAGACTGTTATTCCTGAATCTATCTTGAATAAAAAAACTGAGTTAACTGAGGAAGAGTGGAGAATAATTCGTAATCATCCTGCAGTTGGTCATAGAATTTTAAATGCTACTGAAGAATTTTCTCATATTTCAGGAGAAGTTTTGTCACATCATGAGTTTTGGGATGGCAGCGGCTACCCGAGAGGTTTAAAAGGAGAAGAAATCCCCCTTTTAGCCAGGATAATTGCAATTGTTGATGCTTACGATGTAATGACTAATAAGCAGAGTTATAAAGCTCCTTTAAGTAAATCTGCTGCTTTGGCAGAAATAGAATCTTGTTCTGGCAGCCAGTTTGATCCTGAGTTAGTCGAATTATTTATTAAAATAATGAAAAATGTAGTTAAAATAAAATAAAAACCCTGCCAGGAGAGAAGGAAAATCACTGAGGCAGGGTTTTATTATAATCTTATTTTATTTATTTGAATTTAATAATATTATCTGTAATTATATTAAAGAGCTGTTGTACCTTCTTCCCCGGTTCTGATTCTGATAGCATTTTCTATTTCAGAGATAAATATTTTGCCATCACCAACTTCACCAGTTTGAGCAGCCTCTTTGATAGCTTTGACAACTTCAGTTAACTTTTCAGCTTCTACAATTGTTTCTACTTTAATTTTTTTGCGCAGTCTAATGCGATAGGTAACTCCCCGGTACATTTCTGTTTGACCTTTCTGAGAACCATAGCCCTGTACTTCTGTAATATTTAAACCATTAATTCCAATTGCTTCTAAACTGTCAATTAATCTGTCGGTTTTATCTGGACGAATAATCGCTTCTACCTTTTTCATTATTAATCACCTCTGGTTTTGATTTATTTTTGGAGTTTTATCTTTATTTCAAAACAATTGACTCCACTTAGATTTTATCATTAAAATTACTACTTGTCTGCTTTGGCATTGATCATAAAATCTGGATAAGAATGAGTGCCATGTTCAGAGAAGTCAAGCCCTTCAATCTCATCAGCTTCAGATACTCTAAGCCCGATTGCAGCATCGATAGCTTTAAAGAGAATAAGTCCTAGACCAAAAGCCCAGATGAAAACAGTAACAACTCCAATAATTTGAGTTAATAATAAATCAAATCCACCGCCAAATAATAGTCCTCCATCAGTGGCCAGAAAACCAACAGCAAGAGTTCCAAAAGCTCCACAAACACCGTGTACAGACACAGCACCTACTGGATCATCAATCTGTAATTTATCGAAAAATTCTACAGCATAAATAACAATTATTCCTGCTAAAGCACCTATTATAATAGCAGCAAAGTTACCAACACTGGCACAACCAGCTGTAATAGCAACCAGACCTGCTAAAGCACCGTTTAAAGTCATACTTACATCTGCCTTACCATATTTAATCCAGCTCACAGCCATAGAAAGAGTAGCACCAGCCGCTGCAGCCAGGTTAGTAGTCACAGCAATAGAAGCAATGCTTAAGTCAGTACCAGCTACAGTAGAACCAGGGTTAAATCCAAACCAGCCAAACCAGAGAATAAAGACACCAAGAGCAGCCATTAGTAAGTTATGACCTGGTAAAGCATTTGCACTACCATCTTTATTATATTTACCAATTCTTGGTCCTAAAACAATAGCTCCTGCTAGAGCAGCCCAGCCACCAACAGAGTGAACAACAGTAGAGCCAGCAAAATCAACCATTCCCATATTTGCTAACCAGCCTCCACCCCAGATCCAGTGACCAACAACAGGATAAACAAAAGCACTGATCACCACACTATAGGCTAGATAACCAGAAAAATTAGTTCTTTCAGCCATAGCTCCCGAAACAATAGTGGCAGCAGTAGCTGCAAAAACTGTCTGGAAAATAAAAAATGCTGCTACAGGAATATCAAGTCCTAGATTAGCAAAAGTATCATGTAGAAAAAACCCTGTCTGGCCAATAAAGCCATTACCAGCCCCAAACATAAAGGCAAAGCCGCAGATCCAGTAAACCAAAGAACCAGAAGCAAAGTCCATCATATTTTTCATAATGATATTCCCTGCATTTTTAGCTCTGGTAAAACCTGCTTCAACCATAGCAAAACCGGCCTGCATAAAGAAAACCAGAAAAGCTGCAATTAAAGTCCAGATTGTATCAATAGCAACTGAATTAGCAGCCGCCAGATCGTCCTGTGCCAGGGCAAAACCGCTAAATAAGATAACCATTATTATTGCTGTTAAACATGTTTTAAAAAATTTACTCCTCATTTCTCTCATACTCATAGAAAGTCCTCCTTGTGTTAGGTTTGCGTTAACTATGAGTTATTATATAAAACTTTTTATTAAGAAAGCAAGCGATTTGGTCGTAATATAGTTGTATACATTATATTTATTTATAATTATTGAAAAATTAATAGATAACTAAAAGTTTGGAGTAAGTGGAGGAGAAGATTTATGTTTGTTTTTAATTTGTATTTTTTGGATTTTGTTTTTTACTTCTGCTTTTGCTTCTCCATTCGCAAAATAATAATCAGTATCTCGATAGCTTAAAAAATCTTGTTCAGAGATTGTTTGGGGCCAGATTGCATTTGTAGGAGTTTTAGCAATTATTTTACTATCTATCTCCATGCTTCTAGCCATTCCTTTAACTTCTAATTTTACCAAAGTAGCCAGGGGATCAATATCAAAAGCGCCATCACCATATTTTGTGAAATAGCCAAGCTTTATTTCACTTTGATCATTATTACCAACTACCAGATAATTGTTAAGATTGGCGTAGTAGTAAAGACTTGTCATTCTGAGACGAGCTATAATATTTTTTAAAGCAGATGTTTTTCTGTCCGTAAAATTTTTTTCTTTTTCAGTTGAATTTTTATCTAGTTTAGATTGTGCGATTTGTTCAAATTTAAGTTCATCATCTTTATTAAGTGAGCTAATTAGAGATAGATAGGTATTTTTTAAATTAAGATCTTTATAATTAAGATGATGTTTTTCAGCATGGGTTATTGCATCAATTCTTTTTTCAGAAGCATTATCAATTGAGATTATAATAGTTAAATTATTAGCAGGACAGGCTTTTTGACAGAGAAGAGAAGTAACTGCAGAATTTATTTGACCATCAAGACTGCTCACTACACCATCTGCACCAGATTTTTCAACCTTATCTTTAATCCAACCGCTTAACTTGCTGGCAATTTTATTATAATTTTTATCTAACATTTTCTTCATCCTTTCTTAATTAATAAGTATTTTTTAAAACAAGTGTAGTTTTCCCAATCTAATTTTTTAATTATAAGAATTATATATCAAAGCCAAAAAACAAAAACCTCCCAATCGGAATTGGAAGGTTTATAAATTCAGGTCATAAATTTAACTACTAAAAAATATTTTCAGCACTAAATTTAAGCTAGTTTAGTTTTATTCTACTTTAATTATTCAGCAGTAAAATTCAAATTAAATAGGGGAGTAATCTGAATTTTAAATGAGTTTTAGAATGTATTTAAGTAACTATCTAACTCCCATTGACTAACCTGAGTTCTGTAGCTATCCCATTCAGCTTTCTTAGCAGCTACAAAGTGTTCCAGAACATGATCACCTAAAACACTAGTAATAACTTCATCTTCTAATAATAAGTCAACTGCTTCGTTAATATTAGCAGGCAAACTTTCAATATCTAACTCATTTTTGCGATCTGCAGACATTTCATAAATATTTTCCAGTACTTCTTTAGGTGGTTCAATTTCATTTTTAATTCCATCAAGACCTGCTTTTAACATAACAGCTATTGCCAGATATGGATTTGCAGTTGGGTCAGGATTTCTTAATTCTAATCTAGTTCCATTACCACGAGCAGCAGGAATTCTAATTAAAGCACTTCTATTAGCACTTGACCAGGCAACATACACAGGAGCTTCATAACCAGGTACAAGACGTTTGTATGAGTTAACAGATGGGTTAGTGATAGCTGCAATAGCTTTAGCATGTTTTAATAAACCGCCAATATAGTAATAAGCAGCCTGGCTTAAACCTAATTTATCACTTTCATCATAAAAAATATTTTCTCCATCTTTGAATAAAGATTGATGGACATGCATTCCAGAACCATTCTCACCAAAAATAGGTTTGGGCATAAAAGTAGCATGTAAGCCATGTTCATTAGCCAGTGATTTAGTAACGAATTTAAAAGTACCAATATTATCAGCAGTTTTTAAAGCAGGAGCATATTTGAAGTCAATTTCATGCTGACCAGGAGCAACTTCATGATGAGAAGCTTCAACTTCAAAACCCATTTCTTCTAAAGCAAGTACTATATCTCTTCTTGCATTGATTCCTTTATCAATAGGACCTAAATCAAAATATCCACCATCATCTTGAGTGATAGTAGTTGCTTCACCAGTTTCATCTTGTTGAAATAGGAAAAATTCTGGTTCAGGACCAACATTCATATCAAAGCCCATTTCTTCGGCTTCTTTTAAAGCTTTTTTAAGTACATTTCTTGGGCAACCAGAGAATGGTTTTCCATCTGGAGTATAAACATCGCAAATTAAACGAGCAACAGCTCCACCCTCAGCTGGACGCCAGGGGAAAATAGTAAAGGTATCATAATCTGGTCTTAAGTACATATCTGATTCCTGAATTCTGGTAAAACCATCTATTGAAGAACCATCAAACATTATTTTGTTATCAAGAGCATCTTCAAGTTGTTTAACTGTGATAGCTACATTTTTAACTATACCCAGAATATCAGTAAATTGCATTCTAATAAATTTAACATTTTTTTCTTCAGCCAGTTTTAAAATATCTTCCTTAGTATAATTTGACATAATAAAAATCACTCTCCTATAAAATTTTCATTTTGATTACTGATTATCAGTATAAATTCTTTTTCTGACTCAGTCAATAGATAAAAAAAATAAATATAAATAGTCATTAAGCCTGTCATTTAAGCAACTATACTAATAATATCATAAAATCAACTTAATTTAAATACTTGTATACAGATATAATATAACTTATTTATTTAATCAATTAACAAGAAGAAAATAAGGGTTGGTCTATGAAATATCAAGAAAAAGAGAGTTAATTTAATTTAAAGGCTTTTTATAATGTGAATTTATACACTTTAAGATTTGTGTTAAGTAAATAACTCTGATATTCTATTGATAGTGATTAAATAAAAGAGCATATTTGCCGTTTTAAAGCTAATAATATTGCTCTTAATTTTATTGTAAAGAGGAAAAATATTTTTTTAAAGAAGTTTGTTATAATCTTCACAATAAACTTATAAGCTATCCAAAAGGAGGATAATAAATGAAGATTAAAAAAGTAAGTAATGTAGAAGAATTAAATCAGTTGATTGATGCTGTAGAAAAATCTCAGCGAAAATATTCTCGCTATAGTCAAGCACAAGTTGATGAGATATTTAGAAGAGCAGCTATTGCTGCCAATGACAGAAGAATTGAATTAGCTAAAATAGCTGTTGCAGATACTGGAATGGGAATTATGGAAGACAAAGTAATTAAAAATCATTTTTCTTCAGAATATATTTATAATAAATATAGAGATGAAGTGACATGTGGTGTAGTTGAAGAAGATCATGCTTATGGAATTAAGAAAATTGCTGAACCAATTGGAATTTTAGCTGGTATTGTTCCTGTTACTAATCCAACTTCAACCACTATTTTTAAATCATTAATTTCACTAAAAACTAGAAATGCAATTATCTTCTCCCCTCATCCAAATGCTAAAAATTGTACAATTGAAGCAGCTAAGACTGTTCTTGAAGCAGCTATTGAAGCAGGTGCTCCAGAAAATATTATTGGCTGGATAGATAAACCATCTATTGAATTGTCGCAGCATTTGATGCAGCATCCTAAAATTAATCTTATCCTGGCAACCGGTGGACCAGGTATGGTTAAGGCCGCTTATTCGTCTGGTAAACCTGCCCTTGGGGTTGGTGCTGGTAATACACCGGCAATTATTGACGAAACAGCTCATTTAAAAATGGCAGTTAGTTCAATTTTAATGAGTAAGACTTTCGATAATGGAGTAATCTGTGCTTCTGAACAATCTGTAACAGTTTTAGCAGATGTATATGAGCAAGTAAAGAAAGAGTTTATCGATCGAGGAGCATATATATTAAGCGAAAAAGAGCATAAAAAATTGGCAGATATCCTTTTAATAGATGGACATATTAATGCAAAAGTTGTTGGCCAAAGTGCTGCTAAAATTGCAGCAATGGCTGGTATAAAAGTAGCTCCAGAAACTAAGATATTAATTGCAGAAGTTAATAAAGTTGGTGCAGCAGAGCCATTTTCTTATGAAAAATTATCTCCAACCCTTGCTTTATATAAAGCAAATAATTTTAAAGCAGCTGTTAAAAATGCAGTTGAATTAGTTAGATTTGGTGGGATTGGTCATACTTCAGTTCTTTATACTGATCCAATCAATGAAGACAAAAAAGATTATTTTAGCAGGGAAATGAAAACTGGTAGAATTCTGGTTAATATGCCAGCCTCTCAGGGAGCAATTGGTGATATCTATAATTTTAAATTAGAGCCATCACTTACTTTAGGTTGTGGATCCTGGGGAGGAAATTCAGTTAGCGAAAATGTGGGGGTAAAACATCTAATGAATATCAAAACAACTGCTGAAAGAAAAGAGAACATGCTCTGGTTTAGAGTTCCAGAAAAAATTTACTTTAAATATGGTGCTCTGCCAACTGCTTTAGCTGAACTAAAAGATAAAAAACGTGCTTTTATTATGACAGATAAACCACTTGCCAAATTAGGTTATACAGATCGAGTAACAGATGTATTAGATAAACATGGTGTTAATTATCGAGTTTTTTCTGATGTAGAACCTGATCCAGAAATTTCTATGGTTAGAAAAGCAGTTAAACAGATGAATAGTTTTGATCCAGACTTAATTATTGCACTTGGTGGAGGTTCTCCGATGGATGCTGCTAAAATAGCCTGGCTGCTTTATGAGCATCCAGAAGCAGAGTTTAAGGAATTATCAATGACTTTTATGGATATTAGAAAAAGAATTTATAAATTTCCTGAACTTGGTAACAAAGCTCAATTAGTAGCAATCCCAACTACTTCCGGAACTGGTTCTGAAGTTACTCCTTTTGCAGTAGTAACTGATGACAGTACTGGAGTTAAATATCCAATTGCTGATTATGAATTAACTCCTAATATGGCAATTGTTGACCCCGATCTTGTTTTGTCGATGCCTAAAACCTTAACAGCTCATTCTGGAATTGATGCACTTGTACATGCAATTGAAGCATATGTATCTGTTCTTTCAAGTGAATATACTAGAGGATTGGCCCTTGAAGCAATTAGACTGATCTTTAAATATTTACCAGAATCTTATCATGGCGGTTCTGAAGCTAGAAAAGCTAAAGAGAAAATTCATTATGCTGCAACAACAGCTGGGATGGCTTTTGCTAATGCCTTTTTAGGTATTTGCCACTCAATGGCTCATAAGTTGGGATCAGCTTTCCATATTTCTCATGGTTTAGCGAATGCTTTGCTGATAAATCAGGTAATTAAATATAATTCTAGTGATCGACCTGTAAAACAGGCAGCTTTTCCTCAATATAAATATCCACTAACTAAAACTAATTATGCCAAAATAGCTGATCATTTAAATCTTGGTGGTAATAGTGATGAAGAAAAAGTTGATCTTTTAATTCAGGCAATAGAGGACTTGAAAAAAGAGCTTGATATACCGGCCAGTATCAAAGAAGCTGGAGTTTCAGAAAAAGAATTCAATCAAAAGATTGCCAGTGTGTCTGAGTTAGCTTTTGATGATCAATGTACTGCAGCAAATCCACGTTATCCATTAATCTCCGAAATAAAAGAGCTATATTTAAAGGCTTATCAAGGAGATTTATAATAAATTTGCCCAAATGCTAAAATATACTCTAAACAGGAAGATGCTCTCCCCAGAGCATCTTTTTGTTTTGCTTTCAAATCTTGACAAATTGACTATAACTAACATATAATTGAGCTGAAATAAGGCTAAAATGTTGAATTATTTAATTAATAATTGTAACTTTAAAAAATAACAATAAGTATATGAAAATTAAAATATCTGCCTGATATTTTAAATAAATTAAGTTTAAATTTTATAACTAATGGAGTGTTAAAATAATGAAAATAGAACTAGCTCAGCTTAATCCAATTATTGGAGATATTGATGGTAATTTAGAAAAATTAAAAAAAGCTGCTCATAAAGCAGACGCAGCTACAGATTTAATTATTTTTCCAGAGTTATTTTTGACTGGTTATCCACCTCGTGATTTATTATTAAAGTCATGGTTTATTAAAAAAATTAACTCAGCCCTAACAGAAATTAAAGCTTTTTCCCGGACTATAGAAGCCGGTATTTTAGTTGGAGCTCCAACTGAAACTGAAAAGAAGATGGGGAGAGGCCTTTATAACTCAGCATTATTATTTTATCAGGGAGAAATGATTTTTAAACAGCATAAAACACTTTTACCTACTTATGATGTTTTTGATGAGGCAAGATACTTTGATTCTGCTTCAGAAATAAAAACATTTCTTTTTAAAGGAGAGCAGCTAGGAATTTCTATTTGTGAGGATATGTGGAATTTAAAAGAATTATGGCAACGACAGCGTTATGAAGCTGATCCAATTGCTGAGCTTGCCAAGCAGGGAGCAACTATTTTAATTAATATTTCTGCCTCCCCCTTTGTAATTAATAAGGATCAAACTCGTTATCAAATTATTAAAAATCATGTCCAGAAATATAAAATCCCCTTTGTAATGGTTAATCAAATTGGAAGTAATGATGAATTAATTTTTGATGGCAGTAGCCTCGTTTTAAATAAACAGGGAGAGCTTCTGACTCAATTTGATTCTTTTAAAGAAGTTACTAAAACTATTAATTTAGCCAAAGCTGAGTCTTTTAATTATCATCCTTTAGCAGAGATAGAAGGGGTTTATAATGCTTTAGTGTTAGGAATTAAAGATTATTTATATAAATGTGGGTTTAAAAAAGTTGTCATTGGGCTTTCAGGTGGGATTGATTCTGCAGTCACCTGTTCATTAGCTAGAGCTGCTCTGGGGTCAGAAAATGTAATTGCAGTTACAATGCCTGGGCCATATTCTTCTCGTGGGAGTGTAGAAGATTCTAGAGCTCTCAGTTATAATTTGGGAATAACGTTTAAAGAAATTTCTATTTTAGAACCTTTTCAAGCTTATCTTAGTGCTTTAGATGAGGAATTTGCTGATACTGATTCTGGTGTAGCTGAAGAAAATATTCAGGCTAGAATTAGAGGAAATATTTTAATGGCTTTATCTAATAAATTTTCTTATCTTGTTTTAAGTCCTGGCAATAAAAGTGAACTGTCAGTTGGCTACTGTACTTTATATGGTGATATGAGTGGTGGACTTAGTGTTATTTCTGATGTTCCTAAAACTCTAGTTTATCAGTTAGCTAAGTATATTAATCGTGACCAGGAAATAATTCCGGCTGCGATTATTACTAAGGCACCTTCAGCTGAACTGCGTCCAGATCAAAAGGATGAAGATAGTTTACCTCCTTATGATATTCTTGATAAAATACTTTATCATTATATAGACCAGGGCCTTTCTCAATTAGAAATTTGTCAGATTGGGTTTGATGAGGAAATTGTTGCAAGAGTTATTGGTCTTGTTGATCGAAATGAGTATAAGCGACGTCAGGCTGCCCCTGGACTTAAAGTTACCTCAAAAGCTTTTGGCACAGGACGGCGAATGCCAATTGCAGCTCGGTATAATTCTCATCACTAATATTGTCTTTAAATAATAAATATTTTAGGAGGCTCCTAAATGAAAAAATTTTTTAAGACTGCCTCAATTTATCTGTTGCTTCTTTTTCTACTGGCTGCTGCTATTTTTGTTTTAAACATTTATTATGGTCAAAGAATTGCTCAGCAATTAAATTTTGATTTAACTATGTATTTAAATAAGCTTAATTATCAAACTGAAGAAGTAAAGTTTAAAGTAAACCCATTATTAAGGAAGATTGAAGTTGAAAAGTTAACTTTAATTAATCCAGCCGAATTTAAGTTAACTTTAGAGTCAGCAACTATTAATTTGAGCTGGAAACAATTATTTAATTATCTTAAATATGATGAATTTCAACTTGATAAAAATTTTAAAAGTTATTTAAAAAGGCTTAATTACTATAACTTAATTAGTAATTATCAAATTAACTTTAAAAATGTAGAATTAAATTATCAGGGAGACCTTGATAATGTTAGCCCGGATAAATTAGAAAATATTTTAAATAAAGATCATAATCTTAGCTTTAAAGCAGAAAATTTAGCATATAATTATCCTTATTATCGAGATTTTGCTTTAACAAAAAATAGTTGGGATAAACTGCGCTCTTTTAATGATTTTAAATTTGATCTAGCTTATACGAGTTCTAACCAGCAGCTTAATTTACAGCAATTTGACTTAAGTAATGAGATTATTCGTCTAATGTTTAATTTTACAACAAAGCTTGATTTTAATCAGACTCAGCAGAAATTTAAATTTTTAGATTTAACCGGTAATTATGATTTTTTATTGGCAGGGAAACAATTGGAATTTACTGCTAATGAAACTTTTAAGCAGCTGCAATTAGGACAGTTGACTACAAGTGGTAATTTAGCAGTCAGTTATCCGGAGGGAAAAAATAACTATCTGCTTAATTCACTTGCATATAATTTTGAGGCAAATGATGTTTATTTTGTTTTAAGTGATCAATTAAATGATGAACTTAATAATTTTTCTTTTAATTTGCTTGATCAATCTCAAAATATCGAATTTCAAATTGATCAGCTTACAGCCAGCCAAGATTATTCGCGTCCGGAGGGCAAAGGAAATTTTAAACTTGATTCTTCTTTAATTACTGCTGAAGCGAAAACTGAATATCTTTATCAAAATTCACAATTATATTTTAGTAATTTAAACTTACGTTATTTACCCAAAAATAAGTTAGCTGAGCAGCTGAATTATCTGCTTCAGTTAATCTTAAATAAAAGATTTAGGCAGGATGAAGACGGTTATTATATTATTGATCTCTGGGGTGAACTTAATAATTTACAATATCAATAATTTTAATTATACAATTTATATTAAGTTATCTAACTTAGATTTGTTTTGACAAGTTTAGTCTATCATGCTAAACTAAATTTAGTATTTAGCTTATCTTAAATAATTAAAAACAGCTAAACTAATTTACTTTAAAATTAAATATGCTAGCGAGGATGGGTGCAATTCCCTACCGGTGGTAATAGTCCACAAGTCCGCAGGGACAGATCTGATGTAATGCAGAACCGACAGTAAAGTCTGGAAGGGAGTTAGAGCTATCTAGCATTATATTTAATATTTTTATTTGAATATTTAAAAGTCCTTCCATACTGGAGGGACTTTTGCGTTTTTATAGTCATTTATTCTAAAAAACCACTTAATAAAGGAGGGTAATATGATGGATAATTTTTCTTTAGCAGATCAGAAATATATGTCAAGAGCACTTTGGTTGGCGCAATTGGGCGAAAAAAAAGTTGCTCCAGGACCAATGGTAGGTACAGTAATTGTAAAAGATAGTGAAATTATTGGAGAAGGATATTATAAGTCATATCAAGGTATACATGCTGAGCTTCAAGCTTTAAAAATGGGCAATAAAAAAAATAAAGGTGCTACTATGTATATTAATCTGGAACCCTGTTATAAACCGCAAGAATTACCTTCCTGTATTAAATCAATAATTAATTCTGGTATAAAAAGGATTGTTATTTCAATGATTAACCCTGATCCAGAAATTTCTGGTCGGGGAGTGAAAGCTTTAAAAAAGGCTGGTATAAAAGTTGAACTTGGTCTATTTAAAAAAGAAGCAGTTGAGTTAAATGAAACTTTTTTAAAATATATAAAAACTGATTATCCTTTTGTCTATTTAAAAAAAGCTCAAACACTTGATGGTTATATTGCCAGTAAAACTGGAGATTCAAAGTGGATAATTAATGCTAAGGCAAGAAATGAAAGCAATAAATTAAGAAATAAAGTAAATGCAATTTTAGTTGGAATAGGTACAATTTTGGCCGATGATCCTATTTTAACTACCAGACTTAAAGATCAACCAGCTTCTGATCCAGAAAGAATAGTACTTGATCCTCAGCTTGATATTCCACTTTCGGCAAAAATTATTAATCAAAATTCGGATGCTCAAACTCTATTAATAACATCTGCGAAAAAGCTCAAAAATACTTCTGGAGAGTTAACAGATAAAATAAAAGCCCTGCAAAATAAAGCAAAGGTAGAACTAATTGAATTGGAATTAAAAAATAAAACATTTTTTGATTTAAAAGAAGTTCTAAGCTTATTGCACAGTCGTGGTATATCAAGCTTGCTTGTTGAAGGAGGAGCTCGAATAAGCTGTAGCTTTTTACAGGAAAATTTAGTCGATAAATACTATTATTTTATTGCTCCCAGAATTTACGGTGGTAATGATGGTATTTCTTCCTTTTGTGGTTCTGGCCCCGAATTAATGGCTAACGCAATTGATTTGAAAATTATTGAATATAAAATGCTGGATGATAATATTTTATTGATTGCTAAAAATAAGAACTGATTATTGAGAAAGGAGAATTATTATGCATAATGTAGAAACAGCAATTGCTAATTTTAAAGCAGGTAAATGGGTTATTATAGTTGATGATAAAAGCGAAGAAAATTCTGGAAATTTAGTCGGTGCAGCTGAAAAACTTGATCAAAATAAACTTAGCTTTCTGTCCAGAGAAGCGGGCGGAATAGTTAATTTGATTTTGCCTCAAGAAAAATTAAAAAATTTAAATCTTCCTCTTGCAGATGAAAAATTTGCTGCTCAGACTGATTCTTTTTCAACTCTAGCCTTAAAAAACCTAACCACTGGAACTAAAACGGGTGATCAGCTGAAGACCATTAAAAGATTAATTTCTGATCATGCTGTCCGTGAAGATTTTACTTTTCCCGGCCATATCTTACCCCGAGCTGCACAGCCAGGAGGAGTTTTAAGAAAAGCAGATTATCCTGAAGCAGCAGCTGACCTTGCTAAATTTGCTAAACTGAAAGCAGCAGCTGTTAGCTGTCTGATTTTAAATAAACAGGGTAAAGCAGCAAAATTGAAAGAATTAAAAGACTTTGCTGCTCAACATAAACTCGATCTGCTTACGTTGGAAGATTTAATTAAATACCGGAAACAAAATGAAAAATTAGTTAATTTAGCCGCAGAGGCAGAATTACCAACCGATTATGGTAAATTTAAGATTAAAATCTATACTAATCAACTTGATAATAAAGAACATATTGCAATTGTAAAAGGTGATATTGAGCAAAAGCAGGATGTTCTAGTAAGAGTCCATTCTCAATGTATAACAGGTGATATTTTTGGCTCAAATAGATGTGATTGTGGAGAACAGTTGGCAGCTTCCTTAAAAACGATAGAACAAGAGGGAGCAGGTGTAGTACTTTATATGCGCCAAGAAGGGAGAGGAATTGGGTTGGTAAATAAGATTAAAGCATATCAGCTTCAAGATGAAGGACTTGATACAGTTGAAGCTAATGTAGCTTTAGGTTTTAAACCTGATCTTAGAGATTATGGAATTGGAGCTCAAATTCTAACTGATCTTGGCTTAAGCACAATTAGATTATTAACTAATAATCCAACTAAAGTTGTAGGTTTAGCTGGCTATGGTCTTGAAATAACTGAAAGAGTAGCAATTGAAATGGAGCCCCACCCCGAAAATAAATTTTATTTAAAAACTAAAAAAGAAAAAATGGGTCATTTATTAAATTTAGATCATTAAATAGGTAGATTGTAGCGGCCATATCGGAAGAGATATGGTCAGTAATAATTTTCAGAAAATTATTACTTTTAGATTTAGCTTGCATCTTCAGGATTTCTTGTTTATAATATATTTAGTAATGATTACTGATAAGCTTTTTTTAATCAAAATAATTTTAGGGGGAATACATAATGGATTTAAAATTTGATCATGAAGTAGAATTAGGTATAGCAAAAGAAACTGAGGTTGCTGAGGCAGTAGAGATGAATTTTGCTGGTGAAACAGAAGAAACAGGATTATATTTAGCAATGGCAAGACAGGCACAGCGTGAAGGTTATCCAGAAGTAGCTGAAGTTCTTAAAAGAATTGCCTGGGAAGAAGCTGAGCATGCTTCTCATTTTGCAGAACTAAATGGCATGATTTCTGAAAGTACTAAAGAAAATATCGAAGAAATGCTTAAAGGTGAGCAGGGTGCTAACAAAGGTAAAAAAGGGGCAGCTGATAAAGCAGAAAAACTAGGTCTGGAAGCTGTTGCAGCTTACTTTAATGAGTCTTCTCGTGATGAAGCTCGCCATGCTCAAATGCTGCAGGGAATTCTTGATAGATTTTTTGCTTAAAGATTATTTTTAATAAAACTTAATTATAATTATTTAGTTAAACAGATAGCTTTTATTAAGCTATCTGTTTTTTTATTAAGAATAATTGATTTACCAGCCTATATTCGATATAATATAATTTGGAAATTTATTATAAAGGTAGGTTGAGTAATGAAAAAACTTTTTTCCAAAAAATTTATGAAAAGCAGTTTTGATAATTTTTTGTTATTTGAAAATAAGAATGAAAAATTTAATTTGAATTTTTTTATTGTAAGTTATAGTTTGTTGACTATGTTTTTAATCTTTATTATTTCAGATAAATATAGATTCCCGGTTTTGTTAGATAATAATTTTGTCAGTATTATAGCTCAGGTTCAAATTATTATCTCTATTTATTTAGCTATGAATATTAGTAAAAAGGGTTTTTTACTAGCTTTATCTTTAAACACTGCTACTCTGACTGCTATGATATTAATAATAACTTTTGAAGGAAAATTTTCTTTTATTTCAATAACTTTTTCTTATTTAATTGCTTTATTTATTTCTGTTATTATTTATAATTACCAGAAAGATAATAAGAGTAACATAATTGAGTTAAAGAAAGAAAAAAAGAAATTACAATATTTAGTTTACTACGATAATCTAACTGAGCTGCCTAATCGAGAAATGATTATTAAACGTCTCGATTATCTGTCCTCAATGTCAGTTGAAGATAAAATAAATTTTGCTTTGGTTTTAATTGATTTTAAAAACTTTAAAAGAGTTAATGATTCACTTGGTTTCAAGACTGGTGATTATATTTTAAAAAAGTGTGCTGAAAGATTAACCAGAACAATTAATGAAAATGATCTTGCTGGCAGAATTTCTGGTGATGAATTTGCAGTTATTGTCCAGAGAAATATTCATGAGCAGGAGCTGTTTGCTTATATAAAAAAAATTAAATTAATGCTTGAAAAAACATATTATCATAATAACAGAGAGATAAAATTAACAATTAATTCTGGAGTATCATGTTACCCAGCTCATGGTAAAAATAGTAAAGAAATTATAAAAAGCGCAGACCTGGCTGTTTTTAAAGCAAAATCAAGTCTGGAAAAAGATATTGAACTTTTTAGCAAAAAAATGGAGAAAGATATTATTGCTGATATTCAAATGGAAGAACTTTTAAAATCAGCTCTGGCCAATGATGAATTTCATCTTTTATTTCAACCCCAGTATGAAACAGATGGAAAACAGGTACGAGGATTTGAGGCCTTAATTAGATGGCATTCGCATAAATTTGGCTCAGTTAGTCCAGGGCGCTTTATTCCTGTGGCCGAAGAAACTGGCTTAATTACAGAAATTGGTGACTGGGTATTTAGAAATTCTCTCCGGAGATTTAAACAGCTCCAGGCTAACTTCAAAGTTGATCCAATCTTATCGATTAATATTTCTGTAGTTCAACTAACTGATCCAGGTTTCGTTGAGAGAGTAAAAGAAATTATTGCAGCTGAAAGTATTGATGGACTTAAATTGGAATTTGAAATAACAGAAACTCTTTTTATTTCTGATCAGGAATATGTTATTGAAGTGCTTTATCAATTAAAGCAGCTTGGAATTAGTATTGCTATGGACGATTTTGGAACTGGTTATGCTTCTTTGAGTTATCTACAACATATTCCGCTTGATATTTTAAAGATTGATAAAGCATTTATTGATATGATAGGATTAAAAGATCATAAAATGATGGTACCCCCAATTATTGAAATGGCTCATCAGTGGGGGATTAAGGTAGTAGCTGAAGGTGTAGAAACAATCGATCAACTTCATTATTTAAAAGAACATCGCTGCGATTTTCTCCAGGGCTTTTTGCTTAATCGCCCCTTAAGTGAATATCAAATTAGTAAAGTTTTTTAATTTATTTGAAATTATTTCTAACCAGTCAATTTTTTGACTGGTTTTTTGCAGGTTTTTTTTGTTTTATCTAGAATTTAAACTTAACTAGCAAGAGAACAATTATAAAGGCTGAATTTTTCTCTGTTATAGTTTAGTAATTGGTAAAGCAGAGAGGAGAAGAAAATGAAGCTATTACGCAAATACTATTTTCTAATTATTATCTTTGTTTTTGCTGTTATTTTTTTAATTAATTATCAAAGTTATCAGCGAGCAACTAGAATTATTCAGTCTGAAAATAATAATAAAATTGAATTGATTGAAAATATTATTTTATCTAATCTTCAGAATGCATATTCAGCTTATTCAATTTCTGAAGTTGTTTTAAATCATGAAATGAGGGAAAATTCAAAATTATTATTAAAAACTTATCAGCATAATTCTCAAGTAAATAGTTGGGATCTAATTGCTCTCCAGGCACAAATGCCTGATTATGAGATTTATATTATTAATAGTGATCTACAGATTATTAAAACAACACTTAAAGCTGATTTAGGACTTGATTTCTCACGTTTCCCAGAATTTTCAAAACTACTTACTAATCGATTAAATAGCGATAGTTTTAGTTCAGATAAATTTGATCTTGCACTTAATGTTGGAGCTATTAATAAATATAGTTATCAGCCAACTGCTGATCATAAATATTTATTAGAACTTAGTATAGATATTACAAAAAGATTTCCTGTTTTAGATGATTTTAATATTTTTGCTGTTGCAGATGAAATAACTAAACAATATCCAATAGTTAAAAAAATTAATTTTTATAAATTTAGTCAAAATGTCAATAAAATTGGTTTAATTAGCAGTACTGCAGAAGCTGATCAGCAAATAGCCACTTTTGATCGAGATTTAATTCAACGAGCTGTTTTAAATAATCAAGTGATTAATTATCATCCTGATTCTGAAAGTGAAAAAATCAGCTACAGCTATATACCATTTCTTGTCTCAAATACTGATTCTGATTGGTGGAATTCTTTTGCCTTGAGAGTTAGTTATAATAATCAAAGTTTACTTGAACAAATTCAGCAAGAATGGTATTCATTTTTGTCTAATTTAATTGTTATTTTAATTGTTTTTATAATATTTTCAGTTTTAATGTCATATTTTATAACTAAAACAGAAAGAATTGCTTATACAGATTATTTGACTGGATTGGCAAATAGAAAAGCTTTTGAAGAATATTTTAACAAATATGTAGCTAAAAATATGGATAAAAAATTAGCAATACTTTATCTCGATCTTGATGGATTTAAAGAAGTAAATGACAGTTATGGGCATGATACAGGAGATTTTTTATTAAAAGCAGTTGCTAAAAGATTAAAAAATAATCTTAGATCAAATGATCAGGTAGCTCGAATGGGTGGCGATGAATTTACAGTTATGCTAACTAATGTAAGTGATGAAGATAAAGTTAAAAATATTATTAATATACTTGAAAATAAACTTACAAAGCCATATTATATTAATGGGTACCAGATAAAAATAGGCTGTAGTTTTGGCTATAGTATTGATTATTGTCAGAGAAAGTCATTTAAAGACTTAATTAATACAGCTGATCTGGCTATGTATCAGGTAAAAAATCAAAAAATTGATAATCTGGAGTGATAAAATGCAAAAAATAAATTGGCTAGAATTAAGAAGTGGAACAGATATTAGAGGAAGAGCAATTGCAGAATCTGCTGCAGAAATAAATTTATCAGCTGTGGCTGCAGTTGGAATTGGTTATGCTTTTGCTAAATGGTTAGCTGAAAAGAAGTCAAAACCAGTTGAGGATTTAACAATAGCAATTGGGCATGATTCTCGTTTAAGTGCCGCTAATCTAAAAAATGCTTTAGCAGTTGGAATTAAAACAGCAAATGCTGCTGTTTCTAGTGCTGGACTGGCTTCAACTCCTGCAATGTTTATGGCAACAATTTTAGATAATCATCAGTATGATGGTTCGATAATGATTACAGCTAGTCATCTACCAGCTGATAAAAATGGATTTAAGTTTTTTACTAAAGATGGTGGGTTAGAAAAAGAGGATATCACAGCAATACTTAATTATGCGGCAGATCATGAAATTGAATTTGAAAAAATTGTTATTCAAGATATTGAAGTTAATCTTGAAAAAATAAATTTAATGACTGATTATGCTGTTCATATCCAAAAAATAATTCGTAAAAATTTGAGTCAGGGAGTTGATACTGAGCAACCTCTAGCTGACTTTAAAATAATAGTTGATGCTGGTAATGGAGCAGGAGGATTTTTTGTTAAAGAAATATTAGATGCTCTTGGTGCTGATACAGCAGGAAGTCAGTTTTTAGAGCCTGACGGTAATTTCCCGAATCATATTCCTAATCCGGAAGATGAGACAGCTATGCGGGCAATTAAGCAGGCTGTAATTGCTAATCAGGCAGATCTGGGCATTATTTTTGATACTGATGTAGATAGAGCAGCTGTTGTAGCAGGTAATGGTAAAGAGATTAATCGAAATCGTTTAATTGCATTGGCTTCAGCAATTGTACTACAAGAAAATCCAGGAGCAACTATTGTGACAGATTCAGTTACATCAGTTGGTTTAAAGAAATTTATTGAAAACAAGTTGGGAGGAGTTCATCATCGTTTTAAACGGGGCTATAAAAATGTAATTAATGAGGCAAAAAGATTAGAGTCAGAGGGAACTCCAGCACCTCTTGCAATAGAAACTTCTGGTCATGCTGCTTTTAGAGATAATTATTTTCTTGATGATGGTGCTTATCTGGTTGCTAAGATATTAATAAAGATGGCAAACTTAAATTGTGCTGGCCAGCATAAAATTGAAGATTTGATTAGTGATTTAGAAGAAGCAGCTATAAAAAAAGAGTATCGCCTTAAGATTACAGAAGCTGAGTTTAAAGGTTATGGAGCTAAAATACTGAATAAATTAGATAAACAAATTAATAAATTTGCTGACTGGCAGCTGGCTCCTAATAATTATCAGGGCTTACGTGTAAATTGTGGTGGTAATGATTGGTTTTTAATGAGGATGTCTCTACATGACCCTGTAGTTGTAATTAATATTGAATGTGACAGTAATGACTCACTTAAATTAATTAAGGATCGTTTAGAAGAATTTTTAGCTAAGTTTAGTGAACTTAATTCAACTAAGTTAAACTGATGCTATTTATCAGGAGAAAGGGAGTATTAATATGCAATATCAAGCTCTTGCAAATACAGATTTAAAAGTATCGAAGATAGGATTAGGAACTTGGGCATATGGAGATGATACTTTTGGTAGTGTAGAAGATAAACAGTCAATTAAAGCAATTAGAGCTGCTGTTGAATCAGGAATAAATTTAATTGATACCGCACCAGCCTATGGAGCTGGTAAAGCAGAGAAAATTGTTGGGGAGGCAATTAAAGATTTGAGAGATCAAGTCATTATTGCTACTAAATGTGGTACCCATCGTGAGGGATCTGCTTATGTACGAGACTTAAGTCCAGCTCAAATTAGAAAAGAGCTTGACCTGTCTCTTACTAGACTGCAGGTTAGTCAAATTGATATTTATCAAATTCACTGGCCTGATCCAGATACTCCGCTTGAAGAAAGTCTGGCAGAATTATTAAAGTTAAAAAAAGCAGGTAAATTTAAATATTTAGGAGTTTGTAATTTTGAACTTGATTTATTAAAAAAAATATCAAAATTAACTGATATTGTCTCTTTACAACCACAGTATTCTCTTTTAGAAAGAAAAATTGAAACTAAATTAATTCCTTATCTTTTACAAACTAAACAAAGCACATTAAGCTATGGAACTCTGGGGGGGGGAATATTAAGCGGCAAATACGATAAAAAACCAGAATTTAAAGATGAAAAGGATAATCGGGCTAATTTTTACCCTTTTTTTAAAGAAGAAAATTGGCAGAAAACTGCTGATTTAATAAAAGAACTAAAAAATATTGCTGATAAATATGATAAAACTCCTGCTCAAGTAGCTATTAATTGGTCAATTAATCAGCCAGGCATTACTGCTGCTTTAGTTGGTGCTAAAACCGAACAGCAGGCGCGTGAAAATGCAGCAGCAGCAGATTTTAAATTGACCCAGGCTGAGTTAATTAAACTTAGCCAAAAATCTACTGCTGTAATAAAAGAGCTTACTCAGAAATAATTTTTTAAATAAAGTAAAAAAAAGAGTGAAATAAAGTCACTCTTTTTTTGCTTTAAATAGTCTTTCAGGATATAATTGAGTTATCTATTAAACAGCTCTAAATAAGTTGGTAAACTGCTTTTAATTAAGGGGGATTTAATGCAGAGAACTGATATTTATAAAAATAAATATTATCTTTTAATTTTATGTGTAATTATCCTACTTTTTTTTCTGTTTTTGTTTTATAATTATCAGATTAAGCTTAATGAACAAGAATATTTTCTAGATAATAATTTAACCAGGATTAGAAATGAAGTAAATCTTATCTTAAACACTTACAATACATCAGCTAATGCAATTTTTAACAATATAATTAATAGTAAAGAAATAAAAAGAACGATTAAATTTGGCTGGGAATTTGAAGATCGAAGGGATAATTATCGCTTTTATTTAAAGAATAATTTAGAGTCGCTTTATGATAATTTAAATAGCTATCATATTCATCAACTACAATTTAATTTCAAAAATGGAGTTAGTTTTTTAAGGATGGATCGTCCTGATAAATATGGAGATAATCTTTTTGAATTAAGAGAAACTATTCGATATGTTAATCAAAGTAAACAAAAATATTTCGGTTTTGACCAAAGTAGAATATTTAGTGATTATAGTTATATATACCCACTTTTTTATAAGGGAGAGCATATTGGTTCAGTTGAGATTGGAATTTCCTTTAAAGCAATTGCAGAGCTATTGGCAAAAAATTTTGGGGGAACTAATATCTTAATTGTTAAAAAAGACTTAGTAAATCGAGTAGTCTTTGATGATGAAAAAGAAAAATATCAGCAGCTGGCTTTTGTTGATGATTTTTTATATGATGCAGATATTTATAAAAAATCATTAGAATTTCCAATTGGTATCTTACAATCAGAAATAAGATTTATGAATAATCAAAATAGAAATGTAATTAAGCGTAATTTAGATAGAAAAATTGATTTTGCTATTAATAGTAAAATTTCTGGTAAATATTATACTGGTTATTTTATTAGAATTGAAGGAATAAATGATAACATTAATGCATATTTAATTAGCTATTTACCAAATGATTCGCTGCGTTTAATTAACAATAATTTTAATAATACTTTATTAGTTTCTACTTTTCTTTTGATTTTAACTATCATTTTAATATCACTAATTTTCTATAGTAATAGCAGTTTACGTTATATGGCTAAAAATGATCAATTAACAAATGTCAGTAATAGACATCACTTAAATGAAGTTTTAACTAAAGAATATGAACGTAAGCAGAGGAATAATATTCCTTTTTCTTTCATTATTTTTGATATTGATCATTTTAAAAGAATAAATGATAATTATGGCCATGATACAGGAGATATAGTCTTAAAAAAATTGAGCCAGCTAATTGAAGCAAATATTAGAAAATCTGATTATTTTGGTCGTTGGGGTGGAGAAGAATTTGTCATAATTGCTACTGAGACTTCTCTAAACGATGCAGTAGCTTTTGCGGAAAAATTAAATAAAATTATTGAAGAATATAGTTTTATCGAAAGCGAAGCAATAACAGTAAGCCTGGGAGTAGCAGAAATAAAAGAAACAGAAAAAATAGATGATTTAATTAAAAGAGCAGACAAAGCTCTTTATCAGGCAAAAGAGCGCGGCAGAAATAGGGTAGAAGCAATTAAATAACACTTATATAAAAAGGAGAGTTCAGTACTGAACTCTCCTTTTTATAATTTAACTTAATTTTTTGGTTCTTTGACAAATGTTGTGAAATCTAAATAGCACCGTTTGAATCATGTTATCTCTTTGTTTTTTTGAATTACTCTTAAATACTTAGCAATGATAAAAATACTCGGCGTTTTAAGTTTTCAACTTTGGGAACACCGTAGCCAATTCTTTTGATTAATTTGATTTTGTTGTTTAATCCTTCAGCAAATCCGTTGGTTATTCTAGTTTTAAAATAGTTAATAATGTGTTGTTCCCAGCGTTTTACTGTTCCTTTAGCTCTATAGAAAAGATTTAATTTAGACTGACTAACATTTTCATACCAGTTATTTAAAGCTTGAATAGACTCTTTAACATCAGGAATCTGTAGTAAAT
>NZ_FOTI01000021.1 GCF_900114545.1 Halanaerobium salsuginis
AGTGGTGTTACTAATTCCCATCTACCTGTCCCATGACTTGGATCTGCTATTACCGGTAGATGACTTAGCTGCTGTACTAAAGGTATTGAACTTAAATCCAGTGTATTTCTTGTCTCTTCTCCAAATGTTCTTACTCCTCTTTCACATAAAATTACCTGATGATTACCTTCGTTCATTACATATTCTGCTGCCAGCAGCCATTCTTTTATTGTTGCCGCCATACCTCTTTTTAGCATAACTGGTTTGTCTGTTTTTCCAATTGCTTTTAAAAGCGCATAATTCTGCATATTGCGGGCCCCTATCTGGATAATGTCTGTGTATTGACTAACTAATTCTAGATGTTCAATATCCATTAGTTCAGTAATTAACTTTAGGCCTGTCTCTTCGCGAGCTTCTGCCATTAACTTTAAGCCTGCCTCTCCCAAACCCTGAAAAGAATAGGGGGAAGTTCTCGGCTTAAAAGCTCCTCCTCGCAATATTTGGGCTCCTGCTTTTTTGACAGCTCGCGCTGTTTCCAGAACCTGTTCTCTGGTTTCAATTGAACAGGGCCCTGCCATTATTGTTAGTTCCTCTCCTCCTACTTCTACCCCATCTCCTAACTCAATTACTGTTTTTTCTTGCTTAAAATTCCAGCTTGTTAATTTATAGGGATCAGAAATTAAAATTACCTTTTCTACAGCAGACAGAGTCAGCAATTTTTCTCTTAAATTTGATCTTCTTGCTGGGTCTCCTAAAACACCAACTACTGTTTTTTCCACTCCCTGAATTGGATGGACAGCAAAATCTTCTTTTTCTATCATGTTTATTACCTTATCTTTATCTGCCTCAGTTGCATTTCTTTTTAAAACTGCTATCATTATTTTTTCTCCTCTCTACTCTCTAAATTAAATTTAAGCATCTAAAATTTAAATAATTCTTTAAATAAAACCCCTAAAAATACAAAAAATCGCCCCTGAATCAGGGCGATTATAATCGCGGTACCACCTGTTTTAATCTTATAATTAACAGATTATCTCTCTGGGAGCTAACACTCCCGCACCGGATAACGACGGTTTACGGCCTTTTCACTTACTTGTTAAAAACTTTCAGCTGGCAACTCAAGAGGTGTATTTCAGCTATTAGCTTACTGGGTCCTCTTTCTAAGTTATTAAAAATTATTTATTTAACAAGTATTATAGCAGTTGCTTTTTAACCTGTCAAATAAATTTTTTGTTTTCGCCCAAATATTTATTTTTCAAGTTTCATTTTTAATAACTGTTAGAGGATAAGATCCTAAACAGCGAAAATAAGCTGACATATTTTTGACTTCAGTTAGTGCTGAGCTAAGTTTCTGCTCCTGACTATTTCCTTTAAGATCAATGTAGAAAATATATTCTCCTAGACGCTGCCGACTGGGGCGTGATTCAATTCTGCTTAAATCAATATTTAAAGCTGCAAATTTTCCGAGTATTTCGTAAAGTATACCTGCTCGATTAACTTTTGGAGCACAAATAATTGATGTTTTAAACTCAGAAACTGCCTGAGTACCAAGATGTGTGTTGGCTGTAAAATCATTCTCCTGTCTGGCAGCTAGAACAAATCGAGTTGCATTAGGCAAATCGCCCTGCAAATTAGCTGCTATAATTTCTAAATTATAAATATCTGCAAGTCTGATCGAACCTACTGCAGCGCGACCGTCTGCTGTCATAACTTTTTTAGCTGCAGCAGCTGTACTATCTGTATAAATTATTTTGGCTGTTCCATAGTGTTTATTTAAATAATCTCCAGATTGAGCAACTGCCTGTGGATGACTATAAATTTCCTTGATTTCAATAGGCTTAGTGCCCGGTTTAGCTAATAGATATTGAGCAATTGGTAGAACTATTTCGCGATAAAGCTGTAGTTCAGATGTCTGATATAAAAGATCAAGGCTTAGATTAACTGATCCTTCCAGAGAATTTTCTAAGGGAAGCAAGCCTAAATCTACTTTGCCTTTTATAAGAGCAGTCACTATATCTCGAATTGAATTTAACGGTTTTACTTCCCCACCATAATTTTGACAATAGTTAGCAATTGCCTGCTCACTAAAAGTTCCGGGCGGGCCAAGATAACCATATTTTAAATTTTTCACCTTACCACCTCTATTAATATATTTTAAAATAACTTTCTCTTAAAAATCTGACAGCTAAACCATTCTAAACTAAACTTTAAATTTATCAGCTATCTAAATATGCAAAAAACCCCCGTTCTAGTTAAAGAACGAGGGTTTGAATTCTCGTGGTACCAATCTTTTTGGCTAAAAAGCCCACTCAACAATTACAGGATCAACTCCGATAATCTGCCTGGATAACGGTAAACAGCCGGTTAAGCTTACTTTTTAGTTCAGCTAACAACTCACAGGGGAACTTCATTAAATTAGTTATTGACAGGCTCTCACTACCCCTGCTTCGCTGAAATAACTTAAGTTAACTACTTTCCCTGATCATAGTTTTTAGAATAAATTATTTTCTTTTAATTTTTTATCATTTTATCTTAAATTTTATTACTTGTCAAGCTATTTACAAAAAAGACTTTCCCCATTTTTTAAAATAGCAAAAACTATCCTTACTGTCACAAGGGTAAAGAAAGCCTTAATATCTTTTGTGATCGTCGTTTTTTGTAATAACTCTTTAAAAAAGTAGCTATTCCAGTATAGGATTTAGACAGTATTTCCTTGATTCCATCAGCTAATGCATAGTAATCAAAGTCTGGAAGATTATAGATTCTTTCTGAAACTTTCTTAACTATAATTCTTAGTTTTGTCTTTCGTTTTTTATCTGAAAATAAAGCTAAAAATCCTATAGTTATTGATAAAATTAAGTCTAAATTTCTAATTCTTTTTATTGATCTAACTCTGAAATTTTCTGAATTAAATTTTTGCTTTTTGAATCTGAAATATTCTTCTATTTTCCATCTTCTAATATATGCTTTTAAAATTGCCAGTGTAAGTTTTTTGGCATCAGGTTTTAAATTGCTAATTAACAACATTGGTTTTTTGCCTAAACCTCTAATAATCACAAGAGTTAGTTTTTTATCTTTTAATGCAGGTAATTTAATCGGTGCATAGCTAAATTTTAAGTGTCTCTCTTTATTCTTTTTATTTTTATAATGATAGGCATATTTACCCTTGTAAAAAGCAGCTACCTTTTCTATATTTACACTCTTACCTTTATAGATAACATTACGTTTTTTTGTAGCTCTAATTACAAAATCTTTATTGCCCTTAGTAAAGTATTCATAATACATGTTGGCGTCATAGCCTCTATCAAGGGCATAGATACCCTTTTTGCCAAAATGTTTTTCTACAAAATCTAGTCCGTTTAAAGCTTCAATATTTCGGCTTTTAAATCCTTTTTCCAGACTTGAATAGATACGAGAATATATTTCAATAGGCAATTCTTTGTTTTCAGTTAAAGCAGCAATTTCAAAAGTATCATAACCTTTTTCAGTTTCACCAGTACTGCCATCTCTAACCCTATCAAGCAATTCTAATTCATAGCTGTGAGGCTTAACTAAATCTGATTTGTCACAGCAAAAAACAGTATTATCATTAACGTGAGGTTTTAATTCATTTATATATTTTCCAATCAAGTCTTCCTGTTCATCAAAATTTTCAAGATTTCTGGATAATCTTTCAATAGTTTTTTTTAGCAATATGTCTTCTTTTAAAGCACGAGAAATCTCACTTAAAAGAACTGATTGAGAATTCAAAAAGCCATAAATCATCTGAGTAATGAACTTAGATTTTGGTTTTGACAATTTTTTAGTAATTTTTTTAGAGAAATTACTTACTTTTCGTTTCATTTCATAGATAAATCTGGTATAATTAGTCACGGTGAAACAACTCCTTTTTGGTGTTTTTTGTCTGTAAACTAATTATACCAAAAACAGGAGCTTGTTTCACCTTTTTTACGTAATCTGTGGATAATCTATTTTAAGAGTTTCTAAGAGTTAATTATCCACAATTTTGCCTGTTGATAACTTTGAGTTTTTGCTATTTTAAAAAATGGGGAAACTCCTTATTTACAAAATGTTTTTTTGCTGACATTCAGTTTTTAAATAACCGATAAATTGTTCTGCTTTTTCTTGAGGAGCTGTTGTAAATAAACTAATTATAATAAAGCTAAACAAACTAATCAGCAAAGTCCAGATTCCTGCCCCTAATCCGAAAGGATGCCAACCACTAAACTGTAAATAAAGAGCGGTGAAAGAACCCAATAAAATACTGCTTAAAGAACCAGCAGCAGTAGCTGATTTCCAATAAAAAGCCCCGAAAATTGAAGGCACAACTACTAGAAGCCCAACTGAAGCAGCTACTGAAAGAGCAGCAATTAAATCCAGTTCTTGAATCGCAAAAAAGAATCCTAGTAAAGCTATAACAAAGATTACAATTCGGGCAATTTTTAGCTCCTGATGGTCTTTTTTTAGTCCAAATTTACGCTCTTTTACAGCCGGCTGTGCTGATTGATCTTTTTTGAATAAGTCCCGCACTACTAATGAGGCAAGTGTTAACATAATAGAATCAATAGTAGAAATTGCCGCTGCTGTTATTCCTACCATAGCTATCAAAGATAAAAGTGTTGGCACATATTCTGATGCCAGTAGAGCAGGAGTCGCAAGATCAGAGTTTTCTAAATCCGGGATCAATAATAGAGCTGAAAATCCCCAGATAACTGAAACTAGAGTATAAATAAAGCCAAAAGCTAAAAATCCTTTAATCATTGTTTTCATCGCTTTTAAATCTCGTGGAATAAAAAGACGCTGGCTAACCTGAGGATTAGAAATTGAAAAGAAAAACCAGGGTAAACTTAAACCTAAAAAAGTTTTAAAATTAAAAAAACCAGGGCCGGGCACAGTCAAAATTTGGCCTGAATGAGTACTTAATTGATTGAAAAAACTAATAAATCCTCCTAAATGATGATAAATAACATAAAATAAAATTAAAATACTAACAGTTATCATAATTAAAGACTGTAAAGAATCAGTCCAGGTTACAGACTTCATACCAGCAATTAATACCCAGGCTATGGCAAGTAAAACAGCAATGATAACTCCTGTTAAAAAAGGAATGCTACCTCCTGAAAGTCCACTCAATAGATAGCCAACTCCCATCAATTGTACAGCTAAATATGGAATTAAAAAAATACAAGCTGAAAAAGATGCAGCAACTCCTATCCAATTATTTTGATAACGATCAGCCAACATTTCATAAGGAGAAACATAATTATTTTTTTTACCAATTAGCCAGAAACGAGGACCAAAAAAAGCAACTAACGATAGACCAGAAAGATAAACTAATTCAAAACCAAGTGCACCCACTCCTCCCGAGTAAGTAAAACCGGCCAGACCAATCATCATAAAAGCACTGTAGGTAGTTGCACTATAAGATAAAGCAGCAATAATACCACTTGTATTCCGATTATTCAAAAAATATTCAATTGCACCTTTTTCCATTCCAGAACGAGCCTTAAACGCAACAATAAAACCAAGTATCATATAAATTAAAATTGCCAGATATAAATATGTAGTTGACATGACATTATTCCCTCCAATAAGTAGTAATCTTAATTGTAAGTAAAATAACTAATAGAGCAAAAATTGTCCAATATAAAAAACTTCCCCCAAAAATATTAATAGAACTAAGCAGTGTATAAGGTATAATAAAAGCAGATAAAACAAGTAAAAGAATCAAAGTAACAAATAAAAAACGTAGTTTTTTTAATTTTTTTTCTGACATCATATTTCCTCCTGATTGAATTCAATTAACAAAACTTAATAATATTTCTACTACAGCCCAGTACAAGTTTAAAAGTTATTTTTATCTTTACATATTAATTTTACAGGTGTCTTTACAGTAAGTATATAAATAAAGTAAATAAGCATAATTAATTTATAATCTTAATTAATCAGTCAGCAAGTACCCTTTATTTCCCAATTCTGTTTTTATTTTCTCTAAAACTTGCTCATTAACTGCTTCAATAGTATGAAGATGAACACCTTCTGTAAGTACGGAAAGTAAAGATGCATCATTTGATTGATAATTTTTTATGAAATTATTAATATCTTCTTGATTACTAATCAATAAATTACCGCTTAATTCTCCATAAATTGGATGTTCAACTTTAACATCTATAATTCTACCACCATATTCGATAATAGTATTCAATTCATCTCTTAAAGCAGGCCCATCATCATGTTGGCAGGCAATTGAAATTCTAACAGTAGGTAAACGCAAATTCTTTTCATATAAATACCCTTGTGATGTCGCTATTATTTCTTCACCTGCGGCTCTCAATAAAGCAATATCCTGGACAATAACCTGCCTGCTAACTTGAAATTCTTCAGCAAGTCTAGAACCAACTATAGGCTCTGCTGATTTTTTAAGACATTCTAATAAACTTTTTCTGCGCTGGTTAGCTTTAATTTTAATTTCCTCCTTTCCAGATTATTATTCTATATTTTATCATCTGTCCTGTCATCTGTAAAGACATAATTTAAATATCTATCATATTTTACAAACTTAAATCTCTTTTGAATGAAAGTAGAAAAGGTCTGGCAGTTTAAACTGCCAGACCTTTTAACTTTAAAACAGTTATTCCTGAACAGGAATTAACAGTTTGCCGCCTCCTGTATAGCTTTTATTTGGAAAAACAACTCTAACCTGATAAGGGAATTTTTCTCCACTTATTTGATCTTGATAAGGTTTTTTCATAATTATTACCTGAAATTGAATAGCATCATTTTCTACATAATAAATTTTGTCTTCTCCAGCAGGACCAATCCACATATCATCAACTGGAGCTTTAACTTCCAACTTGCCAGAATCATTAATAAATTTAATCATCTGATCCTGTCTAATTTCTACCAGCCAATCCGGTTCATTACCAATTCCCCGGAATTGAACACCAGCTGCTTTAGCCTGTTCCCAGACATCAGTAGCAGCTGCTCCAGCAGTAACAGTAATTAAAAGTGTTAATAAAAGTGAAAATAAAACAATTTTTTTAAACAAAAGCTTCTCCTCCTCTAAATTTTAAAAAGAATATATTTTTTTTGATCTGTATAAATTATTTTTAGATCAAAAATTGAGGCTATCATCTTAAAGGTATTTAAATTATAAAAAGTTATATGAGTCAAATCTGATTTATACCACCAATCAACAAATTCTTCTGGCCCGGAATGAAAAGATGTCATCACAGCTAGATAACCCCCTTGATTTAACAGTGAAGTTAACAGCTCCAATTCTCGATAGGGATTACTCAAATGTTCTAATACCTCTGTGGCTGTGATTAAATCGTAGCTTTTTTTTATAAAAAATTTATCAGAATAAAAATAAGGATCATAATAATCAACCTGATTATCTTTAGCTGTCATAAGTTTAGCCAATACTGGTGCTGATCCACAGCCGAAATCAAGAATCTGTTTAGAAGAAAGACTCAAATATGGTACAAGAACAGAATCAATAAAATCCCTAAACATACTGACATAACCTTTATTCTGAAAGCTATTGTTATGTTCTTCATATCTTGCTTTTTCTTTTTGGGGGCTGATAATTGCCTCATTTTCAAGAAAAATAAGTTCACAATCTTGACAGTAATAATACTTCTGTTCAACTTCAATAAGTTCTAGTTTTTCACTTTGACAGAGTTTGCATTTCATTATAACAGTTATTTAACCTCCAGTAAGTCTTCTTTTTAAAATCTTTTATAAATTCTCTTCTACTTATTAACTACATTTTTTAACCCAAAAAAATAATTATCTTATTATGTTCATTATATTACAAACACCAGAACTTTGTAAATCTTTTTTCCGATTTTTTCTTTAAATAATAAATAAATTTATTTAAAATAGCAGTTAAAAGTTTTGGATTTGTAAAATAGTAACTCGACAGCAGTAGTTAATCTTGATAAAATTACTATGTATTAAATAACCGCGGCTAATACTTATTAAAAGGAGGAAGTTTAAGATTGGCCAGAAAAAGAGGTCCCCGTTTTAAGGAATCGAGACGTTTAGGAATTAATATTTATGGACATCCGAAAGCAATGAAAAGAGCTGATGGCAGCTTTAATCGCGCAAATAAAAAACTATCAAATTATGGTAGGCAGTTATTAGAAAAACAGCGCTTACGTGCTTATTATGGGTTAATGGAAAAGAAATTCAGCCGGTATGTAGATTCGGCTAGTCGGGAAGAAGGAGTTACTGGTGATAATCTAATTAAAAGTCTGGAAAGAAGATTAGATAATTTAGTTTATAGAATTGGCTTTGCCCGTTCTATTCGTCAGGCTAGACAAATGGTAGTCCATGGTCATATCCTGGTTAATAATGAAAAAATAGATATTCCATCTTTTCAGATTGAAGTTGGAGATCAAATTACTCTTAGAGAAAAATATCGTAAAAATAATCTTTTTAAAGAAAACTTTCAGGAACGCTATTTAACTAAGCTAGCTTATCTTGATCGTGATTATGATAATTTTTCTGCCCAGTTAAGCTCAGAAATAGAAATTTCAGAAATTCCCATTGAAATAAATGACCAGCTAGTAATTGAATATTATTCGCGCAAGTAAATAAATTATGGGATAACTCAGGCGAGTTATCCCATTTAAATTTACAATCTTAATTAGCTGTCAAAATATCTGCAGTTAGTTCTGCTTCGAGTCCAGCTAGATATTGTTTACGATATCTTCCAGGTGGAAGCCCCTGATACTTACTAAAGGTTCTATTAAAATGATGAATTGTTTTAAAACCAGTTAACTGTGAGATTTCTCGCAAACTGTAATCGGAATATTTAATTAATTCAGCTGCTTTTTCTATCCGATATTTATATAAAAAATTCATCGGAGTAAGCTGATAATTTTTATCAAAACACTGACAAATATAACTCTGATTAAAACCTAGATCTGATGCAATTGTTTTTAATAATAGATCTGCTTGATAGTTCTTTTTAACATAATTAATAAAAAGCTTACAGACACGATCAGCAGCTTCGTCCTGATCATCTGCTGCCAGGTCTATCAGTACATCATCTAAATTATTCTGTTCTGCTGAATTATGTTTTAAAATTTCAAGCAAAAGCTGCAGTAAAACAGTTTCACTAATTTGCTGGCTATAATTATCTTTATTCTTTACTGTCTGTAAAATTCTATTTAACAAATATTCCTGCTGAGTAAACTCTTTAAACTTTCTGCCAACATTTTTTATTTTATTTGCTAATTCCTGATTTAAAATCTTGAACTTAAGATCAATTGTCTGCAAAATGTTTTCTGAAGTTTTTAAATTATACTTTTCTCCAGGAACAATTAAATACATATTTCCGGTCAAAGCTTTAAACTGCTGATCTTGATAACAAATCTCCCCTTCCCCCTGCTGAATATAGATAAGCTGAAAGTAAGGCTGATAATGTTGGTTAGAACTCCATCCTGGCTGATATTCATAACGTGCGGCCCAAATTATCACTAATTGTTTAATGGACATTTTGCTCACTGCTCCTCATATTTTCGACTTTAAATTTATATCCCACTCCCCAGACAGTCTGAATATAAGCAGCAGCTCTATCGCCAAGCTTATTTCGAATGGATTTAATGTGGGTATCAACAGTTCTAATATCTCCAAAATAATCATATCCCCAGACAAGTTCCAATAATTTTTCCCGGCTAAATACAGTCCGGGGCGAAGATGCCATCTGCCACAATAAGTCGAATTCTTTGGGCGCTAAAGAAATTTCCTGTTCAGAGGATCTTACTAAACGCTGATTTTTATTAATTAATAATTCGGGAAAATTCAGCTCTGCTTCAGACTGGCTTTTTTCCTTACTAACTCTACGCAAAACGCTTTTAGCTCTTAACACAACTTCTTTCGGACTAAATGGTTTAGTTACATAATCATCTGCTCCCAGTTCAAGTCCTTTAATTCGATCTGTTTCTTTATTTTTAGCACTCAAAATAATAATTGGCAAATGATTGTGAGGCCTTATTTCTTGACATATCTGTAATCCATCAAGTTCTGGTAACATTAAATCTAAGATCAACAAATCCGGTTTTTTTTCTTTTATCATTTTTAATCCTGCTTGACCAGCATGAGCAAGAAAAACTTCGAAGTTTTCAAATTCAAAGTAATCACGCAGGATTTGACATATATGAAGGTCATCATCAATAATCAATATTTTATTTTTAACCATGATAGATTCATCACCTCTTAAATTAAGTCTAACAAAATTTTGTGATGAAACTTTGAGCAAATAATTAATTTTTGTCTAATTTAGAGAAAAAATTAAATTAATCATCAGCTTTAAAGTCATTTAAAGGCAAATAAAAGCCAAAAATAGAACCTTTATTAACTTCACTTTTCACAAAAACATGTCCATTATGCTCTTCTACCAACTGCTTAACAATTGCTAATCCCAATCCACTACTTTTTTTACCAGGAGTTCGGGCTTTATCTATTTTATAAAAACGCTCCCAAATATTTTTTAATTCCGACTGAGGAATTCCAGTTCCCTGGTCAGAGACTGAAAATTTTACCTCTTGGCCGATTAGCTCAACCTTAAGTTTAATTTTTGTTCCTGCTGGTGAAAACTTAACACTATTACTTAATAAATTAATTAAAATTCGTCTCAATTTTTCTCTATTAGCTGTAATTGTTAATTCTAAAACTGAAATTTCTAACTGCTGCTCGTCTTTCTTGATATTTTCAAAAAATAATTTTAAATGGTTAATCATATCTGGCAGACTAATTTTTTCTTTGTTTAATTCTAGTCCTCCAGCATCAATTTCAGCCAGAATTAAAGTCTCATCAATTAAATTAGTTAAACGATTACTTTCAGTCAGAATCATTTCTAAATATTGCTGCTGACGTTCTTGATCCTTAATTACTCCATCAAGTAAGAGCTCAGCTGAACCTCGAATTGAAGTTAAAGGAGCTTTTAGTTCATGGGAAACATTAGCCACAAATTCCCGCTGCAGTTGTTCGAAACGATATCTTTCACTTATATCGTGAAAAAGAGCAACTGCACCTCGGTTTAGTTCATCTTTTAAACTAATAGCTGCACAGTGCACCAATAAATATTGATTGGTCTGTTCCTTTTTCGAAATTATTTCCTGCCATTCTTCCTGTTCTGCTGTTAAAATTTCTTCAAAAGCTTTAATTATTTTCTCATCCTGAATTATCGAATTAATTTTTTTACCTCTAGAAGATTTTTCAAGATTAAAAAGTTCAACAGCTGTCCGGTTGATTAATATTATTTCTCCCTGATCATTAACTGCAATTAAACCTTCCTTCATACCTGAAAGAACATGCTGCAGTTTTTCTTTTTCTGATAACAAACTTTTAATAGTCTGAGCCAGCTTGCGTGACATAATATTAATACTACCTGCCAATAATAATATCTCTTTACTAACTTGTTTTTGATCAATCTTTACTTCTTTGCCAAATTTACCTGCACTAATTTGAGCAGCTACATAACCAATATTAGCCAACGGTCTGGCCAGTGATCTTGACCAGAAATAAGAAATAAATAAAATTAATAATAAAGACAGGGTAGAAATTAAAAACATCAACTTAGTAATCTGATTAACTGTTGCATTTATTTCTTTAACTGGTGTAAAGACCAACAAAGCAGCAATTACATTAGACTCATAGATTACTGGAATACCCACCAGCATCATGGTATTATCAAAGTCAGCAGCATCTACCTGACGCGAAATTGTCTGGCCAGCAAAAATGCTTTCATAACTAGAAAAACGCTTCGTTTCATCAAAAGAATAGGGATAGCTAAATTCAAGATAGCCCTCTGGATTAATCAACCAGGCCTGCCCATCATTTAAATTACCAATAATCCCCAGCCAATTAACTATTTCCTGTTTGTCTTCACTATTAACCGAAGCAGCTAAATAATCTAAAACTGCTTCACTATTTTTTTGGATTTCTTCTTCTTTTTGATTAAGATAAAAATTATTGAAATAATAGATAACAGAAAAACCAAAAATTAAAATTACAATCATTGTAATAGCAAAAAACCTTAATAGTAATTTGGTAAAAAAAGTTTTTTCCTGCCAGAATGAATTCATCTATTTACCACCTTAAAATTACTGTTTAGTTATTTTGTTGCCTTAATTAAATCAGGAATTAGTAAGTTTTGCCCTGCATAAATTAAATTTTTATGTTGCAGCTGATTGAGTTCCATAATATTTTTAACTGTTGTAGCAAACTTAGTAGCCAAATTAGAAAGGGTATCACCTTTTTGCACTTGATAAGCATAACCATTTTCAAGATTCTGCAACTCAATAACTCTTGCCTGTTTTTCTCCCCTAATAATTTCCTGCTCAGCTAAATAATTAATAAAAATTTGATCGAGACGCCCAACTTCTTTAACAGTTTCTGCTTGAGCTAACATTTCGAAGCCATCTCCGCCCCGGGCAATAAAATCATTAGTTGCCAGCAAATAAGACTTATCTGCTAAAATTTTTTCTCCATTAATCAAAACTTTAAGTATCTCAGCCTGACCAGATTTAGCAAGAGTGAAAATAATTCTGACTCCACTAACCTGCGGAAAAGATCCTGCTGGTTCTGGATAGCGTGAAAGACTATATTCTAAAGCAGCACATAATTGACTGCCGCTAATTTCTTTGACAATTATTTGATCCTTAGCTGGCAAAGCTTTCCTGACATCTCCAATACTAATCAATCCTGCTGGAATAGAAGCCTGAATTGCTTTACTGTTAATTAAAGCTAAATTTGCTCCTGATATTTTCTTAATTGCATCAGCAATTAAGTCTCCTAAATTTGTTTCACCAGTTCTAACATCATTTTTTTCTCCATTTAATTCACTTAGGCTGCTGCTAATTATTTTTGACATGTCTTCTTTATTTTGTGCTTCAATTTCTTTTTTTAAATTAACTATTTCCTGATCATTTTCAATATTAATAGAATCGGATGTTTTACTACTTTTTAGCTGACTTTCATTTGTAATTTTTGAATCTGCTGCCATAACTGGCTGCATCAAAAAAATAAAGAGAACTAAAAATATGGCACTAGCTTTTTGCAAGCTGATCATTCCTTTCAGAACTATATTTTTATCTTAATTATCATCTTACAGTATCTTAATAGTTAAGTCAATCAATTACAAAGTGCTCTTAATTATTTTAAAAAAAATTATTTTTTAAAAATAATTCATTTTTTAATCATAATTTGCTCATAAATAACTGCTATTATATTAGACAGAGGAGGTGAGATAATAAATTAAAGCAAGCTGATTGGCAGCTAGAGCAGAGTTTTAATTATCAGTTTTAATAATCTCTGATTAATACTTAAAAAGCACATAATAACACTTTATTATTAACGTAAAGAATTAAATTTAAAAATCAAATTTAAAATTTAAGCAAAACAAAAATTTAACTAAATCTAAAAAACTAAAATGCGAAAGGATGATTAAATTGTTTAAGAAAAGTAGAGTAATAGCAGTATTATTAATTGTTTTAATTTTAGGTAGTGGAGCAGTTTTCGCTCAAGACGTTGATAGTGATATGGGAAATGCTCCTGGTGCTGACACAGAAAAAGCTCCTGTAACCGCAGGTAGATTAGCTCTAGAAAATGTTCTTCAATTACATCCAGAAACTCAAGATCTTTATCAAAAATATACTGAAGACTTAGCCGCCATTCAAGAAAGTGGTGCTGAAGATATGGATAGTCAAATTACAGAATTAAATCAAAAATATATTGCTTCTGTAACTGATAAAATTCAAGCTGATCTTGACCAGTTTACTGAAAATCAAAAGCTTGATGTTCTATTAATTAATGACACTATTGTAAGCGGTAATCAGGAAATGGATCCTGCTCAACTAGCAGATGTTCCAGAACTTAGCTCAGAATTCGAAAACTATCTAATTGAAAGTAATAATTAAATAATTTTAGCTTCTAAGAAAGTCTAAGTTAATAAAGTATATTCAACCCCATAAAACTACAGCCCCTCTGATAATCTGGAAATCAGATCCAGTTACCAGCAGGGGCTGTTATATTTATAGATGATATGGTTCATTATTATTTATTTTAAAAGCTCGATAAACTTGCTCTAATAAAATCAGTCTGATCATTTGGTGGGTAAATGTCATATGAGAAAAAGAAATTCGATAATCTACCTGAGCTAATAACCCGGAACTTAAACCTGTTGCCCCACCTATAATAAAGTTAAAAGAACTATAGCCCCGCAGCTGCAAGTTACTTAGTGAACGTGCAAAGCCTGTTGAGGTCATTGGTTTTCCTTTTATATCGAGAGCAAAACTATAACTTCTTGCTGAGAGATAATCTCTAATTTGCTCTGCCTCGTGTTCTCTAATTAGTTCCAGATCTTTCGGGGATGGGTTTTTAGGAATTTTTTCAGCTGCAACTTCAAAAAAGTTCAATTTACAGTAATTCTGCAACCTTTTTTTAAATTCATTAATTCCAGGCTCTAAAAATGCTGATTTTAAACTACCAACAGTAATTATATTAATCTCCATACTAAAAAGCTTCCCTTTGTTGTTGTTCTTTGATTAGTTTAAACAAAGGGGTAGATTTTTTTTGCGAAGCACACCCAAGCTGAAGGTCTCGTCCAACTTTTAAACCAGCTTCTTTTAGAGCATTATTAACAGTTATATAAGCAACTTTAGGATTGTTATTTTCTTCGCTTAAATGAGCTAAAACTACTGTTGGGAAGTTATCACGCACCAGCTGAGGCAGAATAGCTGCTGTATCATCATTAGATAAATGGCCCTCAGTTCCTTTGATTCTATTTTTTAAGAAGTAAGGGTATCTTCCCGTCATTAGCATTTCAAGATCATGATTTGACTCCAGCACAAAAAAATCAGCTCCTCTAAGCCGAGAAATAATTTCTGCTGACATCACTCCTGTATCTGTTGCCAGTACAATTTTACGATCAGCAGCCCGACAAATATAGCCAACTGGAGCTTCCGCATCATGAGAAACTGGATAAGCTTCAAAGGCAAGGTCTCCAATCATAAAATCCTGCTCAAAAATTCGACAGTTTTCTTTTTTTACTCTTCCTATTTCTGATTCAGCTGCTTGCCAGGTTCCCTGATTAGCATAAATAGGCAGATCATATCGACGTGATAAAACACCAATACTTTTAATATGATCTTTATGTTCATGAGTAATTAATAAAGCATCCAATTCAGCTGGATCGCGATCAAGCTGACTTAAACGCTGCTCAATTTTTTTTCCACTTAGACCAGCATCAATTAAAACTGCATGCTCGCCAGCTCTAATATAAGTACAATTACCCTTGCTTCCACTTGCTAAAACTGATATTTCTACTTGCAAATTTACTCACCTGTTTCTTCCTGCCAGCTTAAATGATAAATCAAACTCACTATTCCAACTGCCAGATCTTCATTTCTTACTTCTATACCATCAGGTACATAAAGTCTGGTCGGAGCAAAATTCCAGATTGCTTTAACTCCAGCATCAACCATCTCATCTGCTACTTCTTGCGCTGCTTCGGCTGGTACAGAAATAACTCCTAATTTAATTTCATTTTTCTGTACAACTTTTGGTAGTTCCTGAATACTTTTGACTTCAAGGGTATTAATTACATTACCAATTTTATTAAGATCATTATCAAAAACATTAGTTATCTTAAAGCCCATCATGGCAAAACTACCATAATTAACAAGTGCTCTCCCCAGGTTACCAGCCCCAACTAAAATAGCTTCCCAGGTTCGATCAACTCCCAGAATTTTGCCAACTGAACGTTTTAATTCATTTACATTATAACCAACACCCCGTCTGCCAAACTCACCATAATAGGAAAGATCTTTTCTTACCTGGGTTGAAGGAATATCAAGCTTACCTCCCAGGTCTTTTGATGAAACTACTTCGACTTCTTCAAAAGTATCCATTTTATCTAAACACCTATAATATAAAGGAAGCCGCTCAATTGTTGCCCTAGGTATATTTTCTCTGTTTTTCACTATTAATTCCTCCCAGCTTTCATTTGGATTATTTCACCTGACTACCATTAGCTATTTCATCACTTACTGTAGAAAGTACCATATTTCCTTCGGGGTCAGATGCTGCCAGAATCATTCCTTCTGATTTAACCCCAAAAATAGTTGCTGGTTCAAGATTAGCTACGATTAGTATTTTACGTCCAATTACATCTTCAGCGCTAAAATGCTTGGCAATTCCAGCAACTAATTGCCTTTCTTCAAGACCAATATCAACCTTTAACTTCAATAATTTATTACTACCTTCAATCTTTTCTGCTTCCAGAATCTCAGCGACTCTGAGATCAGCATTCATAAATTCAGAAAAGGTTATTTTATCTTTAACTGCTACTAAATCCACTTTTTTATCCTCCTCAGCTTGAGCTGTTTTAACTGCTGCTTTTCTAGCACTTACTTTAGAAAAATATTCATCTACATCAATACGAGGAAAAATTGCTTCCCCATTTTTTATTTTCAAGGCAGTTTTAAGACCTCCCCACTTACTATCCTGCCAGTCAGCTGCTTTTATTTCTGCCAACTGCCCTAACTGTTCTCCAATCTGCAGAGGTGTTTCTGTTAAGAAAGGTTTTAGCATTACTGCTGTAACTCTTAATGACTCTAATAAGTTATAGAGAACTGTCTTAAGTCTTGGTAAAGCTGCTTCATCTTTAGCCAGCAGCCAGGGAGTAGTTTGATCAATATATTTATTAGTTCTCCGGACAAAGTTCCAAATCTTTTCCAGAGCTACTGTAAAGCGAAGTTCAGTCATTTCACTTTCAACTTCATTTTTAGTTTGAGCTGCCAGATCAATTAATTCCTGATCAAGTTCAGCTGTTTTTGCGGGCTCAGGAATAATTCCGTCAAAATATTGTTCTACCATAGAAACCGTTCTTTTTAGTAAATTTCCTAAATCATTTGCTAAGTCAGAATTAATTCTCTGAATTAAAGCTTCAGTAGAGTATGTTCCATCTGTACCAAAAGCAACTTCGCGTAATAAATAATAACGAATTGCATCTTTACCAAAGTCATCAATCAATACCATTGGATCAACTACATTGCCTTTTGATTTGGACATTTTACCAGATTTGCTTAGCAGCCAGCCATGGCCAAAAACTTGTTTTGGTAATTCAAGTTCCAGGGCCATCAAAATTATCGGCCAGATAACTGTATGGAAGCGCAAAATATCTTTACCAACTAAATGTAGATCTGCTGGCCAATATTTATTGAAATTTGACTGATCATTTTCATAACCAATTGCGGTAATATAATTACTCAGCGCATCAATCCAGACATAGATAACATGATTATCATCAATAGGAACTGGAATTCCCCAATCAAAAGTAGTTCGGGAAACACTTAAGTCATCAAGTCCACTTTCAATGAAATTTATCATTTCATTCCGTCTGCTTTCCGGCTCAATAAAACCAGGATGTGTTTTAATATGATCTAATAGTTTATCTGCATATTTACTCATTTTAAAGAAATAACTCTCTTCTTCAACCCATTCAACTGGTCTTTTACAGTCCGGACAAACTTTTTGCCCAGCAATTTCTTCTAACTGACGTTCTGTCCAGAAGGCTTCACAGGGGGTACAATACCAGCCTTCATATTTCCCTTTATAAATATCTCCTTTTTCAAATAACTTTTTAAATATTTTCTGAACAACTTCTTCATGCCTTGGTTCTGTAGTTCTAATAAAATAATCATAATCTATGTCTAACTTCTGCCAGAGCTCTTTAAAAGTAGCTACAATTTCATCAACATAGGTTTTAGGATCTTTCCCGGCAGCTTGAGCTTTACGTTCTATTTTCTGACCGTGCTCGTCAGATCCAGTTAAAAACATTGTATCATAACCCTGCATTTTCTTATAACGGGCAATAGTATCAGCTGCTACTGTTGTATAAGCATGGCCAATATGTAATTTATCACTTGGATAATAAATTGGGGTTGTTACATAATAAGTATCCTTACTCAAAGTTAATCATCCTTTCTAAATTTTGCTTGATCAGCCTTAATTGCAATTGCTTCTTTATAAACTTTACTCTTGGGGAGATCCCTCAGACTGGCAACTTTCTTAATTGCCTGTTTTTTGGTCATTCCACTTGCAATTAAAAGCTGCAGGTGATCTAAAATTGTTAGATCTTCCCAACCTTCTTTTTCGAACTCACTTGCTTGCCTACCAGCAACAGCAATAACTATTTCGCCTTTAATCTCTAGTTGCGCTATTTCTGCTGCTAATTCGGCTATAGTTCCATAATATTTTTCTTCATGTAGTTTAGTAATTTCCCGGGCAATCATTGCTTTTCTAGCAGCAAGTTCAGGGCTAAATTCTTTTAGGTCTATTAATGTTTCTTTTAAGCGATAAGGGGATTCATAAAATACAGTTGTTTCTGTCCTTAAAGCTAATTTTTCCAAAAACTGAGTCCGCTCTTTTCCAGAACGAGGAATAAATGCCTGAAAACTAAAAGAAGAAATGTCAAGTCCTGAAACTACTAAAGCCGCCAGAAAAGCGCTTGGCCCGGGAATAGGAATCACTTCTATTCCAGCCTGCAGGGCAGCTGTAACTAAAATTTGGCCTGGGTCAGATATCCCTGGCATACCAGCATCACTAACCAGAGCAATGCTTGCTCCTGCTGTTAGCTTTGCCAGCAGTTCCTCAGTTCTTTTTTTTTCATTATGTTCATGATAACTAATTAATCGTTGCTTAATTGAAAAATAATTTAAAAGTTTCTGGGTCCGTCTGGTATCTTCACATGCTATCAGATCTACTTCTTTTAAAGTACTTAAAAGTCTCTGACTAACATCTCCTAAATTACCAATTGGTGTCCCACAGAGAAAAAGTTTAGAGCTCTGCAAAAAAAGACCTCCTCAATTGCTTAAAATACTGTTTTTATATTATAAATTAGATTACACTGACTAAACACTCTGATAAATCTCTTTTACTTCAGGGGTATATTGATTACTATTTTGCTGATACATAATTAAAGCTGGCTTAACCCGCAATCCTGGATTAGCACCTTTTTTAGCTTTTAACAAAAAAATATCGGATTCTTTATCCTGACGAGGCTGCACTAAACGCAGCTCTTTGGGCTGACAATTATGCTTAACTAAAAGTTCAATAACTTCTGTTAGCCTTTCGGAGCGATGAACCAGATAGAAATAGCCGCCAAACTTCACTATTTTTACACCCGTAGTTATTATATCAGTCAGACTGGCCGCAATCTCATGTCTGGCCAGAGCAAGATATTTGCTTGACTTAATCTCTCCTGTTGCAACTGGAAGATAAGGTGGATTAGAAATAACTACATCATAACGACCACTATTAACAGAATTATTTAATTTACATAAATCCTGATTAATAATTTTTATGGCATGCTCTAAGTTATTGAGCATTACATTACGCCGGGCCAATTCAGCTACTTCAGGCTGAATTTCTACCCCAGTTATTTTAAGATTTTTATGTTTATATGCTAAAAGCAGTGGAATTACACCACTGCCTGTGCCCAGATCAATTACCTTGCTGCCTGGATTTAATCTGGCAAAATTAGCCAGCAGTACTGAATCAGTTCCAAATTTAAAAAAACGGTCATCCTGAATTATTTTAAGTTCTTCTTCTATTAAATAGTTAGTTTCTTCCATATAAGCTACTGCTCCTTACCCTGATTTTCCAGTAAGTTTAAGCAAAAAAGACAATCTCCTTTTCTTTTTTCGCCAAAACTTAACGGACAAACATGGTAGCCTTCATCATAAATATGAATTAAATTGCTATAACCTTCTTTTTTCACTACCGCTTCTTCAGCAGCCTGCTGTTCTTTAAAAAGTAATGCTTTAAGTTCTTCGTTTTCCTGCTGTAATTCTTCATTTTCCTGGTATAGCTGGTAAGTAATATCTTTCAATTTATGAAAGCGAAGCGAAAGTGCTTCAATCTGTTCCTGGAAATGCGCAAGAGTACTTAGTATTTCTTGATCCATCAAATTAGCCTTCCTTTCGCATTCAATCTAAATCGTAATCATCCAATTCTCCAACATCAATTTCAATATTTTCATCTGTGCCGATATCTACCTCTATTGTATGTTTTACCAAGTTACGATCGACAATCTTACCATTGCCTATTTCTAATTCTATTTTTTCTCCAACATTAGGCATTGATTCTTTTAAATAGCGATAACTTTTTGTTTCATATCTAAGGCAGCACATTAAGCGTCCACAAAGGCCAGATATTTTAGCAGGATTAAGAGAAAGATCCTGTTTTTTAGCCATTTTAATTGAAATAGGCTTAAAATCACGCAAAAAAGTGGCACAGCAAACAGGCAAACCGCATGGTCCCAGTCCCCCCAGCATCTTAGCTTCATCACGAACTCCAATCTGCCGAAGTTCAATTCTAGTCTTAAAAATAGCCGCCAGATCTTTAACTAATTCTCTAAAATCTACTCTGCCATCAGCTGTAAAATAAAAAATTATCTTATTATGATCAAATGTATATTCAACATCAATTAATTTCATTGGTAGAGCATGTTTGTCAATTTTTTCTAAACAAATCTGGTAGGCATCTTTTTCTAACTCCAGATTTTTTTCATATACTTCGCGATCCTTTAAGGTTGCCTTTCTAATCACATCTTTTAACGGGGCTACTATTTCTTTTTCAGAAACCTCTTTTTTGCCAACCACTACTTCTGCATATTCGATTCCCCGGGCTGTTTCGACTATTACATAATCTCCTGTCTTTATTTCAAGTTCACCAGGATCAAAGTAATAGATCTTACCGGCCTTTTTAAAACTTACTCCAACTACCGTATACATTAAAATAAACACCTCAATTATTATCTATTCTTGATCAGCCTGGCGTAATTTAAATAGCAAAACTTCTAAACTTAACTCTGCTTTTATATTTTTTTTAATATAAAGTTCACTTTTTTCTATTAGATCTAGATTTTTAATTAATTGTTCCTGGTTTGCTTCTCCGGCTAATCTATTCATATCCTGCAAATAGTCTTTATTCTTAAGTGTAGCCTGATAATTCTGTTTAATCATAATTATATCGCGATACCAATCTGATAGCAAATCAAAACAAGGAAATCCAGCTGAAATTAGTGAGACCAGATAATCTCTAAATTTAAAAATTTCGATAGTATTTTTACTTTTAATATTTTTTACAAAATCATAAACTTTTTTTCTCACAGAAAAATAATCATCAATCTCAGCTAACTTTAAGGCCTGACCAGGACTGCCACCGGCAGTTTGACTCAGAATCTCTGCTTCTTCTGGTTGAAGACCATGTTCCAACAAAATATCTTTTATCTGTGATCGCGTAACAGGTTGTAAGCTAAGCTGCTGACAGCGCGAGATTATTGTCGGTAACAATCGGCTAGTATCTTCTGCTAATAAAATAATGGTTGCAAAAGACGGCGGTTCTTCCAGAGTCTTAAGCAAACTATTAGCAGCTTCAGCAGTCATTTCTTCTGCTGATTCAATTAAATAAACCTTATGTGCACTTTCATAAGGCTTATAGGCAATTTCTTTTTTTAAATCTCTAATTTGAGTAATAGAAATTGAATTTTTTTCATCTGCAATTGCAATTCTTTTAAAATCAGGATGGTTTTGATGATCCATTTTACGACAGTTTAAGCAGTGACCACAGCTATCTGCTGGCGATTCCTGACAAAAAATAGCTTTAGCAAACTCAAAAGCCAATTTTCCTTTGCCAATTCCCGATTTACCACTGAATAGATAGGCATGGCTAATTCTATTTTGCCTTATTTCTTCACTCAGAACATCTATTGCTTCTGCCTGTCCAATTATTGAACTAAAACTCATAATTGACTCCTCTAATTAATAAATTTATTTACCTGAGTATTTTACCAGTTTTACATTTTAAGAAATTGTTCAACATCAATAATAAATACAGTTGCGCCTCCAATTTTTATTTCCATTGGAAAAGAATAATATCCTTCTAGAGAATTAGCAACAGGTGACATCGGAGCGACAGTTTTCTTCCTTGATTCACAGTTTTGCTTAATTATAGCCAAAACTTCTTCGACATGTGCCTGATCAGATCCAATTATAAAGGTAGTATTTCCTTCTCTTAAGAATCCACCTGTGGATGCCATTTTTGTTGCCTGAAAACCATCTGTTGTTAACGCCTCTAAAAGATCAGCTGCATCATGATCATGAACAATGGCAATTATCATTTTTACTGTTTTACCAGTTTCAGCCTTTTTTTTCATTTTAAGCTAACCTCCTGCTGATTATATTTTTTATTTTTTGATGAACTTCAGTTTTATCGCCAGCTGCTTCGACCAATTCAAAACGATCATCTTTAGCAGCTAGATCTAAATAAGCATTTCTTACTTTTTGATGAAAAGCATCTGCTTCTCTTTCTACTCGATCACCAGTAAGATCTGCACTCAAAGCCCGGGCCCGCTTTAAACCAGTTCTAAAATCAAGATCAAGCAATAGTGTCAGATCTGGCCAACAGGAGTCAATAACCCAATCGTTAATTTTATAAACAAAATCATAATCAAGTCCCCGGCCGACACCCTGATAAGCTAGATTAGAATCAACAAATCTATCAGAAATAACTATTTTTCCTTCTTTTAAAGCTGGCTTAATTTTTTCTTGAAAATGCTGAGCCCGATCAGCAGCATAAAGCAATATTTCTGTATGGTAGTCCATTGCTTCATTTTGAGGATCAAGCAAAATTTGCCTGATCTTGTTACCGATCATTGTTCCACCTGGTTCTCTGGTAACTAAAATTGGATAACCTGCTGTTTCTAAATAATTAGCCAGCAGCTCAATTTGAGTTGTTTTACCAGAACCCTCAATACCTTCAAAAGTTATAAAAAAACCTTTTGCCAACACAGCCAGCCCCTCTCAAAATCTTTGTTAAATAAATCTTATGTTAAAGTAATTATATAATATTAAGCAGGCTAATGCAATAACAGAAAAGTCGGCATTAAAGTACCAGCCATTGTCATGACGGGATAAATGCCGACTTAACTTGATATGGATATTTAACTAAAAGATTTTAATTTTAAGATAAAATTTTAATCTAACTAGTTGAAAAATTTATAAAAATTGAGTAAATTTAATCAAGCTTAAGATTAAAACTTAAAGCAGGCTCCTGCTCAGTAGAAAAGTTTTCTGTTTGCTGGGCAGCTTCTGCTTTATTAATAACAGTTTGAGCAGCAAAAGTTGGACTATTTTTTTCCAGATATTCTGAAGCTTCAATAGCTGCCTTAGCTCCTGAACCAGCAGCTATAACTACCTGACGATAATCAGGATCTTGTACATCACCTGCTGCAAAGATACCTGGAATATTAGTATGTTGATGCTTATCAGCAACTAAATATCCGTAACTATCAAGCTCGATCTCTGCTGGTAAAAAACTAGTCCGGGGTTGATGACCAATTGCCACAAAAAATCCATCTACTGCAAGTTTACTTACAGTATTATTTTTATTATTAAAAATCTTGAGACCTGATAATTTATCTTCACCCATTAATTCTTTTACTTCTGTGTCCCAGATGATTTCAATATTTTCTTTAGCCTTAACTCGATCAGATAATATCTTTGCACCTCTAAATTTACCTCTTCGATGAATAATATAAACTTGAGCAGCAAATTTAGCCAGAAAGGTTGCTTCCCAGAGTGCAGTATCGCCTCCTCCAACAACAGCAACTTTTTTATTCTTAAAGAAAGCTGCATCACAAGTTGCACAATAAGAAACACCATTCCCCCGCAGATGATCTTCACGTGGAAGACCAAGTGTTTTAGGTTCTGCTCCACTTGCAATAATTAGTGTTTCAGCTTCATATTCATTAATTTCTGTTTTTACAATAAACTTATTATCAACTATTGCTATCTTCTCAGCACTTTCGTATTCCAGGCGAACCCCAAAATTTTCGGCCTGCTGAGTCATTTTCTGAGTTAATTCGAAGCCTCCAATTGGTTCTGGAAAACCCGGATAATTTTCTAATTCGGAAGTTGTTGAAATTTGCCCTCCTGGTTCTGGTCCATTTAAGACTAGTGGATTAACTCCATTACGAGCTGCATAAATTGAAGCTGATAAGCCTCCTGGACCGCCACCAACTATAATTAAATTTTCGTGCTTTCTATTTTGATCAGCCATTATGATTCCCCCTGTTATAAGACTGGTATTAGGCATAAAATTACTCTCTCTAACAGATATAATCTTAATACTATCTAACTATTTTTTCTGTAAAGTTAATAACAAATGTTTTTTATTCTCAAAACAAAAGACTCCCACTCAGTGGGAGCCTTTTAGTAGTGGGCTAAAAAATAATTAGTTATTCTAAAGACTAATTAAATTTAACATATACAACAAATTAGGCATACTAATTATTATAAAAAATCTATTAAATTAAGATTAACATTATTTAGCAAAAAATTATATTACCCAAAAGTATAATATTAATTTATTTTTATAGTAATTTAAAATAGGATTGAACATAAAAAAGAAAACCAGTTAATCTCCAACTGGAGATTAGCTGGTTTAAAAATCAACTAAATAAATTCAAAAACTAGCTAATTAAATTATATTTACATCTTTATTAATCAATACTATAATTAGGAGCTTCCTTAGTTACTTTAACATCATGAGGATGGCTTTCTCGTAAACCAGCAGAAGATATCTTAATCATTTGTGAATCATTAATTAAACTCTCAATATCAGGAGTTCCACAATAACCCATGCCAGATTTTAGTCCTCCTAAAAGTTGATAGATAGTTTCTGAAAGAGTTCCTTTATATGGTACTCTTCCTTCAATACCTTCCGGGACAAATTTTTCTGATTCAGTTTCGTCCTCCTGAAAATAACGATCTTTACTACCCTGTTTCATTGCTCCAACAGATCCCATACCACGATAAACTTTATAACTTCTACCTTTATAAATCTCTAAATCTCCTGGGCTCTCTTCCGTTCCTGCCAGCAGGCTACCAATCATCACTGTATTAGCACCAGCAGAAATTGCCTTTACAATATCTCCTGAATATTTAATTCCACCATCAGCGATTATAGTCTTTCCATATTTAGCAGCTGCTTCTGCTGCATCACTAATTGCTGTAATCTGAGGAACTCCTACTCCAGCTACAACTCTAGTTGTACAGATAGAACCTGGACCAATCCCAACTTTAACAACATCTGCTCCCGCCTTAATTAAAGCTTCAGTTGCAGCTCCAGTTGCAACATTACCAGCAATTATTGTTAATTCGGGATAGTTATTTTTAATCATTTCAACAACTTTAAGTACATTTTGTGAATGACCATGAGCAGTATCAATAACTAAGATATCGACTCCAGCTTCAACCAATGCTTTTGTTCTCTCTTTAGTGTCATTACCAGTCCCAACTGCTGCTGCTGCCAGCAGTCTGCCTTGTTTATCTTTAGATGCATTTGGATACTGTTTAGCTTTTTCAATATCTTTTATTGTAATTAAACCTTTTAAGACACCGTTCTGATCAACAATTGGCAGTTTTTCTATTTTATGCTTGCGCAGCTGTTCTTTAGCACCTTCCAGATCAGTTCCAACAGGTGCAGTAACTAACTCTTCTTCAGTCATAACTTCAGAAACTGGACGACTATAATCTTCTACAAAACGAAGATCACGATTAGTTAAAATTCCAAGCAGTTTATTTTCTGCATCAACAATCGGAACTCCAGATATATGGAATTTAGACATTAATGCTTCTGCTTCTTCGATCTTGGCATCTGGGCTTAAATAGAAAGGATCAACTATTACTCCGCTTTCCGAACGTTTAACTCGATCAACCTCAGCTGCCTGCTGCTGAATAGACATATTCTTATGAATAACACCCAGACCACCTTCTCTGGCCATAGCAATTGCCATGTCACCCTCAGTTACAGTATCCATCCCGGCTGAAATAATCGGTGTATTAAGATAAATATCATCAGTCAATTTACTTTTTGTACTAACTTCTTTTGGTACAACATTTGATTCAGCTGGAATTAAAAGCACATCATCAAAAGTCAAACCTTCTTTAACTATTTTTTTCATAACTCATCCTCCCTGGATAATTAAATAAATTGTTATAGCCTATTAACTTAGTCTTGAGTTTAAAATAACTAGAACTGCCAACTAATATTTAATCCCCTAATAATCAAGCAAAGCCTTAAATGAATAAACAATTAAAAATTTAGTCAACTTTATACTCAAAACAAATCGTTTGTTAAGTAAGTTGACCAGAAATAAGTTATTTAATAACTATTAATTTTAGTTATTTTATGTAATTAAATCTTAAAAGTAAAAATTAAGTAAAATTATAAAAAGCACTCTTTAATATTTAAAGTATTTTAACAAAGCTCAAGAAAATTGTCAAGATTTATCAAAACAAATCTCAAATTAAGAGCTTAAATAAAGTAATAAATTAAATTTCTTTTTTTAATGATAAAGAAAAAGAAGCCAGTAGAGGCTTCTCAATTAAAAACTCAAGTTATAACTCTCTTCTTCCCTCTAGAGCTTTAGAAAGAGTAACTTCGTCAGCATATTCAAGGTCACCACCAACTGGAATACCATGCGCTATTCTGGTAACCTTTACTCCTAACGGCTTGATTAAACGAGCCAGATACAGAGCTGTTGCATCTCCTTCTGCATTAGGATCAGTTGCTACAATTATTTCTTCTACTGCTCCATTTTCTAACCTGGGCATTAAGTTGCGCAATTTAATCTGATCTGGTCCTATACCATCCATTGGCGAAATTGCGCCATGTAAAACATGATATAAGCCATTATATTCGCCAGTTTTTTCCATTGCTACTACATCACGAGGACTTTCTACTACACAAATTTGAGTCTGGTCTCTGCTTTCTGACTGACAAAAAGAACACTTTTCCGCTTCAGTTAAATGGTTACAAATTTTACAGTAGTTAATTTTTTCTTTTGCTTCAAGTAAAGCATCTGCCAGAGATTTAACTTCGTTTTTATTCTGACCTAAAATGTAAAAAGAAAGTCGGCGAGCTGTTTTAGGCCCGATGCCGGGCAGCTTACTCAACTCACCGATTAATTTTCCCATTGGCCTGGGATAAGGATTCATTAAGGCATCCCTGGTAGATTCATACCACCAGTTACTTTACCCATTTCTTTGTTAACCATTTCCTGTACTTCATGCATTCCCTGGTTTACAGCAGCCAGAACAAGATCTTCCAGCATCTCTACATCTTCAGGATCTACAGCATCAGGATCAATTTTTAAGTCAACAACTTCCTGTTTTCCGTTAACAACTACTTTCACAACTCCACCACCAGCACTTGCTTCAACTGTCTTTTCTTCTAACTCAGACTGCATTTTAGCCATTTTAGCCTGCATTTTCTGAGCCTGTTTCATCATTTTCTGCATGTTCATTTTGAATTCCTCCTCTTTTAGCCAAAATTGATTCATCAACTTCTATTATTTCACCAGCAAACATTCTGGCAATTGTCTCTATATCAAGGTCATTATTTTGACCTGACTGATTTGATTTATTCTTAGTATTTTTATTATTATCAGTATAACTATTTTGCTTTATTTTTTTCTGGTCAGGCTGACTAATTTCTTTTTTAGAACTAGTCCTAGGTGCAGAATTAGTTTTTGGAGAGGTTTTTTGTCCAGCGGACTCTGCCGGTACTTGTTCAGGAACTTTTCCTGAATTATCTGCAGTAGATTCTTGCAGCTCCCCTATTTTTAATTCTAATTCTACATTCTGACGCAAAAGATTACGTAATACTTTATTAATTAAAGCCTTATTACTGCAGGCACCTTTATAATGAAATTTTTTATCTTCTGGAAATAATACAAAAATAATATTTCCCCGTACAGCTGCTGGATCGCCTTCCCTTAAAAGAGCCTGAACAGATATATCTAATTGACGTACTTGATTAAGTACCTCTCCCCAGATCTGTTTAACCTGAGCTAAATCTAGAACAGATTGAGAATTTGAACTATTAATAGAAGCATCTTTATTATTTTTGTTTTCAACTTTAACAGCAGCTTCTTGCTCTGAGTTTAGTTTAGATTGAGCTCCTTGTTCATGTTTTGGCATTTCCACTTTATTTTCTTTTCTCTGATTCTGACCTTCAGTTTCAACTTCAGCAGCACTCTGGTGTTCGCTTTTTTCTTCCTCAGGCTTATCTGCTGAATGCTGATCACTGATCTTTTGAGAAGATTTCAATTTATCAGCAAAACTATCCTTAACAGAATTAGCTTTCTTTTCAAAAGCACTATCTTCAAGACTAGATTTTTCATTAAGAGCCGATAAGTTAGTGGTATCCTGCAATAAACTGTTAAGCCGATATTCTAAGTCTGCCAGGCGCTGCTCAAATTTATTTTCTGCTGGCTGGTTACTACTTAATTTTATAACACTTAACTCTAATTGTAAACGGGGACGAGCACTAGAACGCAATTTCTGCTTTAAAACTGCAAACTCATCAATAATTTCAGTAATTCTGACTGTACTTAAGCCTCCTGCAGCCTGAGCAAGTTCTTCCAGCTGACTAGCTGAATATTCAAGTATTCCAGATTCAAGCCCACATTCTTTAATTAACAGCAATTCCCGGCAATATTCAATTAATTCTTCACTTAAACGCTCAATACCAAGCCCAGATTCGAGCAGTTGCTCAAGCAGCTGAATAGCCTGCTGTGTATTTTGTTCGTTTAAACAGTAAAGCAGCTGCTGTAGTTGGTCTTTAGCGACTCTTCCCAGCATCTGACTAACTTTTTTTTCAGTTAAATCCCCATCACTAAAAGAAATAGCTTGATCAAGCAGACTAATTGCATCTCGCATTCCGCCACGAGCACTACGGGCCAGAATATCAAGTGCTGGTTTCTCAATCTGATATCCTTCAGCATCACTAATATAAGCCAGCCTTGCCTTTAAATTATTTAAACTAAGCAAAGTAAAGTCAAAGCGCTGGCAGCGAGACATAATTGTTGTTAAAACTTTATGGGGCTCAGTAGTAGCCAGAATAAACACTACACTTGCTGGTGGTTCTTCCAGAGTTTTTAATAGAGCATTAAAAGCTCCTTTAGTCAGCATATGAACTTCATCAATAATATAAACCTTATACTTTCCTTCACCAGGATAAAATTTTACTTTTTCCCGCAGTTCACGAATTTCGTCAATTCCCCGGTTGGAGGCAGCATCAATTTCTATTACATCAAGCGAGTTGCCGTTAGCTATTCTCTGACAGGAGTTACATTCTCCACACGGCTCAAAGTCTGGCCCGGGATTAGAGCAATTAAGTGCCCTGGCAAAGACCTTAGCTGTTGATGTTTTACCAGTACCTCTTGGTCCAGCAAAAAGATAGGCATGTGCAACTCTGTCATTTTTTAAAGCATTTTTAAGTGTTCTGATAACCTGATCCTGACCGATTAGATCCTGAAAACCCTCCGGCCTGTATTTACGATATAGGGAAAGAAAGGCCATTTTTTTCACCTCAAATATTTATTATATAACTATTATATAACAAAAGCAGCTCAATATATAGCAAAAACACCCTTTACCGGGTGTTTTTTAAAAAAAGAGGCCGCACACTGTGCTTCGAAGATTTTCTCCCAGGCGTTACCCTGACAGTTGGCTCGAATCAGGCACCCTCGCGGCACATGAAGCGACTTGCTTACCGCTGCTTCCTCCCGGACCTGACGGGATTCACAAGACTTCATTGCGCGAGACCCAATTGTCAACACTACTTATCAGGGCCAGACCCTGAAAGAAAAAATCCTCAGCCACAGCCTCAATCCTGCTTTAGCGGTTTGCAGGTTACAGGGCACCGCTACCACCCCATCTAGTGCGGCCAAACTAATATAAAATTTTTTTAAATTTTAATGGCGGAGAGGGAGGGATTCGAACCCTCGGTAGGTGAAAGCCTACACTCGCTTTCCAGGCGAGCCCCTTAAGCCAGACTCGGACACCTCTCCGTAAATAAAGAAGTTATAAATTTGGATGATCATACAAATTTTACATGTCTCTACTTTGAAAATTCTATTTAAATTTTTATTTTTAAAATAATCTAAAATATAAATGGCGGAAGGAGAGGGATTTGAACCCTCGAGACAATTAAGCCTACTCGATTTCGAGTCGAGCGGTTTCAGCCAGACTCACCCATCCTTCCGTTGTCTTAGCTCACGGAAAAAATCTTTTAAAAGCTGGGCAGATTCTGCTGCCATAACCCCTCTTACTACTTCTACCTGATGATTAAAGCGCTGATCAGACAAAAGTTGATAAAGACTATCAACAGCTCCCGCTTTGGGATCACTGGCCCCATAAACAAGGCGTTTAATTCTAGCCTGCAAAATAGCTCCGGTACACATTGGACAGGGTTCTAGAGTCACATAAAGCTGGCAATTTTCTAAGCGCCAGCTTGCCTTATTTTTAGCAGCTTCTCTCAGAGCTATCATTTCAGCATGAACAGTTGGATCTTGAGCTTTCTCCCGGAGATTAAACCCACGACCAATGATCTGATCATTACAAACAACTAATGCTCCAACCGGAACTTCAGCTCTCTGATAAGCTTTCCTGGCTTCAGCCAGGGCCAATTCCATATATTTTAAATCATCCATAAAATACTCCTGTTTAAAAATGGCGCGCCCGAGAGGAGTCGAACCCCTAGCCTTCTGATCCGTAGTCAGACGCTCTATCCAGTTGAGCTACGGGCGCACGCTAAAACTTTTCTTAAGCAACAATAAATATTATAACAGTTAGTTCTATTATCGTCAAGTATTTTTTATGATAAATTTAACTACACAAAATAATAATCTTTTTTTATTTAATTTAGACTTAAGGAATAAAATCATTCCACTCATCTTTTTTTAAAGTTGGATCTGCAACAAACATAAATAAATCATTATTTTTTTCATATTGTGTATAAATTGGAATATTTTCTTTAATAGCAAAAGCCTTATATTTATTAGGTGATTTAATAATAAGGTTGGAATTCTGATAACAATCATTTTTCTGCCAGATTATATTATTTTTTTTATCTAAAATTGGAAAAAAAGCTAATCCATTATGCTCTCTAACAGCATTATATTCAAATCCATAATCACGAACACACCAGGCACCAAATGTTAAGGGGTTTGCTGGGTTTGAACTAATTGTAGAGTGAGCCCATCCAGGCGGTACTATTACTACTTCTCCTGGCTTACATTTAACAGCAAAACAGCGACCAGGATCATCTAGAGCAGTTTCTTGCATATAAATAATGGCTTCTCCACTCCAGATTTCATAAACTTCTGGCGTAGACATATTACAACTTGCCGAAAGAGCATGAATATGCCCCTGTGATCTCACAGGTTCGTCACCTAATCTTCCGGCTGCAAATCTAACAATTCCAAACAATAAGTTCCTTTTTTTTAAATCTTTAAGATGAATTTTTTTACCAACATCCATTGCAATAGAATAGACAACATCCGGGCCATTACAATCTGGATTTTTTAAACTCTGCCTAATATCATCTAGCTTTCTATTCTCAACTTCTGGTCCAAACAGATCTTCTAAATATTCAAAGCCGATCGGATCATCAGTTAATTTTATATTTAAACCAGACTCATAATTCATCTTGCACCTCCAGCTAACTAAAGCTTATTTTAAGATTAGCTTTATACTTTTTATCTTTAAAGACTTTATACTGTATTAATTTTTTATTTTAAAAATACTTTAAGAACTTTAACTATTTTATTACTTTCATTGATAAGTTTATATTGTTCTGCTGCTGCAGGAATAACAAAGGTTTCTCCATAATTAAATCTGGCTCTTTTACCCGATTTAGTTTCTAAAATTATTGATTCACCTTCTACAACAACCATAACATTACAAGAACCATCAGTAGTTGTTTTGATTTCATTTTTAAATTCCAAACGATAGACATCATAAAAATGTTGTTGATGAGTAGGCAAGTGTAAAATTTTGTATTCTGCATTTTTTTCTATCACATCTGGTTTTGACACTAATTCAGCTTTAACTTTTTCCCCTTTACGATCAAAGCAAAGATTTTCAAAGCCGCGTTCAATATTAATCGGACGGGGTTTACCTGGTGACTTTCTCAACCAATCATAAAGCTTAAAAGTAAATATATAAGGTGTACTGCTAATTTCTAATACTAAATTGCCAGAGCCTGAACCATGGATTGTTCCATTAGGAATTAAAAATAAATCATGTTTTTCAGCAGTAATTTTCTGGACATATTTTTCTATTTCAACTGGTATATCTTCCACCTGATCATTTTCCAATGAATCTCTACTATTCTCTAGAACTTTTCTAAATTCTTCTGGATCAATATTTTCCTGAAACCCTAAATAAACACCAGAATTAGATTCTGAATCTATAATATAATAAGTCTCATCTTGAGTAAAGTTTTCGCCGAAATGTTTTTTAATATAATCTGTTTTGGGATGACACTGAATCGATAAATTACCTCCTGCAACAGTATCTAAATAATCAATCCTAATTGGAAATTCATTTCCAAAACGTTCTGCTCCCTGTTCACCCAGAACTGCCTCAGAGTTATTATACATTAAAAAATCAAATGAAACCTCTAAGAGTTTTTTATTACTTTCGAAAATTATCCCATTTTCCGGAACAATCAATTCGAAAGACCAGGCATAATTAGAAACATTTTGTGGTAAAGTAGAAAATCTTTTTTTCATCCACTGGCCCCCCCAGGAACCAGGTTCAAACCAGGGTCTAACTCTAAAATAATTTTTGCTAATTTCAGTTAAAGAAGTTCTGAATTCATCGCCAAACATAAATGTCAGCTGATCTGTCCTTTGACCATCTATTATTAAATCTAGCTCAGTTAGCATAGCTTTTTTATGAAGGTTTAAAACAACCCAATCAACAAAATAAAACTGCTTATACATTTTATGTGGTTTTGCTGGACTTGATAGTCCTAAATTGTAGATTTCCTCTGCTCTAGCACGATATTGAATTTCATTTTTGGGAATATCAATATAAACTAGATATCCAGTCCAATCTACTAGTTTAGCACCAGTGCCATAAACTATATTTAGATCTACTTTATTATCTTCAGATAGAGAATTTAATTTCTTTTTATCAAAAAAATCATTTATTTCCCCTGTAAACTTACTTCCAAAAATCGGATCATCACCACCTAAAAATGGTGCAACTAATTCTGCTATTTCTTTTTCTGGAAGCAAAGCATCAGCTATATTATGCCAGGAAACTGAAATCCCTTTTGCTTTAAATATCTGATCTAGATTATCCTTTATTTCTTGCCAGAACACACCTCCATAACCATCCATAATAATTTTTTCATGTTTTACTAATTCTTTAGCTAATTTTTCAAAGCCAACGTTTATCTTGCCTGGACTAAGTTCATAACTAGGAAAAATATCATAATTATTTTCAGAGTTTATTTTTTTTTCAACTGGTAATAATAGTTGTTCAGTTTTTCTTTTCATCAAATTATTAACTCCTTTGATTTTATAATTTAAACAATAAATTTTAAAATTTAACTATATTTTATAGATGATCAACTAGAATATTCTAGTTGATCATCTATTTTTAAAAATATCTAAGTTTAAAATATTCCTAAGAAAACTCCAGCTGCTGCAAGCACAAGCATAAATAACATTATTTTAATAGAACTTATTCTTTTTTTGCTCATTAAATACCAGGTAACAAATACAAGTATTAAAGGTAATAATTCAGGAAATATATTGTCTAACATATTTTGCAAAACTATATTAACTTCTCCACTTTGATAAGTTAATGGAGTCGATAAGCTGACATAATTAGCTGCAACGCCCCCCATTACTACTGCTCCCAACATTGCAAAGGCTTCTTTTATCTTTTGAGCTTTCTCACCCATTAATAATTCTAAAGATTCTTCACCTAACTCATAGCCTTTCATATATAGATAATATGACCCAGATATAACTATTAAATTAAAAGCTATAATGTAAAATAATGGCCCTAAAAGACTGCCTCCACTAGCTAAACCCATTCCAATACTTAATAAAATTGGAACTAACATTCCAGGAATTAAAGAATCACCTATTCCAGCAAGCGGACCCATTAACCCAACTTTTATACCATTAATCATCTCTTCATCAACCTTTTCTCCATTAGCTCTTGCTTCTTCTAGTTTAGCTGTTATACCATTTACTATACTTCCTAGTTGTGGTTCTGTATTATAAAAAACAGAGTGTCTCTTTAAGGCTGCTATTTGTTCTTCTTTTTTATCGTATAATTTTTCGATAATTGGCAGCATCGAATGACAAAATCCATAAGAGGCAAGCCTTTCGTAACTAATAGAAGACAGATTAAACAAGAACCATCTTAGCCAACTTGCAAATAAATCTTTTCTAGTTAATTTCTTTTTTTCATTATCCATGTTATAAAATCGCCTCCTCATTAGTATCTGCTGTAGAACTATATTTAAAATGTATTAAAGCTAAACAAGCACCAACTATTGCTAAAGCAATCATATTAAGCTGCAAGAAAACTATTGCTATATAGCCAACTAAGAAAAAAACAAATAATGAATAATCTTTAATAATCTGTGTTAATAAAATTCCAACTCCCAGAGCAGGGAGCATTCCTCCCAATACAGCCATTGCATCTATTACAGTCTGGGGAAGAGAATTCATGATTGAATCAATATAAGGAGCGCCAAAATGCACTGCGATAACTGTAGGAATAAAGCGAACCAGGAAAGTTAAAATCTGTGGATAAACAGCATTGGCCCGGACAATGCCTTTTAAATCTCCAGCTTCTACTGCTTTATCTCCCATATGATTAAAAGCTGAATTAGTTACCATTGTAAAATTATGAATAATTGTACCTAAAATACCAATTGTAGAAGCTAAAGTAACTGCAACTTTAGGATCAGATCCAGATAGTATTCCTAAAGCAATTGCCGGATAAGCTACAAAATTTAAATCTGCTGGCATTGTACCACCTGGAGTAATCATTGCAATATAAACTGCCTGTACGGCTACTCCAATTATAATACCCTGTTGAATATCACCCAAAATAGTTCCAACAATCATTCCAGATACTAACGGTCTTGATAAGGTATACCAACCACCAGTAAGTCCACCTGCCCAGGGTACACTTAATGCACCAAGATAGCAGAAAACCCCTATTAACATAGATCTTATTAACATAGTCATCTCTCCTATTGTTTTAAATATATTTTTTTCTAATATCTTTCCAGGTATAAGGTTTACTATTTGGTACTAATTTAAATATAATAGTGATTCCTTGTTCATAGAAATATTCACATGCTTTAATTTCTTCTTTAGTCAAAGCAGCATTTGGACCAACATTTTCAGCGCCTTCTTTTGAACTAATTGGACCTATATTTATTTTTTTGATAAAATCACAACCATTTTCTAATAATGAAACTAACGTGGTAGGCGTTTTTACAATTAAAAAATAATTTTCTTTTACCTGACTGGCTTTCTTTAGTTTGGGAAGAGCTTGTTCAACTGTAAATACACCTGCTTTTATTCCAGGAGGTGCAGCATTTTTCACTACTGATTTTAAAATTTTATTTTTAGCAGTCTTATCATCTACTGCAATTATACCATCACATTTTCTCTCTCTAGCCCATCTTGTCACAATTTGACCATGAATAATTCTATCATCAACCCTTATAAAAGACACTGCCACTTTTAACACTCCCTTTACTATTTTTTGGCTATTGAAATACCAGCTTTCCCAGCTTCTATAGCTCTTTTAGTTAATTCCCCAAGACTTAAATCATCGCGTATTGCCAGACTTTCTATTAACATAGGCAGATTTAATCCTGATACTATTTCAATTGCAAGCTTTTCTTTTCTTTCTAGAGCATTTACTAAACTAACATTAAAAGGCGTGCCGCTTTTTAAATCAGCCATAATTAATACATCAGTACCTACTTCTAGTTCATCTAAAAAAGCAGCCAGCTCCTCATTAAAATATTCCATTCCCCCATCATTAGATAAAGTTATACAGCTAACATTTTCCAAATCTCCATAAATCATTTTACTAGAATCTAAAATACCTGTAGCTAAATTACCATGAGAAACTAAAATTATTTCAATCATCTGTAGCCTCCTAAAATAAAAATTATAATGTCATAACATTTATTATTAAAAAAATTTTCCTCCTTTCTATCTAAATAAAAACCTCTCCGATAAAATTTTACCGATTCAATTCAACAAAATATCTGTATTTATCAGCTCTATAGAAACATTCTGTATATTCTAATGGATTTTCATGGTCAGCATAACCTCTTCTAGTTGTCTTTAAAATTGCACTTCCAATCTCTACATCTAATTTTTCAGCCAGATTATTATCGGCAATTATTGCTTCAATATATTCAGCCGCTTTACGAACTTCTTTATTGTTGGTTTTTTTAATTAGTTTATATAAAGAACCATAGTAGCTCTTATCAGTTAATGGTAAACTTAACACTGGATTAAGATATGTTATAAATAAAACTATTGGTTCTCCATCAGCGCATCTTAATCTTGTAATTCTATAGACTTCGACTCCCTCAGCCAGCTGCATAAATTCAGCGATTTCATGTTCAGGAACTAATTTTTCTATTTTAGCTAATTTAGTAGATGGTTTTATATTTCTAATCTGCATTTCTTCAGTAAAGGTCATTACTTTTGATAATTTTTCTTCTATTTTTTGCCTTCTGACAATTGTACCTATTCCTCTTTGACGTGATAAATAGCCTTCTTCAACAAGTTCTAATACTGCTTTTCTAACAGTAATCCTGCTCACATCAAATATTTCCTGCAGTTCTTTTTCTGAAGGGATTTTTTCACCAGGTTTATATTCACTATTTTTTATCTTTCTTTTAATATCTTTTTTTATTTGCGAATATAATGGAGGAGCTTCTTTATTAAAATTTAGTGACATAATTAGACACTTCCTTCTATTCTACAATTTTATTTAATGTAATAATGTCATAACTTTTAACTTAAATAATAATATCATAAATTTTTAATTAAGTCAAAATATTTATTAAATCTCATTATCACCCACTAAATATTTATTAATATTAGGTAATTTATCTGATTGAACCAGCTTACCAAATTTATCGACTTTATAATTTATATTCTTTTGACCAGGATCAATTACTATTCTATCTTTTTCACTTTTAATAACTAGTGTACCCAGTGCTTCTTTAATAAATATTTGCTTACCAAGTATAAAATTAGTTCTCCCCAGCTGGCTGCCAGCAGATTGAGTATATATTATTTCTTCAGCCTGATATTCACCCCCCTTAACAAACCCCAGTTTATTTCTAGCAAAAATAGATCCCTTTGCTTTAATTGTAGAATTATAGCAGCCAGACCTGCTGATAATTACTGAACCTCCAATTTTAATTTCGGAGTTCTGTATATAACCTGCAAATATATTTAATAATCCTTTACTTTCTATTTGAGAAGTTAAAATTTCTTTTAAATTTTCTTTAAATTCATATAAAAACCTTTCATCTTTTATCCTTTCTAGATTAGCTATATTAGTAAAATAAGGAGTAACTTCTTCAAATTTTTCTTTAATTTTATCTGCTTTATCAATTTCTTTATTTGTATTTATAATTAGATTTTTTAAAGATTTAAATTTATTTTCTACTAAGAGCCTAATTACTTTTCCTGTTCTAAAACTGCTGACATCCATCTCTCTTTTACTAGCTTCTCCAATAATTTCTTCAACAGCTATTTTTAGATTTTCTATATCAGAAATTATTTTTTTCATATTAGCAACAACTTTTTTTTCAAGATAATTACCAATATATAATTTACTGGCAATTATATTATTCTTCACAAAGAGATCTCCATTAGTTTTAATCTCAGCGTTGGCTATATTTCCCCCTACTTTTAATTTGCTGCCAACACTTACATTAAAATAGTCCTGAACATTACCTTTAACTAAAAGATCTCCATCATATTTAATGTGACCTGTATATTTGTCAACATCACTGCTAATTATATATTGTTTATGAACATATACCTCAACTTTAGAATTTCTTTTAATTAGCTGGGGCTGTCCCCCTTCTAAAGCAATTGCTTTCAAGCCATTATTAATAATCTGGACATTCTTTCCAGCTATAAGTTCTATATCTTTAACCAGAGGTGGAGAAATTTCTTCTGCAAAAACATTAGTCCCTGCTTTACCAGGAATTAGTTCCCTTTTAAAACAGATTAGTTCACCTTTATCAATTGAATCAATTTGTTTAAAAAAATTCTCATCTTGCCGGTCTTGCTGTTTATATTTTTCACTTTTGATTACTTCTGCATCTTGACCGGTTTTAGGTGCTTTCCCTTCTGCAACTAAGTACTCACCACTTAAATCATCACTTGCTGCTACTATTTGATTAATATAATCATGCTTGATGCCAAATTTAATATCATGGTAATCTAAAAGATCTATAATTTCTTTTTTATCTAAATCAGGATAAACCTTAGCTTTACTTTCAGTTTCAACTACTATATGATTACTTGCTTCAGTATCTTTTAAAATAAGTTCCTGCCGGGGAGTTAGAGAAATTATTAAATATGCTTTTAACTTGTCATCAGAAATTTCTATTTTAAGTTCTTTATTTGCTGTTATGCTTTCAAATTTAAATTCTATTTTGTCTGCTAAATCCTGATTAACAACTAATTCTTTACCTTCTTTTTTACCATTTATATAGATTCTTACATTTTCGCCAGTTTTAATACGCGGATACCTGCCAAGCCCTTCTGGATCAGTAATGTTTAATTTACCATTTTTTAGATAAACTACACCATCTTTATTTTCCACAAAAACCGCCTCCTCGTACTATATCTATTTAGTTTCTCGATAAATTGCAAAAATACCAATTCTATTAATATGCAGTAAAATTGGAAAGGCAATCAAATTTAAATTTAATCTTTTCCCCTGTGAATCAGTTCTAACTACAGAATGATCAATTTTATCACCAGTTAGAACTAAATGAGCAAGATCTTTTGCTGCTTTATCTTCTTTATCAGCTATTAAGCTACTCAGCTCTTTGTTTTTAAGCTCTTTCATTTCAAAGCCAAACAATTGTCCAAACTTCTTATTAGAATTAATTATTTTACCTTCATTATCAAGTAAAACTAAAGCTTCCGGAAAATTATTAAAAAGCTGTAAATAAGGATTAGTTATATTATAATTACTTCTTTTTGAAATAAACTGCTGATTATGAAATGGAATTATCGAAATTACACTTTTCGAGTTATCTGTTTCATAATAAGGTAGTAAAATATTCTTATAAGAAAGTTGACGATTATTTTTACTTAAAATCACTCTGCAGTCTATTATTTTCTCTTCCTGTAATGCTTCAACAATTTTATCCTGGTAACTTTGGCTTTCTTCATTATCTAAAGTTAAACCCATAAATTGCTGACCACAGTCATTTGAGGTTAAATTGAAATTTTGGGCAGCTCTTTTATTGAAATAAATCAATTCTTGCTTTTCATTAAATTTCATTAATAATCCAGGCAGCTGGTCCAGAAGTGTTTCTGCTGCTTTTTGAGCAATAATTTCTTTAGTAATATCCTGATGAACTATTAAAATTTCATATTCACCAATTCCTTTAAAAGATGAGGCATGCATTCTAAACCATCTTTTTTTTCCAGCCGAACTCCAGGAATAGTCAAAAGTAAAATATTCTTTTTCTCGATTTAATAACTGTTTCAACCCATGATTTAATTCATCAAAAATATCGCTGCTTTCTCCAACTACTTCTTTGGCTGCTTTTAAATAATTTTTCCCTATTTTGAAAGCACGAGCTATTGCAATATTTTCAACAGCAAATCTATCCCAGGCAAGATTAATATAGACAATATTTCCTGCCTCATTTAAAATTGCTACATTACCCGGCACAGAATCTAAAGCAGAAGCAGCAATATATTTTTCTCTTCTTAAATTACTATTTTCTTTGCTTCTTTGATTTAGATAGATTTCTTTTTTTTCCTGACTATAAATATCTTTCAATAGAAATTGAAACTGCTTTTTGAATCGATTAAGAGCAGTTGAATTATGTTTAATATTTACTTTTTGATAAGGAAAATAAATAATATAAATATAATCATTAATATTTAACTTAAAAAACATTAGTTCATTTTTAAAATCAGTCAAATATTTAGCCAAAAAGAGCTTAACCTTTTGTTCCTTTAAATCAAATAGTTTTTTATATAAATTATTAGTTACTGCAGATTCTATAACTGGCTTTTTAATATCATCATTTTGCTGAGTGAAAATTCTATTCCTATTATCTGAAGCAATCACACACATCTTTAAATCTTTTGTGGAAAAGAAATCTGCCATTATATCAAGATTAAGTTTGATTCTTGGTCTTAATTTTGCGGACGTGATAATTTCCTTCATTATTTTCACCTCTTAATTATATTTATTCTTTATCTGAATAGAGACCTTCTGCTTTTATTAGACTATTTTAAATATTGTTAATATTATTCTATCACTTTAATTAGTAAATGTTAACATATAAGACATTTTTCGACAATAAAAAACATTTAATTTATGTTGATTTAATAGCTATAAAATCCATCTTAGCATTTGAATTAAATAGTTTTAGATATAAAAAAGAGAATTCAACATCTCCTGGATGAGAATTCTCTTATAAACAATAAATTTTTTAATTAAGTTTTTAGCAGCTACTTGTTAATTAGTATTATTAATTTTTAATTAATTTTTTGATCTCAAGTTCTCTTTTCTCCTGTAAATCATATAAATTATTTTCAGTTTTAACAAAAGGAGATTCTGGTTTCAATGGATTAATAAATACAATTTTTCCAACTTCACCATTACTCAATTCTACTGTTTCTCCAATCAATGAAGCAGGAATTTTTTCTACAAAAATAGAATTTAATTTATAGTCATAACCAAAGATATTTTCTTCTAAAATTTTTAGGGCTTTAAAAGGCGAAACAGCTTTTTGATATGGCCTATCTGTAGTTAAAGCATCAAAGGTATCCAGAATAGCAATAACTCTACCAAATAAGGGTATTTCTTTACCTTTTAGACCAAGCAAATAACCACTACCATCAATTCTTTCATGATGAGTTAAAATAGCAGATAAAACTTCTTTTGAAAACCGATTACTTTTTTTAACAAGATCATAACCATATTTGGGATGTTTTTTTACTATATCAAACTCTTCTGCCGTCAGCGAAGCCGGCTTAGTCAAAATATCTTTATCGATTTTAGTTTTTCCGATATCATGAAGTAAACCGGCTGTAGTTAAATTATTAACTCTATTTTCCTCTAGATTTAACCATTTACCAAACTTATTAGCCAGAATTCCCACATGAAGTGAATGAGTATAAGTATAGTCATCAATATCTCTCGTCATTTTTAAAATATCAGCCAGTTCAAGCTGTTCTGAAATTTTAATTGCTTCTTCAGACAATGTTTTTACTGAATTAAACTCAACTTTTTTCATATAATAAGCCTTTTTAAATATAGAAGCAAAATTTTCTATTATACCCTGATATTTTTCTAAAGTATCTTCTTTATTTTCAATCTTCTTTTCAGATTCAGCAGCTGACTTGATTTTTACAGCTTCTAGATCAAGCCTAATTATCTTATCAATCATCCATTCATTTAGTTCAGTTCCCGGCGGAATAAGAATTCCACCAAACTCACTTTTAATTTCTTCATCAATAACCATTCCCTCTTTTAAATCATTAACTTTTACTTTATTACTTATTTCAGTAGAAATTTTAAAAACCCCCTTTTTTCAAGAAAAAGTTCAGTTATTCAGCCAATTTACTGTTTCTATCAGCTTAACTTATTTAAACTATGTATAGCTATTATACTCTTATTATATCATTTTTAGACAAGTTATCCACTAATCTAGCTAATTATTTATGCTAAATTTAAGAATTTTAACATAAATTGAATAAATTATTATTTTTTAACCCAGAATTTCAATAAATGATAATTATTTATATCACTAACTTTTTGATAACTTCCATCAGGATAAATAATTCCACTATAGGCTAAATTACCAGTTTTAATTACTATTTTTCTATTTTCAACTGCCCGCAAAACTGATGCCTGCCACATTATATTTTTAAGAAGACGGCTATTAGCAAACCAGGCTTCATTAGTTTCATTTACTATGAATTGAACCTGAGCAGCCTGCTTTTTAACAAAATCAGGATAAAGGATTTCAGAACAAATAACTGTTTTCCATTGTAAATTATTATAATTAAAAATCTTAATTTCATCTCCTTCTGCCAGAGAATTGAAATTAAATTCGCTAAAAACTTTATTTAAAATTCTTTCAAGTGGAAAATATTCACCTCCATAAACTAACTTAACTTTATTGTATCGATCTAAAAACTGACCAGCTGAATCAATTAAAAAAATAGAATTAAAATACTGATTACCTGTTAAATTATTTTGGCTGGCAAGACTGCCTACTTGAAGTGGAAAAGCAAAATTTTCTTTAACTAAAGTTAAAAATTTTTGTTGAAAATAATTATCTTTATTCAAGTCTATAGTTAAAGCAGTTTCTGGGGTTATAATTAAATCAGCTGAATTTAATTTTTCTGCTGCCATAGTTATTAAATTAAAATTATTATTTATCTGGTCAGCTCGCCATTTGTCACTTTGCCTGATTCGAGAAGTTATAAGGCCGACCTTAATTAGTTTTTTTGGTCTAAAATCTTTTAAGCTAGTCTGATTTATTGCAAATTCAGCTGGCTTATATTTTTCTAAATTAAAACTACCATAACTAAAAATTAATAAAAAAACTAATAAAATAGCTAGTAGATCTCTTTTCTGCTGCTTTAAATAAAATTTAAAAAATAAAGCATTTATTAAAATCACAGCTAAGGTCAGAGACCAGATCCCCCCTAAACCAGCCAGCTGGACCATAAATTTACAACTAGCTTGAGTGTAAGCAGGATTCAGAAAAGGAAAAAAGAAAAATAAATGATAGCGGATAAATTCAAAAATAACCCAGCTAACTGCAAACAAATAAGGATTAAATTGCTCTTTTAATTTTAAGATTCTAAAAGTTAAAAAATAATAAAATAGAAAAAATAAACCATAGACAATAGTTAGTAGAATAAACAAAAGCATTAATATTAGCAGTAAAACCAACAATTTAAAATTAGTGTATATTTGAAGAGGATAATATAAAAAATTAACTGAAAAACAGGCCAGCAGAAATCCCCAGACTGTTCCTTGAATAAAAATTCTATTGAGCGGCTGATCAATTGCTTTAAACTGGACTATTAAAAAAGGAAAAAGAGCAAACCAGCTTAAAAAATATAAGTCGGGATAATAAAGTGGTAAAGAAAAAAACAAAGCTGAAATACTTAATAACAAAAATGCTGTCATTTAATTCTCTCCAGACAAATAAATTATTTATTCTAAATACTTTCATCAGGATAATTTAGCTTATTAAGCTTAAATAGATATTAATTATAACTAATTATTATATCTTTGTAAGTCAAAAATAATTAAAAATTTAAAATAGATTTTTTAATAATTACTTATTTTTAATTGATGGAGAAATTTTTAAGCTAAAAACTATGACCAGAGAAGCCGCAATAGAAATATCATAAAGTCCATAGCCTATTGCAAGCCCCAGACCAGCTACTCCCCAGAGACTGGCAGCAGTTGTTAAGCCTTCTATTTTATCTTTATGCTTAATAATTGTGCCAGCTCCTAAAAAACCAATCCCACTAATTACCTGAGCTGCCAGTCGAGCTGGATCACCATTTAAACCAAATTTTAGACTATCCTGTGATACTTCTAACGATAAAATCATAATTAAACAAGAAATAATTGAAACTATAACATTCGTCCTAATTCCAGCTGCTTTATTCGATTTTTCTCTATCATAACCAATAACTGCCGCTATTAAAGCTGAAAGCAGCAGCTTAAAAATACTTATCCAATCAATTAACATACAGCTCACTCCATCCATTACCTTTTAAAAATAACAACTATTGGATTTAGATCCTAATAATATTAATATTATTCTCTAAATAAAAATTTTTTCCTGCTCTAATTATTTCAAAAAATAAGATTAGCTTAAAACCACTTTAAAACTGATCTTTAAAATTATTTTGAGCTAATACAAAATTATGGAACTCAGTAAATAGAGGCGACCAGAATTTGTCTTTATGGAAAATGAGATTGAAATCACGTTTGAAATTTAAATTTGCCAGCTGTTTTTTTACAATCAAACCAGATTTAAGTTCTGCTGTAACTGCAATTTCTGGTAAAATAGAAATCCCTAGATTAGCAGCAATTGCTTTTTTGATAGCTTCTATATTATTTAAAACATGAGTAATTCGATAATCAATATTATTTTTTAATAAATTATTCTCAATTATCTGCCTGGTACCACTTCCCTTTTCTCGCATAATGAAGTCAGCACACTTTATCATATCAGCTGTAATCAGCTCTTTGTCTGCCCAATTATGCTCAGCTGAACACATTAAATATAACTGATCACTATAAAATTTTTCAACTTGCAAATCTAAATTTGTAATCGGACCTTCAATTAAAGCCAAATCAATTTCATTTTCAGCTACCATTTTCGCAATTGAATAAGTATTATCAATAATAACTGGTAATTCAAGTTCATGCTCTTCTGCTGCACGAAATTTAGCCAGCATTACCGGTAAAAGATAGGTTCCAATTGTCATGCTTGCTCCAATTTTTAATTTTCCTTTTTTCATATTAGTAATATTCTCAATACTAGTTTGAGCTTCAACTAATAAATTAGAGATTTGTCTGGCATATTTTAGTAATACTTCTCCCGCATAATTAAGGTTTAATTCTTTACCGATACGATCAAATAATTTTATTCCTAATTCATCTTCTAAACTGATTATTGTCTGACTAACAGCTGGTTGAGTCATATAGAGGCTTTCGGCTGTTTTTGACATACTTTCCAGCTCACAAACTTTAATGAAAATTTTTAGCTGTCTAATATTCATATTGGACTCCTTAATGATTAATAAATCTAGTAATTTAGATTCTCTAGTTATTTTTACTAAATATAGTTGTTTAAGCAAATTTAAATTTTATTATAAATAATTACTTATGAATATTATAATAACAAATTATTTTACTAATGTTAAATTTATTAGTAAAATAATAGCTAAGTATAAATTAATTAATAAAAGTTTACAGGGAGGAAAAAATGTCGTATTTAATATCATATTTAAAAGAAAATATTAAGGGGTTAACTTTAACAATTTTAATTGCTATCCTGGCTAACTACCTGGCAAAGTTAATCCCAAATCTAGGAGCAGTAACTTCTGCAATAATTCTAGGGTTTATTCTTGGTAATTTAATTGATTTAAATGATAGTTATGGCCCGGGAGTTAAATTTGCCGAAAAGAAATTACTGGCAGCTGCTATTATGCTAATGGGAGTTAAATTACAATTAAATGTACTTAAAGAATTAGGCTTTACTTCTATTATGTTAATTATTTTCGTCGTAGCTTTAACTGTTTTTAGTGGTTTTATAATTGGTAAGTTGCTTGGACTTAATAACAAATTTGGACTTTTAATTGGGATTGGTAATGCAATCTGTGGTTCTTCAGCTATTGCAGCTTCAGCACCAGTAATTGGAAATACGGAAGAAGAAATTGGCCTTTCCGTTAGTGTAGTTAATTTATTGGGAACTATTGGTATTTTCACTTTGCCATTTCTAGCTAGATTAATTGGACTTAATAATACAAATAGCGGTTTGCTAATTGGAACTACTCTTCAGGCAACAGGTCAAGTAGTAGCAGCTGGTTTCTCAGTTAACGACTTAGTGGGCAGAATCGCCACAATTGTTAAAATGGGAAGAATTTTGATGTTAGGACCAGTTGTAGTACTTTTAAGTTTATTATTTAATGACAAGTCTAAGAGTAAACAAGCAAAAGTTAAAATACCGACTTTTATTATTGGATTTTTAATTCTGGGTATTTTAGCATCTTTAAACTTAATTCCCAATCTTTTAATTGATTATTTAAAAATAATTAGTCACTTATTATTAATTACTGCTATGGCAGCAATTGGCTTAAAAATTAAAATTTCTGCTCTACTTAAGCAGGGCCCAAAAACCCTCTTAGTAGGATTGGGAACAGCCTGGATTCAGGTTGCAGGTGCAGCTTTACTAGTCATCTTATTTTTCAAATAAAATAAATATTTTAAAGCATAAAAAAAAGGTAGCGGCGTCCCGCTACCTTTTTTATTTATTTTTATAGAAGTATTATTCTTCTTCCGGAGCATAAGCTGCTTCAAGACGTTTATAAGATTCATAACGTTCTTTAGCATCTTGTTCAGAGCGTTCAAATAATTCTTCAGCAATTTCAGGGAATGTTTTCTGTAAGGAAGCAAAACGTACTTCACTAAGAATAAAGTCTCTGAAACTACCTGTAGGTGCTTTTGAATCCAGACTAAATGGATTCTTACCTGCTTTTTTAAGTTCAGGATTGAAACGGAATAAGTGCCAGTATCCTGCTTTAACAGCATCTTTTTCCTGAGATACACTGCAACCCATACCTTTTTTAAGTCCATGTGAAATACAGGGAGCATAAGCAATAATAATGGAAGGTCCATCATAAGCTTCAGCTTCTGCAATAGCCTTAATGGCCTGATTCATATTAGCACCCAGAGAAATCTGAGCAACATATACATAACCATAAGTCATAGCCATTTGGCCTAAGTCTTTCTTCTTAATCTTCTTACCAGAAGCAGCAAATTTAGCAGCTGCAGCAGTAGGAGTAGCTTTAGAAGATTGACCACCGGTATTAGAGTAAACTTCTGTATCAAAGATCAGAACATTTACATCATCACCAGAAGCAATTACATGGTCTAAACCGCCATAGCCAATATCATAGGCCCAGCCGTCTCCACCAATAATCCACTGAGACTTTTTAGTCATAAATTCTTTTCTATCAACAATCTCAGCAATTACTTCGTTGTCACTATATTTAGCCAGCAAAGGCATCATTTCTTTTTTAATTTCCTGTGTCTTTTCTCCATCTTTGAAGTTAGCCAGGAATTCTTTCATTAACTCTGTTAATTTAGCATCCAGATCTAAGTCAATTGCTTCTTTCATTAGATCAGAAATTTTAGCTCTAATTTGTTGATTAGCTAAATACATACCATATCCATATTCGGCATTATCTTCGAATAAGGAGTTAGCCCAGGCAGGACCATGTCCTTCTGGATTAGTTGTATAAACAGATACTGGTGCAGAACCACCCCAGATTGAAGAACAACCTGTTGCATTAGCAATCAACATTCTATCACCAAATAACTGAGTTACTAACTTAGCATAAGCAGTTTCTCCACAACCAGCACAAGCTCCATGGAACTCAAGTAGTGGCTGTTGGAATTGACTACCTTTAATGTTAACTGGATCCATTAGGTCATCTTTAACAGTTATTTCGTTAATAGCATAATCCCAGTTATCTGCTTCTTGTTCTGCCATCTTAGCAAATGGTTCCATTTCAAGAGCATTAACAGGACAAACATCAGCACAAACTCCACAACCTGTACAATCATAAGGACTTACCTGAATCTTGTATTGTAAACCTTCTAATTGTTTGCCACGAGCATCAAGAGTAGTAAATCCTTCTGGCGCATTAGCAGCTTCTTCTTCATCAAGTAAGAAAGGTCTGATAACGGCATGAGGACAAGCTAATGAACATTGGTTACACTGAATACAGGTATCAAAGTCCCAATCAGGAACATTAATAGCAATTCCACGTTTTTCGTATTTAGAAAGTCCAGGAGGGAAGTGGCCATCTTCACGACCAACAAAAGTGCTAACAGGTAAATCATCACCTTGTTGAGCATTAACAACTTCCAGAACTTCTTTGACAAATTCAGGTTTTTCTTCAGTTTCTACTTCAGCTTCAGCTTCAGCATTTGCCCAATCAGCAGGCACATCAATTTTAACTAAAGCATCAAGAGCCTTATCAACTGCTTTATAGTTCATTTCAACAATCTTATCTCCCTTATGACCATAAGTTTTCTTAATGGCATCTTTGAGATATTTAACAGCATCATCAACAGGAATAATGTCAGCTAGTTTAAAGAAAGCAGTCTGCATTACCATGTTAATTCTACCACCGAGACCAACTTCCTGAGCAATCTTTACACCATCAATGGTATAAAATTTAATATCATTTTCAGCAATATATTTTTTCATTTCAGCTGGAAGTTTGGCAGCTAATTCATCCTCTGACCAGGTACAGTTAAGAAGGAAAGTTCCCCCTTTTCTGAGATCAGAAACCATATCAAAGTTTTCAACATATGATTCTTTATGACAGGCTACATAATCAGCTTCATCAATTAAATATGTAGATTTAATTGGTTGATCACCAAATCTTAAGTGAGATACTGTAACTCCACCAGATTTTTTAGAATCATAGGAGAAATAAGCCTGTGCATATTTGTCAGTATTATCACCAATGATTTTAACTGCATTTTTATTAGCACCAACGGTACCATCGGAACCAAAGCCCCAGAATTTACAGCGAGCTGTACCTGCTGGTGAAGTATTAATATAATCCTTAGGTTCAAGATTAGTATTAGTTACATCATCTTTAATTGCTAAAGTAAAGTTATTTTTAGGTTTATCTTCTTTCAGATTATCAAAGACAGCTTTGATGTGAGTAGGAGTTGTATCCTTAGAACTCAAACCATAACGACCTCCAACAATTACAGGACGTTTTTCTTTATCATAAAAGAGAGCTCTTACATCTTCATAAAGTGGTTCCCCTACTGCACCAGGTTCTTTTGTCCTGTCAAGCACAGCAATCTTCTCAGCAGTTTCTGGAAGAGCCTTCATGAAGTATTTTTCGGAAAATGGACGATAAAGTCTTACTTTAATCAGACCAATTTTTTCTCCTTGTTCAACTAAGTATTTAACTGTTTCTTCAATAGTATCAGTTACAGAACCCATCGCTACAACTACATATTTAGCATCTTCTGCTCCAATATAGTTAAAAGGATGATATTCTCTACCAGTTAATTTGGATATTTCCGCCATATAATCTTCTACAATATCGGGAACTGCTTCATAAAAACTATTAGCAGCTTCGCGAGCTTGGAAGAAGATATCAGGATTTTGAGCTGTACCCATTGTTACAGGGCGTTCAGGATTTAGAGCTCTGTGTCTAAATTCACTGACTTTGCCATAATCAACTAATTCTGCCAGATCTTCATAATCTAAAACTTCAATTTTTTGATATTCATGAGATGTTCTAAAACCATCAAAGAAATGGACAAATGGTACACTTGATTTAATTGATGCTAGATGAGCAACACCAGCTAAATCCATAACTTCCTGCACACTACCGGAAGCTAACATAGCAGTACCTGTTTGTCTAGCAGCCATTACATCAGAGTGATCACCAAAAATTGATAAAGCATGAGTAGCAACAGTACGTGCACTAACATGAAAAACGCCAGGTAATAATTCACCGGCAATTTTATACATATTAGGCAGCATTAATAATAATCCCTGAGAAGCTGTAAAAGTAGTTGTCAAAGCTCCTGCCACCAGAGAACCGTGTACTGCACCAGATGCTCCTCCCTCAGACTGCATTTCAGTCAATTTAACTTCTTGATCGAAAATATTTTTACGACCATTAGCGCTCCAGGCATCAACTAATTCAGCCATTGGAGATGAAGGAGTAATAGGATAGATAGCTGCTACGTCTGTAAAAGCATACGCTACATGAGCTGCAGCAGTGTTTCCATCCATGGTCTTCATTTTCTTTGCCATTATAACTTTCCCTCCTATTAATAAGGTAAATTTTTTATTATTTATTTCCTCTTTTAGTATAATACTTTACAATTGTGCTGTCAAATATTTCACATCTTTTAAACAGCTTTTTCCGGTATTCTAAATTGTTAGAATTCTTCAACTATAATCAGCTGTTAAAGCAGGTCAATAAAGGCTTTAAATTATTTACTGTTAATTAATAAATTAATCATTTTATACCTATTGTAAAAAAAATCACATTCTTGATAAAAGAAAATAAGTTAGTCAAAAAGAGACTTTCCAATAATTAATATTAACTATATTTTTAGCTGAAAAGTCTCTTTAATTAGTCTGTCTTTAATTAATTATTATTAAATAAATCTCTAGTATATACTTTTTCTGCTACATCTTTAATTTCAGCAGCCATTCGATTAGTAATAATTATATCTGATTCTGCTTTAAAATCAGCTAGATTATTTACTACTCGCGAATTATAAAAGTCTTCTTCCTTTAATGTTGGCTCATAAACAATAACTTCAATTCCTTTTGCTTTAATTCTTTTCATAACTCCCTGGACTGAGGACTGACGGAAATTATCTGAATTCTTTTTCATAGTTAAACGATAAACACCAACAATTTTAGGGTGCTGTTCAATAATCATATCAGCCACATGGTCCTTCCTGGTTCGATTGGCATCCACTATAGCCTGCATTATATTGTTAGGAACATCTTTATAATTAGCTAATAGCTGTTTGGTATCTTTCGGGAGACAATATCCTCCATAACCAAAAGACGGATTATTATAATGGTCACCAATTCGTGGATCGAGCCCTACTCCCTGAATTATTTGTTTAGTATTTAGATTTCTCAATTCGGCATAAGTATCTAATTCATTAAAGAAAGCAACCCGCATTGCTAAATATGTATTGGCAAATAGTTTAATTGCTTCTGCTTCTGTGGAATCAGTGTACAATACTGGAATATCTTCTTTAATTGCTCCCTCTTTAAGTAAATTAGCAAATTTTTCAGCTCTTCGAGACTGCTCACCTACAATAATCCGAGATGGATATAAATTATCATAAAGCGCCTTACCCTCTCGTAAAAATTCTGGTGAAAAAATAATATTTTGTGTATCAAATCTTTCTCTTAATTCTGCTGTATAACCAACTGGTACTGTAGATTTAATAATCATAACTGCATCTTCATTAAATGATAAAACATTGGCTACTACAGCCTCTACAGTTCTTGTATTAAAATAGTTTTGTTCTGGATCATAATTAGTTGGAGTAGCAATTATTACATAATCTGCTTCTCGATAAGCTTTTAAAGCATCAGTTGTAGCTCGCAAATTGAGCTCATGATTAGCTAAATAATCTTCAAGCTCACTATCAACTATTGGTGATTGACCCTGATTTATCTGCTCTACTTTTTCTTCAATTACATCAACAGCGATTACTTCATGGTTCTGGGCCAGCAGCACTGCATTCGATAATCCAACATAACCTGCCCCTGCAACAGTAATTTTCATCTTATCAGACTCCTTAAGTCATATTCATATTAAGTATAATTCATCAAATTAATTTTATTACAAAGAACACTAAGATTCAACTCCAGTCAAAAAGATCTCACAATTAAAATAAATAAACTTTAGGTAGTCAATTAAAGCAGGAATTTAGTTAATCAGCGCTAAGTTTATATATATGACTAAAATAATCAACAATCTAGATAGAAAGGATGAATTATGGAATACTCAAAGCAGATTAAAGCATTAGTTAATTACATAAGACAGGCTGAAACTAAGGCAGCTGACTTTAAACTAGGTCTAGAATTTGAAAATCTTGTCCTCAATCAAGATTTAACTGCTGTTAGTTATAGAGGAGAACATGGTATAAGCTCAATTTTGGAAAAATTATCAGTTAATAACTGGCAAAAAATTTATGAAGCTAAAAACTTAATTGCTCTCCAGAAAGATAATTGCACAATCACTCTCGAACCAGGAGGACAGCTAGAACTAAGTATTAGTCCTTATCAAAGTTTAAAGAAAATAGAAAAAATTTATTTAGCTTTCTGGCAGGAAATAAAACCTATTTTACAGGAAAATAAGCAAATATTGATGGCGGTTGGTTATCAACCGATAACTAAGATTAGTGAAATACCATTACTGCCTAAAAAACGCTATCATTATATGTATAAATATTTTAATAATAAAGGTGAGTTTGCTCATCATATGATGAAAGGGACAGCTTCTCTCCAATTAAGTATTGATTATGAAGATGAAGCAGATTATCAGAAAAAGATAAGAGCTGCTTATTTTTTAACACCTATGATTTATTACTTATTCGATAATACAGCCTTTTTCTCCAGCAAAATAACTTCTGGGCCTAGTGTCAGAGCTAATATATGGTCTCACTGTGACAGTAATCGTTCTGGCATTATTAATGGTGTTTTTTCTGAGAATTTCAGCTATAAAAGTTATGCTGAATATATTTTGAATACACCTGCTATTATTGATAAAGACAATAATAAATTAGTCTATAGTAAAGAGACTTTGATTAAAGATCTGATGAAAAATAATAACTCTCAGCAGATTGAACACTATCTCTCTATGGTTTTCCCTGACATCAGAACTAAAAAATATATTGAAATTAGAACAGCTGATGCTGTGCCTTATCCTTATAATTTTGCTTTTGCAGCCTTGTTAAAGGGGCTTTTTTATCAAAAAGAAAATCTCAATTATCTTTATCAAGAATCATTAAAATATAATCAAGCTGAATTCTTGGATTTTAAAAATAAAATGTTATCAAATAATAGTTATCAGACCAGAAAAGCTCTAATTAGTCTATTAATTGAAAAAGCTGCCAGTGGATTACCAGCTGTTGAGTCAGCCTATCTAGACCCGCTTAAAGATATCCAACAGCAGTATGGTAATTTTAAAAACAAAACACTAGCTTTATTTAAAGAAAAAATTAATAAAAAATCAGCTCTTCAGTGGTGTATTTTAGATAATAAAACCTGCTCTTGATCAAGAGCAGGTTTTATTATCTACTATTCTGACTTAATAAACTCAGTAAAAAACATTATAAATATAGCTAGCATAAAAGCAAGTACTGCTGCAATAACTAAATTTAATTTTAAATTAGGGTTGTATAATTAATGTTGTGAAGAAAAAACTGTAAATCTAAAAATATCTAAATAAAAAAGGCATTTGCCTGGCTCCGTTGAATTAAATAGTTACAACACCAAAAATTCAATAAAGGAGTCAAGCAAATGCATAATAATCTTATCACAGATTTAATGGATTTACCAGACCTAGTTGCAACAGATTTAATTAAAACGGAGGAATATTTAGTTTTTGTAGCTGACTATAAAATAGATCATGTTAAATGTCCTGTCTGCGGCAAAAAAGCAGAAAAGATTCATGATAGAAAAACTCAAATGATTCAGGATACTTCTCTTCGAGATAAAAAAACAG
>NZ_FOTI01000089.1 GCF_900114545.1 Halanaerobium salsuginis
CATTGCTAAGTATTTAAGAGTAATTCAAAAAAACAAAGAGATAACATGATTCAAACGGTGCTATTTAGATTTCACAACATTTGTCAAAGAACCGATAAATTTAATAAAGAAGAGCAAATAGACATAGCTGAAGAAATAAAAAAAGAATTAAATTCGAGAGGAGAATGGAATGAATATAATGAGCTTCCACTAGAAGAATTAAAAGATAAATCTAAAAAAGATAAAGGTGCTAAACGTGTTTTGCGGATTAGTAAAATACTGAGGTGTGATAATTATGGAAAAATAGAATTAAACTGTAAAACACTAACCCCATTATTTATATATGGAGCAAATAATAATCTAGAAATTAGGTCAAGTTCCATAAAAGGTTTAATGAGATTTTGGTGGCGGGCTGCAAATTGTCATAGATACAATTCTATTTCTGAGATGAGAAAAGAAGAGGCTAAAATTTTTGGCAGATTTTATAAAGAAGAAGGAAAAGATAAAAATATTAAATCTAAATTCACAGTATTGGTTGAAATGATTAAAGAAAAAATTGCTGAGTGTAATCCAAATAACAATAAAAGTGAAATTAACGAAAAATATTTATTCTATTCAAAAGCTTCCATACCAAATAATGATAAATTTTATAAGCCTGGAACAGCATTCAAAATATCATTTATATTTAAAAACAAAGATAAAAATATAATAAATGAAGTTCTTAAAACATTTAAAATTTTAATGTTATTTGGTGGGATGGGTACAAGAAGTAGAAAAGGTGGAGGAAATTTTATTGTTACTGATTGTAAAGGAATAGATGAGTTTAATATTTCTTTCCCTGAATATTATACATTTGAAGAAATAAAAAAATTTTATAATGGAATTATAGACAATCATAAAATGAATAGTAATCTAACTAAAAAAATATCGAATCTAGCCGAAGGAAATATTTTTAAATTTAGAACAGAAAAAAAACAAAACATATTGAAAGAAATGGAAAATAAATATGAAGAATTTAGAGGAAATAAAAAACTTGCTGAATTAGTTGGGTTTGGTATTCCTGTTAATAAACTGAATAAAAAATATCAAAATAATAACAATAGGTTTCCTTCAAAAGTTATATTTAAGATTATGGAGTTAGAAAAAAATGAACAATTTGGCTACTTTATTAAATTGGGTGGTGAGATACTAACAGATAATAAAAGTGATGAGGTAGATAAAACGTTAAATGAATTTTTATATAACAATAATAATTCTTGATTTTTATAATTATATTTAAGATAAAATATATTCTTGTAAACCAGCCTTATTTAAGGTAAGATAATTATCAGAAGGAGGCTGATGCTATGAACTTTATAGTAATGAGTGATTCACATGGTAGTTTAACTAGTTGGAGACAAGCTGAAGGCTACTTTGATCAGGCAGATATGATCCTTCATGCTGGTGATTTATTATATCATGGAGCTCGTAATCCTTTGCCAGAAGGTTATGATACTAAAGGCCTGGTTGAATTGATAAATAAAGTTGATTATAACTTGTTAGCTGTTAAAGGTAATGTTGATGCCTTGGTAGACGATTGGGTGCTGCCATATCCACTACCAGAGTTTACCGTAGTAGAGGATAATGGCTTGAGAATTGTAATGTATCACGGCTATCAACATGATACTGATGCAAAAAGAGCAGAGTTTGCCAGACGATTTGGAGCCCAAATCCTTATTTATGGACATACTCATGTTCCCCAGATAAAAAAAGAATCAGGAATAATATTGCTTAATCCAGGAAGCATTTCTCTGCCAAAGCAAACTCCTAAACAAGCAACTCTGGCTAGTATAAAAGATGGCCAAATAACAATTTTTAATTTAGATGATGGTCAGGTAATAAAATCGTATCAATATCTGTAAAGTTTAATAAATATCTTTATTTAGAGAACACCTTATTAAGGTGTTCTTTTACTTTTAGTATAATTCTTTTAAATTAAATCTTTTAATTAATAAGATATAAATTTAAAAATTTTGGTTCTTTGACAAATGTTGTGAAATCTAAATAGCACCGTTTGAATCATGTTATCTCTTTGTTTTTTTTGAATTACTCTTAAATACTTAG
>NZ_FOTI01000097.1 GCF_900114545.1 Halanaerobium salsuginis
TGTGATTTGATAAAAAATAGACACATATCTGTACCTTTTGTATAATGTTAATAACCACAAAAACATTGGGAGGGTACAGAATATGTGTCAAAATAATTGTAACACAAAAAGAGAAAAAGGTGAACATCTAAGTTATGAAGATCGCGTAAAAATAGAACATTTATACAATCAACAGGATAAAAATTATACTGAGATAGGTAAAGAATTGAATTGTCATAGAACTACAGTAAGTCGCGAAATTAAGAAGGGTGAAATAGAGTTAAAAAATAGTGACTGGACCTATAGAAAAGAATATAGTTCCAAAAGAGGACAGGAAGTTTATGAGCAAAATAATACTGCAAAAGGACGAGATTTAAAAATAGGTAAAGACAAAGGTATAGCTAAATTTATAAAAAAGCAGATACTTAAATTACGATCACCTGCAGCAGTTGCAAAAGACATTAAAGAATCAGATGATTATGATCTACAATTACACTGGAAAACAATCTATAATTATATAGATAAAGGTGTTTTAGATATAGAACGAGATGATCTCATACATGGCAATTATAAACCTGAGAAAGATAGGCCTAAAGAAAGTGCAAGCACTACGAGACGTAAGGAAGGTCGGACAATTAGAGATAGACCTGAAGAAGCTGATACCAGGGAAGAATTTGGACACTGGGAGATGGATTTAGTAGAGGGGTTAAAAGAAAAAGGAGAACCTTTCTTACTGGTTCTAACAGAAAGACAGACCAGACAAGAAATCATAGAAAAAATACCAAACAAAAAAGCAGAATCAGTGGTAAAAGGACTGGATCGCATAGAAAGACGATTTGGGGTAGTTAATTTCAGGGAGACTTTCAAAACAATAACCACAGACAATGGGTCAGAATTTGCAGATTATGAGGGGATTGAAGAATCTTTTGCAGGCAGTAGCATTCCCAGGACCAGCCAGTATTATTGTGATGCATATTGCAGCTGGCAGAGAGGCTCAAATGAGGTAGCTAACAGGTTTATCCGAAGATTCTTACCTAAAGGCACAAGTTTCAGAGGAATCAAAAGAACCCTGGTAAAAAAGATTCAGGAATTCATAAATACTTACCCCAGAAAAATGTTTGATTATGGGAATTCAGATGAAATATTCAGAGAAAAATTAAGTTTTAGTATGTAAAAACATTGAAGGTACAGGTAATTTTAAAAAAATCAAAAAAACCGTGCATTGCAACTTGCAATTCACC
>NZ_FOTI01000022.1 GCF_900114545.1 Halanaerobium salsuginis
TGTTTTTTTATCTCGAAGAGAAGTATCCTGAATCATTTGAGTTTTTCTATCATGAATCTTTTCTGCTTTTTTGCCGCAGACAGGACATTTAACATGATCTATTTTATAGTCAGCTACAAAAACTAAATATTCCTCCGTTTTAATTAAATCTGTTGCAACTAGGTCTGGTAAATCCATTAAATCTGTGATAAGATTATTATGCATTTGCTTGACTCCTTTATTGAATTTTTGGTGTTGTAACTATTTAATTCAACGGAGCCAGGCAAATGCCTTTTTTATTTAGATATTTTTAGATTTACAGTTTTTTCTTCACAACATTAATTATACAACCTAAATTTTAAATAAATCTTAAAAATTTATAATATCAGCCAGGAAGAGTTTAAAATCTCCCTGGCTGAATAAATTAATTAATCTCCATAATAAAAATCAACATTATCTTTTGTAACCAGGTTAACACCGGTATCTACATAATTTGGAAGAGGATTTATTCCTGCTTCTTTCCAGTCACCATCACCAATTGGGTTTAATAAACCTTCATTGAGATGGAACAGGAACATCTGACCCCAGTAGCCCATATTCCAGGTTCCCTGTGCCAGTGTAGCATCAATAATTCCGTCTTTAACATAATCTAAAGTTCCTTTGTCAGTATCAAAACTAACTATATCAATTGAATCAACCATATCAGCTTCTTTGACAGCAGTAGCTGCACCTACACCGGTAGAAGCTTCGGTTGTAAATACACCAACTAGATCTGGATTAGCCTGAATCATAGATCCCATAGCTCTGGCAGAAGCAGCTTGATCTGATTGACCATCCTGGATAGAAACAACTTCCATATCTGGATAATTATTAGCAATTGTCTCTTCAAATCCTTGAGCTCTTTCTTCGTGATTTAGCTGACCTGGAATAGTTATTAAACCTAAGTCACCTTTTTCATCATTAAGTTCAGCAAGATAATTAGCTGCTGTTACTCCAGCTTCATAGTTAGAAGTAGCTAAAAAAGAATATCTGTCAGAATCAGGTGCATCAGCATCGAAAGTAACAACGGGAATTCCAGCTTCCATAGCTCTGTTAATTGGACCAGCTAGTGCATCAGGATTAATGCAGGTTAATAAAATACCTGCTGGGTTTTGAGAAATAACCTGTTCTAATACTGTTACCTGTTGATTAATATCATAATCATTGGCTCCAGTATATCTGGTTGAAACTCCTAAGTTTTTAGCTGCATCTTCCATACCACGATAGGCAGGTTTCCAGTATTCAATTCCAGAAACAAAAGTTACCATTACATACTCATCATCAGGATCACCTTTTAGTGGTGTATCATCTTGAGCAGCAACTGTACCAATAAAGCTAAGACTTAAGACAAGAACCATCATTAAAACTAATAATTTTTTCAAGCTAAACCCCTCCATTTTTAATTTTTATTTAATCTGTAATCCTGATATCAGGATTAACAGCTAAATAAACAAATTTAATTATTTTGCACCATGAACCTTCATATCAATAATTACTGCCGTTAGTAAAACTAAACCAATAACTAATTGCTGCCAGTAAACTGATACTCCTAATAGAACAAGCGCATTATTTACCAAAGCTACCAGGATAATTCCTAAAAATGCTCCCAAAACAGTTCCTTCTCCACCAGTTAAACTAGCACCACCAATTACTGCTCCAGCAATGGCTCTTAATTCAGCTCCTGTTCCAGCTGTTGGAGTTGCAACTCCAAAACGAGCTAAATTAAGAATACCAGCAAAACCAGCTAAAGCTGAGCAGAGAATATAAACTAAAATTTTGGTTCGATTAACATTAATTCCGGAGAACTTGGCTGCTTCTTCATTTGAACCAACATAATAAATTTTACGGAAAATTTTTGAATTTCTCATTAAAAAGTCCATAACTATGACTAAAATTATCAAGATCAAACCAGGATTTGGAATGCCAAAAGTTTTGCCGCCACCTATAAAATCAAATAAATCAGAAATTTCCCCTATACTTACAGGTGATCCTTTTGTAACAATATAGGCTAGACCTCTTGCAATTGACATCATACTTAAAGTAGTAATAAAAGGACTTAATTTAATTTTAGTTACAAATTGTGAAATACTAAACCCAATAAAAATAGATAAAACCATTGAAACCAAAACAGAAATCCAGATATTAACTCCAAGTGTAACCATTGTCATACCAGCTAGCACATTACTAAATGCCATTACTGAGCCGACTGATAAATCAATTCCACCAACAACTAAAACTAAAGTCATACCAACTGCCATAATTCCATCCATTGATAAACCAATTAGAGTTGTATTAATATTGTATCTGCTTAAAAATCCTGGTGCAAAAACACTTAAAAGCAGTGCAAAAGCAATTATTACTAAAGCAAGTGAAGCTTCTCGAAAGCCAAATAACTTTTTAAGAAAACTAGAGTTTTGTGCATTTTCCATTCCGATTTATCCCTCCAATAATTAGTTATTAAAATCATCTTTTCTACCAGAAGCATACATCATAACTTCTTCTTCGGTTGCTGTCTTAGCATCTAACTCACCAACAAGTCTTCCCTGATGCATAATTAAAATTCTGTCACTCAAGCCTAAAATTTCTGGTAATTCAGAAGAAATAAACATTACTGCATGACCATTGTTAGAAAGTTCCCGAAGAGTAGCATGTATTTCAAATTTAGCGCCAACATCAATTCCTCGAGTTGGCTCATCTAAAATCAAAACTCTGGGATCAACAGCAAGCCATTTTGCCAATAATACTTTTTGTTGATTACCACCACTTAAACTTTTAACAGGCTGCTCTAAATCAGCATATTTAGTATTCATGATTTTTACAAATTTTTCTCCGACCGCAGCTACCTTTTTCTTATCTACCATACCATTTCTTGTCACCTGTTCTAAATCAGCTGCCACTACATTAGCATTTAGATCCATTTCTAGAAAAAGTCCCTGAGCTTTACGGTCTTCTGTGATATAAATCAAACCTTGATCAATGTTTTCTCTGGTATTATTAGCTGTAACATCCTTATCAAATAATTTAATCGTACCACTATCAGGCTGATTTATGCCAAAAACTGTCTGCATTGTTTCAGAACGACCAGCACCAATTAAACCAAATACACCAACAATTTCTTTTTCATTAATTTGAAAACTAATATTTTCAAATTCATCTTCTCGACTTATATTAGCGACCGATAAAACACTTTTTCCAATTTCAGTTCCTTTATCCGGATAAGATTGGTCCAATTCTCGACCAACCATCATGCGAACAATATCATCTGGCTCAATTTCAGCAACCTGACCAGAACCAACATAAACACCATCTCGCAAAACTGTATAGCTATCACAAATATGAAAAATTTCTTTTAAGCGATGACTAATAAAAAAGATGGCTATACCTTCTTTTTTCAATCTAAGTAGATTTTCAAATAATATTTTAGACTCTGATTCTGTTAAAGAAGAAGTTGGTTCATCTAAAATTAAAACACGAGCATTAATAGAAAGAGCTTTAGCAATCTCTACCATTTGCTGTTCAGAAATACTCAATCTGCCAACTGGCTGCTTAACATCTATCTTTAAGTTGAGCCGTGCTAAAACTTTTTCCGCTTCCAGACGCATTTCCTTAAAGTTAACTAGACCACGTTTCTTTTCAGGAACTCTCCCCATAAAAATATTTTCAGCAACGCTAACTTCTGGACACAGGCTCAATTCCTGATGAACAATACTAATTCCTCGCGCCTGCGCTTGACTAGGATTTAAATCAACTAATTTTTCTCCATCAAAAAGAATATCACCTTCATCTGGCTGTAAAATACCAGTCATAATATTCATTAAAGTTGATTTACCTGCCCCATTTTCTCCACAAACAGCCTGAATTTCACCAGAACTAATTTGAATATTAACATCTTTTAAGGCCTGGGTGCCATAAAAGGATTTACTAATACCTTTCATTTCTAAAAGTGCACTCATTTAAATTTAACTACCTCCTTTTTAGCTCTTTACATGAATCTCTAACTATTAATTCAGGATTATATAAAAATCTGGGTTTTTCAACCCCGATTTCCAACATATTAAATAGCAGACGAGCTGCATGTCTGCCTAATTCAGCTTTTGGATGTCTAACTGTAGTTAGACGAACATTATTAGAAGCAGCCAGAAATGAATCATCAAATCCAATCACAGATAAATCATCTGGTATTTTAAGCTTTTTATCTAAAATTGCCTGAATTACTGAAATAGCAACTTCATCATTATAACACAATACTGCTGTTGGACGATCGGCTTTATTCAATAATTTATTTGTATAATGATAAGGATAAGAAGCTATCTGACTGGTGATATAACTGCCAATTTCTACTGAATCAAGGTCAACCTGATAGTCTTTTAAAGCAGCAAGAAATCCTTTTTTTCTAATATCACCCTGAAGATCATCTTGTTTAAAAATTCCAGCAATATTTCTATGACCCAGCTGTAGCAAATACTGAGCTGCTTTATAAGCTCCTCGATAATCATTAACTATTGCATAAGAGGGATCAAGACTTTTATAATAGGCATTTAACATGACATAGGGAATCTTTTTATTATTTAACTCCTGATATAAATCCATATTTAATTTATTAACCGCACTTTTAGTTGGTTCAATAATTAATCCATCTACCTGATCATTAATTATTTTTTTTAAATGCTTGCGTTCTTTATCAGGATCATTATCAGTATTAGCAAGTGTTAATGTGTAATGTTTAGAACTAACAACTTCTTCAATCCCTGAAATAATCTGAGGAAAAATGTAGTTAGAAAGATAAGTTGTAATTACTGCAATCTTCTTTTCTCGCTTAACTTTTTTAGGATCTTTATAAAAAGTACCTTTACCACGCTGACGATAAACTACTCCATTTTTTTCTAATTGGTCAAGAGCTCTTCTGATAGTATCTCTACTAAAACTAAAATGTTCAGCTACTTGTGATTCAGAAGGTAATATTTCTCCATCTGTTAAATTATTATCATTAATATACTCTTTATAAAAATCCATTACTTTTTCATATTTTGCTTTTTTCATTATACCACAACTTCCCCTACAATTATTTAAGTTGTACATACTTTTCTGATTTTTATTATATAATAATTTTCTGAATAAATCAACAGTTTTAATAAATTAACTTAAAGAGCAGTTTAAACTGCTCTTTAAGTTAACATTTTATAACAAATTAAACCTATTGAAATGGTAACTCATCGTAATTATATTCATCAACAATCATAGTTGGAGTTACATTAAATTGAGGAACTTCTTTGCCATCAAAATGATCTTTAATTGCTCGCATAGTAATTCTGCCCATTTCAGTTGGAAAAACTGCTAAAGTACCAGTCAAACGACCTTTACCAACATCATCAATAGCATCTGGATTTCCATCAATTCCTAAAGTAAATACTTCTTTATTCATTGATCGAGCACCCTGAGCTGCCCCCTGGGCCATAGCATCACTCATGCCGAAAAATAAATCGATACCAGGTCTAGCCTGTAGTAAGTTTTCAGCAACATTGAGACCTTTTTCTCTCTCCCAATCTGCTGGTTGAGATGCTGCAATTTCTATTTCAGGAAATTTTTCTAAAACTTCCATAAATCCACCTTTACGTTCAGTGTTATGATAACCAGGAACTCCTTCTAAAATTGCAATTTTACCATCTAACTCACCATATTTTTCATGTAATAATTCAACAGCTCTTAAACCCACTTTACGTCCCCCAGCTCTTTGATCATAGCCAACATAAGAAACTACATCTCCACTGGGAAGCTCAGTTAAAGAATTAAAAACAAAAACAGGAATTCCCGCTTCATTTGCTTTTTCAACAGCTGGAGCTACAGCCTTATTGTTAATAGCACATAATGCTATAGCATCAACTTCCCGTTGAATCATATCTTCTACCATACTAACTTGTTTTTGGAAATTAGTTTCTCGATCAGGAGCAAGTTTATAAAGCTTCCAACCATATTCTTCAGCCATTTGAGTAGCACCTTCATTAGTAGCTTTATAAAAAGTACTGGTTAAAGCAGGTGAAATCATTGCAACTTCGATCTGATCCTGGGCAGTAACTATCAGGCTAAAAGTTGTTAAAATAACTAACAGCATAATTATAGTTTTCTTTAACAATTTAATTCCTCCTTTTAATTTGGCTAAATAATTAAATTACCTTTACTTAATTATCTTTATTTTATCACCTCCTTCATCTAAATTAATTAGACTTAAGATTGGCAAAAAATGAACTTAAGGTACCTTCTTGATCTTCTGAGCTCTGCTTTCTAACTACATCAACTGTTACAGCCAGTAAAATTATTAGTCCAAGAATAACTCGCTGCCAGTGTGAAGAAACTAAAAGAAGATTGAGACCATTTCTGACAACTCCCATAATTAAAGCTCCAATTAGTGAACCAACAATTCTACCACGACCTCCACTTAAACTTGTTCCTCCAATAACTACAGCAGCAATAACATCTAATTCAAAACCATCACCTGCAACTGAAGTGGCTGCATCAAGTCTACCAGCAAGAATTAGTCCAGCCAGCGCAGCAAAAAAACCTGTCAAAGCATACACTATTGTTTTATAATATTTAGTATTTATACCAGATAAAATAGCAGCTTCTTCATTGCCCCCTAATGCATAAGCATAACGACCAATTTTAGTTTTATTTAAAAGGAAATAACAAATTAAATAAGTAATTACCATTAAGATAGCTGGAAATGGTACAGGACCAATCATTCCAGCTCCTAAGTATTTAAAACTTTCCGGTAAACCATAGATAGGAGCACCATCAGTATAAACAAAAGCAAATCCCCTTGCGACTCCCATCATACCAAGAGTTGAAATAAAAGGTGGTAATGGAATTCTGGTAATCAAAACTCCATTTATTATTCCTAACACTCCGCCAGCTAATAGGCCAAAAATAACTGCCAACCAGACATTCCAGCCATGACTAACCATCATCCCGGCGGTTAGGCAGCTAGATAAACTGAGAACTGATCCTACAGATAGATCAATTCCACCTGTAATAATAACAAATGTCATTCCAGCAGCTGCTATCGCTATTAAAGAAGACTGTCTTAAAATATTCATTAAATTAGTTAAGGTTAAAAAATGAGGTGAAGCAACTGTCATGATAATACCTAATAAAATTAAACCTGTTAAAGCGCCTAACTCTTTTCCCAGCGAATTTTTTAATTTATTAATTATTGCCACTCTACTCACTCCTTAGTTGCTAGACTTAGTATTTTTTCTTGATCTGCTGCATCAATATCTAATTCACCAGCTATTTTGCCTTGATTCATTACAATAATTCGATCGCTCATCCCTAGAATTTCAGGTAATTCAGAGGAAACCATGATAATTCCAACTCCACTAGCAGCAAGTTCATTCATTAAAGAATAAAATTCCTTTTTAGCTCCAACATCAATCCCTCTAGTTGGTTCATCAAAAATTAAAATCTTGGTCTCTCTAATTAACCATTTAGCAAGTACAACTTTTTGCTGATTCCCACCACTTAAAAATCTAACCTCCTGTTCTCTGTCAGGAGTTTTTATATTTAATTTTTCAATAAATTCATCTGCTAAATCTGCTTCTTGATCAGCTTCAATTACTAAACCATTCATAATTTGATTAATATCAGTTAAAGAAATATTTTCTTTAACTGAGCGGACAAGTACCAAACCCTGTTTTTTCCGATCTTCAGTAATAAAGGCAATACCATTTTCAATTGCATCACGAGGAGTATTTATTTTTACTTCCTGGCCTGCAATAATAATCTTACCAGCTGATTTTTTATCTGCTCCAAATATCGTTCTCATTAATTCAGTTCTACCTGAACCAACTAAACCAGCAAAACCTAGAATCTCTCCTTTTTGCAAGCTAAAACTAATATCCTTAACCTGATTACCGCGTGAAATATGTTCAACTTTCAATATTTCTCCCTGTAAATTAGAGCTTTTAGTGGGAAACTGTTCTTTTAATTCTCGGCCTACCATCTCTTTAATTAAAAGTTCTTTTTCAGTTTCTTCAATTAAATGAGTATTAATATATTGACCATCTCTAAAAACAGTTACTCGATCAGCAACCTGCCAGAGTTCTTTTAAACGGTGAGAAATATAGATTATGGAAATACCTTTTGCTTTTAAATTATTAATCGTCTTAAAAAGCTCCTCAATCTCACTTTCTCCCAGAGCAGCTGTTGGTTCATCCATAATAATAATTTCAGAATCCATCGAAAGTGCTTTGGCTATTTCTACCATTTGCTGCATGGCAACTCCCAAATCTGCAATCCTGGTTGTAGGGTCTAACTTAATTCCCAGATCAGTCAAAATTTTTTTAGTCTGCTGATTAATTGAATCCTGATTAATTATAGTTCCAGCTTTCGTATTTTCTCTGCCTAAAAAAATATTTTCTGCAATAGATAAGTACGGTACTAAATTAAATTCTTGATAAATAACACTAATCCCCAAATCGCGACTATGTTTAGGTCCTTTTATTTCAACTTCTTTACCTTTGAATTTAATCAGACCACCATCTTTTTTATGAACTCCTGATATGATTTTAATTAAAGTAGATTTTCCAGCCCCATTTTCTCCAACTAAAGCATGGACCTCTCCTTTCTTTAATTTAAAATCTACCTGATCTAAAGCCATAACACCAGGAAATTTTTTAGTTATCGCAGATAATTCTAAAATGCTGTTTGTATTCATAGTAAACACTCCTTTTATGGCCTCAAATTCACCTAACCGCTCTAAATAAAATAGAGAATTTTCTGATTTAAAACTTAAAATACTAACTACAAAACACAAATAACCATACATTTAATAAAAATGTATGTACCTTTATCATCTAAAATTATATAATATTTTTCTGAAAAAATCAAATATTTAATTTAATCTAATAATTCTGTTTAAATTTGCTTGTTTTAGGCAAAAAACAAAGCCTGCTAAAACAGCTAAAATGTTCTAGAAGGCTTTATTTTAAACTTATATTTACTTAAATAGATAATTTTTAATTCTTTAAGCTCTGGAGTGGAGCAGGAATTCTGCCTCCCCGGGCAATAAATTCATTGCTACTATAATCACTTAGTTTCATAATTGGAGCTCTTCCAAAAAGACCTCCATAAACTACTTCATCTCCAACATCTTTACCAGGTACTGGTATTATTCTCACAGCTGTAGTTTTACTATTAACCATTCCAATAGCAGCCTCATCGGCTATTATAGCCGAAATTGTTGTAGGAGCTGTACTACCTGGTACGGCAATCATATCAAGTCCAACTGAGCAAACAGCAGTCATCGCTTCTAATTTTTCAATACTGAGAGCTCTTTTTTCAACTGCTTCAATCATACCAGCATCTTCGCTTACAGGAATGAAAGCACCACTTAAGCCACCCACATGAGAAGATGCCATAACTCCACCTTTTTTTACTGCATCATTTAAAAGTGCAAGAGCTGCAGTTGTTCCATGGGCTCCGCAAACTTCAATTCCCATTTCTTCTAAGATCCGGGCCACACTATCTCCAACAGCCGGAGTAGGCGCTAAAGATAAATCAACAATACCTGCCTTAACTCCTAGCATTTCAGAGGCTTCTTTAGCTACTAATTGACCCATTCTAGTAATTTTAAAAGCTGTTTTTTTAATTGTCTCTGCTACAACATCAAAGGCTTCTCCTTTAACTTTTGTCAAAGCTGCTTTGACTGCCCCAGGGCCAGAAATTCCAACATTTATCATACACTCACCTTCTCCTACACCATGAAACGCGCCAGCCATAAATGGATTATCTTCAGGTGCATTGGCAAAAACAACTAGTTTACTAGCAGCTACTCCACCCTGATCAGCTGTTAATTCAGCTGCTTCCTTTACTATTTCCCCCATTTGCTTAACTGCATCCATATTTAAACCTGCTCTGGTAGTACCAATATTAACTGAAGAACATACTCTTTCAGTACTGGCGAGAGCTTCTGGGATTGAATTAATCAAAATTTGATCTGATTTTGTCATCCCTTTATGTACTAAAGCTGAAAAACCTCCAATAAAGTCAACTCCGACTTCTTGAGCAGCTTGATCCATTATTTTAGCAAATTCTACATAATTACTATCTTTACTGGCTGCTGCCACTAGAGAAATTGGAGTTACAGAAATTCTCTTATTAATTATTGGTATATCATATTTAAGTTCTATCTCCTCAGCTACTTTAACTAAATTTCCAGCATAACTAATTATTTTACGATAAATTTTTTCCCGGGCTGCTTTACCATCACTATCTGCACAATCACTAAGTGAAATACCCATTGTAATTGTTCTAATATCAAGTTTTTCTGCTTCTAGCATTCTGATAGTTTCCATTATTTCATAGGTGTTTATCATTTTTGACTTTCCTCCTAAAACTTCTCCTGGTAAAATATAAAATTCTTTAGTTAATACTTAACTAGTTCTTAACCTATAATTATTTAAACTTTTGAAACTTCTATCCCCAACAAAATACGGCTAGATAAGATGTTCAACTAGCTTTTTTTAGTTTAAATTCTGTGCATAGAACGAAATATATCTTCATGCTGCAGTTTAATAGAAACTCCCAGTTCATCTCCTTTAGATTTTAAATCTTTTTTTAGATCTTCTAATGAAGTCTCCAGTCTTTCCAATTCAACTAACATAGTCATTGTAAAATATTCATCAAGAATTGTCTGGCTAATATCTAGGATATTAACCTTTTTTTCTGAGAGAAGACTGCTTACCTGAGCAATAATTCCAATTTGGTCCATCCCAATTACACTAATAATTGCTTTCACTACTAATCTCCCTTTCTACTTTAAAATAAAAAATTTAAAATTTTATAACAGCAAAAATTTATTCTTATCCTTTATATTATCATTTATTCTTGTGCTTTACAACAAAAAACCGCTAGTAGTAAACCAGCGGTTAGCAATTTAATTTAGAGCAAATTAAATTAGTTAAATTTTATTCTTTAATAAACTTAGCTATTTTAAATCTTTAAATCTTAATTTTAAATCTTGATAAAGTTTCCTATAAATAGAATATTTTTCATTATAATAAACCACATTTTCAGGAATCGGCTCAATTATGTTAACTACCTTGACTAATTTTTCTACTATAGAAGCAAAATCAACAAAGATTCCTGCCCCAACTCCTGCAATTATTGCTGCTCCAAAAGCTGGCCCCTGTTCAATATTTAAAAGACTAATTGGATAACCAAAAATATCAGCAGTAATCTGCTGCCACAACTTGCTCTGGGAACCTCCTCCAATAAGCCTAATTTCCTCAAATTCAATTCCCCGCTCCGAGATCAATTCTAATGAATCACGAAGGCCAAAAGTAACTCCTTCCATAACACTTCTAATAAAATGTCCCTGCTGATGCTTACCTGAGATACCAAAAAATACTCCTCGTGCATCTGCATCTGCATGTGGTGTTCTTTCTCCATACAAATAAGGCAAAAAGATTAAACCTTCACTTCCTGCTGGGACTGCAGCAGCTTTTTGATTAAGGCTATCATAATCAAGTTGATCCGCAAAAAGACTTTCTTTTAACCATTTAAATGACATTCCAGCAGCCAACATAACGCCCATCATATAATAACTCTCAGGAACAGCATGGTTAAAAAGATGAATTCTACCGGCTGGATCTGCCTCTGGCTGATCTGTCTGAGCTACCACTACACCAGATGAACCAAGGCTGGCCATTACTCGACCTGGTTTAATTATACCACTGCCAACTGCACCACAAGCATTATCTGCTCCACCAGCAATTACCTTAGTTGTTATAGCAAGACCTGTTAGCTCAGCTGCCATTTGGCTTACCTTACCAACTACAGTAATTGATTTTAGTAAAGGTGGCAAAATATCTCTTTTTAGCTCAAGTAGATCAATTATTTCCTGTGACCACTTCCCAGACTTAATATCACAGAGTAAAGTTCCAGCGGCATCGGAAATATCCATTCCCATTTCACCAGTAAGCATAAATCTAATATAATCTTTTGGTAATAAAACTTTAGCTAATTTTTGATAATTTTCTGGTTCATTATTTTTGAGCCAGAGAATTTTAGGAGCAGTAAATCCTTCTAGGGCAGGATTAGAAACAAGTTTAGCTAACTTTTCTACTCCCCCCACTTTTTGATATATTTCTTTACATTCAGCTGAAGTTCTAGTATCACTCCATAAAATAGCTTTTCTGATAACTTTATTTTGCTGATCCAGAAAAACTGAGCTATGCATCTGACCCGAAAAACTAACTGCTTTAATCTTATTTTTATCAATTTTATTTTCTATAAGCAGAGTTTTAATTACTTTTTGAGTAGCCTGCCACCAATCTATAGGGTTTTGCTCTGCCCACCCAGGATTGGGAGTGAATAACGGATATTCTTCACTATTTTCAGCTGCAATTTTCCCCTCCTGATCCATTAAAAGCGCCTTAACTGCACTTGTCCCTATATCTAAACCTAGTATGTAATTCATCTTTTTCCTCCTGAAAATTATTTTTAATTTTTAACTTATAATTTCTATACTGGAGTTAAAAACAAGAGCTGCCAAACCATAAACTGCAGCTTTACCATCTAATTCAGTAAAATTAATTTTTACATAATCACCTGAAATTTGCAGAGAACGTTTGGATATTATTTTTTTTATCGTCGGCAAAAGTTTTTCCTGTATTTTAAGAATTTCACCACCAATAATAATTTGTTCTGGACTTAAACTATTAATAATATTAACTAATCCAATTCCAATATTAGCAGCATACTCTTTAAGTAACTGGTCTAAATTGTTTTCACCAAAGTCAAGCTGAGCTATTTCAACAAGTGAAACCTCTCGAGCTAGATATTTACTTATATTATTTTTTAGATAATTCTCAGAAGCCATTGTTTCCCAGCAACCATTATTACCACAGTGACAAACCGGGCCATCACTATCAATAATTAAATGACCAAACTCACCTGCATTACCACTGGCACCAGTATATAATTTTCCATCCAGAATTATACCACAACCGATTCCTTCATTAATTGAAACAAAAACTAAATTGTCATCATCAGGATAAATAAATTCTTTTTCTCCAATTACAGCTGCTTTAGCCTCATTTTCAATTAAAATTGGAAATGAAAAATACTCAGCCAGAACTTCACTTATTGCAAGCTTTTTCCAGCCTAAATTAGGAGCAAACTCGAGTCGTTTTTTAGCACGATTAATTAAAGCAGGTACAGCTATACCTAATCCCAAGATTTTTTCAGCTTTAATCTGTTGATCAGATAATACTGTTTCAATCTTGTCTTTAATTTCCAATAAACTTGCCTGAGCAGTTTGATTTTGATCTAAAATGAAATTTTGAGCTGAAATAACACTAAAATTAAGATCAAATAGAAACAGCTGACAATTATTAACTCCTATGTTAACAGCTAGCATATAACCTTTTTTAGGATTAACCTTGATATAAACAGGCTTACGCCCTCCGTTTGAGCTGCCTTTTTTAGTCTCTATAACATATTCTTCCTCAATCAATGTTTTTACATGATTAGTAATTGTAGCAGCACTATAATTAGTGTTTTCTGCCAGCTCTTTTCGAGTAATTGGTCCATAACGATGAATTATTTTAAATATTGAACCTTGATTTAAATTGTGAATAAATGTGGAGTTTCCTACTCGCTGCTTATTCATCTCTATCAATCCTTAATTTTTATATTACTAAATATTTTTAAGTTAATTTAAGTATTATTTTAATACTTAAATTAATCGCTTTTGTTTATATTCTTGTTTGAATTAAATATTCCTCTATTTTTTTATTATTTACTAGAATTAGCCTAAAAATTCCTGCCTCTGGGGAGTGAAAATATCTAGAATAATAGAATCTTCCAGTGCCTTTACTCCATGAACTGTATTAAATGGAGCATAAAAACTATCCCCTTCTTCTAGAATCATAGTATCTTCACCAACTCTTATTTCAAATTTACCAGCCAGAATATAGCTTAACTGTTCATGAGCTTCATGACTATGAGCTTCTCCTACTCCCCCTGCTTTAAAATGAACTTCAACTGCCATCATGCTGCCACCTCTACTCAAAACTTTTCGCTTGCTTTTTTCATCTAGTTTTTCATAATCAATCTCTGAATTTTTAAAAATTAATTTTTCCATAATTATTATCCTCCTCTAAAATAAGCTAAGTTAAATTTTTGCTGACTAGAATTTAAACTATAATAAAAAAATATATTTTCTTATTAATATTTTCTCATAAAAATTTGCAGAACGCAATTAAATCAAAGCTTTTTAGAAACAAATAAATTTAAATACAGGAAAAAACAAAATACTATTGAATATAATTAAATAAGTAGGTAAAATCAAAAAATTAAAATTAAGCTTAATTTTAATTAAAAGTCTAATTTGACTAATCGTAAAACAGCTCAATTAAGGAGAGTGTATTTAATGAAAGTATTATTTATTGGTGGAACAGGTACAATTAGTCAGGCGGTCTCTAAACTTGCAGTAAAAAAAGGAATTGATTTATTTTTATTTAATAGAGGTAACAATAAAAATTTAATTCCCGAAGGAGCTCAGCTAATTAAGGGCGATATTAGCAATAGAAAAGAGGCTGAGGAAAAACTAAAAGGTCATCACTTTGATGCTGTAGTAAACTGGATTGCTTTTAAGCCAGAACAGGTTAAAGCAGATATCGAGTTATTTAAAAATAAAACTAAACAATATATTTTTATTAGTTCAGCATCTGTTTATCAGAAACCACAAACAGATTATTTAATAACTGAATCAACTCCTCTAGCTAATCCATACTGGGAATATTCGCAAAATAAAATTGCCTGTGAAAATACTCTTTTAGCAGAATATCGTCGAAACTCTTTCCCGGTTACTATAGTTAGACCTTCCCATACTTATAGCAAAAGCTCTATTCCAGCTACTTTAAATAGTTCTAAAGCTCCCTGGTCCCTCGTAGATCGGATGCGTAAAGGTAAAAAAATACTTGTCCATGGTGATGGTACCTCGCTCTGGACCATGACAAACAATAAAGACTTTGCAAAAGGTTTTGTGGGATTATTAGCTAATCCCAAAACAATTGGTCATGCTTTTCAAATTACTTCTGATGAAACTCTGACCTGGAATCAAATATTTAAATCAATTGCTGATGCAGCTGGTGTAGAAGTAGAATTAATCCATGTTGCTTCGGAAAAAATAGCTCAATATGATAGTAAATATACTGGATCTCTATTAGGTGATAAAGCTGTCAGTGTGGTTTTTGATAACAGCAAAATCAAAAAGTTTGTTCCTAGTTTTAAGGCTACTATACCTTTTAGTGAAGGTATTAAAGAATCAATTGCCTGGTTTGAAAACCATCCAGAAGCTCAGCAAATAGATCAAGAATGGAATGACTTTATTGATAAAATAATCGCTGAAAATGAATAGCTATTTTATAATACTAGAGCTGGCAAGGAGGTAAGTTATGGTGAAAAGCAGGTTAATAGCTGAGTTAAAAACTTATTTTGCAGATGATCAAAAAAGAATAAATCATGCTTTAAAGGTCACTGAATTTGCTGAAAAATTAATTATTCGTTTTAAACAAAAATATCCATCAGCCAATATAAATGAACAAATTATTATTTATTCAGCTGTATTACATGATATAGGTATCAAAAATGCTGAATTAAAATATAATAGTTCAGCTGGTCACTATCAAGAAATTGAAGGACCACCTGTAGCTAAAAAAATAATGCAGTCTCTCGATATAGATTTTGAGATGATGGATGAGATTGCTGAAATAATAGGTCATCATCACAGTCCTGGTAAAGTTGGTAGTAATAATTTCAAAATTCTTTATGATGCCGATTGGTTAGTTAATCTACCAGATATTTATGAACTTAATGCCTGTACTTCTGCTGAAATTCAAACTAAAATTGATAAGATTTTTTTAACAGAAATAGGCAAAGAGTTGGCTGCTGAACTATATCTGCCAGCTGAAAAAAATTAATCTGTATATATATAAAGGCTAGCTTAATTATTGTCTAATCAAAACAGCAATTTAAATTAAGCCAGCCTTTTTAAGATCATAAATTAAAGTTATTTACTTTATACTATAAGTCAATTTTGATTTAACCAGACTGTCATTTCTCCTATTCCCCGATTGTTCCAGGCATAATAGGGAATAGCTTTAATTTTAATAGGCTGTTTAACTGGCTTTTGAACGCTGTACAAACCACCCTGCCAGTCTATTTGGTCTAATTTAAGAGCATTACTTTCAATAACAGCAACTCCATCTAGTAAGTCTTGATCAAATTTAGACTTTAATTCCGGGCTATCAGCTAGAGATATAGCAGCCAAATTTTTACCATTGTCAATTTCTTCTAAAGCATAAACAATTGGTCCTCTCTGCAGAGCAACTTTGTTAATATCTTCTTTTACTGCTGGATTAGCATAAATCTTTTCAACTGGCATTTTTAAAACTAACTCTATTTTTTGCTGTCCCCATTCCTTTTTTAAACTCAAATATCCCTTCTCATTTATCTGAGTATCACTAATAGTCTGATTATCTATCTTTAAATTAAATTCTTTACACCAGCCAGGTATCCTTAAATTTAATTCAAATTCAACTGCTTTTGGATTGGCAAATTCTAAGCTTATTCTTTCTGTCCAGGGATAATTAGTTTGCTGAACTAATTTAATTTTTTCACCTTTCATCTCAAACTCTGCCTGATTTGCTGTATAAAGATTTACATATAAACTAGCTGATTTTTTACTATAAATATAGCTGCCAATGGAAGCCAAAAGCCGGGCTAAGTTAGGAGGACAGCAGGCACAGCCAAACCACTTCTGTCTTGTTATTTTAACATGTTGATGATCTTTCCTTGCCTGATCAACTTCAGGCTTTACTTCTAATGGATTAACATAGAAAAAGCGCTTGCCATCAGCCGACATTCCACTTAAAGCTCCATTATATAAAGCTCTTTCTAAAACATCAATATATTCGCTTTTCTGATCAATTTTATGCATTCTATCTGCAAAAAATATCAGAGCAACCGCTGCACATGTTTCTGTATAAGCCGTATCATTTGGCAAATCATAATCGATGGTAAAGGCTTCGCCATGGACAGTCGAGCCTAATCCCCCTGTTATGTACATTTGTTTTTGAGTAGTGTTTTCCCAGAGCCTATAAGCTGTTTTGAGTAAAGACTCATCTGCTGTTTCTAAAGCTAAATCAGCTATACCACTATACATGTAAAGAGCTCTAACTGCATGACCAACAGCTTTATCCTGTTTACGTACCGGTAAATGAGCCTGATAATATTCTCGAGCTGTATTTGAATTGAAATCAGGCCAATGATTCTTTTCATTTCTAGCTTGCCATTCTTGATCAAAATAAAATGGTTCCTGACCTCGTTGATCAATAAAGTATTTTGCCAGAGTTAGATACTTATTTTTGCCAGTTAATTTAAATAGTTTTACCAGAGCTAGCTCTATTTCTTGATGGCCAGGATAACCTTTTAACTTATCTGCTTCTGGTCCAAACTTACTAGCAATTAAATCAACATTTTTTTCCATAATCTCTAATAATTTATCTTTACCAGTTGCTTGATAATAAGCAACTGCTGCTTCAATAAAGTGACCACTACAATATAACTCATGACATTCAGCGAGATTTTTCCATTTCATTTTAGGCTCTTTAACTATAAAATAAGTATTTAAATAGCCATCTTCTAGCTGAGCTTCGCCGACTAAATCAATCACCTCATCTGCTCTTTTTTCTAATTCTGGATCTGGATTGCTAGCTAACTGATAAGCAACAGCTTCCAGCCACTTAGCAACATCACTATCCTGAAAAACCATACCATGAAATTCTCCCTGACTTTTACCTGCCGCAATCTTAAAATTTTCGATCGCATGACTTGGCTCAGCATCACTAAGCTCATCATTTAGAGCCTGCCATTGATAGGGAATAACTACTTCCCTCACCAATTTATTTTTATCTGCCAGCAGGCCAGAATTCAATTTTACATTTTTTAAATTGATATCTTGTAATTTATTCTGATTTTTTTCCATTTCAATCACCCTTATTTAAATTGTATTTATATATAATAATTTTACCCCTTTAAACCTGATAAAGTAACTCCTTTAACAAAATATTCCTGAGCAAATAGAAAAGCAATTAAAATTGGTAATAAACTGATAACTGTTCCAGCCATTAAAACAGGCCAATTTGTAGAATAGAGCCCCTGCATTGAGGCAAGCCCTAATGGTAAAGTCATTTTACTGGTTGTATTAATAAAAACTAATGGGCGAATAAAATCATTCCAAATTCCCATATAAGTAAAAATAGATAAGGTGGCCAGAGCTGGTTTTGATAATGGTAAGAAAATCCTGAAAAATATTCCAAAAGGAGTACATCCGTCAATCCGGGCGGCTTCTTCAAGACTTTCTGGAATTGTTAGGAAAAACTGACGCATTAAGAAAGTTCCAAAAGCTGAAACCAGACTGGGAACTATAAGAGAAAGATGAGTATCAACCCAACCTAATTCTCTCATTAAAATAAAGGTAGGAACTAATAAAACATGGAACGGCACAATTAAAGTTGCCAGATAAAGAGCAAAAATTATATCTTTACCAGGAAATTTCATTCTTGCAAAAGCAAAACCTGCCATAGAACTAGTCAGCACCTGAGCAACAACTACTATTATTGAAATTTTTAAACTATTAAAAAAGAATTTTATAAAAGGAAATCTATCTGACACCTTTAAATAATTTTGCCAGACAATCTTATCTCCAAAGATAGTTGGTGGAAAAGAAAATACTTCATTAAGTGATTTCAAAGAAGTACTTAACATCCAGATAAAAGGTAGCACCATCGTCAAGCCACCAATTATTAAAACTATATATATTATTGTCTTCTCTAATTTATTTTCCTTCATTTTAATCCCCCATTAAAGTTTAATAGACAACCCATTTTTTAGAATTTCTTAGCTGAACTAGTGTTACAATAAATACCAGGAAAAATAAAACATAAGCAATTGGACTGGCCTGCCCCATTCTAAAATATTCAAAAGCATTTTGATAAAGATAATGGACTAAAACTGAAGTTGATCGGGCTGGTCCTCCACCAGTCATAATATAAATTTGATCAAAAACCTGAAAAGAATTTATGATTGACATTATAATAACAAAAAACATAGTTGGTGATAATAAAGGTAAAGTTATCTTACTAAACTTTGCCCAACTACCAGCTCCATCAATCTCAGCTGCTTCATAATATGTATTTGGAATTCCCTGTAAACCAGCTAAAAATAACAACATATTAAAGCCTAATCCTTTCCAGATACTAGTAATTATAACAGCTGGCATGGCCCAGGTAGTACTGGTTAACCAGCTGGGACCAGTAATATTAAATAATGATAGTATATAGTTTAATAAACCAAATTGAGGATTATAGATCCACTGCCAGACCATTGCTACAGCAACTGTAGAAGAAATTACTGGTAAGAAATATACAGCTCGAAAAATTTTAACACCTTTAATTTTTTTATTTAGAATAATTGCTAACATAAGCGAAATAATTATTCCGAGAGGTACTGTGCCAAGAGTATAATAAATTGTATTCCAGAGAACTTTCCAGAATGTAGAATCACTAATTAGATTTTGATAATTTGCCAGACCAACAAAATTTATTTCTCCTAAGAGATCCCATTTAGTAAAACTAAGTCCAAAAGAAGCTAAAACTGGTAATAAAATAAAAATTAAAAATCCTAAAAAATTTGGTAACAAAAAAATTGCTACCCAAAAATAATTATTATAAATAATTTTTTCTAGTTTCTTAGTCATTAATCCACCTCCTCTCTGCCTCCTAAAAAGGAGGCAGAGTTTTAATTATTGATTTAATAAATTATTTATTCTATCTTGCATAGATTCTGTCACTTCTTTAACAGGCTGATTAGCATACCAAATTTTTTCTAGTTCTTCTGTAGTTAAAACATCCCATGCTTCTTGAGGAGCAATTACGCTTGGTTCAAGTTTAGCATTTAAAAAATAATCAGTTAAGGCTTTAAAATTAGCTGGATGTACTTTAGGATTATACCATTTCTTTATACCTTCTGGAGTATACATTGCTTTACGATTAGGCATCCAAAGACCTACTTTAACTAAATTAGTCTGATATTTACTAGAAGAAAGAAATTTAACTAACTTCCAGGCAGCTTCTTTATGTTTTGAACCTTTCCAGATAGCATGCAAATGTGCCTGACCAGTCGTAATAGTATCCTTCAGTTTGGGAAGAGGTGCTACTCCGATTGGAAAATCCATTTTTGCCAGTTCTTGCAAAGCCCATGATCCATCAACAACCATGGCTACTTTACCAGTTTGCAGCATTTGAGCTGTATTCATACCTGAGTTTTCCAGAAAATTACCGGCTGGAGCAACTCCATCTTTTTTTCTTAAATCTACAATTTTTTGCAGAGCTTCCTGAGCTGCTGGCTCTTGTAAAGTTATTTTACTATAATCATCAGTAAATACAGATGCACCATTAGATAAAACTGTTGTCCACCAGAAATTTTGAAAACCAAAAACTCCAAATTGCTGAGTTCTCTTACCAGATTTAATTGTCAGTTTTTTAGCTACATCTACAAACTTATCCCAATTCCACATCTTAGCTGGATCAGCTGGTGGATAGCTTAAATTAGCTTTGTCAAATAAATTTTTATTATAAAATAACACTGGTGATACTGTACAACTGCTAACCCCATATATTTTATTATTAACCAGCATTTTAGTCTGTGAAGAAGGAATAAAATTATCTATACCAATTTGACTATCTACTTTGTCGGTTAGATCAACCAAAACATTACGAGCAGCAAAATCACGGTAAAAAGCTGATGCTAAAAAGAAAACATCTGGAGCTGAATTACCAGCCATCATAGTTAATAATTTTGAATGAAATTCATCAAAAGGCACCGGAGTATATTCAACTTTTATGTCTGGATTTGCTGTCATAAATTCATTTAGACCAGTTTTAATTGAATTTGTTTCCAGGGGACTGGCTTCCCACCCCATGAATTTAAGTGTTATTTGTTCTGCCATTGTCGAAGAAGTTGATAAAAATATTAGCAATATTAAAAATATTAACATTAAAACTTTTTTATGCATTTTATTCTCTCCCCTCTTAACTTTAATTAAATATATTACAAGTAAACTTATCACCCTTTCTTGAATAAATTTTATTAGATTTAAAAACAATTAAGCAGCTAATTTAGTTAAATTTAGCTGTTGAATCCCTTTTAATAAGTTTAGTTGGAACAGTAATCTTAATTGGATAATTGCGAGAATTTCCATTTATTTTATTTAATAAAAGTTGAGCAGCTTCCTGTCCCATTTCAACTTTTCGAACCTTCATTGTTGTTAAAGTAGGCCTAATTTGTCCTGCCATATCTATATCATCAAAACCAACTACTGCTATATCCTGAGGAATTTTTAAACCTGAGTCTTTAAAGGCACTAATCGCTCCTATTGCAATTAAATCAGAAACTGCAACTACTGCTGTCGGTAATTCTTTTAAATCCAAAATTTTTTGAGCAGCCTGATACCCATCTTCAAACCGCCAACCATTTTCAAAATAATTATGTGAATCAAATTGTAGGTTATGATTTTTTAAAGCTTTTTTAAAGCCATTTTTTCTCTGTTGAGAAGGTCGACTATCCTCACTTCCAGCAATAAAAGCAAAATTAGTATGTCCAAGTGTAATTAAATGTTCAGTTAAAGTTAAAGCTCCTGTATAATTATCAATATCAACTATATCAACTTTGTCATTTAATACAGAAGGACTTATTAAAACAACTGGTAAATTTAGCTCACTAATTGTTTTTAACATTTTCTCACTATGCAGTTCTCCACAAATTATACCATCAGCTTTTGCCTCTATATCAGCTGCTAATTTTTGATTGATATCTTCTTCATAAATATATTTAAATAAGCAATGATATTCTTTTGCTTCTGCAACAAGATCAATTCCAGCTACTACCTGGGGATAAAAAATATCATCAGCAACTTGTGAATTATATTTTAAGGGATCTTCAGATTGACCAGTTACTTCATTTTTACCGTGCCGACAGCGTAAAAAAAATATGTTACCTGTTTTTGACTTTGCTTTATTCTGACCTGGTTGATAAGACACAAAAGTACCTTTACCAGGATATTTTATCAAGTAATTATCTTCAGTTAATTGATTAATTGCTTTTCTAATAGTGGTTCTACTGACCGAAAATTCAGCTGTTAAATTTCTTTCTGATGGTATTTTTTCATTATATTGATAAATATTTTTTTCAATTCTGTTTTTTAATTGTTTCATAATTTCTAAATAAGAATAATTTTGCAAAACAATCACCTCTTAAACCGATATTTTTATTTAAAGATATAAATTGATTTTTATATTATATTATAATACCGGTATCTACCGGTTTAATAATATAATACTCTCTCTATTCTGATTTGTCAAACTATTTATAAAATTATTTTTAAGCTGTAAATACTTGCAAGCCAGATTTAATAACTTCTATTTTCAAGGGTAAAGTTGGTCCTTCTTCACCATCAATGTCTGCTTTATTAAAATTAAGCTCACCTAGACTTTCAATCTCAAATAATTCATCTTGCAAATAGATAAGATTATCATTATCAGCACTTTTAGCCTGCATTAGTTTAATTCCTGCTGCAGAAATACTTAAAAAATTAGATTGTTTAATTGCAACTAAGTCAAATAAACCATCATTAATTTCTGCCTTATGAGCTATGTTTTTAAATCCACCAATACCCTTACTGTTAAAGATAAAGAAAGCCAACAAATCAGCAGTGATTTCATTGTTTGATGTTTTTATTCTTATTTTAGATGTTTTTAAACCAGGCAGTTCGCTTAATCCTTTTAAATAATAGGCTGTTTTGCCTAAACTATTTTTTAGTTTATCATTTATTTTACTAGACAGTGCCGAAATACTTCCACCCAGACAGGCATTAATAAAATAACTTTCATTTACTTTACCAATATCTATAGTCTTAATTTTTTGAGTTAATAATTGAGTTATACATTTTTCAATATCAGGACTCATTCCCAGGTAAGTAGCAAAATCATTGGCTGTACCAGCTGGAATAATTCCTAGTGGAAGTTTAATTTCTTTTTTCATTAATACATTTAATATTTTATTTACTGAACCATCTCCTCCCGCTATAAAAACTGCCTGATAATTTTCTTTGCTTAAATTTGCTGCTGCCTGCTCCCAATCATCTGTCCCCATTGTCCGATATGCATCAACTAAATAATTTTCTTCTCTAAATTTTTTGCGAAATAAATCTAGATAATTAGAAAATTTTTTATTACCAGCTTCTGGATTATAAATTAATTTTACTTTATTTTCTATCATTTTTTCTCCTTTCAACTGCTGACAAATTAGCTATTTATTAAGCTACTGCAAATATAATTAAGTTTTATCATAAAAAAAGTAATCTGTAAAATAACTAGTTAATAAAATAATTTTAATAACTTATAGTAAGTAAGCAAACTAATATATAAATTAAGCTAATAAAAAAAATACTTTCAGCCAATTAATTTATTTAAATAAATTAATTGAACTGAAAGTATAATTAACAAATATTTATTTTAGAGCTAGCCTAAAAAATACATTTTTCTATTTTAAAATATAATAAACTCAGAGTTAACCCATTAAAAGTTTCGGTAACCAGAGAGTTAGACCTGGTACAAAAGTTAGCAGTAAAACCATTATTACAAGCACAATATAAAATGGCATCAGTGACTTAGCTATTTTTTCAATTGGAGCATTTCCAATAGAACATCCAACAAAAAGTGTTGAACCAACTGGAGGAGTTAAAAGACCAACTCCCAGATTTAGCATCATTACAACCCCAAAAGTTATTGGATTCATACCAACACTTGTAACAACTGGTAATAAAATAGGTGTAGCAATTAAAATTAATGGTGCCATATCCATAATTGTTCCCAAAAATAATAAAACAAGATTAACAATCAACAAAATAACTACTGGATTATCTGAAAGATGCAGTAATCCATCAGTAATCATTTTAGGAACCTGTAGATAAGACATCATCCAGGCAAAAGCACTTGAAGTAGCAATAATAGCTACCACCATTGCTAAAGTACTTAAGGAATTACGTAAAATATCAATAAACTTTTTCAATGGAATATCCCGATAAACAAAAAAAGTTATTATAAAAGCATATACAGCTGCAATAGCGGCTGATTCAGTTGCAGTAAAAATACCAGTGGTAACTCCACCAATAATTATTACAGCAGTTAAAAGCCCTAACAAACTATCTCTAGTTATTCTTAGTGCTTCTTTAAAACTTACTTTTTCTTCCCGGGGATAATTTCTTTTGGCAGCAATAAAATAGCTTAAAATCATCAGAGCAATACCTAACGTAACTCCAGGCACTATTCCAGCTAAAAATAATTTAGCTACAGAAATTCCTCCTCCAGCTGCTAAGGCATAAATAATCATATTATGACTGGGAGGAATAATAATCCCCTGCACAGAAGAAGTAATTGTAACATTAATTGAATAATCTTTGTCATAACCTTTCTGCTCCATCATTGGAATCATTATTGAACCAATAGAAGATACATCAGCTACTGAAGACCCAGAAATACCACCAAAAAACATACTGGCTAAAATATTTACCATAGCTAGGCCACCACGCATCCAGCCAATTATAACATTAGAAAATTTGATTAAACGATCAGAAATACCACCTTGACCCATGATTTCGCCTGCTATAATAAAAAATGGAATTGCCATCAAAGAAAAAGAATTTATTCCACTTACCATTTGCTGAACTACCACCATAGGAGGCAGATTTAAATAAAGTGCAGTAATCATAGTTGATAAACCAAGACTAAAAGCAATTGGAATACGTATAAATAGCATGAATAAAAAAGAACCTAATAGTAATATGACTGCTGGATTCATTACATTTCCTCCTTAACTGCTTCTGTATCTGGTTCATCAACAATAATTGATTTGTTTTCTAAAACCCCAAAAAATTGGAAAACAGAATAAATCAAAATAAGTGCTCCGGCGATTGGTAAAGTTATAAACAAAAGACCTCTAGACCATTGAGTTGCTGGTAATCTAGTTGCCTTTGTTCTCTCATATAGCTGCCAACCATATTTGAATAAATACCATCCAAAAGTACCAACTAAAACATTAGAAATCCGATAAATAAAAGTTTGATATTTATCTGGTACTAAACTCATAAAAAATTCAATACTTAAGTGAACAGATTGTTTAACTCCCAATGCCATACCTAAAAAACCAAACCAGATCATCATTAATAACGCTACTTCATCAGACCAGCGAAAAGTAAAATTAAAAAGATACCGTGTAAAAACTGTTGTACTTACTATTAAAATCATAATAACTAAAAAAAGCATTGCTAAATAACTAATAATTTCTTCTGATAAATCAAGTAATGATTTAAATTTTCCCTGGCTTTTTTTTGCTTGCATAAATTTCACCCTTTTTAAAGGGTGGAAGCATAAATTAACTTCCACCCTCATTAAAAATATTTATTCTATTAAAAATTACTCTTCCATTTCAAAATTCAAAATACTATTTAATAAGTCTTCATAACCTTCACTGTAATCAGGATAGAGATCCATTACTTTATCCTGGAATGCCTGTTTTTGCTCAGCATCTAAATAAGTAATATCTGCTCCCTCTTCAACAGCTAGTTTCTTAGCTTCTTCAGTTCTTTCATCCCAGGCCTGTCTCTGTACTTTAGTAGAGTCTACAGCAGCCTGTTTAATTATTGCTTGATCTTCAGAACTTAATCTATCCCAGGTAATCTTACTCATAATGATTAACTCAGGAATTCTGTTGTGTTCGTCAACTACAAAATGAGGCGCAACTTCGTGATGACTATTATAGTACCAGCCAGGGAAGTTATTTTCTGCTGCATCAACTACACCAGTTTGTAGTGCACTATAAACTTCACCCCAGGCAATAGGAGTAGGAGAAGCACCTAAAGCTTCAACCATATCCATCATTAACTGACTTTCCTGAACTCTAATTCTTAAACCTTTTAAATCATCAGGACTGGTAACTTTTCTATCAGCTGTATAAAAACTACGCGCACCAGAATCATACCAGGTTAAACCTACGATACCAGCATTTTTTAGCCCATCAAGTACACCTTCGCCAACATCACTAAATAAAACTTGGAACATATATTCTTCACTTGGATAAAGGTAAGGTAATGATAAAACGTTCAAAGCTGGTTCAAAGTTTGCCATTGGAGTAATAGATGTTCTTACAAAATCAACAGCTCCAAATTGAACTTGTTCAATTGTAGAACTTTCGTCACCTAAAATACCACCAGCATAAACTTCAATTTTAATTCTACCATCAGTTCTTTCTTCAACTAGTCTGGCAAATTCTTTAGCCCCTACGACTGTTGGATAACCTTCTGGTTGATTATCTGCGAAACGTAATGTCATTTCCTGAGCAGAAACACCAAAAGTAAAAACTAATAAACTAACTAAAACTAAAGCAAAAACTTTTTTCATTTTTTGTCCCCCTTAAATTTTTTCTAATCTAATTTTAACAATTATTTATTCTGAATACTATAGATAAACTTGTTATCTTATTCACTTCTTTGCTTGTTTTCAGAATATTAAAGCTAAATCGGTCATTATTTAAATTTTCCAGGAGAAAACCCCGTATATTTCTTAAAAGCTCTGCTAAAGTAATTCCGGTCAGAATAACCAACCTTAGCAGCAACTACTTTTATTTTACTTCCATTTTTTAAGAGTTTCTTTGCATTTTCCATTCTGATTTTAATTAAATAATCTTTATAATTAATTCCTTCCACTTCTTTAAATAATTTACTTAAGTAATATTTGCTAAATGAAATATATTCTGCTACCTCTTCCAGACTAATATCTTCTTGATAATTTTCTTTAATATATTCTTTAACTGTTTCAATTACTTCTACTTTTTCATCACTTTCGTTATCACGTAAATCTTCTACTAAATCTTTAAGTATATTTTCAAAATAAATTTTTAAACCTGTTGGGTTATCAATTAGATTAATTTCTGTTTCTAATTTTTTCATTTTCAAAAATGATTTTTCCTGATCATAATATTCCATTAAACGTCTATTTAGAAAAACTAAAAACCTTTTTAAGAAGTCTTTAATACCTGCAAGCTTATTATGTTTATTTAAATAATCAAATATATATTTAAATTCATCTAAAACACCAGTTATATTTTTATCTACCAGACGGGCAAATATTTTCTTTTCAGTCTGATAAGGATAAGAGTTAATACTTAATTCATCATCTTCTATTTGTGACCTTGTCTGATTATAGATTTCATTTATATTATGATAATTATCATCAATATCACTATAAATTAAATTTAAATCATCGTGATATTTTTCTTTAAATTCTATTTTCATTTCTTTGACCAGTTCTTCAAATTTAGAAGAATTAACTTTTTTTGCTAAATCACTGTCAATTAGTAAGAAAATTATGTTCTGCAGACCATTATGAGAAATAAGTCCCGGAATAAACTGTTTCAATTTTTGTTTATATTTAGCAAAAAACTGCTGATCTATTTTTTCTAGATTAGAAGAATTTAAAGTTAAAAACATATATTTATTGCTTTTAATCCCCAATAATTGCTTATGTTCAAGAAATTTATCCAGCGAAGATTCAGTATTATATACCACATTTAAAATAATCTCTTTTTCTAAAATAGGTGTTATTTTTTGCAAGCGATTGATTAATCTCTGCTGCCTTAATTTTTCTCTGCTTTTATTTTTAATTTTAGTTAAACTTTTATTAATAACTTTTTTGAAATCTTCTTCAAGATATGGTTTAACTAAATAATCACTTACCCCAATTTGAATTGATTTACGAGCATATTCAAACTCACTGTGAGCAGTTAAGATAATTATTTCTAGTTCAGGATTTTCTTTTTTTAGTTTTTCTGCAGCTTCCAACCCAGTTATTTTAGGCATTTTTATGTCCATTAAGACAAGATCAACTTCTTTTTCTAATGCTTGAAAAAAAGCTTCCTGACCGTTTGAAACTTCTGCACTTAAGATTATTTCATCAGCATAAAACTTATTTAAATAAAATTTTATCGCTTTTCTTTCTAAATGCTCATCTTCAGCTACTAATACTTTAATCATTGAATCACTCCTTAATAACAGGGATTGAAATTTTAATTTCTGTCCCCTGGTTAACCTTAGTTTTTATTTTTAAAATATCTTCACCATAATAGAGTTCTAATCTTTTTTTTACATTTAATAAACCAAGACTGTTTTTACGCTTACTATTTATTTGAGCAGGTTTAAGAGCAACTTTGCTTGCTAAAATTTCTGTTAATCTTTCTTGATTAATCCCTTTACCATTATCTTTGACTATTATTTCAACTTTTTCTGCTTTTCTTATTATATCTATTAAAACATAACCATTAAGATCTGTATCTGATAAACCATGAATTATTGAATTTTCAACTAAAGGTTGAATAATCATTGGAGGTATTTTTATTTCGGAAATATCACCAGTGGTTTTTATTTCAAAATTCATCTGTTCTTTAAATCGAGTTTCTTGAATAGTTAAATAAGCACGCAAAGCTGCTAGTTCTTCTTTTAATAAAACCATTTTTCCTTTATGGTCAAGATTATAACGCATAATTTTAGATATCGCGACAATTAACTTTTGAGTTGCAAAAGCATCTTCAAACATAGCTGTTCGAGAAACTGTATTTAAAGTATTAAATAAAAAATGGGGATCCATCTGCATTTGTAGATTCAATAATTGAGACTCTTTTAAAAGTCTTTCTTTTTCTATGTTCTCCATTTTCTCCTGATTAAGTTTATTCTCCAATTCAGATTTTTCTTTAAGTTCTTGAATATAATTTCTAATATTTTTTTTCATTAAATTAAAAGTCTGTCCCAATATATTTAATTCTCGATAATTTATTTCTTTAATATCACTAATTTCCCAATGGCCCAGGGAAAGATATTTTGCTGAAGTTGATAACTTGTCAATAGCTTTTAAGACATTATTAGACATTAAAACTGCAAATGCAAAAACAGCTATACTAATTAAAATTACAATTGCATATATCGTTTTAGACCTATTTTGAGTATCTACTAATAAATTAACATAATTCTTACTATGATAAGCTAAATAAGAATTAATTAAATTTTGAGTATGACTGTTCATATAGGAATATAAAATATCAAGTTTGGTTAGCTTATTGTAAGTTGATTGATTAAATATCTGATTTGATAAAAGCTCATTAACCAACCTATCATGATAAAGCAACATATTATTTAAATTACGATAAAAGGTTCTACTTTTTGAATCTCGGTTAATTTCTGGTTTAATTTCTGCCATTAAATTATCTATTTTTTTTCTTGAATTTTGATAAATTAACTTATTTTCTGAGTTTCTTTCCTGGAATAAAAGATCAAAATGACGAGAATTTTCTGTAATCTCTAAAGAAAGACGATTTAGTTTAAAATTGATGTCAACATTATTTTGATAAATTTTTATTTCTTGATCTCGTCTGATAAAGGAAAAGAAAAACACTATATTAAGAATAATAATTATTATAATAAAAATACTAATTATCCGACTGCGAATTGATCTTTTAGGCCTAAGTAAATGAGATATTTTACTTAATATTCCGCTCACCTCCTAATTAAAATACCGATTTTAATAATTAAAAATTATAGTAAATCAAACAGAAAAAGCCCAACTTTAAAAGCTGAGCTTACAATATCTATAACTTTAAATTATTAAAATTATATTATACAAATTAATAATAATTATATTATACCAACCTGTTATATAATTATCAAGATATTTTGTTATAGTTTCAATCCTTGTTGTAGTGGATTTAGTCATTAGACCTTATGATTATTGGGAGGGCGAAAATGAGAAATGTGTTTCAATCCTTGTTGTAGTGGATTTAGTCATTAGACACGATCAGAAAGATGATGAAGAAGAGGAAGAAAACAGGTTTCAATCCTTGTTGTAGTGGATTTAGTCATTAGACCTATATATAGATGGTGGTAAACCTGCTATGTCTACATGTTTCAATCCTTGTTGTAGTGGATTTAGTCATTAGACATTAACATCTCCTTTTAATTTCTATTTCCAATTTTTGTTTCAATCCTTGTTGTAGTGGATTTAGTCATTAGACAATTGGAATTAAGGTCAGTTTCACTTATGACAATAAGTTTCAATCCTTGTTGTAGTGGATTTAGTCATTAGACAAAATTTCAAATGATTTACTTAAAATAGTCTATTGCTGTTTCAATCCTTGTTGTAGTGGATTTAGTCATTAGACTTAATCCGCCGCCACCGCTGCCGTTTAAATTTAAGTGTTTCAATCCTTGTTGTAGTGGATTTAGTCATTAGACGTTGACGCCGAAAGCTTTAAGAAATATTTGAAGAAAAAGTTTCAATCCTTGTTGTAGTGGATTTAGTCATTAGACTATATCGTTTTGCCAGACATCGCCAGACCATGGAGGTTTCAATCCTTGTTGTAGTGGATTTAGTCATTAGACTAATTTAACCAAGCTTCAGAAGATGTTTCCCTGATATGTTTCAATCCTTGTTGTAGTGGATTTAGTCATTAGACTCTGCTCGGTATCCATATCGCTCTCTTTCGGAAACTGTTTCAATCCTTGTTGTAGTGGATTTAGTCATTAGACCATATATTCAGCTATATTGAAATTAGAGTCAGTATGTTTCAATCCTTGTTGTAGTGGATTTAGTCATTAGACGAATACTCTTACTGAGCTTATTGTTGAAGCCATGGTGTTTCAATCCTTGTTGTAGTGGATTTAGTCATTAGACAAAGAAATACAAATCGATGAGCCGGATAAATATATTATGTTTCAATCCTTGTTGTAGTGGATTTAGTCATTAGACCAACGCCTGCACTTACTTTTTATGCTCAGGCTTTCAAGTTTCAATCCTTGTTGTAGTGGATTTAGTCATTAGACAAAGAGAAGGAGAAAACCGATGACCGGGCCAGAAATGTTTCAATCCTTGTTGTAGTGGATTTAGTCATTAGACAATATTCTTTCCAGATAAGCTGGTTTTGAAGGTTGATGTTTCAATCCTTGTTGTAGTGGATTTAGTCATTAGACCCGTTTTTGATCAACCTTATCGCTATAACAGTCATCACAACTATTCGGCTAGAAATTTATTCGGCTAAAATTTAGGATTTTTGACTGCAAAAATAGTTATTTTTAGCTAAATGCCGCGACTTTGACCATCCTGACCAAATATGATATAACTGCATTTATCAAGGTTCGCAAAAATTAAAGCAAATAAATTTGCCTCAGAATTTAACTAATTAATTAAATATAAATTATATATTATAATACTATTTTACATTATATTTTAATAATTGCAAGTTTAAATTAAACTTATAGTTAACTGCTTAAATAATAATCAAAAAATATAGCTACAAAAACGAAAAAAGCCCGACCGAATAAACGGCGGGCTTTAAGCATCTTCATTGAAATATCAAGCATTATAGATGGTGGGGTCAGGCGGATTTGAACCGCCGGCCTACAGATTAGGAATCTGTTGCTCTATCCAGCTGAGCTATGACCCCTTTTACGGACACTTTAACATTATAAACTAATTTAGATTAAATTTCAAATTTTTCTACTGTATTAGAGAGCTTTTCTGCCATTACTGCCAGGTCAGTAGAAGCAGTTACTATTTCTCTGGTAGAAGAGCTCTGTTCTGCAGAAGCTGCAGCTACAGACTCTGCATTTCTGGAAGCCTCCTGGCTTACAGCGGCGATTTCTGAAATTGAGGCTTTAACAAAATCACTATTTTTATCCATCCGTTTTGATTCCTCTGCTATTTCCTCAATATAAGTAACTAAATTATCCATTGCCTGATTAATTTCAATGAAAGATGCTTCGGTTGATTTAATTACATCTACACTATTATCAACTGAAGTACTTGTTTCATCAACCTGAGAAACTGTGGTTTGAACACCTGCCTGAATTTGATTAATTAATGAAGCAATCTGTTCAGTTGCAGTTGAAGACTCTTCAGCTAACTGTCTAATTTCATCTGCTACTACACTAAATCCTCGACCAGCTTCGCCAGCCCGAGCAGCTTCTATTGCTGCATTTAAAGCTAACAAATTGGTTTGTGAAGATATTCCGTTAATCAGTTCTACTATATCACCAATTTTTTCTGAAAGATTTCCCAATTCATGAATTTGTTCAGTTACTGTGACAGTTTGATTCTTAACTCGCCTGACCTGATCAATTGAATTATTAATAGATTTATTTCCAGTATCAAGATCACTTATAACTTGATCAGCCTGTTCATTCATCTGAACTGACTTGTCTTCAATATTTTTGACTTCATTAATTAAACTATCAATACTTGTTTTAGTTTCATCAACTTGAGCTGACTGTTCTTCTGCTCCCGAAGCAACTTCCTGAACAGCCTTACCAACTTCTTCTGCTGAAGCAGATATTTCTTCACTTGATGCTGATAATTCTTCACTAGCTGCTGATACTTCAGAGGCAATATCAGCAATTTTACTAATTAAATCTAAAATATTTGTCCTCATTCTATCCATATCAGAAGTCAACTGTCCAATTTCATCTTTCTTTTCTAAATATTTGCTGTCTATTTGAGCATTTATTTTACCTTCAGCAATTTTATTAACAAATTGTGAAGCTGCTTTAATTCCTTTATTTACACTAAATACAATAATAAAGGAAATTAAAATAGCAATTAAAACAAATATAATAACTGTTAAAACTAACTGACGATTTGCATTATCTATACCAGCAAAAGATTCATCATGTAATTCAGTTGTTGATGACATATATAACTCCTGGATATTATTTAAATTTCCTCTAACGGCTTCAAATCTATTTTTTTCTTCTTCAAAAAGACTATATGCCTGATCATAATTGCCAGCTTGAATATTACTCCAGATAGAATTAGTTATTGTCTCAAATGATTGAAATAAAGCAGGAAATTGACTGCGCCACTCAGCTTCATTAGCAGATAATACTTCTGTAGCGGTATACTTATTAAATCTATCCCATGTTTGCTGCATATTTTCATCAAAATTATTTTTTAATTCTTCGAGTCGATTACTATTATTTTCATCCATTGCAGTCATTAAAGCTACTTTAGCCTGCTGCAGATCTCGATCAGCATTTAAAAGATAATTAAGGTTTGGTCCCAAAAAGCCTAAATAAATATCCTTAATTTAAAAATATTTAGAGTTTTGCACCTTAAAATTTAAATTACTCAGTAAAAATAAAATTATATAGTGTGAAAAAGATCTTCCTGAACTATGGGGTGGCTGGTTTTAATCCTTTCAGCAGCTTTTTGAAGTTTGCTGCTGCAACTTTAAAGCCGAACCATATTTTTTGACACACTTCACCCCTGATAGGCATATCATCGACATTGTATTTGCGTCTGAAGACAGAAGGTAGTCCTTCTACACCAGCTCTCTGATTGCATTCTTTAATATATTCTTTTTCACCCATTGTTTTTCTGAGTTTCCCTGTTTCATATTGTTTTTCAGTAAAATTGATTGAGTTATGTTTTTTCTTGGCTTTAATTCTGCATTCTGATTTCAGACTGCAGTCAGTACATTTTTCCTTATCAAAGATAGCATAAAATGAGTTTTTGTCACTGTTTTTTTCCTGATAGTCAGGTTTAATATCATTGGCACAGTTTAGAATATTTTCATAGTCAGAATCAAGATCAAAGTTTTCATAAACAGTCATTTTGTTAGCAGCAGGTTTTTTACCCATTAATTCACCAGGCATGTATTTGATACCAGCTTCAATAGCTTTTTTGGCCAGATCATAGCTGTAGTAAGCACCATCCATAAAAAGTTTAAATGGATTTTCTGGATTATCTTTAACTGCAGGATCATTAATTAATTTATCTAAAGTATCAGCACTAAAACTCTGGTCAGCATAGATATTTAGTTTAAAATCATAGCTTTTAATTACAGAATTATCACCATCAAAAAATTCAACTACATTAGCTGTGTACCCAATATTAGCTTCATATTTCTGTCTGAAGGTCGCATCAGGATCACTGGGATTTTGCAGAATATCAGATCCTAATTCTGTACCATCTTTAGCTTCAATATTATCAGGATCAAGGTCATCAAAATCATCGTCATCATGATCTGTCTGTTCTCCAAGCATTCTTTTTAGAAGCATAAACTCTTCGGTATTAGTAACTTCTTTACCAGCATTAACTGCTGTATCATAAAGAGTTTTAGCATCTTCTAAAAGCTTTTGGAGCTTAGATTTAGTTTCGTCATTTTTGGTACGGTAGATGACATCGTTTCTGTGGGACTCTTCAAGATAGACTTCCAGTCCTTCAGGGATAAGGTCTTTAGATGATTTAGAAAGCATTTTGATGAATTTAGTATTAACAGCATAGACCAGTTCTATTCTTGATAATTCTCTGGCAGAGGAAGAAACCATAAAAGAGTCAATTCTTGCTCTGTTACCTTCGATTTCAAGATGCTCTCTAATTAAATCAGCCAAAGATTCTACTTCCTGCTGGATTAGATCTATACCTGTTTCTTTGTAATAGTCTGTTACCCGCTCTCTAAAATTACTGAAAGTATTTTTAGAGATGGGAGGCCTTTTTTCGCTGGTCAATCTTAAAGCATACTGATATTCCATGCTCAGATGAACATTTGCAATTAATCTTTCGTCAGTTAGATTAAAGAGTTCTTTAATCACAAGTGAGCTGATAATTATGTTAACAGGAGTATTAGGTCTAGAACCTTTATCACTGTAGAGTACTGCAAAGCGTTCTTCTTCAATTGCAGGAAAGATAACTTCCTGGAAAGTATGAGCCCAGGAATTCAAAAGATATTCCTGCAGATATTTGGGTAAATCTTTAAATGAATCGTAAAGACTTAACTGCTGGTGACTGTTGGGAACAAACATTTTATCATCCTTTCTTTGATTTCTTAACTTAATTATATCAAAGAAAGCCTGCCATCTAAAGGATTATGGCGGATTAATTAAATTGATTTCAAGATGATAAAAGAATATTTAATTGTTATTATTTGTATATTAAAGAAATTTATTTAGGCTTTTTGGGACCAAACCTAATTAAAAGTTGGTAAGAAGTTTTCATCATATTCTAAAATTGCCTGGCCTAAATTTCCAATCTGATTATAACCTATTAAACCAACAATAATTAGTCCCAAAATCAGTAAAATACTTAAAAAATATAATTTTGTTTTAATTGAAAATGATAAATTTAAATTCCCCTTTTTTTTCATAATAACCTCCCTAATTCTGACTGATTAAATAATTACTAATCTTTTATAAATTAAAGTAAGTTAAGTATTTGTAAAACTAGTCGCTTTTTTCAGAAAATATTTCTTAAAAAATAAATGAATTTCTAGCTTTAAAATAAAACCCAAATTTCATTTCTAACTAATTATACGTCCAATTTATCTAATTTTTTAAAAATAATTTTAATCTCTTAAAATAAAATCAAACTAATTGCCATAACAGCCATTCCAGCTATAAAACCATAGATTTCTTGATGTTCACGACCATATTTTCTTGCTGTAGGCAAAAGCTCGTCAATTGAGATATAAATCATTATCCCGGCAACTACGGCAAATAAAATTCCAAAGACAAAATCATTGAATAAAGAACGCAAAAGAAAGTAGCCTAATAATGCACCAACTGGCTCAGCTAAACCAGATAAAAAAGAATATAGCATTGCTTTTCTTTTACTTCCAGTAGCATAAAAAATTGGTACAGAAACAGAGATTCCTTCTGGAATATTATGAATAGCAATTGCTACAGCTATTGATAAACCTAAAGCTGGATCACTTAGAGCTGCCGCAAAAGTAGCTAACCCTTCTGGAAAATTATGGATAGCAATAGCAAAAGCCGAAAAAATACCCATTCTTTCAAGGTTACTGGTAGAAACTGTTTCTGACTTTAAATGTTCTAAATCACTTTCAAGTCTTGGTTCATGTGGATTTTCATAATCAGGAACTAGCTTATCAATAATAGCAATTAAAATAATACCAGCAAAAAAAGCTAGCACTGTAAAAGTTTCACCTTTTTGAGTCCCATAAAATGAAACCAAAGCCTCTTGAGCTTTAGCCAAAATTTCTACAAAAGAAACATAAACCATTACCCCTGCTGAAAAGCCAAGTGATATTGACAAAAAAGCAGCATTTGTTCTTTTACTGAAAAATGCAATTAAACTTCCTATGCCAGTTGATAACCCAGCCAATAGAGTTAGCAAAAAGGCGAGCGAAACATTATCCATTTATCTCCTCCTTTGCTAAAAATAAATATTTATAATGTTAAACTACTTTTATTATAATTAATTTTATAACATTATTATAAAATTTGCAAAAAAATAACAGTTATGGGTTAAAATTTTCTTTTTGTCTGCATTTTAATTAATTTTTTTAGTTTTTGTTTATATTTATTATCTGGTAATTGGTTTAAATATTTATTAATCCGCTGAATAAATTTTTCTAGAATAACTTTACTTTCCTTAAGACAATCGGCTTTTTTAACATCAAGTAAAATATTATCTAGCAAATCTTGATCCAGAATATTTTTCTTTTCATTTAATTGATTGTTATTAGATTGTCTAGCATGCTGATTAAACTCTAAACAAGAGTTATACTTAGCTCGATATTCCTTTTTTTCAAATAATAAGATTACTGGTAAAGTAATTACACCTGTTTGTAAATCCTGGGCCAATTTTTTGCCGGCTGCAGACTCTTCTCCAATAAAATCAAGCAAATCATCCTGAATTTGGAATGCCATTCCCATTTCCAGCCCTAATTTATATAAAATATTTAATTTTTTTCCCCTAATATCGCTAGCATAAGCACCTATATAACTACTTAATGCAAAAAGTAAGGCTGTTTTATGTCTAATTCTCCGATAATAATCTCTTCTATTTATTGTAAAATTGAATTTTTTTTCAGCTTGTTCAATTTCTCCCTCACAGAGTAATCTTACATTTTTATTCATTTTGCTCAAAGTTTTTTTATCCAGATGATCAAAGAATATTGCAAAAGTTTTTGATAATAAAAAGTCGCCAATAAATACAGCTTCCTTTTTCCCAAATCTTTTTTGGGCAGTTTGCTTGCCGCGCCTTAAATCGGCATCATCTATAATATCATCATGAACAAGCGATGCCATATGCATAATTTCAATTCCCGTACCTAAGTCTAATAAGATCTCTTTATCATAATCACCAAAACTTGCTGCCAGGAACATTAAAAACGGACGCAGCTTTTTGCCACCACCAGCTATTAAGTCAGCAACTGCTTCATTAATTATTCGTTTTTTAGAATTAGTTTGCAGGTAGATATTTTCGTTTAATTCGGTTACAATTTTTTTATAAAATCGATCTTCAATTAGCAAATTTTTCACCTTCAATTTCCACCTTCAATGAGATTAAAATCCTGACTGGTGATTTCTACTTTATTTTTTAACCCAGAACTAAGATAAACATTAAGTTCATCAGTAATAAACATTGCTTCTACTCCTGGTAAATTTTCAATAAACTTCAGTCCAGCTTTAACTCCCATAATATAAACAGCTGTTGAAAGCGCATCAGCATCAAATGAACTATTGCTAACTATACTTGCACTTAAAAGATGGCTCTCTGCTGGATAACCAGTCGCTGGATCAAGAATATGATGATATAATTTACCATCTTTAATAAAATAACGTTCATAATTACCTGAAGTAACAATAGTTTGATCAGTAGTTTCAATAATTGCCATTACATTACCTCTATCTTTACGAGGGTCTTGAATCCCAATTCTCCACTTCGAACCATCTGCTTTACTTCCAATAACTAAAACATTTCCACCTAAATTTACAAATGCACTTTTAACATTATGTTTTTCAACAATTTTTTTGACCTGATCAGCTGCAAAACCTTTAGCAATTCCCCCCAGATCAATCTTAACTCCTGCTTTTTTAATCTCTGCCTGATGATTATCATCAATTGTTAAATACTGATACCCTATACTATCTAAAGCTGCTTCAATCTCTATCTGATCTGGCACACGAGCATTTTCTGTTCCAATCCCCCATAAATCAACTAAAGCACCAACTGTAGGATCAAATTTACCACCAGTCAATTTAGCATAATAAAGAGCTTTTTCCAGGACAATTTCTGTTTCAGGAGAAAGCTTAACTTTTTGCTCAGGATTATTATTTAACTGATAGACTTCACTGCTCTCAATTGTAGGACTCATTAAATCCTCTAAAAACTTAATTCTATCCATACTTTCCGCAACAGCAGCTTCTGCATTTTCTCCATAAGCTTTCATCTGAACTAAAGTATCCATTAAAAAAGCACTATCTTTTGCTTCTGGTAATTTTTTATTTTGATTTGAACAGCCAACTAATAAAAAAACTGCTCCTAATAATATTACTAAAATATAAATATATTTCTGTTTAAACAAAATATCACTTCCTAAAAATAAATTGAAAGATCACTAAAAAACTATCATAGCCTAAATCTCGGGTAAATCACTTATATTTTATCACAAATACCATAAATTGCAAAGTAAATATTCCCGAGTAATTAACTAAAGTATTTGCAATTTATTTTTAATATGCTATAATTGAAGTGTGAAAAAAATAACTACATTATTTTAATTTTTAGCTAGAAATTAAATGAGGAGGAAAATTTATGCGCAGACATGTTGTGATTCTGGGAGCTGGCTATGGAGGTGTTTCTGCTGCCAAAAAATTGGCCCGGCTGGCAAAAAAGCATAAGGAAATAGAGATTACTTTAATTAATAAGGGAAGTACCCACAATTTAATAACTGAATTACACGAAGTTGCTGGCAATAGAGTCTTGCCTGAAGATCTAGAGGTTAGTCTTCAAAGACTTTTTGAAAGTACTAAAGTTAACGTAATTCAGGACGAAATTACTGAGGTGGATTTCGATGGCAAAAAGCTTTTTTCTCAGAAACATGAATACAGCTATGATTACCTGATTCTTGGTTCTGGTAGTCAACCAGCTGACTATGGAGTAAATGGAGTTAAAGAAAATGCTTTTACTCTCTGGTCAATTGAAGATGCTAAAGAAATAAATGAGCATATTAAACAGATGTTTCAGGAAGCTCAATTTGAGACTGATCCAGCTAAAAGAAGAGAATTATTATCTTTTGTAGTTACTGGAGCTGGTTTTACTGGTGTTGAAATGGTTGGCGAACTAATTAGCTGGTTTAAAGATTTAGCTAAAGCTTATGGTATTCCACAAAAGGATATTGATCTTTACTTAGTGGAAGGATTAGAACAAATCTTACCTAATCTAAATGATGATATGGTTGCTAAAGCTGATGCTTATTTACGAAAACATAATGTTGACGTCAAAACTGGCGCTTTTGTTACAGAAGTTAATCCAGCTGGAATTGTTCTTAAAGGAGATAATGATCTGGTAGAAAATATAGCAACCAGAACAGTTATCTGGACTTGTGGTGTTAAAGGTGCTGCTTTAGTTGAAGGACTTGATCTGGAAAAAGATAACTGTGATCGTTTAATTGTAAATGAATATCTCCAAATTCCTAAACATAAAGAAGTATATGCAATTGGTGATAACTCTGCTGCTCCCTGGGGTGACAACAAAACTTTGCCTGCTTTAGTTGAAGCTGCTATGCAGACTGGTGAGTGTGCTGCTAAAAATGTAACAGCTGCCATAACTGGAGGCCAAAAAGAAAGTTTAGAAGCTGCTCTACACGGAGTTATGGTTTCAATTGGTGGTGATTTTGCAGTAGCTGATGTAACCGGACTATCTCTTAAAGGTAGACCTGCTATGCTGCTAAAGCATCTAGTTAATATCCATTACCTAGTTGGGATCGGTGGTATTAAAGAAGGATTTTCTTTTATTAATGAATATATTCATGAACAGGCTTCTCATAAAGGCCTTGTTCCTCAATTTTTTGATCAGTTTACTCAAAAATCACATACAATTTTCATTGTCATTCTCAGAATTTATCTGGGTATTCAATGGCTGCTAAGTGGTTGGGGTAAAGTACAAGATGGTTGGTTGGTCAGTCCTGATTATCTAGTTGCTGGCTCATCAGCATCTCCAATCGGACCTGATGCAGTTGGCTGGTATAAGGCTTTCATGGAAGCTGTAGTTATGCAGTTCCCGCTTTTCTTCCAGCGAATTGTTGTAATGTCAGAGTTTGCAATTGGTATTTCACTTACTTTTGGAATTCTAAGTGTATTAGGTGCTCTGGGATCAATTGGAATGAATATTAATTTCTTCTTATCTGGAACTGGTAACATGTGGTTTTTCATGTCTTCTTTCCCCTGTCTTGCTAACTCAGGTCAGGTGTTAGGTGCAGATTACTACTTGCTACCTTTAATTAAAAAAGTTATCTGGAGAAGACCTAAAAATAAAGAGTCGCATTTAAAAGAAGTAATTAAAACACGATCTTAATCTTAGTTAATAAAAAATTAATTAAATTATTAGACTAAATTTAATTTAAACTTAAATTTAGTAATAAAAAAACTGCCTGAAGAGCTTGTTGCTTTTACTAAAAGCACAAATTCCAGGGCAGTTTTTATTTATTATAAACTATATTTTAAATTTAAGTAGCTATAATCACAGAAATTCTTAATTAAATAGTAATATTTTTTAAATTGTGTCTGTGTTTCAGTCAGCCTTTTTTTATTCAGAGCAGCTACGAAATAAAGTCGGTCAGAACTATCTCTACCTTCTCTAAAGCTAAAAGCCTGATAAATATCAACAGCTGAAAAGCCACTTTTTTTAAGTAAAGAAGTAATAGTATTAATTTTATAGCCTCGTTCAGTATGTAATTCTTCAAAACAAGGAATATCTTGATGATCAGGACATATTTTTAATTTAACTTGCCACAAATTATTCTCAGGATAAACTATATCCTGCCAAAAGCAGGTATAGTCTTCGCCTTCCAACACAATTGAACGATTACCAATAGTCCTAATTCTTGCTAGAGAATTCATATCAAAGATAAAAAGCCCATCTCTGGATAATGAGTCAGCTGCACTGGTAAAACAGGCAACTAGCTGATCTTTTTCAGTTAAATAATTTAGACTATCAAAAAAAGATACTATTAAATCTACTTTATTAGCCAGTTTAAATTTACTCATATTTTTTTCTAAAAAAAGCAGTTCAACCTGACGCTGTTTAGCAGTTTTAACAACTGCTTTAGTTTTATTTTTTTGAGCTGATAATTTATTAAAATAAGGAAATTTGTCAGCAAAATTTTCCATAGACTTATCTAACATTGCTGATGATAGATCAAGGGCTATTACCCGATCAATTTTATTAAGTTTAACTAAATTAACAGTCATATTACCAGTTCCTGCTGCTAACTCAAGTACTTGCTCTGGTTCTGATTTATAATATTTTAAAAGATCTTTTAAATATCTGAACCAAAAACTATACGGGACTTGCCGCATTACATCATCGTATATTTGAGCAAAATAGTCAGTATAACTATAGTTCATTTTTAGCACCTATCTTTAAAAATATAATTAAGAATTAAGTAGTGAATTAAGATAATTATATAATTGGGGAGTTCCATCACCAGTCTGAGCAGAAAAGAAAGTAAAATTAGAAAGCTGATCTAAATTTAATTCTTTATAGATTAGCTTCTTCTGCTTAGCTTTTTTATTATTAGATATCTTATCCACTTTAGTAGCCACTATAAGAAAACTTAGTCCACTTGCCTGCAACCATTCTACCATCATTTTATCATCTTTGGTTGGCTTATGACGAGCATCAATAATCTGTACTATACCAATTAAGTTTTCTCTATATCTAAGATAAGTATCAATTAATTCGGCCCAGTCAGCCTTAACTTTTTGAGGAACATTAGCAAATCCATAGCCAGGTAAATCAACTAAATAAAATTTATCATCAACATTATAATAATTTAAACACTGAGTTCGGCCAGGGGTATTACTGGTCCTGGCCAATTTTTTTTGCCTTGTGATACGATTAATTAGAGAAGATTTACCAACATTTGATCTTCCACTAAAAGCTATTTCTGGCTGCTGCAAGCGGGGGCATTCTTCGTATTTATAAACACTTGTATAAAAATCTGCTTTAGTTATCTGCATTATTTTCATCCTTTAATAAGAGAATATCTATCACTTCATCCATATGAGAAACAAATTTAACATTTAAATCTCTAGTAATATCATTATCAATTTCATGATAATTGTTTTCATTCTTAGCCGGAATAATAAAATGGTTAATTCCAGCTCGCTGACCAGCCAAAATTTTGGTTTTCAAACCGCCAATTGGCAGAACTCTACCTCGCAGAGAAATTTCTCCAGTCATCGCATAATCTCCTCTTACTTTGCGTCCAGTTAAGGCAGATGCAAGAGCAGTTGCAATAGTTATCCCAGCTGAAGGTCCATCTTTAGGCACAGCACCCTGTGGAACATGAATATGAATATCATATTTCTTATAAAAACCATCAGAAAGAGCAAGTTGATTTTGTTTTGAACGGATATAACTTAAAGCTGCTTGAGCAGATTCTTTCATTACATCTCCTAAAGAACCAGTTAAAATCAATTCACCTTTACCTGGCACAACAGCAACTTCAATATCGAGAATATCTCCACCTGCTTGATTATAGGCAAGTCCAGTTGCTACTCCTACTCGATCTTCTAGTTCACTTTCTTGATGTTCATAATCAGGTAAGCCAAGATATTTTTCAACACTATTAACAGCAACTAAAGCTTTATTTTTTCTTCCTTCTACAAACTCTTTAGCAACTTTACGGGTAATTGCAGCCAGACGCCTTTCTAAATTACGTACTCCAGCTTCACGAGTATATTCTCTAATAACTTTATAAATAGCATTGGTTGAAATGTTTAATTTATCACTATCAAGGCCATGATCTTCATAAATACCTGGTAAGAGATGTCTTTCTGCAATCTTAATTTTTTCGTCTTCTGTATAACCTGGTATTTCAATTAATTCCATTCTATCCAGCAGAGGTGCTGGTATAGTATGAATAACATTGGCTGTTGTTACAAAAAGAACCTGAGAAAGATCAAACGGAACTTCTAAATAATGATCAGCAAACTCTTTATTCTGTTCTGGATCAAGTACTTCCAATAGTGCAGAAGCTGGATCACCTCTAAAATCAGAACTCATTTTATCAACTTCATCAAGTAAGAAAACAGGGTTTTTAGTTCCTGCCTCTCGCATAGCATTAATTATTCGGCCAGGACGAGATCCAATATATGTTCTCCGATGACCTCTAATTTCAGCTTCATCTCTTACACCACCAAGTGAAAGACGGACAAAATCTCTATTTAAAGCTCTCGCGATTGACCTTCCCAAAGAAGTCTTACCAACCCCTGGAGCACCGACTAAACAGAGAATTGGACTTTTTTTATTAGAAGCTAATTTTCGAACAGCAAGATACTCCAGAATTCTTTCTTTAACATCTTTAAGTCCATAATGATTTTCTTCCAGTATCTTTTCTGATTTCTTAATATCTACTTCATCAGCTTTGCTTTTATCCCAGGGAAGATCTAAAATGCAATCAAGATAATTTCGAATTACAGTTGCTTCTGGCGACATATCAGGGGTACGATCAAGTTTTTCAATTTCTTCCTCAACTTTTTCAGCTACTTTTTCTGGCAAGTTTAATTCTGCCAACTGCTCATAATAATACTCAATCTCAGCGGCAGCATCACTATCTTCATCCAATTCATCTTGAATAACTTTCATTTTTTCTCTTAAATAATATTCTTTTTGATTTTTTTCAACTTTCTTCTTAACTCTACGATTAATATCTTGCTCTATCTTTAAAACTTCTATTTCATCCTGCAGCAGTGAAAGCATTTTTTCTAGACGAGCAACAATATCGGTTGCCTCAAGTAATTCCTGTAATTCTTGATATTTTAAATCCACCTGAGAAGAAATAACATCAGCCAGTCTACCTGGATCTTCAATATTACTAACTGACATAATAGTTTCAGCAGGAAGATTTCTGTTATATTTTATATAACGTTCAAATTCTTTAATAACTGTTCTCATTAAAGCTTTAATATCTTTATCAACAGTTATTTTTTCTTCTTTACAGGACTGCACTTCAGTTAAAAAGTATTCTTCTGTATCAATAAAATTAATTATTTTAGCTCTTTCTAAACCTTCAACAACTACTTTTATCATTCCATTAGGAAGTTTAACTAACTGCTTAACTTCCGCAATAGTTCCAAAGCCATAGATATCTTCTATTTCAGGTTCCTCAACTGTTTCATCCTTTTGGGCAGCAATAATTATCTTTTTTTCTTCCATCATTGCTTCTTCTAATGCAGCAATAGACTTGTCTCTGCCAACTAAAAGCGGAATTACCATATGAGGAAAAACAATTACTCCTCGTGAAGCAAGTAAGGGTAATTCTAGTATTTTTTCATTTTCATTTACTTCAGCCATTATCTTCACCTCTTTTAACAGTATTAATTTTACTTATATTAGTATTTCTCGATTTCTAGCTTTTTACCTTTAAAATATTAAAAAAAGGAAAGAGATAATACCACCCTGATCAGAGTAATATTATCTCTCTAGAAAATCAAATTAGTCCTACACAGAATCTAATAGAACTCATTTATTTAAATATTAATGCTTTTAGGCGCTTTCTTCTTCCTCTTCTTCTTCAAGCTCAAGAACAGGATCAGCATTTTCTATAATTACATCTTTAGTAATTATGCATTTTTTTATTTCAGGTCGTGATGGTAAATCATACATTATATCAAGCACTGCATTTTCAACTACAGAACGCAGTCCACGTGCACCTGTTTTTCTAGCTAAAGCTTTTTCTGCTATCGCCTGCAATGCTTCTTCAGTAAATTCTAACTCTATTTCATCCATTGCAAAGAATTTTTCATACTGTTTTACTAAAGCATTACGAGGTTCCTGCATAATTCTAACCATGTCTTCAGATTCTAACTGATCTAGAGTAACCTGAATTGGCATTCTACCGATAAATTCTGGAATTAAACCATAATGAAGTAAATCTTGTGGTTGAATATGCTTTAAAACATCACCAATATTTTTACTTTCATCTTTAGATTTTATATCAGCACCAAAACCCATAACTTTCTGGCTAATCCTTGAATTTATTAATTTATCCAGACCATCGAAAGCCCCCCCAGCAATAAATAAAATATTAGTTGTATCTATCTGAATAAACTCTTGATGAGGATGTTTACGTCCTCCCTGTGGAGGTACACTGGCAACTGTTCCTTCAATTATTTTTAATAAAGCCTGCTGAACTCCTTCTCCAGAAACATCTCTAGTTATAGAAGTATTTTCAGACTTACGTGCAATCTTATCAATTTCATCAATATAGATAATTCCTTTTTCAGCTTTTTCGATGTCATAATCTGCTGATTGAATTAACTTAAGTAAAATATTTTCAACATCTTCCCCAACATAACCAGCTTCTGTTAAAGAAGTAGCATCTGTAATTGCAAAAGGAACATCTAGAATTCTGGCCAGAGTCTGGGCCAGCAGTGTTTTACCACAGCCAGTTGGCCCGACCATCATAATATTACTTTTCTGTAATTCGACATCATCAACAACCATATTAGAGTTGACTCTTTTATAATGGTTATAAACAGCAACAGCCAGTGACTTTTTTGCTCTCTCCTGACCAATTACATACTGGTCAAGAATATCTTTTATTTCTTTAGGCTTAGGAACATTGCTAAATTCCAGATCCAGCTCTTCATCAAATTCTTCTTCTACAATTTCATTACAGAGCTCGATACATTCATCACAAATATAAACTCCCGGGCCAGCAACAAGTTTCTTCACCTGATCCTGTTTTTTACCACAAAAAGAACATTTTAGTTCTCCATCTTCTTGATCTCCAAATTTAAACATTCTATCACCTCACAGGCTAAAATTACTTTTCTTTTAAATCATTTCGGGTAATTACTTCATCTATCAGGCCATAGTCAACTGCTTCTTCAGCTGTCATAAAATAATCTTTTTCTACATCCTGAGCAATTTTCTCTGCATCCTGTCCGGTATGCTTACTGAGAATTTGATTGAGCAGTTCTCTAATCCGCATTAATTCTTTAATATGAATTTCAGCATCAGTAGCTTTACCTTGAGCACCACCAGCAGGCTGATGAATCATTACTCTAGCATAAGGCAGAGCATAACGCTTACCTGGAGCACCAGCTGCTAATAAAAGAGCTCCCGCACTTGCAGCCTGGCCCATACCAATTGTAACAACATCTGGTTTTATATACTGCATGGTATCATACATTGCCATAGCAGCAGTTACTGAACCACCAGGACTATTTATATATAAATAGATATCTTTATCAGGATCATCTGCTTCTAAGAAAAGCAGCTGAGCAACTACAGCATTTGCAATATCATCTGTTACAGGTGAACCTAAAAATACAATTCTATCTTTTAATAGACGCGAATAAATATCATAAGATCTTTCCCCACGATTTGTTTGTTCAACTACCATTGGAATTAGACTCATTATAAAAACCCCCTTGAATTTAAAATTAGCTTTTCTATTTCAGTATAAATTATATGCAATAATTAATTAGAAAAACAGTTAGTATTTAACATTTTCTTATTTAGGTTAATTATTTTCGATTAAGAAATCAATTGTTTTTTGACGCTTGATATCTTCTTTTAAATGATGAAGTTGTCCTTGCATTTGGAAAATTGCTTTAATTTTTTCTGGCTCTTGATCGTGCATTTCAGCAATTTCATCAATTTCTTCATCTAATTCTTCATCAGTCACTTCAATTTCTTCTAAATCAGCAATTGCTTCTAAAACTAGTAACTCTTTAGCTCTATCAGCAGCTGTTTCTTTATTCTGCTCTCTCCAACCAGCTTCATCCATACCTAAATAATTAAAGTATGTTTCAACATCCATCCCCTGCTGAGAAATAGACTGAGAAAGGCTCTGGAACATTTGATCAAGCTGCTCGTCTATTAATGTATCAGTAATATCTACTTCAGCATTTTCGCTTGCTTTTTTAATTAATTCTTCTCTAAAATTATTTTCAACACTAGTTTCTTTTTGAGCTGCTAATTCTTCTTCGATGCTAACTCTAAGTTCATCTATAGTTTCGTAATCACTTGCTTCAATAGCAAAGTCATTATCAAGCTCTGGAACTTCTTTGACTTTTATTTCTTTTAATGTTACATCAAATGTAGCATCTGCCCCCGCTAAATCATCAGCATGATAATCTTCCGGGAAAGTAACTTCTACGTTTTTAGTTTCACCAACTTTTAAACCAATTAATTGTTCTTCAAAACCAGGGATAAAACTACCGGAACCAATCTCTAAGCTATATTCTTCAGCAGATCCGCCTGGGAATTCTTCACCATCAACATAACCAGTGAAATCAATAATTGCAAAATCTCCATCCTGTAGTTCTTCTCTATCAGAACTTACCAGCTGGCTATGTTCATTTTGCATTTTTTCTAAACGAGCATTAACTTCATCTTCTCCTACTTCAGCATCTTCTTTTTCAATACCAAGCTCTTTGTACTCGCCAAGTTTAACTTCTGGTTTCACTTCAACAATTGCTGTAAAAGTTGCAGGTTCTCCAGCAGCAATATAGAATTCTTCAATATCAGGTTGAGCAACTGGTTCGATATCAGTTTCTTCTACAGCTTCACTGTAACCTTGAGGAATTAAGATATCAAGTGCATCTTTATGAAGTACCTCTTTGCCAAATCTATTTTCAATAATTTTACGAGGTGCCTTTCCTTTCCTAAAACCAGGAATAGATACATCTTTAACTACTTTCTTATATGCTTGAGTTAAAGCTTGATCAACCTTATCACTTTCTATTTCAACTTCCAACTTAATTTTATTTCCTTCAAGTACTTCTTTTTTTACTTCCATTAATATTCCTCCTAACTGATATTTAAATAAAAATTTCAAAAAAACCCTCTATATGTTAATAATCCCCGATCTGGCACCGGGCCAATATCGGGGTCAATGACAGAATTTTAAAATGGTGCGAAAGGTGGGACTCGAACCCACACGGGGATTACCCACTAGATCCTAAATCTAGCGCGTCTGCCAATTCCGCCACTTTCGCTCATTCAATAATGTGAATCAGAATTTTTTCTTTTTCACAAAAGCACCTATAATTTTAGCATAGGTAATTAAACTTGTCAAGCTTTTATAATTATTTTTTAATAAACAGTTAATCAATAAGCTAAAAATATTATTAATTAGAAATAAAAAGCTCCGTTTTAAAAATCATACTTTGCTATTATACACTATAAAGAAAAAAATATCCAGTTAAAAACCAAATTATTTATCAATAAATATTAAAGGTTCATTGTAAAATCAAATGCAACAGACAAAAAAATTAGAACCATAGCTAAAAACCTAGTATGATATAAGTGACCAAACAAAATCATATGGAGGTTTAAGCTATGGCTCATACTAAAGATAATACCACAACTCAAAGAACTTTTAAACATCTTTCTGCTTACGAAAGAGGAAAAATTGCTGCTCTTTTAAAAGAAGGATATTCTCAAAGAAAGATTGCTGAGAAACTAGGAAGATCTTCCAGTACTATTAATCGTGAAATTAAAAAAGGAACCACAACTCAACTAAACTATGATCTATCTACCTATGAACA
>NZ_FOTI01000046.1 GCF_900114545.1 Halanaerobium salsuginis
CCAGTTTCAGGGAAATACTGTTCATAGGTAGATAGATCATAGTTTAGTTGAGTTGTGGTTCCTTTTTTAATTTCACGATTAATAGTACTGGAAGATCTTCCTAGTTTCTCAGCAATCTTTCTTTGAGAATATCCTTCTTTTAAAAGAGCAGCAATTTTTCCTCTTTCGTAAGCAGAAAGATGTTTAAAAGTTCTTTGAGTTGTGGTATTATCTTTAGTATGAGCCATAGCTTAAACCTCCATATGATTTTGTTTGGTCACTTATATCATACTAGGTTTTTAGCTATGGTTCTAATTTTTTTGTCTGTTGCATTTGATTTTACAATGAACCGTTAATTAAAATAATTAAAATTTAAAAATTGTTTGACATCTTGTTATTTAATTGCTATAATCATTTTTGGAAGCGGTTCCAAAAATGATTTGTAATAATTTGAGAGAGGGGTTATTAAATGAAGAAATTAGCTTTAAGTCTAACTAATTTTTTACTTATTTTATTGTTAGTATTTACTACTAGTTCTGTTTTTGCCCGTCAGGTTGAATTAGAGTTTTTCCAGAGTAAACGAGAGGCAGTAACGACATTCAATGAGTTGATTACTAAATTTGAAGCTGAAAATCCTAATATTAAAGTAATTCAAAATCAAGTGCCTGATGCTGAAACAGTTCTTAAATCAAGATTAGCCAGAAATAATGTACCTGATATTATGGGGCTTGGTGGCAATTATACTTATGGTCAAATAGCGGCAGCGGGTATTTTAAAAGATTTTAGCAATGATCCATATTTAGCTAAAACTCAGTTAGCATATCAAAAAATGTTGCAAGATCTACATGGTAAAAAAGGGCATTATGGAATTCCTTATACAGCAAATGCAAATACAGTGCTTTACAATAAAGATAAATTTGCTGAATTAAATCTTGAAATCCCAAAAACATGGGAACAATTTATAGATACAGCTAAAAAGATAAAGGCTGCAGGTGGTACACCTTTTTACTTAACTTTTAAAGATGCCTGGACTATTATAGTTCCCTGGAATTCTTTAGCTGCTAATTTACATGGAGAAAATTTTATTGAACAGCGCTTAGAAAATGAAACTACTTTTGAAGACAGGTATCAAAAAGTAGCTGAACGTATTTATAAGTTATTAGATTATGGCCAGAATGATGTTTTTGGTTATGGTTACAGCCAGGGGAATCAAGCCTTTGCAAATGGTGAATCATTTATGTATATTCAGGGTGTCTGGGCAATTAATCCTATCCTTGAATCAAATCCTGATTTAAACCTTGGGGCTTTTGCTCTCCCTGCAGTTAATGATGCAGATGAAAATATGCTGGTCTCTGGTGTAGATACAGTATTAACTATGAACAAAAACACTGACCATCCAGAAGCAGCAGAAAAGTTCATTGAATTCTTATTGGAAGAAGAAAATGCTCAATTCTATATTGATGAACAGATGACTTTCTCTGCAGTAGAAAATGTATTTCAGGAAGATCCCACAGTTGTTGATTTAAAGACATATTTTGAAAGTGGGAACCTTGCGCCTTTCCCTGATCATTACTATCCATCTGGAATGCAGGTTCCTAACTTAATTCAAGGTTTCCTACACGAAGGTGATGTGGAAGAATTCTTAAATACTCTTGATTCAGAATGGAATAAGGTACAGTCCAGATAAGAAGTTAAAGTCTTTAATATAAGAGTTCTTCTCAAAATGAGGAGGACTCCTTAATTATAGAAGGAGGAGAAAGTAATGAAAAAAACTTCATCCGTATTTTACTGGATGACAATACCGGCATTTATCTTATTTTTTGTTTTTCATACTCTTCCGGCTCTACAGGGGATATTTTATAGTTTTACAGATTACATAGGTTTTGGAGACTATGGTTTTGTTGGATTTAGAAATTTTATTAATCTGTTGAATGATGGAAGAGCTTTTGATGCTTATATTTTCACATTTAAATTTGCTATTGTTTCAACAATTATCGTAAATATTTTGAGTTTATTAATTGCTTTAGGTTTAAATGCAAAAATAAAGTTTAAAGATACTTTTAGAGCAATTTATTTTGTTCCTTATATGTTGAGTATATTAGTTGTGGGTTATATCTTTAATCACATTTTTACATTTATACTCCCAGAAATTGGTCGCAACCTTGGTATAGATATTTTAAGCAAAAATATCTTAGGAAATATGGATTTAGCCTGGATTGGAGTAGTTATTCTGGCTGTCTGGAATTCCAGTGGATTTAATACTCTTTTATATCTATCTGGCTTACAAACAGTTCCAGATGAATTATATGAGGTAGCTAAAATAGATGGTGCAGGTAAGTGGGATCAGTTTAAGCATATTACATTTCCCTTGATTGCTCCATTTTTCACCATTAATATTGTTATTTCTATGCGAGGCTTTTTAATGGTTTTTGATCATATTATGGCTTTAACTCAGGGAGGACCTGGACGGGCAACAGAATCGATAACATTACTTATTTATAATGGTGGTTTTATGGGTGGAGAATTTGCCTATCAAACTGCAAATGCAGTTGTCTTTTTAATTGTAGTTTTATCTATTTCTTTATTTCAGATCAAAGTACTGCAGAAACGTGAGGTGGATTACTAATGAAAGAGAAAACAAATTGGTGGGCGACAGGCTTACTTCTTTTAGGATCATTTATTATAATAATTCCACTGTATATGGCTTTAATAGTTTCATTAAAAAACCCACAGCAGCTGGCAGAATCGATACTGGCTGTACCGGATTCTTTCCAATTTCGTAATTATTTAGAAGCAATAAAACTGACAAATTATTTTCAGAGTTTAAAAAACAGTGCCTATGTTACTATCCCAACTGTTGCAATTGTATTGGTTGTTAATTCAATGGTTTCTTATGCTATAGCAAGAAATATGCATAAAAAATATTTTAAATTTCTATATTTTTATTTTATTAGTGCAATGTTTATACCATTTCCTTTAATAATGCTGCCCTTAGTTAAAGAAATGGCAATGATTAGCCTTGATAATCTTAATGGTCTTATATTATTATATATAGTATATGCCCTACCTTTAAATGTTTTTATTTATGTAGGCTATATAAAAACTCTACCAAAAAGTATAGAAGAAGCCGCTATAATAGATGGGGCAAATGTCTGGCAGATTTTTTGGAGGATTATATTTCCTGTACTTAAACCAATTAATGCTACAGTAGCAATTTTAACTGCTTTAAAGGCTTGGAATGACTTCTTATTACCGTTATTGATGATTAGTGACCGTTCCAGTATGACATTGCCCTTAGTTCAACATGTTTTTCAATCACAGTTTAGTACAGATTATAGTTTAGCTTTTGCTTCATATATACTTGCATTACTCCCTATGCTGTTGGTTTATATTATTGCACAAAAGAAAATAATTAGTGGAGTTATGAGGGGATCAGTGAAAGGATAATTAATAGTATGGCTAAAGATAAGGTTAATATTTATGATGTAGCGAAAAAAGCTGGAGTTGGGATTGGAACAGTTTCAAGAGTTCTTAATAACAGTCAAAAAGTTAAAGAAGAAACTAGAGATAAAGTCCTGGAAGTAATGAAAGAACTAAATTATCGTCCTAATAAGTTAGCACAGAATCTGGCTAGCCAAACGGCCAATGCGATTGCAGTTATTGTACCAACATTTATTGATCATTATTTTGTCGAAGTATTAAAAGGAATTCAGGACGCTTTGGAGGAAGAAAAAATTGATTTAATATTATACAAGATAGATAAAGATGAAAAAATGATGGATAAGATTATGGATATAGTGCAAAGCAAAAAGGTAGATGGTATTGCAGCTGTGACAATGGATATATCAAAGCAAGATTATAAAGATTTATTAAAAGAGGATATACCGGTAGTACTTGCAGATGAAAAAACATCTGACTTTCATTCAATCTATTTGGACGATATAAAAGGAGCTGAAATGGCAATTAATTATCTGCTAAATTTGGGCCATAAAAAGATTGCTTTTATAGATGGTTTAAAAGAAAGTCAGCATGGAAGTGATCGTCTTAAAGGTGTAAAAAAAGCTCTTGAATCAAGAAACTTGCAGCTGGTTTCTGAACTTTTAAAATTTGGAGATTTTCATACTAAAGACGGTTATCAATCAATGCAGGAGATCCTTTCCCTTCCAGAAGAAAAATGGCCAACAGCTGTTTTTGCAGCCTCTGATAATCAGGCAATCGGTGTCCTGCAGGCTATGGAAGAAAAAGAGCTCAAGGCTCCAGATGATATTGCAGTAGTCGGTTATGATAATATAGAATTAGCTAAGTATTTAAAAATCACAACAATCTGGCAGCCAATGTATCAGTTAGGACACCTGACTATTGAAGTACTGCTTAAAGCAATTAATGGAGAAATAGAAGGTAAATTTAGTAAAGAGTTAGAATTAAAATTACTGAAACGAGAAACTGCTTAAAATAATAACTTTTTTCTGATATGATATTACTTATAAATATAAAACAAATTGAGGAAAAGGTGTTTTTATGGATCAAAAGAAGAAAAAATATTTATTAATTGCTTTAATTTATGTTGCTTTTATTTCTCTTGGCTTACCAGATGGCCTGCTCGGAGTTGCCTGGCCCGAGATGAGAGACAGTTTTTCTCTACCCCTTGATGCGCTGGGGATAATCTTAATTGGTTCAACTACAGGTTATCTGCTTTCCAGTTTTTTTAATGGCTTTTTTATGCGTAAAATTGGAGTGGCAGTTCTGCTTGCTTTAAGCTGTCTGGCTACAGCCTTAGCCTTAATAGGTTATACTCTTGTTCCTGTCTGGTGGCTTTTACCTCTGCTTGCTGTTCTAGCAGGTCTTGGGGCAGGAGCAATTGATGCCGGATTAAATACATATGTAGAAAAAAATTTTAATGAAGGTTTAATGCAGTGGCTGCATGCCAGCTTTGGAGTTGGAGTTACGATCGGACCAATAATTATGTCTTCGTCTATCAAATATTTTGACAGCTGGAGGGTTGGTTATTTGATTGTTGGTTCAGCCCAGATAATGCTGGCTCTGACTTTTGCCCTGACTCTGTCACTCTGGCAGAAACCCAAAAAGACGAGTGACGCAACAGATCAAAGCAATAAAAAAATTGGTAAAAATAAGCAGCAGGAGATAAAGATGTTTGAGACTCTCAAATATCTTCCGGCTCTTTTAAGTGTGTTATTATTTTTTATTTATACTGGAATTGAACTAACTCTGGGGCACTGGACTTTTACCCTTTTTACTGAATCAAGGGGGATAAGTACTACTGCTGCCGGTCTCTGGGTAAGTGGCTACTGGGGTTCTTTTACAGTTGGTAGAATTCTGGCTGGGTTTTTAGCTTATAAGTTTTTGAGCAGGAAAATTGCCAAAAATGCAGCTTTTTTAGGTCTTTTTGGAAGTGCTTTAATAGCTATAAATTTAAATAATTGGCTGTCTCTGCTTGGTTTAGCTTTAACCGGAATTGCTATTGCTCCAATTTTTCCGGCTTTAATATCCAGTACTTCCTACAGAGTTGGGAAAGGACATACTGTCAATACAATTGGAATGCAGATCTCAGCCGCTGGGCTTGGAGGAGCTTTACTGCCTGGATTAGCAGGTGTGCTGGCAAATAATATTTCACTGGAGATAATTCCAGTTTTTATAATCATATTATTTATTACATTTTTATTAATTAATAACCTGATTACTAAGCTTAGTAGTCAGGCTGCTAAAAATGCAGCATAATTAATATATATTAATGACAATGGAGGTATAACAATGAATAAAAAATGGTGGAAAGAAGCGGTAGTTTATCAGATTTATCCCCGCAGTTTTAAAGACAGCAACGGTGATGGAATTGGAGATATAAGAGGAATTATAGAAAAAATAGATTATTTAGATGAACTTGGAGTGGATGCAGTCTGGTTAAATCCGGTTTATCAGTCCCCCAATGATGATAATGGTTATGATATTAGTGATTATAAAGCTATTATGGATGAGTTTGGGACAATGGAAGATTTAGAAGAACTGATGGATTTGCTGCACGAGAGAGATATAAAATTGATTATGGATCTGGTGATCAATCACAGTTCCGATGAACATCAGTGGTTTGAAGAATCCAGGAAAAGTAAAACTAATCCCTATCGAGATTATTATGTCTGGAAAGATGGTAAAGAAGATAATCCACCTAATAATTGGCAGTCTTTTTTTGGGGGGCCAGCCTGGGAGTATGATGAGCAAACAGAACAATATTATTTACATCTTTTTTCGCGCAAACAGCCAGATCTAAATTGGGAAAATCCTGCTGTAAGAGAAGAAATTTATGATTTAATTAATTGGTGGCTGGAAAAAGGTATCGATGGTTTTCGACTCGATGTAATTAACCTAATTTCTAAAGATCAGCGTTTTTTAGATGGAAAAGCCCCAGGTCTAACCGGGCACGAATATTTTGCTAATGGACCTCGTGTTCATGAATTTATCCAGACAATGGCAGCTAAAACTTATGGTAATTATGATGCAATGACTGTTGGAGAAACACCTTTTGTTGATAAAGATGAAGCATTAAAATTTGTCGCTTCAGATCGTAAGGAATTTTCGATGATTATTCCATTTGAACATCTTGAATTAGATCGCAAAAATGGTTGGGAAAAAATATCTGATTGGAAATTAACAGAACTAAAAAAATTAATGACTGATTGGCAGTATAAATTGCAGGAAAATGATGGCTGGATTAGTCTCTATTTTTGTAATCATGATCAACCACGAATAGTTTCTCGCTATGGAGATGACGGCAAATATAGAAAAGAATCTGCTAAAATGCTGGCTACAATGCTGCATACACTCCGGGGAACTCCTTTTATTTATCAGGGAGAAGAAATTGGGATGAAGAATATTAACTTTGACTCTCTGACTGACTTTGATGATATAGAAACTAGAGGTTATATTAAGTCAGCTCAGAAAAGCGGGGAATTAAATTCAGCAGAAATACTGGAGATTGCTAATTACCGCAGTCGTGATAATGCTAGAACACCTATGCCCTGGAATGATAGTGATTATGCTGGCTTTTCTGAAGCTAAACCGTGGCTAAAATTAAACAGCAGTTATTCCGAAATTAATGTTGAACAAGATCTTAAATCATCTGATTCGGTTTTTAAATATTATCAAAAATTAATTGCTTTACGTAAAGAATATCCAGTTTTTGCTTATGGTGAATATAAGTTAATTTTACCAGATTCAGAAAATATTTATGCATATTTAAGAGAAGGAAAAGATAATAATCTACTGGTTTTATTGAACTTTAGTGATCAGCTAAGCAATTTTGATCTGACAAAAGAGGATGAATTAAATTCTGTTGTTCAAGCTGAGCTGATTTTAACTAATTACTCTACCCCGGTTGAATTTTCAATTCAGGGTGAGCTCAAGCCTTATGAGGCTCGGGTTTATATTTACTAAAATTTTAAACTGTCAGGCAGGAATTACGATCTCTATAGATAAATTAAGTTATTATAGAGGTGGAGAGAATGAAAAAAATATTATTAAAGAATGCTCGTATAATTGACAATGTCAGAGATGAAAAAGCTGACCTTTTAATTACAGGAGAAAAAATATCTGGGCTAGATAAACCAGGTTCTTTTGCTAAAATGGAAGAAGAGTGCCAGGTTTTTGATTTAACAGGCAAATACTTATTTCCGGGTATAATTGATTCTCAGACTTATTATTCTTATTGCTGGCAGGGAAAGCGAACAGAAAATGATTTTTATCAGGAGAGTATCGCAGCAGCAGCTGGTGGAGTCACAACAGTTATTGATTTTGTTGATTTTCCAGATAGGGGTGACTTTGCCAGTTCTCTTGCTGTCCGTAAAGAATTAGCTAGCAGTTCAATTATCGATTACAGTTTTCATCAAATAATAGAAGATTTTAATTCAGAAATTTCAGCCAGATTGGCTGATCTGCCTGGACTTGGTTTCAGCAGTATTAAATTTTTTGCTGGAGCTAAAGCTGAATCAGAAAATTTAGCAAGTCAAAAATGGCAGGCTCTTTTTAGACGGCTTAAAGAATTAAAATTGCTGCCCACAATACAGGCAGGAGCTAGCAATTTAGTTGAAACTTTAGCTGAAGTTTATCAGACAAGAAATTTAGCTAAATCTGTTCTCTATTCAGAATTAAGATCAGTAGAAGCTGAAGCCTGTGCAATTAAAAAAATTGGTTATGAAGTAATGAAGGCTGATATTCCGGTTTACTTGTTACATCTTTCTTCGGGAGCTGCTTTAAGAGCTATCCGGGAATTACGAGAACAGCAGGCTGAAATTTATAGCGAAACTACCCCTCTTTATTTATTACTTGATAATTCTTATTTAGATAAAGATGAGTTTAAATTCGAATTATTAAATCCTCCTTTGCGAGAAAAATATGATAAAGAAAAACTCTGGCAGGGAATTAGCGAAAATGAATTTCAAGTAATAGCAACGGCACATTGTTCCCTGGATTCAAGTTTTGATTTTAGCACTAATTTAAAATCAGCTGCTTTATCAAAAAATTACAATAAATTTAGATCTACAATCCCTGGATTGCCAGGGTCTGAGACGTTACTTCCCTTAATCTACAGCCTTGGTGTTAGAAATAATCGACTTAATTTAAAAGAAATGATTGAACTTCTTTCTGTTAATCCAGCAAAATATTTTGGCCTTTATCCTCAAAAGGGTTCTTTGAAATTGGGTACAGATGCTGACTTAACAGTTTTTGATCCGGAAATTGAGAAAAAATTAACAGCAGCTAATCTTTATTCAAACCCTACTTACAGTCCCTACCATGATTTTACTATAAAAGGTTTGCCAGTTATGACTTATAGGAGAGGAGAAATGATTTTTTCTGGAGAAATAAAAGCAGAAGCTGCTAGCGGCAAATTTATTCAAGCAGGTGTTTCAAGTCTAATGAAATTCTAAGCAGTCATTTTGTTTTAACTTACAGGATAAATGACAGAGACCTTGATTAATTATCTGGTCTTCAACAAGTACTTCAGCTGGAGTTTTAAGGCTGACGTTAGTAAAATTCCAGATAGCTTTAATGCCGGCCGCTATTAGGCGGTCGGTAATTTTTTGGGCGGCGTTATTATCTATAGTTAGAGCTGCAACTAAAATTGGAGTATTGCCCAGATATTTTTCTAAGTCATTAATATCTCTAACTTTTAAATTATTTATCTTCTCACCTATTAACTTACTATTTTTATCAAAGACTGCTTTTAGATTATAGCCCCGTTCTTGATATCCTCTGTTGTATGCCAGTGCCCGGCCAAGATGACCAGCCCCAATTATAATTAAATTTTTTTGCTTATCAAAGCCCATAATTTGACCAATTTGATTAAAAAGGCAGCAGATATCATAGCCATAGCTTTTCCTGCCAAAGGTTCCAAAATAGCTTAAATCTTTTCTAATTAAAGAGCTAGAGAACCCTGTTAATTTAGCTAGATCTTGCGAAGAAACATAATCTTTACTCGAAGATTTAAGCTGCTTTAAAATTTTATAATAAACAGGTAAACGTCTAATTATTATTTGTGGTATTTTAGTCTTATGCTTAGCCATTCCTGTTTAACCTCCTTTTACTTTGTTAAAAAAATAACATACTTTATTTTATTCTATCCCAAAATACTAAAATTTTCAACTTTTACTTGCAAATAAGCTGAATTAACTCAGGCAGGATTAAATTAGCTTTCGCCGAAATACTATAATATAAAATTAACTTAAATTAACTTAACTTATTATTATAATTAGTTACTGTTAAGTCAGTTGGATTTTGTTTTTTTGAAAAAATTTAGGATTTTAACTGAGCTAAAGATCTGTAATCTAAGTAAATTAGGTTTAACTAAATATTTTAAGGGAGAGTGAAAAAGGGAGAGTGAAAAAAATGAATAAATATCAGATTCCACTAACTAAACTGAACTATAATTTTGAACCAGAAAAGCTTTCATTTAAAACTACAGCAGAGTTATCCCCGTTAAAAGAAGAGATTATTGGTCAAAAAAGAGCTGCTAAATCGATTGATTTTGCTTTGAAGGTTAACAAATTAGGTTATAATATTTTTATGGTCGGTGATTCCGGGACTGGTAAGTCAACATATGCTGAAAATATGGCTCACCAGCAGGCGGAAAAACTTGCTTGTCCCCCAGATATTCTCTATGTTTTTAACTTTTCTGAAGCAGATCAACCAGAAGTTATGGAGGCTGAAGCTGGAATTGGCAATAAGTTGAAAGCTGATTTAGATAAAATCATTACTGAATTAAGGCAAGATATCCCGGCTGCCTTTACAGGTGAAGAGTATGAACAGCAGCAGCAAAAATTATTGGAAGAATACCAGCCTAAATCAAGTAAAATAATGCAGAATTTCGAACAATCAGTAAAGAAGAGAGGCTTTATGCTGCAAAATACTGCTCAGGGATTAGTTCCTGTACCATTGACTGAAAGTGGAGATCCGCTTTCTAGAGAAGATTTTGAAGAATTATCAGCAGCTGACAAGCAGGAGATAAGAACAGAAAGCCAGATAATTCAAAATGAAATAACCCAGGTTATGCGAGAAATTAGAGAAATAAAAGAAGCAGCTCAGGCAGAAATTGCTGCTCTAGAGAAAAAGATTGTAAATTCAGTTGTTCAGCCCATTATCTGCCAGCTAAAAGAAAAATACAAAAAAGAAAAACAGGTAGTTACTTATTTAGAGGCAGTTCAGCAGGATATTATTGATCATCTTGAACAGTTTAAAGAAAAACAGCAAGATCAAGCTAATCCGCTGCTGACCAGAAAGATAGATAATGAAGAAGAATTTTTTACCAGGTATCAGATAAATATTTTTGTTAATAATAATAAAACTAAAGGCGCTCCAGTAATTTATGAAAAAAATCCAACTTATTACAATCTTTTTGGTAAGATAGAAGCTAAAAGTCAGTTTGGCACTCTTACAACTAATTTTACTTTAATTAAAAGTGGTTCCCTACAGCAGGCTAATGGTGGTTTTTTAATTATTCAGGCCCGTGATATACTTAGCAATCCTCTTTGTTGGGAAACTCTCAAAAGAGCTCTAACAAGTCAGGAAATAACTGTTGAAAATATTGGTGAACAGTACAGGAGTGTTCCAATACTTACCCTGAAACCAGCAGCAGTTGGACTTGATGTAAAAATTATCATGATCGGTTCTCCCTATCTTTATTATTTGCTCTATAATTATGATGAAGAATTTGCTGAATTATTTAAAATCAAAGCAGATTTTGATACCGAAATGGACCGCAGTCAGTCGAATATAGTTAAGTTTGCAGATTTTGAAGCTGCTGTTATTAAAAGAGATCAGCTTAAAGAGTTTAGTGCTGAAGCAGTAGCAGCAATGATTGATTTTAGTTCTCGTTTAGCTGGTGATCGGAATAAATTATCAACTCGATTTAATGAGATTATTGAAATAATGTATGAAGCAGATATCTGGTCAGCAGAAAGAGAAGAAGAATTATTAAGTGCTGACTCAGTTCAAAAAGCAATTCAGGAGAAAAAGTTTCGTTCCAATTTATTAGAAGAAAAGATCCAGGAACAAATTAATCAAAAACAGCTATTGCTCAGTGTAACTGGTAGCGAAATTGGTCAGATTAATGGTCTATCGGTTTATCAGACAGGAGATTATAGTTTTGGCCGACCGACCCGAATAACTGCTCGAACTTATCTTGGTAAAGAAGGTGTAATTAATATTGAACGAGAGGCCAGAATGAGCGGTAGAATTCACAGTAAAGGTGTGATGATTTTAACAGGCTATTTAGGTGGTAAGTATGCTCAGGAATTACCATTAAGTTTAACTGCTTCAATTGCTTTTGAACAAAGTTATGGCGGAGTTGATGGTGACAGTGCTACCTGTGCAGAAGTAGTTGCCTTACTTTCTTCATTAGCTGAATTAGCAATTAGTCAGGAAATAGCAATTACTGGTTCAATGAATCAAAAAGGAATTGTTCAGCCAATTGGAGGAGTAAATGAGAAAGTAATAGGTTTCTTCGAAGTTTGCCAGGCTAGAGGTTTAACTGGTCAGCAGGGGGTTATTATTCCCGCACGTAATTTAAATAATCTAATGCTGCCAGCAAAAGTACTTAAAGCAATTAAAGCTGGAGAATTTTTTATTTATAAAATTGAAAATATTGATCAGGCTCTGGAAATTATGCTGGCTAAGCCTGCTGCTGAAATTCATGCTGCAGTACAAGCTAAGCTGGCAGAATATGCAGAATTAGAAAGTGAAGAATATGAAGCTGAAGAAGAACTGGTTGACTCAGAAGCTGGTGATCCCGTAGAGGAATAAATTATTTTATCATAAAATAATTTATTGTAAAGAATTTGCTTTTTTTAATTAAGCAAATTGTGATATTTTTAAACTGAGGTGGACAAAATGACAAAAAAATTAATCAAAAATGTAAATTTAGTTTTAACAGACAGAATAGTTAATAATGGCAGTCTGCTGTTTGGAGCAGATAGTCAGCAAATAGAAAAAGTAGCTTCTTATCAACTCTCAGCAGCAGAAGCAGATGAGGTAATAGATGGCCAGGGAGGTTATCTGACTCCTGGTTTAATAGATATTCATATTCACGGCGGCGGTGGTCATGATGCAATGGAAGCTACTCCTGAGGCACTTGATAAAATTAGTCAGGTTTTAGCTGCTCATGGTGTAACTGGGTTCTTGGCAACAACTATGACTATGCCAGAAGCTGATATTAAAGCTGCTTTAGACAATATTCAGCAGGTTAAGGCTAGTTCAGGTACTAGTGGGGCTGCAGTATTGGGAACCCATTTGGAAGGACCATTTATTAGTCCTGATTATATTGGAGCTCAGGATGGTAATAGCCGTCTGGAGCCTGAAGTAGAGTTATTGGAAAATTATTTTGATATTATTAAATTGGTAACTCTGGCTCCCGAAAGGTCAGGAGCAATTACCTTAATTAAAGAACTTAAAAAGCGCAATATTATTGCTTCTGCAGGTCATTCTGCTGCTACTTATGAAGATTTTCAGGCAGCAGCTGCAGCAGGTATGGACCATTTTACTCATTTATATAATGCAATGACTGGTTTACATCATCGCAAACCTGGTCTAGTTGGAGCCGCTTTTGACTCAGAGGCTACTGTTGAATTAATTGTTGATTTAATTCATCATCATCAGGCTGTAGATAGATTTACTATTAAAGCTAAAGGAGTTGACAAAGTTATTCTGGTTTCTGATGGTATGGAAGCAACTGGCCTAAGTGATGGTGAATACGAATTAGGTGGTCAGAAAGTTATAGTAGAAGCTGGAGCCGCTAGATTAGAATCAGGAGTTCTGGCTGGTAGTGTTTTGACCTTAGATAAGGCTTTAAGGAACTTATTGGAGATTACTGATCTTTCAGTACCAGAAATAGTTAAGATGGCTACTTTAAATCCTGCTCGTAAATTGGGACTGGAACATAAGTTAGCTCAATTAAGAGCTGGTTATCAGGCTGATCTGGTTTTATTTGATCAGGATTTTACAGTTGTCAAAACTTTTATTAGAGGTAAAGAATTTTTAAACTAAGTAGTATTGAAAAACATCGAAAAAATGAGATAATAGGAGCTAAATTAATTTAAGAGATATTTTTTATCTGAAAAAGATTGTTTAGACATTTAAATGATTTTGACCTTCTTTGACTTTAGTTCTATAATATAAATAGAAATTGAAGTTAAAACAAACAATTAAAAAAATTTTCGGAGGTGGTTTTAATGTTTGATTTAGTACCTTTTAGAAACCGCAATCGGAGGAATGTTGTTGAGCGCGATGATGATCCATTTAATAGTTTAGTGTCCGGTTTCTTTGATGATGTAATGGATTTTGCTGGTCGTAGTTTTCGAGCTGATATTAGAGAAAGTGAAGACGAATATACTATTGAAGCTGAAATGCCTGGTATGAAAAAAGAAGATATTAGTCTGGAAATTAATGATGACTATTTGACTATTTCTGCTGAGCATAATGAAGAAAATGAAGAGAAAAATGAAAATTATATTCGTCGTGAAAGAAGAATAGGTAAATACAGCCGCAGCTTTTATTTAGAAAATGTTGAACAAGATAATATTAAAGCTGAATACAATGATGGTATTTTACAGGTTCATTTACCTAAAACAGAAAAGATGCCAGTTAAAAAAAGAACAATTGATATTGAATGATTTAAGGTAACTTATTAAATTTCTTAAAAATTTTAACCAATCAAATAAATTCCTAAATAATCCCGGCTAAAAGCCGGGATTATTTATTTCTGAATTATAATTAAGAGATTGTTTTATTTATAATTTTTTAATTAATCACGGAGATTAAATCCAGTCTAATAGAAAGGGGCAGAATAAATAGGGAGGATAATTAAGCTTATTGCAGAATAAATAATAAATAGGTTTAAATTTAAATTATTGTAGTAATTTTAAATTACATATTTTAGAATTTAGCAGTTGAGGAGGAAATAAAATTGAAATACCCATCACTTGATATTTATATAGATAAAATCAGAGAAAATGCGGTGCGCTTACAAAAAGAGTTATCTGAACAGGGGGTTAAATTAACAGCAGTTGTAAAAGGATTTGCTGGTGACTTAAAAGTTTTCTCAGCTTATCAGCAGGCTGGAATTGTCAGCATAGCTGATTCCAGAATTGAAAATATTAAACATTTTAGAGCGGCAGGTTATCCGGGAGAAATTATCATGTTGAGGATTCCGATGCCTTCTGAAATTGCTGAATTAACTAGCTATATTGATGGATCTCTGATTTCTGAAAGTAGAACAGCTGAGCTTTTTTCTCTTCAGGCAGAAAAATTAGGCAAAGTAATTGATTTAATAATTATGGTTGATCTTGGTGACAGAAGAGAAGGCGTTTTGGCTGCTGATTTGCCAGCTTTAGCTTACAAAATAGAAAAACTGCCGGGTGTTAATCTAAAAGGAATTGGCACCAATCTTGGCTGTTTTGCTGGCATAATACCTGACTTAGAAAATAGCCAGCAGTTAATTAGATTAAAAAAAGATTTAGAAAGAGAATTAGGCAGAGATCTAGCCATTCTTTCAGCTGGTAATACAGCAACAATAAAAGTACTTACTGAAGCTCAATTAACTGGAGAAATTAATAATTTACGGGTAGGAGAAGCAATTTTATTGGGCAGTGATATAATTAATCAGCGTCTATTAACTGGTTATAATCATTATAATTTCCGTCTGAAGGCGGAAATTATTGAGTTAAAAGAAAAACCTTCACGACCAGAAGGTGAAATGGCTTTTGGCGGTCAGGGTAGAGACCAGCATCTAGAAGACAAAGGCTGGCGAAAGAGAGCTATTTTAGCAGTTGGCAAACAGGATATTGATTATCAAGGACTTTATCCTGAAGCAGCTGGAATAGAAGTTCTGGGAGCAAGCAGTGATCATCTGATAACTGATATTACAGAGATGGAAGGGCAGAAAGAGCTCAGAGTAGGAGATGTTTTAACTTTTAAAATGAATTATAGTGCTATGTTGAGAGCAATGACTTCTGCTTATATTAGCAAAAACTATCTTTAATTTTATCATTTAGATTAGTAGAGAGCAGCTAGAGGGGATAGGGAGGTTTTCTTTTGGATTTTTATTTAATTGTAATTTTTTTATTTGGAGGAATTTTGCTTGGTTTTAAATTTGGTGGGATAGAAAAATTGCTTAAAATAGCTGAATTTATTACCAGATTGGGATTAATTGTTTTATTGCTAACAATGGGTGCTAATTTAGGCAGTAATCAGGCAATTTTACATCAGTTAGCAGAACTTGGTCTGGAAGCGTTAATTTTTGCATTAGTCAGTATTTTATTCAGTGTAATTGCAGTAGTATTATTAGCTGACAAACTTGGTTTAAATGAATTTGCTGCAGTTAGAAGTAGTGATTCTGCTGTTTTAGAGACTGATTCAGCAGCAGATAATTTAAGCATATTAATCTTTGGAGCAGTTATCATTGGAATTTTAATTGGCTACTTTTTTCTTTCAGCTGATCAGCGGATTTTGCTTGATAAGTTGAGCAATTATTCATTAGCTTTGCTGCTTTTTGGAGTTGGAACTGGTTTGGGAGCTCATCGAGAAGTTTTTAGTGAGCTAAAACTAGTTGGTTGGAAAGTGCTTTTGCTGCCTTTATTGATAGCTCTTGGTAGTTTGTTTGGATCAGTTTTAATTGGATTAGTACTTGGCTTTACAACTGGGGAAGCAGCAGCTGTAGGAGCTGGTTTCGGCTGGTACAGTCTCTCTGGTGTTTTAATTGCTAAATTACATAGTGCTGAACTTGGCTCACTTGCTTTTTTGACTAATGTCTTTAGAGAATTATTAACTGTTATTTTACTGCCATTTGTAGCAAGGAAATTTGGTAATTTAGCAGTTATTGCTCCTGGAGGAGCGACTACTATGGACGTTACTTTACCTTTAGTAAAAGAAACTGGGGGAGAAGAAGTTGTACTGCCTGCTTTTATTAGTGGAGCAATACTTTCCAGTTTAGTACCAATTTTAGTGCCATTATTTTTGCATATTTAAATGAAAATAATTATTATTTTTCAATAATTTTAGCACTGCTTTTTTATTACCTGGCAAGTAGTTAAGAAAGGAATGATTTAGAATGAATAAAACAGCAAATTTAAAAGCAATGAATCAGGCTTTACAGGCGTTAATTGAAGTTGAAGCTAATTGGCTGACCAATCTTGCCAATAGTACTGCTCTTTTAATGCAATTTATGGATGATATTAATTGGGCAGGTTATTATATCTGGCAGCAAGGTGAGTTAGTTTTAGGTCCTTTTCAGGGTAAAACTGCCTGTGTTAGAATAGCAGCTGGCCAGGGTGTTTGTGGAACAGCCTATTCAGAAAAAAAAGTACAGCTTGTAGAAGATGTGTGTCAGTTTGAAGGCCATATTGCCTGTGACCCTGATTCACGCTCCGAGTTAGTAATTCCCGTAATTGTAGCCGGTGAAGTAATTGCTGTACTTGATCTTGATAGTCCCCAGCTTGGACGTTTTGATGAGGTAGATAAGAATTATCTACTAGAATTTATTAAGATATTGATTACTGAAACTGATTTTTTACCTTTATTAAATAATAAGTAATTTATTAGAATTAAATAGCTATTTACAGGGAGGCGTAATTTTGTTTTTAGATAAAGATATATATTTATTTGATCTTGATGGAACTTTATTAACAATTGAAGTGGAAGAATTTTTACAGCATTATTTTAAGGCTTTATCAGTTGAATTTAAAGATCTCTGTCAGAACAGAGAGGAATTTATTCAGGCTTTAATGCAGGCTACTAAACAAATGATAAAAAATCAGGGGCAGCAAACTAATCGACAGGTCTTTATGGACAAATTTAGTCAGTTAGTCGGATTAGCAGCTGCTGACACAGAACAGCTCGAAGTTAGATTTAATAATTTCTATCAGAATGAATTTGCTGACCTAGATCAGTATTTTACAATAGCGCGTGAAAAGCCAGCTGCTGTAATTAACTATCTAAAAAATAAAGGTAAAAGACTTGTACTTGCTACTAATCCTCTCTTTCCTCCGGCAGGAGTAAAGGCAAGACTTAGTTGGGCTGGAATAGATGCTGCAGATTTTGAGCTTTTAACTACTTATGATAATATGAGTCATGCCAAACCTAATCCGGATTATTATCGAGAAATTTTAACAAAAATTGGGGCAGAGCCTGATGATTGTTTAATGATTGGCAATGATCCGCAAGAAGATGGTTCAGCAACTGAACTAGGAATAGAGCTTTTATTAATTGAGGATTTTTTGATTCCTCGTGATAAAGTTGATTATCCTGTTAGTTGGCAGGGAAGTATGGCAGAATTTAAGCGGCTTATAGAAACAAAACTTTAGGCAGAATAATTCTCTCTGAACACTTTAGCTAAACCTTGTTCAGAGAGAATTTTTTTATTTATTTTTAATACTTAAATTTTCAGCTGTGCTCAGCTCATATTGGTGCTGGTAAACTTTTATTTTTAAAGGATCGCCAGCTTCCAGATCAAAATGACTCTGGGTGGAATCAACTTTTACTTTAATTCTGCGCCCCCGGAAATTGAGCTTAAATTCAAAATCTGTCCAGGCTTGCGGTAAGAATGGTCTAAATGTAGGCAGACCAGCTTTAACTTCATAGCCAGCGAACCCTCGCACTATTGCCAGCCAGGTACCTGCCATACTTGTAATATGCAGCCCATCATCTGTATCATGATTATAATTATCAAGATCGAGACGAGCTGTTCTTAAATAAAGCTGGTATGCTTTATCTTCTCTTCCTAATTCAGCAGCTAAAATTGAATATATACAGGGTGATAAAGAAGACTCATGAACAGTACGTGGTTCGTAAAAATCATAATGGCGTGCAATATCTGCTTGATTAAAATCAGATTTAAAATAATAAATACCCTGCATTACATCAGCCTGTTTGATAAAAGGAGACCTGAGTATTTTATCCCAGGACCAGTTTCTATGCAGAGGTAGATCAGCTTGTTTGAGATCAGCAGTTGTTTTTTGTTCTTTATCTAGATAGCCATCTTGTTGAGCATAAATACTGTATTCCTTTAAATAAGGATAATACATTTTTTCTGCTATTTCGCTCCATAACTCGAGTTCCTGGGGATTAATTGTTAGTTCTGTTAATAACTTTTGATAATGTTTTGAATTATTATTTTTCAAATTCTTTAGTGTAGTTAAAGTATAATTAAGAGTCCAGACTGCAATTCTATTGGTATACCAGTTATTGTTAACATTATTTTCATACTCATTAGGCCCAGTTACCCCCAAAATCATGTATTTATCTTTATATTGATTAAAGTGGGCTCTATCAGCCCAGAAACGAGAGATTTCTATTAATACAGGCAGACCATATTTAACAAGATATTCTTTATCTCCTGTATAATCTACATAATCTTTAATTGCATGAGCAATTGCTCCATTACGATGAATTTCTTCAAAAGTTATTTCCCATTCATTATGACACTCTTCTCCATTGATTGTAACCATTGGATAAAGTGCACCTTTTAAACCAAGTTTAGCAGCATTTTCTTTAGCTTTTTCCAGATGATGATAACGATAAAGCAGCAGATTGCGGGCCACCTTTTCTGCATGAGTTGCCAGGTAAAAAGGCAGACAATAAGCTTCTGTATCCCAATAAGTTAAGCCACCGTATTTTTCTCCAGTAAACCCTTTTGGTCCAATATTTAAGCGAGGATCATGACCGGTATAAGTCTGATTAAGCTGAAAAATATTAAATCTAATTCCCTGTTGAGCAGCAGGATCACCACTGATTTTAATATCACTTTCCTGCCAGATTAAATCCCAGGCTTGTTTATGTTCTGCAAAAAGTTTAGTATAACCCTGCTTAACTGCTGCTTTAACTTTAGCTTCGGCTTGTTCAGGAACTTCACTTTGAGGATAATCACGACTTGTACAAACTGCTATATATTTAGTTAAAATTATTTCTTCTCCTTTAGCAGCAGTCAGCGAAATTTTTCTAGCTAGATAATTTTCTGCCTGTTTAGGAGTAACCTGAGCTTTTTTGTTGAGCTGATACTGCATAGCAGTACTGACTTCAAACTCAGACTTTTTAGTCTTCATTGTTAAAACATCTAAAGAATCTTTTGCTGTACAGGCAATTCCCTGCCAGAAAAACTCACCATAATTAGCATCTTCATTTTTAACATTTCCGTTCAGATAAGGGGTTAATTCAACTTGAACAGACTTTTTTAAAGGAGTAAGCTTGTATTTAATTAGAGCCAGTTCTTTATTTACCTGATCTAGAAAACGAACTGCTTCAATTTTTATTTCATTATCTGGAAGCTCAACTACAAGAGATTTACTTAAAGTTGCTTCTTTCATATTAAGTACTCGTTTAAAATCTCTAAATTTTACTTCAGCTAGATCAATTGTAACTCCATCTATTTTGAGGTCTATACCAATAAAATTAGCTGAATTAGCAATTTTAGCAAAATATTCGGGATAGCCGTTTTTCCACCAGCCAACCACAGTTTTGTCAGGATAGTAAATACCTGCTAGATAAGTGCCAGCCAGGCTATCACCACTGTATTTTTCGACAAAATTACCGCGCAGCCCCATATGACCATTACCCAAGCTCATTATACTTTCAGTTACTCTGTTATAAGATTTGTCAAAACCATCTTCAATAACTTTCCATTCATCAGTAAGAAAATATTTTTTCAAGAAATCCACCTACCTTTCAGTTAAATTATATCAGATAAGAAAATTTAATGAAAGTGCTTCCATTTTTGAATTAAGAATAGTTTAAAAGTAATTTTTAGCCTGGCTAAGCAGTAAAATTAATCTAATTTTAATGGTTGTATAATTAATGTTGTGAAGAAAAAACTGTAAATCTAAAAATATCTAAATAAAAAAGGCATTTGCCTGGCTCCGTTGAATTAAATAGTTACAACACCAAAAATTCAATAAAGGAGTCAAGCAAATGCATAATAATCTTATCACAGATTTAATGGATTTACCAGACCTAGTTGCAACAGATTTAATTAAAACGGAGGAATATTTAGTTTTTGTAGCTGACTATAAAATAGATCATGTTAAATGTCCTGTCTGCGGCAAAAAAGCAGAAAAGATTCATGATAGAAAAACTCAAATGATTCAGGATACTTCTCTTCGAGATAAAAAAACAGTTATTAGACT
>NZ_FOTI01000048.1 GCF_900114545.1 Halanaerobium salsuginis
GGAGTCTAAAAAAGATAACCAGATTTAGTCCCTGAAAAACTGAGAGTTCAACAGCCTCGCCATTAGTGTTCACCAGTAAGTTTTGAGTACAAAGGCAGCTGCCTGCTAAAGCAGCAGAAAACAAATAGGACACAGCATACGTGTTAGGAGTTCATATCAGTCTCAGGGGATCAGACTTTTAAAGTAGTCATGTAATTACATGCCACAAGGGGGATCAAAATCTACCCTGGATATCTTTAAATATCATTATATCAGGGACTAAATCTAAAATTAATGGAAACAAGAAAGTTTATATTTAAATGGTGATATATTTCAATATCACTAAGTATATTATACGAGGAGGAATTATTATGAAAAATTTAGTTTTTAGTATTTTATTTCTAATCATTGGTTTAACTTTATTCTTAGTTCCGGTCAATGTCCTGGCTCAAAATCAAGCTTTAGATCAACAAAATCTGGAAAATAAGGTAACTATAAAATTCTGGGAAGCTGATGAAGCAAAAATTGATGAAGAAATCTTAGATCCCTTAATTAAAAAATTTGAAGAAAATAATCCCCAAATAACAGTAGAGAGGACCCATGCTGGAACTGTAGAAGATTTACGTCAAAATACACAAACTGCTTTTATGGGGGGACAAGGACCAGATTTAGTTTTAAGTCCTTTTGATCATATAGGCCCTTTTTCAATTATGGGAATTGCTCAACCACTTGATAATTTAGCAAGCAATGAATTGAAAAATAAATTTATTAAATCTGCTTTACCGGGAATGAGTTTAAATGGGAATCTTTATGGTATTCCTTTAACAATGGGCAATCATTTAATGCTAATGTATAATAAAAAAATGGTGAAAAACGCACCGACTACCTGGTCTGAATTAATCAAAATAGCTCAAGCACAAACGATCGATCGGAATGGAGATGGTTTAAATGACCAATATGGTTTAGCTTATAATTTAAACGAACCTTTTTGGTGGGTTGCTTTTCAAGGTGGTCTAGGAGGCTGGGTTTTTGACAGTAATTATCAGCCTACCCTAAATACTAAAGCAACTGTAGCAGCACTTCAATTTGTTCATGACTTAAAATATAAATATAAAATAGTTCCAAAAGAATCTGATGATCAGCTGGCAGATAGCTTATTTAAAGAAGGTAATGTAGCTTTTATTATCAACGGCGATTGGGCTTTAGATAGTTATCGAAATAATGAAAATATTGAGCTGGGAGTTGCACCAATTCCAAAATTTGAAGCTACAAATAAATTTGGGCAACCAATGACCAGTGGCAAAGGATTTATTATGCTGACAGATTTAAATCAGGAAAAACAAATCGCTGTATTAAAATTCATCGATTTTATGACAAATATTGCTGCCCAGGAACTTTTTGTAAATAATAATTTTTTACCATCTAATTCAGCTGCTTATCAGCTTCCTCAAATCCAGAATGATCCTATTATGCTGGGGTCTGCTCAACAACTGCGCAATGGACGTGCTATGCCAGTAATTCCAGAAATGAGAGGAATCTGGGATGCAATTAGACCTGCTTTACAAAGTGTAATGAGCAATGATCTTAGCCCAAAAGCAGCAGCTAAACAAATGCAGCAAGCTGCTGAAGAAAATATTAAAGGAATGAGATAAGAACAAATAGTCAGGGGGGAATAGTCCCCCTGGCAATTTATATTTAACTAAAAATGGAACCTAAGGAGGCCGATTAATGAATAAAGAAAATGATGAATCTTTTAAATCTGGTAGTCTGGCACTTAAAAGTTTCTGGCGTCAATATAAATTTTCTTATTTAATGTTATTACCTGCTTTTATCGTAGTTTTATTTGTAGTAATTTATCCCTTTTTTTATAATTTTAGATTAGCTTTTTCTAATCTAAATATGTATAATATGAGGCAGTTTATCAAATCTGGTAAATTAACTTATATTGGCTTAAGTAATTTTTCAGAAATTATCACTCAGAGTTCTTTCTGGATAATTTTATTAAGGACTATTATCTGGACTGTCATTAATGTGATTGCTCACTTAACTTTTGGTATAATATATGCTTTAATTCTTGAACATGATTTAATGTTTAAACCAATTTATAGAACATTGTTGGTAATCCCCTGGGCTATTCCACAATATATAGTAGTTTTAATCTGGAAAGGAATGTTTAACTTTCGCTATGGAGCAGTTAATTTACTACTCAGAAGATTTGGTATACCCGGAGTCGCCTGGTTAAGTCAGGCAGGAACTGGTTTTTCGGCTGCTTTAATTGTTAATATCTGGTTGGGAATTCCTTTTATGATGATGATTGCTCTGGGAGGCTTACAAAGCATTGACCCTAATTTTTACGAAGCAGCTGAAATAGATGGAGCAAGCAATTGGCAGCAAATTAAACATATAACTCTGCCATTATTAAAGCCTGTTATGGCTCCAGCTGTTATTTTAGGAGTTGTCTGGACTTTTAATAATTTAAGGGTTATTTATCTATTAACCCAAAACACTTTAACTAATAAAATTGATATTTTAGTAACTCATGTTTATCGGTCAGCATTTGAATTTTATAAGTATGGTTATGCAGCGGCTTTCTCAGTAATTATCTTCATAATTCTATTTATTTGGGCAATTACTTTTATTGATTATATTGGAGAAAATTAGATTAATTAAAGGAGGAACTTAACTGATGTCGGTTAAAAAAGATAGTAAATTAAAAAAAGTTTGTTTTCATTTATTTTTGATAATTTCAGTAATAATTGCTCTTTATCCAGCTTTAAGAGTTTTTGGAACTTCGCTTAGACCAGATAATGCTCTACACTCAACAAGTCTAGCAATTATCCCCAAACACGCTACCTTTGCTGCTTATAAAGAACTTATTTTTGAAAAGAACTTTTTAATCTGGCTGCGTAATTCATTTTTAGTAACTTTATTTACAGTAATTGTAGGAGTTTCACTGGCTGCTACTGCAGGTTATGTTTTTTCTCGCAAAAAATTTCCTGGCCGTAAAGCAGGTTTAACTTTTTTTCTAATTACTCAGATGTTTCCAAGTACTATGCTTTTACTTCCGATGTATTTACTGCTGGCAAAATTTGGCTTAACTGAGCAACAGCAGCTTATTCCTTTTTTAGGACTAGCTAAGGCACATCTAGGATTAATTATTATGTATTCATCAACTGCTTTACCACTCTGTGTCTGGCAGATGAAAGGATACTATGATACTATTCCAGAGAGTCTAGAAGAAGCAGCCTTAGTTGATGGCTTAAATCAATTTCAAGCTTTCTATAAAATAATTTTACCTCTTGCTAAACCAGCTCTGGTAATTACTGCTTTGTTTTCGTTTATGACTGCCTGGAATGAATATATGGTTGCCCGAGTAGTAATGACTGATAATAATTTATATACTTTACCAGTAGGTTTAACTAATTTAGCTGGACAGTTTAATACTGCCTGGTCACAATTTGCGGCAGCTTCAGTTATGATTATGTTGCCTGTCATGGCTATTTTTTTAATCTTATCAAGATATTTAGTTGGAGGCTTAACTCTGGGAGGGGTTAAAGGCTAATTAGTTATCTGTTTTGTCCTTTTAGTTAAATTACTATATAATTATAGTTAAGATAATTTATTTTAACTTAAGGATTGATATTTATGCCCACATTAAAAGATGTAGCAAAAAAAGCTGGAGTAGCTCCTTCAACAGTATCTAGAGTTATTAATGATAGCTCTCGTATTAGTGCAGAAACTAAGCAAAAAGTAAGAAGTATTATGAAAGAAATTGGTTATCACCCGAATTTAAACGCGCGTAATTTAGTTAAACAGCGCTCTCATAATCTTGGTTTAGTAATTCCTTACTCAAGTGAAGAAGCTTTTGCTGACCCATTTTATTCTGAAATCTTAAGAGCAATTGGAGTTTTAGCAAACAGCAAGGGTTTTAATCTGCTGCTTTTAACAAGCGATCGAGCTGAAAAAGAAAAGGAAACTGTTTTAAACGCTGTAAAAGGGAAACAGGTTGATGGAATTTTATTATTGAGAGCTCAAAAAAATGATCAGCTAATTAAAGAATTAAAGGCATTAAATTTCCCTTTTGTAATTGTTGGTCGTCCTGAAAATAAAGAAGACTATTATTGGGTTAATAATAATAATATTCAAGCCAGTCAGCAGGCAGTAGAATATTTAGTCGAAAATGGTCATCGCCAAATAGCGATAATTAGTGGTCCTAAAAATTATACAATGAACATAGATAGAATTCAGGGATATCGGCAGGCCTTTTCGGCTAAAAATATTCCTGTTCGAGAAGACTTAATTATCTTGTTAAAAAAAATTAATTATCAAAATATTTATCTGCAGTCTCAAAAAATAATTAAAAACCATCCTGAAGTTACTGCTTTTTATGGAATGAGTGATACAATGGCTTACACTATTATTCAGGCCATGAATGATCTTAACATTAAAATACCGAATGATATTTCAATTATTGGTTTTAATAATAATCCAGTTTCTAAATTAATTTCTCCACCTCTAACTACAGTAGACATTAATATTTATTTATTAGGCAACAAAGCAACAGAACTTTTAATTGCTATTATTAACAAAAAAATTAAAGAACCAACCTCAACTATAATTCCTAGCCAACTTATTATTAGAAAATCCTGTTCTAAAATAAAACAGCTGTAATTTTAAATCCAATTATAATATAATTGGATTTTTTCTTGTCAGAAATTGTCCCTAATTTCTACTATTTAGTAAATTTACTTTTTAACTATAATATAATATAATTGTTTTAATACTGGCTCTTATAGTCCTTATAATTATATTTTATTTAAGTTAAATTTATTCTGGAGGTCAGAAGATGGCTGAACAAAATGAAAACAATAATCTATCCCAATTTTTTAATTTAAAAAATTATCTCCTTTACTCAGGCCTCTTTTTTCTAATCTCGGCAGCAGCTTTATTTTATATTTATCAAGTTTATGCAGATGAAAAGAGTCTTGAGATAATCTTTAATTTTCCTCTCCCAATAATTACTTCACTGATTATATTACTTTTCTTTTACTATTTATTTGATGCACTGCGCTTATATTTTGTTTTAAAAACTTTAAAAGCAGAAATTTCTTTTTGGGAAATTTATAAATTAGTTTTTATTAACATTTTTGTTTCCAATATTACCCCACTGGCAACTGGTGGCGGAGTAGCTCAAGCTTATTTTTTACAGAAAAATAATGTTCCTCTGGGAACTTCTAGTGCTGCAGTTTTAATCAGAACTTTATTATCAGCTATAATTTTATTTGTTAATGTACCTTTTATTATTTTTAGAAATAAAAATATGGTTAAATTTCTTTCTGGTCATTATTTATATCTTTATTTAATAATTTTTATTGGTTTATATATTTCAGTATTTTATTTTTTAATTTTTAAAAACCAATTACTAATGAAATTAATTTATAAAATATTATCATTTTTAAAAGATCGTCATTTATTAACTAAAAAAAGATTTAAAATAATTATTAGATTTACTTTTCAACATTTAAAACTTTTTGCGGAAGATCTTGCTTTTTTTATTCAAGGTAAAAAGATATATGTATTTTTAGCGATCTTCTTTACTATTATTTTTCTGCTGGCAGAATTTTCTTTTTCATATTTATTATTAATTGGGCTGGGGTATCAAATTCCTTTTGTCCATATTGTTTCTCTACAAATTTTAGTAGTTTTTATTATGTATTTTGCCCCTACTCCTGGTGCAGCTGGCATAGCTGAAGGAGGGTATTCATTACTTTTTTCTCGTTTTGTAGATCGGAATGATATTTTCCCTTTATTATTTTACTGGAGATTTTTTAGTAAATATATTGGTATTTTTATAGGTGTATTAGTCTTTATCTATTTTGTTTTGCGAGGAGACTCCACTAATGAAAAATAAAAGCAAAATCTTTTTGTTAACAATGATTATTATTTTGATTGTTTTAATTAGCTATAAAATTTACGCTCCCTATACCATTCAAGATTTTAAATCAGTTAACTTAAAAAATATTGATCAAATCAAAGAACAACTACAGGTAGATAATTATTCTTTTGCAGTTGTTGGTAATATAGAGAATTCAATTTCTATTTTTGATAAAAGAATTGTTAATCAACTTAATCGAGATAATATTGATTTTATTCTTTCAACTGGCAATAACTTGACAGATAGTGAAGAAGGTAAATATAGAGTTTTTTATAGAACTCTGCAGAAACTAAATATACCTTTTGTGAGTGCATTAGGCGTAAACGAAACTAAAGATGAAGGTTATAAAAACTTTTATAAATATTTTGGACCTTTTTATTTTTCTTTTCAAATTGATAATGCCTATTTTATTTTTCTTGATACAACAGGAACAACTAATTTAGACTGGCAGCGCCAGTGGCTAGAAACAGAATTGAAATCTGCCCAACAATATAAGCATCAGTTTATAATTATGAATAAATCTGCTTTGAAAGTAGCTGGTAAATATTTAGTTGATGATAAAGTCAAATATATTCCTGACCTTAAAGAAAGAAAAAGCCTGCAGAATATTTTTGCAAAATATGGAGTTGATGCAGTATTTTCTTCTAATCTAGAGCTATTTCAGCAGAGTAGAGTAGCTGGAGTAAATTATTTTATAACTGGTGGTGCTGGAGGAGAATTACTTCTAGATGATGATAACAGCTATTACCATTATCTTTTGGTTAACATTGGCCCAGAAGGAGTTAGCTATCAGGTGAAAAAAGTTAGAAGTATTCCTGGCCCATCAGCTAAGTTTATTGTTAATATCTGGGTAGCACTGCAGTCATTTATCTACACTAATTATCTTAACATTTTGATAGTCTTATTTATTGGCTTAACTGTTTTTTATATACTCCATCGGGAAATTAATAAGGAAGTAGATTATTATCGAGACTTTGCCTATGCTAATAATGAATTTGAAAAGAAAAAATTAAATATTGCAATGTTTACCAATAACTATTTTCCAGTTATTGGGGGAGTGCCAATTTCAATTCAACGACTGGCTAAAGCACTGCGAGAAAGAGGCCATCAGGTAACAATTTTTGCTCCTAAATATAAAGAAGATACTAAGGACGAAGCAAATATTATTCGCTGTAGTTCAATTTATTATTATCAAGAAGCTGGCCTTGATTTTCCAGTTACTAATATTTTCTCTCCAGCCATTAAAAAGAAATTTAAAGCAGCAAACTTTGATGTAGTTCACTGTCATCATCCTTTCTGGCTTGGCAGTCGGGGACGTCAGCTGGCACAAAAAAGTAAATTGCCAACTGCATTTACCTATCATACCCGCTTAGAAAAATATGCCCATTATGTACCTAATATTTTATTTTTGCGTAAGTTTTTTGCTAACCGTTTATCACATTTTTTGATCAAAAATTTTGCTAATAAAACAGATGCAGTTTTTGCACCAACAGATTCGACTAAAGAATATCTGCGTAATGTCGGGGTAAGTCGTCATATTAAAGTCATGCCAACTGGAATAGACTTTGATTATTATCAGCATAAACAAAGTGAAATTAAAAGTTTAAGAGATGAATTAATTGGAACAGCAGATCATTTACTAATTTCTGTCTCCAGATTATCTAAAGAAAAAAATCTTTATTTTCTATTAAAAGGAATTAAACAGTTAGCAATTAAAACTGAGCTTAATTTTAAATTAATAATTATTGGCAGTGGTTCTGAAAAAGAAGATCTAGAAAAATATTTAATAGATAACAATTTAGCAGAAAGAGTTGAATTAATAGGTTCAGTTGATTTTAGAGAAATGGCTAAATATTATCTGGCAGCAGATCTCTTTGTATTTGCTTCAACTACCGAAACTCAAGGAATGGTTTTGTTAGAAGCTATGGCTGGTTATAATCCAGTAATAGCAGTTAAATCAAGTGGAATTGATGATGTAATAGAAAATAATTATAATGGGTTTAAAACAGATGAAAACATTGAACAGTGGAGTAATAAAATTATAGAACTGCTTACTGATAAAGATAATTATCAACAAACTTCTTGCAATGCCAGAAAAATGGCTGAAAATTATTCCATTGAAAATATGGCTTTAGAGGCAGAAGAATTATATTATAAAATTATGCAGCTTAATAAATATCAATAAAGACTATAAAAATTTAAAGCTTAATTAAAATAATTCTCATTTAAAACTAAATAATCTAACTATATAAAAAGCCTGGCTCAAATTGAGCCAGGCTTTTTATATAGTAATTAAAATAAATATTTAAAGCAATTCATGAAATTATTTCAATTTTTCATGAAAAAAATTGAAATAATTTCATGAAAAAAGAAGGAATTAACTTTTTAGTATTGAATATTATTAATTAGACAGCTGGCTAAATTATAAAAATAAGCTAATAAGTTTATAAGATTATTAAGGAGGAATGATAAATTTAAGTTTAAACTTAACTCAGATAACAAAAAATTCAAAATCTAAAGAAAAATAAAGGAGGAAAAAATGTTTAAACAAAAATTATCAATTCTAATTTTAATCATAGTTGTTTTCTTAGCTGTTCCCCTGGCAGGTGCTCAAGACAAAAAGTTTGCCGGTCAGTTTACTAAAGAGCAGATGTGGACCTATGAGAAACTTAACTCATATAATGAAGCTCCTGAATTAAAAAAATTAGTAGAGCAGGGACAGCTGCCATCAGTCGAAAAACGTCTCCCTGAAAAGCCCCGGATAATTAAAACAAATATTATGGCAAATGGAATTGGTCAATATGGCGGAATTTGGCGTGGGACTTTTGCAGTTCCTGTAGCAAGTTGGAATTGGGGTGCTCAAAAAACTCAAGGCTGGTATGGAATTACTCAAATGGTACAGGAATCTTTAGTAGTATCTGGGCCGATGTGGATGTTAAAACAACCTGATCCGCTACCAAATCTAGCAACAAGTTGGGAATGGTCAGAAGATGGCAAAAACTTAACAATGCATTTAGTAGAAGGGGTTAAGTGGTCAGATGGTGAAGCATTCACTGCTGATGATGTCTTATTTACTTATAATGATTTAATTTTAAATGATAATATACCTACTTTTGGCAGCAAAGATGCCTGGATTTATGGTGGGCAGCAAACTACATTAGAAAAAATAGATGATTATACAATTAAATGGCATTTTGGAGTTAAAAAACCTGTTCATGTTTTTTATAATATGGACTATCTAGATTTTGCTGTATCACCTAAACACATTTATCAGCATTTTCATCCTGATTACAATCCAGATGCAAGTTATGATGACTTTGTTAATGCAACTCCACCCGATGATTTACCTGCTGTTACATTGGGACCCTGGGTTCCTACAAAATATGAACCAGGTCAACAGTTAGTTATGGTTCGTAACCCATATTACTGGCAGGTTGATGAAGCAGGTAATCAGTTACCATACCTAAGTGAAGTTCGCTATAATGAAGTTGAATCTGGTGATATTAGAACTTTAAATTTAATCGGGAATGCAACTGATCGGACAAATTTGGAAAACCCTTCGACTTTCAGTATGGTTAAACAGGCTTCCCTAAAAAAAGATGCTCCCTTTAAAATTGAGTTTGGTCCCTTTGGGATGGGTTATCAAATTTCAATGAATCTGTCACGTTATCTCAGTGTCAATAATGATCGTGAAGCTGAATTAAGAGAGTTATTCAGAAAAAAATTATTTAGAGAAAGTATCTCTGAAACAATTAATAGAAATGCGATAGCAAATGTAGCTTTTCCAGGACCTCTAATTCAGCCCTGGTATGGTGGTTATCCTAGTGGATCCTCTTACTATGATGAAGATAGTGTCATCAAATATGAATATAATCCAGAACAGGCTCGAAAAAATTTAGCTGAACTTGGGTTTAAAGATAGTAATAATGATGGTATTTTAAACTGGCCAGCTGACAGCAAAATAGCTGGAGATGAATTGATAATTGAAATGATGATTAATCAGGATCAACAGGCAGTAATTAATGCTGCTGAAGCAATTCAGCCAATGTTTAGAGAGGTAGGAATTGACCTTAAAGTTAAATTAGTTTCAGCTAACAATGTAGCAACTAGAGTTGGCAGTGGCAATTTTGAAATGTATTTCAATCGGTTAGATTCTGCCATTCCTTTTATTCAAATGGAACTTTTCGGTCCTTTTAGAAATAATTCTCCTGATTGGCATTATGCTTCTGCCGGCGGAAAGCGAGACCTGCTTGATTTCGAAAAAGAAATTCAGCAAATTATGAAAGAAGCTCGTTATGTAGCTGACCCTGCAGAAAGAAAAGCAATGTTTCAAAAAATATTAAAAATATATACAGAAAATGTATATACAGTTGGTGTCTATGAAGTAAGAAGAGGAACTGGTTTACACAAAAGAATTAAAAATTGGCAGCCAGATATCCCTCCTTATATGTATAACTGGACTATTAATAGTATTCCAGTTCAAATTTTATATGTAGATAAAACAGAACAATTTCCAACTATGTTTCAGGATACCATTCCAACTAAAACAGATTATAATAACCGTTCCTGGCAGCTGCCTTTAAAATAGAGCTGCCAAAAATAAGCTAAAATAAAATTAATAAGAGGAAGTTTTAACTTCCTCTTATTAATTAAAAAATATATTTTAATAATTAAAAAAAGATAAACTAACAATATTAAGGAGGCTATCGGAAGTGATTAGTTACATAATTAGAAGATCATTATTATCAATTCCAATGTTGATTGTAGTTAGTTTAATAGCATTTTTTATTTTAACTCTTCCCCCAGGAGATTATATGACATCATACCAAAATCAGCTGACAAGTCAAGCTGGACTTACAACATCTGAAGCAGAAAAAATGGCCGATCAAATGAGGGAAAAATATGGACTTGATAAACCATTTCTAGTTCAATATTATAATTGGATTAAAAATATTGTTGTTCATGGAGATTTTGGTTATTCATTTTTTTATTCTAAAACTGTTGCTAAAGTAATCTGGGGCAGGCTTGGTTATACATTATTGATTGCTGGACTTTGCCATTTTATTTCTGTTTTTGTAGGAATACTAATTGGTATATTTTCAGCTACTCACCAATATTCAGCGGCAGATTATTTTTTTACAATTTTGGCTTTTTTAGGTGTTTCAATTCCAGCTTTCTTTTTAGCAATCTTTATGATGTATCTTTTTTCATTTAAACTAGGACTAGGAGTAGGTGGATTATTTTCTGATCAATATATTATGGCTCCCTGGAGTATGGCAAGAGTTTTAGATTTAATTAAACATCTCTGGCTGCCAGTTACAATTGTAGGTTTTGCAGGTACAGCCCGTAATATGAGAGTTATGAGATCAAATCTCTTAGATGTTTTAGGTCTGCAGTATATCCAGACTGCTAAAGCAAAAGGTTTAAAAAATCGTACTGTTATTTATAAACATGCAGTTAAAAATGCTATTAAACCAATTGTTATGTCAATGGGATCTGCTTTACCATTTTTAATTACAGGCGAAATGATTACCAGTATAGTACTTGACCTTCCTACTACTGGTCCTGCTTTTTATAACGCATTAGTAAACCAAGATATGTATTTAGCAGGCAGTTTTTTAATGATGATTGCAGTTATACTTATTATTGGTAATTTACTGGCAGATATTGCACTAGCCTGGGTTGATCCCAGAGTTAGATATAATTAAATTGGAGAGGTGGAAAAAGTGGAAAAAGTAAAAAAGGAAAAAGAAAAAAAATATTTGAGCAATCGAGCAAAAATCTGGCGCCGTTATAAAAAACATAAATTAGGTATGTTTGGCGGTCTAGTTGTTTTATTACTTTTAGTATTAAGCATTTTCGCACCTTTTTTTAGTCCTTATGATTACACTAAACCAAATTATGAGGGTGCTTATATGCCACCTCAACCTTTAAATTTTAAAGATGAAACAGGTAAATTTAATTTAATCCCTTTTACCTATGGCATTAAACAAGGTATGGATCCTGAAACATGGGCCAGAACATTTGAAATTAATCCAGAGCAAAAGTATAAGTTGAAATTTATGATTAGAGGTTGGGATTACGAACTTTTTGGCATTTTTAAATCTAATCTGCATTTGTTTGGAGTTGAAAAAGGGGGCAGTTTTCACCCTTTTGGCACAGATAAATTAGGCAGAGATATTTTTAGTCGTATTATTTTTGGAAGTAGAATTTCAATTTTCATTGCTTTTTTTGGTTCTTTGCTCTCAGCAGTAATTGGCTCACTAGTAGGAGGAATTTCAGGCTATTTTTCCGGCAAAACTGACTTATTTATTCAAAGAATTATTGAAATGTTCCAGCTCTTTCCTCAGCTGCCGCTAATGATGGCTTTGAGTGCTGCCATACCAACGACCTGGCCTCCTATTTTAATCTTTATTGGTATAGTTGTTGTACTTTCCTTAATTCAGTGGACTTTTCTGGCCCGGGAAGTAAGAGCAATTGTTTTAAGTTACCGAGAACAGGAGTTTGTCAAAGCAGCACAAGCATTAGGAGCAAATCATTTATATATAATTATCAGACATGTAATTCCAAATTGTCTTAGTCATATTATAGTGGTAATGACTTTAACTATTCCCAGTTTAATTTTAGCTGAAAGTACACTGAGCTATCTTGGCCTTGGTATTCAGCCTCCAATGGTGAGCTGGGGAGTTTTACTCCAGGAGGCTTCTAATATTCAGACTATTGGACAGCATCCCTGGATAATGATTCCTGGAGCCTTTATATTCTTTACAGTTTTATCAATTAACTTTTTTGGGGATGGAGTTCGAGACGCGCTTGATCCGAAGAGTAATTAAGGAGGTGGAATTTTTGAGTAAAGAAGCATTAGTAGAAGTAAAGAACTTACAAACTTACTTTTATACAGAAGAAGGTGTAGTTAAGGCTGTAGATGGTGTTGATTATGAGATTTATCCTGGTGAAACACTAGGAATTGTAGGAGAATCAGGTTGTGGAAAAAGTGTAACTTCCCTTTCAATTATGCGCCTGGTAGAATCACCTCCAGGTAAAATTGAAGGAGGAGAGATTAACTTTCAGGGCAAAGATTTAACCAAATTGTCCGAAAAAGAAATGCGTAAAATTAGAGGTAATGATATTTCGATGATCTTCCAGGAACCAATGACTTCCTTAAATCCTGTTTATACAGTTGGAGATCAAATAATAGAAGCAATTATGCTGCATAAAGGAGTTAAGCGTAAAGAAGCACGTCAGCAGGCCATAGAAATGCTGCAAAAAGTAGGAATACCGCTGCCAGAACAAAGAGTAGACGAATACCCTCACCAACTTTCTGGTGGGATGAGACAGCGGGTTATGATAGCTATGGCTTTAAGCTGTGATCCTCAACTTCTAATAGCCGATGAACCAACGACTGCGTTGGATGTAACAATCCAGGCACAGATTTTAGAATTGATGAATTCACTTAAAGAAAGCTATGGAATGGCAATTATGATGATTACCCATGATCTGGGAGTAATTGCAGAAGTATCAGACCGGGTAGCAGTAATGTATGCTGGTAAAGTAGTAGAATATACAGATGTAGATTCGCTATTTGAAGATCCTAAACATCCTTATACCTGGGGATTAATGAATTCAATCCCAAAACTAGATAAAGATGTAGAACGGCTGGAAGCAATTCCAGGAAGTGTACCATCTCCACTAAATTTTCCAGAAGGATGTAAATTCAATACCCGGTGTCCACTGGCAGAGGGTAAATGTTTTACAGACGAACCAGAACTAATAGATGCAGAAGCAGGCCATAAAGTACGCTGCTGGAGGTATAAAGATCTCGAAGAGATCAAAGCTAGAGGAGAAAGAATCTATGCAGACCAGGGGGTAAAAGAATAATGGCAGAAAACTTATTAGAAGTAAAAAACTTAAAAAAATACTTTCCTGTTAAAGCAGGAGTATTTAAAAGGACAGTTGCTCATGTTAAAGCAGTAGATGACATTTCATTTGCTGTAAAGCAGGGAGAAACCCTTGGTTTAGTAGGAGAATCAGGCTGTGGTAAGTCAACAACAGGTAGAACTATCCTGCGTTTATTAGAAGCAACTGAGGGAGAAGTAGTTTTTGAAGGTAAAAATATTATGGAACTTGATAAAAATGAGATGCGTGCTATTAGAAGAGATATGCAGATAATTTTTCAGGATCCATATGCTTCTTTAAATCCCCGTATGACAGTAGCAGATATAGTAGGAGAACCAATTGATATTCATAAATTGGCTAAAAACAAAAAAGAACGCAATCAAAAGGTAGAAGAAATATTAGAAAACGTTGGCCTGGGAGCAGAATATATGAACCGTTATCCGCACGAATTCTCAGGTGGACAGAGACAGAGAATAGGAGTAGCTAGAGCACTAGCAGTTGATCCCAAGTTAATTATAGCAGATGAACCAGTTTCAGCCCTGGATGTATCAGTTCAGGCTCAGGTAGTTAATCTGCTGCAGGATTTACAGCAGGAATATGGTTTAACCTATCTCTTTATAGCCCATGATTTAAGTGTAGTTAAACATATTAGTGATCGGGTAGCAGTAATGTATCTGGGTAAAATAGTTGAGCTAACAGATAAAAAAGAACTTTATGATAATCCGCTACATCCCTATACCCAGTCTTTACTATCAGCAATCCCGGAAGCAGATCCGAAAAAGAAAAAAGATAGAATAGTTTTAGAAGGAGATGTGCCGAGTCCAGTTGATCCACCATCTGGCTGTCGTTTCCATCCCAGATGTCCCAAAGCTTTTGACCTATGTCCGGTTAAAGAGCCAGAATTTAAGGAATATGGTGATGGTCACTTTGCTGCCTGTCATCTGCTGGAAAAAGAATAAATTAAGGCTATAAACAGGAATTAAAGCAAATTAAGCTAATAAGTAATATATAATAATAATTTAGCAATTATTTTAATGGAGGTAAAAAAATGCCGATTAGTTTTGCAGAGCAAGAAAAGATTTTTCATTTAAGAAATAATTCAGTTAGCTATGTAATAAAAATACTGGAAAATGGTCAGCTTGGTCATCTTTACTGGGGGAAAAAAATTGCCAAAGCAGAAAGACTAGTTAGATATCAAAGTTCACAATTTCACCCCTATGAAGCTTATGCAAAAAAAGATGATACAGGTTTTATATTAGAGAATATTGCTCGAGAATTTCCTTCTTTTGGGCAATCAGACTTTAGAGAGCCTGCCTATCAAATTGAAACTACAACAGGTTCAATCATCAGTAACCTTCAATATCAAAGTCACGAAATTTATCCTGGTAAGAAAAAATTAACTAACCTACCAGCAATTTATGTAGAAAATGATGCTGAAGCAGATAGTATAGATATTGTACTCAAAGATAAGCTGCTCGATTTAACAGTAATTTTAACCTATACAATTTTAAAAGAATATCCGATTATCACCCGTTCAGCTAATTTCAAAAATAAAGGTCAAACTGAACTCAATCTTAAACGGGCTCTTTCAATGAGTATTGACTTTAAAAATAAAGAGTTAGAACTGCTGCAGCTTTCTGGAGCCTGGGGAAGAGAACGGAATCTTGTCCGGAGATCATTAAATCAGGGTATTACTACAATTGACAGTAAAAGAGGGGCCAGCAGTCATCAGCAAAATCCTTTTTTAGCTCTAATGGATAAAAATGCAGCTGAATATCACGGTGAAGTTTATGGATTTAGTTTAATTTATTCAGGTAATTTTATTGCTCAAGTAGAACAAAATCATTATGGTAAAACAAGAGTAAACATGGGAATTAACCCCTTTAATTTTAATTGGGTTTTAAAAAATGGAGATTCTTTTCAGACTCCAGAAGTTGTTTTAAATTATTCTGAACATGGGCTAAATAAAATGTCACAAAATTATCATAAACTTTATCGCAGCCGATTAGCTAGAGGACAATACCGTGATCAGTTAAGGCCTGTTTTAATTAATAATTGGGAAGGAACATATTTTGATTTTAATACAGCTAAAATATTAGAAATGGCCAGAGCTGCCGCTGAAGTTGGTGTAGAACTTTTTGTGCTTGATGATGGCTGGTTTGGCAAAAGAAATAATGATTCTTCTTCACTTGGAGACTGGTATGTAAATCAGGAAAAATTACCTGGTGGTTTAGAATATTTAGCAGCTGAAATTAATAAATTAGGACTTGATTTTGGGCTCTGGTTTGAACCAGAAATGGTTTCTCCAGATAGCGACTTATATAGAAAGCATCCAGAATGGGTAATTCAAGTTCCTGATCGGGAAAATTGTTTATCAAGACAACAGCTAGTTTTAGATTTAAGCAGAAAAGATGTACAAAATTATATAATCGAAAAAGTTACTAATATTTTAGAAAGTGCCAATATTTCTTATGTTAAATGGGATATGAACCGACCAATAACAGAATTTGGGTCTCTAGAACTTGCAGCTAATCAGCAGCGAGAGCTAAGTCATCGCTATATTATTGGTTTGTATAGAGTTTTAGCTGAAATAACTGAAGCTTTCCCCTACATATTATTCGAAAGCTGTGCTGGTGGTGGTGGTCGATTTGATCCAGGTATGCTTTATTATATGCCGCAAACCTGGACTAGTGATGATACAGATGCTGTTGAAAGATTAAAAATTCAGACTGGTACTTCAGTAGTTTATCCAAGTTCTGCTCTTGGAGCACATGTTTCAGCAGTGCCTAATCATCAGGTAAAACGCAGTACATCACTTGCAATGCGTTACAATGTAGCAAGCTTTGCTAATCTTGGTTATGAACTTGATATTACAAAATTAAATTGTTCAGAATTAAAAATTGTTAAAGAACAAATTAAAAACTATAAATCAATTAGAAATTTAGTTCAATTCGGCAACTTTTATCGATTATTAAGTCCTTTTAATAGTAATTTTACTGCCTGGTCCTATTTGAGTTCTGATAAAAAAGAAGCGCTAGTTGCTTTTTATCAAATTCTGGCAGAACCTAATTCTAAAGATCAATTACTGCGCTTAAAAGGACTTAAATCAGAAGCTGATTATCGAGAAATAAGCTCTGGTCAGATTTATGGTGGAGATGAACTAATGAACCATGGTCTTTTAATTTCTAATTTAGAAGGGGACTTTAGCTCTAAAGTCTGGCATTTTAAACAAATCTAAGTTGTTCTTCTTAAAGTAAAAGCTATTTAAATTACAGTTAAATGATGATATAATATTAGGAAAGCCTGCTTTAAGGAGGATCTTTATGAGTGTAACATTAAAAGATATTGCAGAAAAAGCTGGGGTTTCAATTGCAACTGTGTCAAGAGTTATCAATGATGACCAGGAAAGCCCTGTTAACGAAGAAACCAAACAACGTGTCTGGAAGTATGTCAAAGACATGGGCTATATTAAGACTAATAAAACCAACGGTAATTCTAAAAAAAATAAAGAGATTGGACTAATTTTTAATACAGCACCTGATATTTATACTCATCCTTATTTCTCAGTGATCTTAACAGCTATCGAGACAGAAATAAAAGCTAGCGGATATCAATTAGCTTTTTCACTTTCAGAAAAAGATATTCAAAAACAATCTACTCAACATCAAATAATTTCTGCTGATTTATCGGGCATAATAGTTGTAAGTGATTTTATTGAAAAAGATCTTTTGGAACTGCTAAAGGAAAAATTTGATAATTTAGTTTTTATTGATTCTTATCGTAAAAATCTGGGCAGAGATGTTATTTTAGTAGAAAGAGAAAAAGCGGGTTATGAGCTTACTCAGTACTTAATTGATAAAGGGCACCGCAAAATAGCTTTTGTCGGTGGATCTTTTGCCGAAAAAGAAGCCCCTGATTTTTATCATGAGAAAAGGTTTATAGGCTTTAAAAATGCTATGCAGGATAATAACTTAACTTGGCAGGATAAGTGGGTTATTGATGGCAAATGGGGTAAAGAAGAGGCATATTTAGCTGTTCAGAATTTATTAACAGAAGAAGAACTTCCTACCGCTGTTTTTGCTGCCTGTGATCAAATGGCTATTGGAATTATGCGAGCTATCCACGAAAGAGGTTTAAAAGTACCGGCTGATATATCAATTATCTCTTATGATAATATTGATATGGCAGCCTATACAAATCCTCCGCTAACTACAATGAATATTCCTAAAATGGCAATTGGAAAATTGGCTGTAAAGAGATTAATTGAAAGAATTGAAGGACAGGATAAAGAATTAAATATTCCAATCCAATTTTTAGTTTCAACAAATTTAATTGAAAGAAGCTCTGTCACTGAGCTTTAAATTAAAAAAACTGCTGTTGATTATTATAATCAACAGCAGTTTATTAGTTTTATAATTTAATTTAGAGACTATTTAGCCCGGGCAGCTTCAATATTAATTTTGTTACCCTTAATATAGTTATCTTTCATAATTTGTAAAACTTCATGACCTTTTTCTCTTGGTACTTCAACAAAGGTAAAGTTATCATAAATATCAATAGCTCCAATTAAAGATCCAGACATACCAGTCTCACCAGCAATTGCACCTACAATATGACGAGGAGAAACACGATCTTTTTTACCAATATTGATAAACAATCTAACCATTCCTGGCTCAGCTCCAGTATCACCAAAACTTGCCTCATTATTTGCTTCCGCTTCATTTTCTCGCTCAAATGATTTTTTCATTAAAGCAGCAGCAATTTCTATAGCAGAATAGCGTTCGTCAATTAAGTCTTCAATTAATTCAATATATTTTCTCAAGTTATTTGAATCCATATAGTCACTTAATTCTTCACTAAATTTATCAAATTGTGCCTGCTGAATATCATCTTGAGTTGGAATTTCAGATCTTTTAATTTTAGATTTAGTATATTTTTGAATATCCCTTAATTTATAAATATCTTTGCCAACTACAAAGTTATGAGCCTGACCACTTTTGCCTGCTCTTCCTGTCCTGCCAATTCGGTGCACATAATAATCGGTATCCTGAGGTAGATCATAATTAAAAACTGCTTCCACATTATCAACATCAATACCTCTAGCAGCAACATCCGTAGCAACAAGAACTTCAATAATTCCTTTTCTAAACTTATTCATTACCTGATCACGCTGATTTTGATTTAAACCACCATGGATAGCATCAGAGAGATATCCCCTGGCCTGCAGTTTAATATTGAGATCATCTACCATACGACGAGTATTACAAAATACAATAGCCAATTCAGGATTAGTATAATCAAGCAGACGGGAAAGAGCTTTAAGTTTATCATTTCTTCTAATTTCATAATATAGCTGTTCAATTGAAGGAACAGTCAAATTTTCGTGAGCTACTTTAACAAAATTTGATTTTTTCTGATACTTTTTGCTTAATCTCTTAATTTGACGGGGAATTGTAGCTGAAAAGAAGAGAGTTTGTCTTTGATCAGGTATATCACGTAAAATTGATTCTATATCATCAATAAATCCCATATCAAGCATAACATCTGCTTCATCTAAAACAAAATAGTTAACTTTATTTAACTTTAATGTTCCCCTTCTAATATGGTCCATTACCCGACCAGGAGTACCAATTACAATCTGAACTCCTTTTTTAAGAGCTCTAATTTGTCGATTGATTGATTGTCCCCCATAAACAGGTAAAGTATAAAGACGATTTTTATATTTAGCCAGCTGCTTTAATTCTTCTGCAACTTGAATTGCCAGTTCTCTAGTTGGACAGAGAATTATAGTCTGTACATTATTATCACTATCATCAACAGATTCTAAAAGAGGAATCCCAAAAGCAGCAGTTTTACCCGTTCCGGTTTGAGCCTGACCAACAATGTCTTCTCCATTCAAAATAGCCGGAATTGCTTTTGCCTGAATAGGTGTAGTTTCTTCAAATCCCATTTCCTCAACTGCTTGTAAAATTTCCTTTGAAACATCTAACTCATTAAATTTAATCTTTTGCAAATTTATTTCCACTTCCTTAATTTAGTTTAGTGCTTTTAGCACTATTTTTTAGTACTCTTAACTTAGTACTGCCAATTTATTTAATAAATAATTAACTTAGCTGAGAATAAATACAACTATTCTAGCTTGATTAAATACACTTGCCTTATGCAATGACAATGAAAAACCCCGACTAAAATTATATAGTCAGGGCTAATTGCTATATTATTTATTAAATTACTTTTGATTAACTATTCTAGTATATCTTAGAGAATCACTAAAGTCAAACTAATTTTAGCTATTTTCAAAAAAGGTGAATTGCAAGTTGCAATGCACGGTTTTTTTGATTTTTTTAAAATTACCTGTACCTTCAATGTTTTTACATACTAAAACTTAATTTTTCTCTGAATATTTCATCTGAATTCCCATAATCAAACATTTTTCTGGGGTAAGTATTTATGAATTCCTGAATCTTTTTTACCAGGGTTCTTTTGATTCCTCTGAAACTTGTGCCTTTAGGTAAGAATCTTCGGATAAACCTGTTAGCTACCTCATTTGAGCCTCTCTGCCAGCTGCAATATGCATCACAATAATACTGGCTGGTCCTGGGAATGCTACTGCCTGCAAAAGATTCTTCAATCCCCTCATAA
>NZ_FOTI01000041.1 GCF_900114545.1 Halanaerobium salsuginis
CTGTTTTTTTATCTCGAAGAGAAGTATCCTGAATCATTTGAGTTTTTCTATCATGAATCTTTTCTGCTTTTTTGCCGCAGACAGGACATTTAACATGATCTATTTTATAGTCAGCTACAAAAACTAAATATTCCTCCGTTTTAATTAAATCTGTTGCAACTAGGTCTGGTAAATCCATTAAATCTGTGATAAGATTATTATGCATTTGCTTGACTCCTTTATTGAATTTTTGGTGTTGTAACTATTTAATTCAACGGAGCCAGGCAAATGCCTTTTTTATTTAGATATTTTTAGATTTACAGTTTTTTCTTCACAACATTAATTATACAACCCTATTTTTTAAAAGAAAATGATTTCGCTAACCTGCTTTATATTAATGATATTTTTAGTTTTGCTTTTAATGTACTGGGACATATTATTTTTCTGGGTATTATTTATAGTTATTTTAATCTGCTCTATGATTTTAACTTTAAAGATCTAGGTTTCTATTTTAAGAAAGATGAAATAAATCTTAAAATTTTATTTATTGCTTTAATATTTTTAAGTCTTGGTATTATATTAATTAACATCAATTTTATTGGCCTACACCCGACAGGATTTTTCCCAGTCAAATTAAGTGATCGTCTGTTAGCCCGATTATTTAGTGAAATACCTCTGATTTGTGCTATTCTTTTTGCTAGTTTTTTTACTGCTTGTGTTGAACAATTTTTATTTAATAAGATTATTTTTAGTATTTTTAATCTTTATCTACCTAAGTTATTAGCAGCTATTTTAACAGCTCTTTTCGGCAGTATAATATTTCTAGAATTTAACCCAGCTTTTATGTTAATCATATTTTTAGTTGTTTTAATCAGCAATTATCTCTACCTAATTAATAACAACAACCTTTTAGCTCCTACTATTTTTTATAGTATTTATTTAACTTTATACATAGTTTTTATTTATGGATTTGATTTTATGCTAATTAAATTCAGTTAAATATTATTATCACAAAAAAAAGGTCGGCCAAAGGCCGACCTAGAAAATTCAAAGAAATAAAACTATTCCCACAGTTTAAAGATTTTATTTATATTATTAATCTTGGCTGTGAGCTTGTCTTCACTATGATTGTGATAAAGATCTCCACTACATTTTTCGCAATAAAGCGCACCTGACCAATTTTTGCTTCCACAAACTTCACATTGAACATTTTTATTTTTCATTATTAAGCCCTCCTTATTCGCTTATATTATTATATGAGCTTAATTAAAGTATAGCAGCAGCAAATAAATGTGTCAAGCCCTAAAATAAAGAAATATAATTCTAAATTATTTGATAATTTTCGGTTAATTATTGGCTTTAAATCTACCATATATAATTTTGGCACAGTCAGGACAACAGTTATCCTGTAATAGGGACTCAATCTGATAACTATGCCGAGAAATCAATTTTTTACTACAGAAAGAACAATAAGTATCTGCTGTACCAGCAACAATTGCATTACCTAAATATACATTTTTTAGCCTTTCTTTAGCCACTTGATAGGCTTTTCTAAGAAACTCAATTTTGGTCGCTGGATTTTTCAGTTGATAAGCGGGAAAATAGCGGTTTAAATGTAGAGGTATTTCTTCATCTATTTTAGAAAGCCAGTTAACCATTTTAGTTACTTCAAGCATATCTGTATTTAAATCACTAACTAAAAGAGCTGAAATCTCAAGCTCTACTTTTTCAGCCAGATAAGCAATTGTATCTTTGATAGTTACTAGATCACCTTTAAAATACTTCTGATAAGTGCTGGCTCGAAAAGATTTAAGATCAATATTTGCAGCTGCTAAATAGGGAACTAATTCCTTTAATGGCTCTTGATTAATTAAGCCATTGCTAATCAAGATATTTTTTATTCCATTCTGTTGGGCCAACTTTGCTGTTTCTAACATATATTCATAAAAAACTATTGGTTCTGAATAAGTATAAGCAATAAACTTAAGCTGACGCTGCTGAGCAAATTTTATTATAGATTGAGGACTATAATAATTAAAATTTGATTGCTGCTGACTAATTTGCCAGTTCTGGCAATAAACACAGCTTAAGTTACAGCCCCAACTACCTAGAGAAAGAACCTCTGAACCAGGATAAAAATGATAGAGTGGTTTTTTTTCAATAGGATCGACTGCCAATGATGTTATTTGACCGTAGTTAAGAGAATATAATTCTCCCTGAATATTTTTTCTAACCTGGCATAAACCAGTGCTACCTTCTGATAATCTGCAAGATTGTGGGCAGAGCTGACAAAGCACCTGCCCTTTCTTTAAATTTTTATAATATTGAGCAGAATGATATTCACTCATCTTCACTAAATCTTTGAACTGTAAAACGATAGATTTCAACTACTGCTTCTTCTGTTAAGCCAGCTTTTCTTTTAGCAACTTTAAGCTGCTCTTCAACAGAATTTATTCCAGATAAGTCTGGTAGTAACAAACCACTCTGGTGTCCTCCTTTAACTAAAACTCCATATTTACCAGGGTCTAGTTCTGCTTGTTCAGTTACTAATTCTGCAGCTGACAGCAGATCAACTGAAACAGTTATTTCTGATAACTCTTCTTTTTCTAGAGCTGGAAAGCGAGGATCATTCTCTGCTGCAGTTATTGCATTACTAACAATTTCCTCAGCCGCATTTTCCTGGACTGGTTTAAAAGTACCCATACATCCCCTTAGTTTATTTGCTTTCTTAATAGTGACAAAAACTCCAGCTGACTTATGTAAAATCTCTGGCAGTTCAGCTAGATTAACTTTAAGCTGTTCTCCCTGACTGATATATTTAACAATGGCCTGTCTGGCAAGTTTAGTTATTTTGTTATTTTTCATAACTTATCAATCCCTTCTTTAATTTAAAATAGTTTAACAAAACGGCAACTAATCTAATCAGCTTTAATTATTTATTTCAATAAATGCAGTTCCATAGCCAACGCCAAAAGGAGCCTGATAAGAATTAACCTTTGCTTCGATACATAGATTGTCCAGGACACCAGCTAAAATAATTAAAGGACGCAGGCCACATTCTCCTGCTTTATTTATCAGATCAGGATCAAGTTTAGTTAATTCTTTCAATTTGTTTTCATTCAATAATTTTATTACTTGCTCATCAAATAAATGTGCTTTTTTATTATAACCAGCTGGAGCTCCCTTTTTGAGACGATGAGAAAGATCTCCACTAGCAACTACCGCAATTTTATAACCAAATTCATTAGCGACTTGAGCAATTTTCTGACCAATCATATACAATTCCTGGTTAGGTAGTAAACCAATGATAAGTGGAATAAGCGGCTTATTTAGACCAGCTTGTTCTAAATAATATAAGGGTACTAAAATCCCATGATCAAGTTCCTCTTCAATTTCATAATCAACCAAACTGGCTTTATCTAGTGCCTGCAGTGCAAGGTTAGCATGTTTTGCTTCTATTACTAGCTTCTTGGCAAAATCAGTTGCTGATTTTGCTTTAAATACAATTTCAGGATAAGAAAACTTTGCAAAACTCCCGATTAAATTTTCTTTAATAATTACAGAAGCGTGTGAGCGAAAAACTGGTCCATGTGGGGTAATAAAAACAAGCAAATCAAAATCTTGACTTAATCTAGTTATCTCAGCTGCCGTTTGTTGCATACCAGTAACTGTTAGCTGCGCTTTTTTTAACTCACTTCTACCAATTTCAGGTATGGCAAGCGGTGGATGAGGAAACAAAGCTGCACAGTTGATGCTCATTAAGCTCACCTCCAAATTAGCGCTAAATCAAATAAATAATAAAAGTTTTAACTCTTAATTAACTACATTATACAATAAAACAATTAAAAACAAAATAAAGTTATTAAATTTATAAAATAAATAATAAAAAAAAGCAGAGAATAATCTCTGCTTGTAATAAAATAAAAATAATATTTATCTTTTGGAAAACTGAGGACTTTTTCTTGCCTTTTTGCGGCCATATTTTTTTCTTTCTACCATTCTTGAATCTCTAGTTAAGTAGCCTGCTTTTTTAAGTGGTCCTCGGTAATCTTTATCTACTTCAAGCAGAGCTCTAGCAATACCGTGACGAACTGCTCCAGCTTGACCTGAAAGTCCACCACCGTTTACATTTACATAAACATCAAAAGTATTATCTGTACTAGTTAATTCCAGGGGTGATAAAATATCTTTAATTAATGATTTACGATTAAAATAATCATTAATTTCAACATCATTGACTAAAAATTTACCATCACCAGGCAATAGTCTAACTCTTGCTGTAGAAGTTTTTCTACGACCTGTACCTCTATATTGTACTTCAGAAGCCATTTAATAAATTCCTCCTCTCAAATTAAAGTTCTAAGTTTTCTGGTTGTTGGGCCTGATGGGGATGATTAGGTCCACTATAAACTTTCAGTTTCTTAATCATTTTATTACCAAGTTTATTATGGGGAAGCATTCCTTTAACTGCTTTTTCAATAATAAACTCTGGGTTTTTTACTAGAAGCTCTTTATAACTAACTTCTTTAATACCACCAGGATAATTTGTATGTCTATAATAATTTTTTTGATCCCATTTATTACCTGTCAATTTTATTTTTTCAGCATTAACTACAATTATATAATCCCCTGTATCTACATGAGGAGTAAATGTAGGTTTATGTTTCCCTCTAATATATTGTGCAATTTTTGAAGCAAGTCTACCTAGAGTTTTATCTGCTGCATCAACTACATACCAGTTGCGCTCAATTTCTTCATTTTTTGCCATATAAGTTGACATGAATATACCTCCTTAATTAAAATTCTTTACAATTACTTGAATTTATCCTCAACGGGGCTGTTGTTGGACATAATAATTCATAGTAATTTTAATACAATCTTCTTCTTTTGTCAAGTAATATTAACTTAAATTAATCATAAAGGACTTCTAATAAAGTCAAACCTTGCGCCGGAGCTGTAGCTCCTGCCAATTTACGATCACACTCAATTAAGGCCTGCTTCACATTAGAAATAGTCTTTTTACCTATTCCTATTTCTAATAAAGTCCCAACTAAAATTCTTACCATATTATACAAAAATCCATTTCCAATAACATCAAACCAAATTTCTTCTGCTGTTTGAATAACATCAAAAGAATAAATAGTGCGAACAGTTGATTCTACTGAAGATCCCGCTGCACAAAAAGCAGCAAAATCATGCTGACCTTCTAATAGATTGGCAGCTTTTTGCATCTGCTTAAGATCTAATTTTTGAGAAACTCTATATACAAAATTCCGGACAAAAACTGAATTAAAATTACTGTTTAAAATTCTATATCTATATTTTTTGCCCCTTGCGTCATAACGAGAATGAAAATCTTGAGCTACCAGTTTAGCCTCACGACAAATAATATCACCCGGTAGAACTGTATTTAAAGCAATTGGAATTTTTGTTACTGGAATATTTACGTCAAGAAAGAAATTAGCTGTCTGACCTGCCGCGTGAACCCCAGCATCTGTTCTTCCTGCTCCAGTAACTCTAACTCTACTTTTATTAAGTGTAGTGAGAGCTTCTTCCAATTTTTGCTGAATTGTTTGAGCTGTGTTTTTCTGTATCTGCCAGCCACTGTAGTTACTGCCATCATATTCAAGTGTAATTTTATAATTTTGAGCCATCTAAAATCACCTAAAAGAATGATACAGTTACTGCAAGTATAACTACTATTAATAATGCAATAAAATCATAATACTCATATTTTAATTCATGCAGCCTGGTTCTACCTTCTCCTCCCCGGTAACAGCGAGACTCCATAGCCAGAGCAAGATCATCAGCCCTTCGAAATGCACTAATAAATAGTGGTACCAGGAGAGGAATTAAACTTTTAGCTCTTTGAATTAAATTGCCTGATTCAAAATCTGCACCTCTTGCCTGCTGAGCTTTCATTATTTTATCAGCCTCTTCTAATAAGGTTGGAATAAAACGCAGTGCAATTGTCATCATCATTGATAACTCACTTGCTGGTACTCCTACTTTTTTTAAAGGAGATAAAATATATTCAATTCCATCAGTTAATTGTAAAGGAGAAGTTGTTAACGTTAAAAGTGAAGTAAATAAAATTAAAATTAAAATTCTACTTACCATAAAAACACCTGTATATACACCAGCAGATTCAATACTAATAAACTTCCAGGACCAGAGTACCTGGCCTCCTTTAGTTAAGAAAACATGAATTAACAGTGTGAAAAGAACTAAAATTAAAATTGGTTTTAAACCTCTCAGTACTTTTGCTACTGAAATTTTGGCTAAAAAAATAATCACAAAAATAAAGGCCAAAAAAAAGCCAAAACCAACAAATGAATCAATAGTAAATAAAGCGATAATTAAAAGAGTTGTAATTATAATTTTTATCCGCGCATCAAGGGCATGAATAATAGAATCTCTAGCTAAATATTGACCTATAGTTATATCTTTTAGCATATTTATCTGCTCCTCAATGCTGTTACAATCTCTTGTGCAGCCTTTTCAACTGAAAAAATATCGACTTTAACATTTAATCCTTGTTCTTTAAGACGCTGCAAAATTTCTGTTATCTGAGGTAAATCAAGTGATAAACTATGCAGTTTCTCTTCTTTAGTAAAAACCAACTCTGGTTTATCATCAATGACAATTTCTCCCTGATGCATTACAATAACTCTGCTTGATAACTCAGCAATCTCTTCCATTCTATGCGAAATCAAAATTATAGTCATCTGCAATTCTTGATAAAGATAATTCAAAAGATTAATTAACTGCTTTCTGCCCTGAGGATCAAGGCCAGCACTTGGCTCATCAAGCACCAATACGTCAGGCTGTAAAGCTAAAACACCAGCAATTGCAACTTTGCGCTGCTGACCACCACTTAAGTTAAAAGGTGAACGATCTTTAAATTTTTCAAAATCAAGTTCAACTAATTTCATAACCTCTTTGACTCTATTTTCAATTTCAGTTTCATTCAAACCTAAATTTTTAGGTCCAAAAGCTATATCCTGATAAACAGTTTCTTCAAAAAGCTGATGTTCAGGGTATTGAAAAACAAGTCCTACATGGCGCCTGGTTTTCTTAAGATTACTTTTTTCATTAGTAATATTTTTGCCATTCACTTTAACTACACCTGAGCTTGGAATAATTAAACCATTAAAAAGCTGAACTAAAGTTGACTTGCCAGAACCAGTATGACCAACTATTCCAATAAATTCACCTTTATCAATTTGCAAATTTATATTTTTCAATGCTTTAACATTATTTTCATCTTGATAAACATGACTCACATTAGCAAGCTCAATTAACATATTGATTTCACCAACTCATCTACTGTTAAAACATCAGGAACTGCTACTTTTTCCTGACGTAAATACTCTGCTACCTCAACTACAACAGGAATATCCAAATTTATTTTTTTCAACTCTTCAACATGTCGAAAGATATCTCTTGGGCTTCCCTGGCGAAGTATCTTACCTTGATTCATTACAATAACTTGATCAGCATTTACAGCTTCTTCCATAAAATGAGTAATATGGACAATAGTAATTCCTTTTTCTTTATTTAAATACTCTATTGTTTCCATAACTTCTTTTCTACCTTGAGGATCTAGCATTGCAGTTGGCTCATCAAGCACAATACAATCTGGCTCCATTGCAATAACACCGGCAATTGCTATTCTTTGCTTCTGACCCCCTGATAATTTATGAGGAGCAAATTTTTGAAAACCTGACATACCAACCATTGTCAACGCTTTATCAATTCGCTCTCTAATCTCTGCCCCAGGAATCCCTAAGTTTTCTGGACCAAATGCTACATCATCTTCTACAATAGAAGCAACTAATTGATTATCAGGATTTTGAAAAACCATGCCAACTTTTTGTCTTATTGACCAGGTATTTTCTTTAATAGTACTATCAAGACCAGCAACAGTTAATTTACCACTGCTGGGCATCAAAAGTACATTAAGTAATTTAGCTAGAGTAGATTTGCCCGAACCATTTGAACCAATTATAACAGCAAAATCACCGGCTTCAATCTGCAGATTAATATTTTGCAGGGCCGGTCTCTCACTGTCATCATTTTCATAAAGATAAGCTACTTCTTCAATTTCTATCAGGCTCATATTAACACCTACAATCAGGAATATATTTATTCTACAAGTTCAATTATAGCTTGTTTAGCTGCATCACCTTTACGGGGATACATTTTTAAAATTCTAGTATAGCCACCAGGTCTTTCAGAATATTGTGGTGCAATTTCATCAAATAATTTAGTCACAATTTCTTTATCTTTAATTTTTTTCATTACACTTCTTCTTGAGCTTAAATCATTAGTTTTAGCTTTAGTAATTAATTTTTCTGCATAAGAACGCAGCTCTTTAGCTTTTGGCAAAGTAGTTTGAATTCTACCCTGACGGAAAAGTGAAGTTGCCAGATTACTCAGCATAGCCTGGCGGTGAGCTGATCTTTTCTGTAATTTACGCTTAGCCATCTAAATCCCTCCTTAAATTTCGTTATCTTTCAATTCTAATTCAAGTTCATCTAATTTATCTTTGATTTCTTGCAAAGATTTTTTACCGAGATTACGAACTTTCATTAGATCATCTTCTGTTTTACTAACAAGCTCATCAACTGTATTAATTCCTGCTCGTTTCAAACAGTTAGAAGAACGAACAGATAGTTCCAATTCTTCAATTGTTGTATCAAGTATTTTATCTTTTTCTTCTTCTTCAACTTCAACCATAATTTCCACATCTTCTATTTCATCAGTTAAATTAATAAATAATTCAAGATGTTCAACCATAATTTTTGCAGCTAAACTAATTGCATCATCAGGATTAATGCTACCATTAGTATTAACCTCCAGTACCAACCTATCATAATCTGTTACCTGACCAACTCGGGTGTTTTCAATATTAAAGTTAGCTCTAGTGATAGGACTAAAAGAAGAATCAATCGGAATTAAACCAATTACACTATCAAAATCCTGCTTATTTTCTTCAGCAGTATGATAGCCTCTGCCCTTTTTTACAGTTGCCTCTAAGATTAATCTACCACCTTCAGCTAAAGTAGCTAAATGATGATCTTTGTTAATCACCTGGACATCACCTGAAGAAATAAAATCACCAGCTGTGACTTCTCCTTCTCCTTCTGCTTCCAGTCTAATTGTTGTTTGTTCATCACCTGAATATTTAACAACAACTTCTTTTAAGTTTAAAATCAAGTCTGTCATATCTTCAACTACTCCCGGAATAGCTGAAAATTCATGTTTTACTCCTTCTACTTTAACTGAGGTAAGGGCAGCCCCAGGCAAAGAAGAGAGTAAAATTCGACGTAGAGAATTACCAAGAGTAGTTCCATATCCTCTTTCTAAAGGAGAAATCTCGTATCGGCCATATTTCTCAGTACTTTCAAGTCTTTCTACACGTGGTTTTTCAATTTCTATCATCTTATCAGTTTACCCTCCTTAAATTGACAATTTTATGACTGAGGGCATTCATTTACCGTGAATAATACTCGACAATCAGGTGTTCTTCTACCGGATAATCGATATCTTCCCTCTCTGGTAATGCTACAACTGAACCTTCTGCTTTTTCAAGATCTGTACTTAACCATTCTTGAGTAGCTAAGTCTGAGTTATATTCAAAAACTTCTTTAAAGCGATTAGTTTTACGGCTGGAATCTTTAACACTTATTACATCATCTACTTCTATTTGATAGGAAGGAATATCTACTTTACTACCATTAACTAGAATATGACCATGTAAAACAAACTGTCTTGCTTCACTTCTTGAGCTAGCAAATCCCAATCTGAAAACTACATTGTCCAGTCTTCTTTCTAATAATTGCAAGAAGTTTTCACCAGTAACTCCGGGGAGAGTTTCTGCTTTCTGGAAATAATTATGGAATTGTTTTTCCATAATACCATAAATTCTTCTTACTTTTTGTTTTTCTCTTAACTGTGAACCATATTCTGAAACTTTTTGTCTACCTTGACCATGTTCTCCTGGAACATAAGGTCTGCGATCAAATGAACATTTATTACTATAGCAGCGGGAACCTTTTAAATATAATTTTTCGCCTTCTCGTCTGCATAATTTACAAACTGCACCTGTATATTTTGCCATTTTTACACCTCAACTTTCTCTAAATAATTATATACGTCTTCTTTTTGGGGGACGACAACCATTATGTGGGATAGGAGTAATATCTTTAATTAAAGTTACATTTAAACCAGCTGCCTGGAGAGTCCTAATTGCAGATTCTCTACCAGAACCCGGTCCTTTAACAAAGATTTCAATTTCTTTCAATCCCATGTCTTTTGCTTCATCGGCAACATTTTCAGCTGCTAATTGAGCAGCAAAAGGAGTACTCTTACGTGAACCTTTATAACCTACTTTTCCCGCACTTGACCAGGCAATTACTTTACCTTCTGTATCGGTAATTGAAATAATTGTATTATTAAATGTTGATTTAATATGTGCCTGACCTTTTTCTATATTACGTTTTACTTTTCTTCTTCTGCGTGAAGTTTTTTTGGATTTAGCCATTAATTATATTCCCTCCTTACTTAAACTATTTAACTCTAGAAACACCAACAGTACGCTTAGGACCTTTTCTAGTCCGAGCATTAGTTTTAGTTCTTTGTCCTCTAACAGGTAATCCTCTCCGGTGACGAAGACCTCGATAGCAGCCAATATCTTTTAAACGCTTAATATCAGCTCTTCTTTCTCTTCTTAGTTCACCTTCAACGATATAATTAGCATCAATTTCACTTCTAAGACTTGAGATTTCAGCTTCAGTTAAATCTTTAATTCTTGTATCAGGATCAACACCTGTATTTGCCAAAATTTCCTGAGCAGAAGTTTTACCAATTCCAAAAATATAAGTTAATCCAATTTCTACCCTCTTATTTCTAGGCAGATCAACACCCTCAATTCTAGCCATGATTTCACCTCCGTAATTTTATCCTTGACGTTGTTTGTGCTTAGGATTTTCACAAATAACCATTACTTTACCATTGCGTCTAATTACTTTGCATTTATCACAAATCGGCTTAACAGATGGTCTTACTTTCATTAACATTCACCCCTTGTGGTAATTTATTTCGCTTTATGTCGATAAGTAATCCGGCCACGACTCAAGTCATAGGGAGAAAGTTCTACTGTTACCTTATCACCAGGTAAAATTCGTATAAAATTCATCCTCATCTTGCCTGAAACATGTGCCAGAACTTTATGTCCATTTTCAAGTTCAACTCTAAACATTGCATTTGGCAGGGGTTCAACTACTGTCCCCTGGACTTCAATGGGATCTTCTTTTGCCATAAACTATTTTACCTCCTCTTGTTCTAAATAATCCTTAATCACTAAGCGAACATCTTCACTTCTAATCCTTTTTTTACTCTGTAACCAACCCAAAAATTTATCTGAAATTTGGTCTGTAGTAACTAAATGTCGGATATTTTTATACTTAGGATTATTAAACTTTCTTTTTACACCATCGACAATTTTAACTTTTCTGTCTGACTCAATATTTATAACTAGGTAATAATTACCCTTATCTCTCCCGGCAGTCGATATTACAATTTCGCCAACCTGAAAAGCAGTCTCCAATTAAATCACTCTTTCTCTCGATAAATAATTTATGCACTGCAAATTATTATATCATAAATATAATTAAAGCTGCAATAAAAGTTACACTTTACTTAAAATTTCAACTCCAGATTCTGTAATTGCAATTGTATGCTCAAAATGAGCCGATAAACTATGATCTTTTGTAATTACAGTCCAATCATCTTCCAGAGTTTCAACTTCATAACTGCCAATGTTAACCATCGGCTCAATTGCCAGGGTCATACCTGCTTTTAATTTAGGACCTTTACCTGCTGGTCCAAAATTAGGAATTTGAGGGTCTTCGTGCATATCCCTTCCAATTCCATGGCCTACATAATCACGTACTACAGAAAGTCCATTTGCCTCTACATATTTCTGAACAGCATGAGAGATATCAAATAAACGATTGCCGATAATTGCTTTTTCTATTCCTTTAAGAAGAGATTCTTCAGTTACTTTAAGTAATTTACTGGCACTAGCTGAAACTTCACCAACTGCATGTGTTCTGGCAGCATCTCCATTAAAACCTTCATAAAATGTTCCAATATCAATACTTACAATATCGCCTTCCTCTAAATAGCGATGTTCAGTTGGGATGCCATGCACAACTTCTTCATTAATTGAAATACAAACTGAAGCTGGAAATCCTTGATAACCTTTAAAAGAAGGAACAGCACCTTTATTACGAATAAATTCTTCAGCCAGACGATCTACTTCTGCAGTAGAAATTCCTGGTTTAATAATTTCTTTTAAATAAGCATGAGTTTCTGCAACAATTTGGTTTGCCTCACGCATTATATCAATTTCACGCTTCGATTTCAAGATAATCATTATTTATGCGCCTCGATTAAATTCAATAGTTTTTGTTGAACTTTATCTATGCCACCAACACTCTGAACTTCAGATAAAACATTTTTTTCTTGATAGTAATTAGCAAGTTTAGCTGTTTTGGCTTTATTAACTTCAATTCTTTTTTTAACAGTTTCTGGTTGATCATCACTGCGCTGAATAACTTCACCACCACATTTATCACAAACCCCTTCTACTTGAGGGGGATCATTTTTTACATGATAAGTAGCTCCACAGTCAACACAAACTCGACGACCAGATAACCTTTCAGTCAAAATATCAACATCAGCCTGTAGATAAATAGCCAGATCAATTTTTCTATCTTGAGCAGCTAAAATATCACTCAAAGCTTCCGCTTGCTTAATGGTTCTGGGGAAACCATCAAGAATAAATCCAGATTTACAATCAGCTTCTTCTAGCCTTTCTTCAACTATACCAATTGTAACTTCATCTGGAACTAGTTCCCCCGCATCTATAAATGATTTAGCCTTTTTTCCTAATGGAGTTTCATTTTTAATGGCTTTTCTAAAAATATCACCTGTCGCTATATGAGGAATTTCTAAAGCTGTCTCTAATTTCTTGGCCTGTGTTCCTTTGCCAACTCCAGGTAGTCCCAATAGAATAATATCCATTATATTGCCTCCTTTTTATTTCATGAAACCTTCATAGTGTCTCATCAGGAGATGGGATTCAATTTGTTCCATAGTTTTTAAGGCCACACCAGTCATAATGATTAAAGATGTACCACCAAAACTAATCGATACACCGGTTAGTGGTCTCATCACAAATGGTAAAACTGCAACTATAGTTAAGAAAATTGCTCCTGCAAGAGTAACCCGCATCAATACTCTATCCAGATAATTAACAGTTGGTTTTCCAGGCCTAATCCCTGGAATAAATCCACCATATTTTTTCATATTATCTGCTACTTCTTCTGGATTAAAAGTAATTGCAGTATAAAAATAGGTAAAGAACAGAATCATTAATCCATAAAGAATCAGGTAAAGAGTTGAACCAGGGCTAATTGCACTGGCTAAACCAGCTGCCCAATCATAAGGTAGAACCTGGGCAATAATACCAGGAAATAAAAGCACTGATGAAGCAAAGATAACTGGAATTACTCCAGCTTGATTAATTTTCATTGGTATATGAGTACTTCTACCACCATACACTCTTCTGCCAACAATTCTTTTAGAATATTGGACTGGAATTCTTCTTTCTCCCTGCTGAACAAAAATAATTCCAGCAATAATTACAATAGCCAAAACAACAAAAATCAAGACATTTAAAATAGAGATTGTTCCAGCCTGTAAAAGTTCATAATTATTATACATATCTGATGGAAAACGGGAAATAATAGAAGTGAAAATGATAATTGAAATTCCATTTCCAATTCCTTTATCTGTAATTTGCTCTCCCAGCCACATTAAAAATGCTGTTCCAGCAGTTAAACTTAGCACAATTAAGGCAATATCAAAAGCGGTAGCATTTGGTACTGCACCAAAACGTTGAATATACATTGTAATACCGGCAGCCTGAATTAAAGCTAGCACAATAGTTCCATAACGTGTATATTGAGCAATTTTTTTACGGCCCTCATTACCCTGTTTAGAAAGTTCTTCTAATTTGGGAACAACAACAGTTAATAACTGCAAAATAATTGAAGCAGTAATGTAGGGGGTGATACTCATTGCAAAAATTGTAAAGTTCTTTAAAGCACCACCTGCAAATAAATCTAAAAAGTCAAGAGCTCCGCCAAAATTACCCCCGAAGAGCCTTTCCTGAAGCAAACCAACATTTACCCCAGGAACTGGAATATGTGCTCCCAGGCGATAAACAGCCATCATAGCAAGCATAAACAAAACTTTATTACGCAATTCCTTTACTTTAAAAACATTACTGAGAGCCTTAAACAATTTAAATCACCTCTGACTTTCCGCCAGCAGCTTCTATCTTTTCTCTGGCAGAAGCAGTAAATGCATGTGCTTTGACATTCAGTGCAACAGAGACTTCACCTTTACCCAAAATTTTAACACCATGTTTAGCTAGATTTACAATAATACCTTTTTCCAGCAATAATTCTGGGGTTACAGTTTCATCGGCTGTAAATTTATTTAATTGATAAACATTAACTTCATTAAATTCTTTTTTAAATTTATTATTAAATCCTCTTTTAGGAAGACGTCTAAAAAGAGGGGTCTGTCCACCTTCAAAAGTTGGACGTACTTTTCCTCCAGAACGAGCATTCTGTCCATTTGCACCTCTACCGGAAGTATAGCCACGCCCAGAGCCAGTTCCACGACCAACTCTACGATGACTCTTTTTATATCCAGCAGCAGGTTTTAGATTATTTAATTTCATCCTTACACCTCCTTGATATTATCCAATTAATTCTTCTACAGATTTACCTCTTAATTTGGCAACTTCCTCTGCACTTTTAAGTTCTTTAAGGCCAGTAAGTGTAGCATTAATCATATTAATCGGATTAGATGTTCCCAGAGATTTTGTTAAGATATCGCTAATTCCAGCCAGCTCGATTACTGCACGAACAGGTCCACCAGCGATAACTCCTGTACCAGGAGCAGCAGGTTTTAGAAGAACTCTTCCTGCCCCAAAAACTCCAGTTTTCTCATGGGGAATTGTAGTATCTACAATTGGAACTTTGATTAATTCTTTTTTAGCTGCATCTATACCTTTTCTGATGGCTTCAGGCACTTCATTTGCTTTACCAATACCTGCACCAACATGACCTTCTCCATCTCCAACAACTACTAGAGCACTGAAGCTGAATCTACGGCCACCTTTTACAACCTTGGCTACACGATTAATATTAACTACGCGCTCTTCAAGGTCGAGTTTATCAGCATTAATTTTACTCATTAATTTACCTCCTTAATTAAAACTTCAGCCCCTCTTCACGGGCGGAATCGGCGAGAGCTTTTACTCTACCGTGATATTTATAACCACTTCTGTCAAAGACTACTGAATCTACACCTTTTTCTAAAGCTCTTCTAGCAGCAAGCTCACCAACTAATTTAGCAGCTTCTTTATTGCTGGCAACTTCAATGGAATCTTTTAGAGCTGGATCAAGAGTAGATGCAGAAGCAATGGTAGTTCCAGAAAGATCGTCAATAATTTGCACATAAATATGCTTTAAACTGCGGGTAACGTTCATCCTTGGGCGTTCAGGTGTTCCCACAACTTTATTTCTAATTCTCTGCTGGCGTTTTTTTCTTGCTTCTCTTTTACCCATCACATTCACTCCTTTCTATCTATTAACCAGTTTTACCAACCTTACGTCTGATATGTTCTCCCACATATTTAATTCCTTTGCCTTTGTAAGGTTCTGGTTTTCTTACTTCACGAATTTTAGCTGCTGTATCTCCTACACGCTGTTTATCAATACCTTTAACGGTAATATTAGTATTTTTTTCAACTTCAAATGAAATTTCGCCTTCTGGCTCAATAATTACTGGATGAGAATAACCGACTTCTAATTTAAGGTTCTTACCCTGTACCTGGGCATTATAACCTACACCGACCATCTCCAATTTTTTTTCAAAACCTTTATTAACTCCTTCTACCATACCTTCAATTAAACTTCTTACCAGGCCATGCATAGAGCGAGCAGTAATATCTTCACCATTTCTATTTACAATAATTTCTCCCTCGCTGACATTAATGTTAATGCCAGGTTTAAAAGTTTTTTCTAACTCACCTAAAGGTCCTTTTACTTTTACCTGCTGTCCATTAACTGTTACTTCAACTTTTTCCGGGATTGCAATTGGTAGATCACCAATACGTGACATGATTTTCACCTCCGTATATTTTAACTGAGAAGCTATTAGATTAAATTTCGTACTAAGATCCAGGAGCTAATAATTTAAATCATTGCTAATAGCCCAGGGATCTTTCGTAAATTTATTGCTTCATATTACCAGACATAGCAGAGAACTTCTCCACCAATACCTTTTTTACGTGCTTCCCGATCACTCATAACTCCTTGAGAAGTTGAGATTACGGCAATACCAAGTCCACCCAGAACTTTTGGCACTTCATCTTTGCCAACATAAACTCTTAAACCGGGTTTACTTATTCTTTTAATACCACTAATAACTTTTTCATCGTTTTCACCATATTTTAAATATACCCGAATCATGTTTTGGGGCTTTCTTTCAACTAATTTCATATCAGAAATAAAACCTTCTGCCTTTAAAAGCTCACCAATGCTGGCTTTAACCTGAGAAGCGGGAATATCCACTCTACCTTTACCTACACTGTTAGCATTGCGAATCCGGGTCAGCATATCTGCTATTGGATCTGTCAAATTCATTTACAAACCTCCTTCCAGTTTTACCAGCTTGCTTTTTTAACTCCAGGAATTTCGCCTTTATGGGCTAATTCACGGAAACAAATTCTGCATAAATCAAATTTTCTCATGTAACCGCGTGGTCTTCCACATCTACTGCAACGGTTAACTTTACGTGTTCCAAATTTAGGCTCTTTCTTGGCCTTTTCAACTAACGCTTTACGTGCCAAACTAAACCCCCCTTAATTTATATAGGTCTCTATTTCTTAAAAGGCATTCCCATTATTGATAATAATTCAAATGCTTCTTCATCGGTCTCAGCTGAAGTTACAATTGTAATCTCCAGTCCATGTACATTATCAACATTATCGATATTAATTTCAGGGAAAACAGTATGCTCACTTATTCCTAGACTATAATTGCCGCGTCCATCAAATGACTTTGGAGAAACACCTCTAAAGTCACGAATACGAGGCATAGTAATATTGATTAGTTTATATAAGAATTCATACATTAACTCACCGCGTAAACTAACTTTAACTCCAACTGGCATTCCCTCTCTAATCTTAAAATTAGCAATAGATTTTTTAGCTCTGGTAATAGTAGGGCTCTGACCAGTTATTCTGGCAATTTCTTCAACAACAGTATCCAGAAGTTTAGTATCGTCCTTAGCATCTCCCAACCCAACATTTATAATAAGTTTTTCAATTTTTGGTACCTGCATAACATTATCATAGGAGAACTTCTCCATTAATTGGGGTAGAATTTCTTCTTTATATTCGTTTGCTAATACTGACATTTCTGGACCTCCTTCCACTTTATTTATTTGTCGATATCCTCATCACATTTTTTGCATTTTCTTACTTTTTTTCCGTCTTCTAAATATTCAACGCCAGCCCTTGTCTTCTCATCACAGCGGGGGCAGACGAGTTGAACATTTGAAGCATGAATAGCTGCTTCATTTTCTATAATTCCACCCTGTGGCATATCTTGAGTAGGACTCACATGACGGTGAACAATATTTACACCTTCAACAATAACACGATCTTTTTTTGGAATAACTTTTAAAATCTCACCGCGTTTTCCTTTGTCTTTACCAGATATTACTTCCACAGTGTCACCTTTTTTTATTCTCAATCCAATCCCCTCCTTTATAATACCTCCGGTGCAAGGGAGATAATTTTCATATAATTCTTTTCCCTCAGTTCACGGGTCACAGGACCAAAAATACGTGTACCCTTAGGATTATTATTATCATCTATTATAACAGCTGCATTTTCATCAAATCTAATATAAGTCCCATCTTTGCGTTTGAGAGATTTTTTAGTTCTAACTATAACAGCTTTTGCAACTTCACCTTTTTTAACCATTCCATCTGGAATAGCTTCTTTTACAGTAACTATAATTTTATCTCCAATTTTAGCATATTTCTTTTTGGAGCCTCCAAGTACCTTGATACATAAGAGTTCACGGGCACCAGAATTATCCGCTACCTTCAAACGGCTTTCAGATTGTATCATTTTCAGGCCCTCCTTTCTAAACTAATACTTATTTTGCTTTCTCGATAACTTCAACCAGACGCCATCTCTTAGTTTTGCTTAAAGGACGGGTCTCCATAATTTTAACAATATCACCCTGATTACAAATGTTTTCTTCATCATGTACTGTGTATTTTTTAGTCTTTTTGACAACTCTTTTATATTTAGGATGCTGAGTTTTTCTTTCAACAGCAACAGTGATAGTTTTATCACGCTTGTCACTAACTACAACACCTTTACGCTCTTTACGACTATTTCTTTCCATGATAAACCTCCTTTCCTTAAAAGAATTATGCCCGTTCTATACCAAGTTTTCTTTCCCGCAGAATAGTTTTAATTCGGGCGATAATTCTTTTAACCTCTTTAATTCGCATTGGATTATCCAGCTGTGCAGTTGCATGCTGGAAACGAAGGTTAAATAATTCTTCTTTAAATTCGCGGGCTTTTTGTTCTAACTCTGCTTCTGTTAAGTTTCTTAATTCATCAGCTTTCATCGGCCTCACCTTCCATTCCCTCTCTTGCTACAAATTTAGTTTTAATAGGTAGTTTGTGAGATGCAAGCCGCATTGCTTCTCTGGCGACCTCTTCTGGAACACCAGCTAACTCAAACATAATTCTACCCGGTTTAACAACAGCTACCCATTTTTCCGGTGAACCTTTACCACTACCCATCCTAGTTTCAGCAGGTTTGGCTGTTACAGGTTTATCCGGGAAAATTTTAATCCAGACCTTACCACCACGTTTAATACTTCTAGTAAGGGCAACACGAGCAGCTTCAATTTGTCTATTAGTAATCCAGGCGGGTTCCAGGGCCTGTAGGCCGTATTCACCAAAAGTGATTTTTGTTCCCCGCTGAGCTTTACCTTTCATTCTTCCTCTCATTTGCTTACGATGTTTAACTCTTTTAGGTACTAACATCAAAGAGCCTCCTTTCCTACATAATCTATCTATTCTTCGTTCAGTTCAGGCAGTACTTCACCTTTATTAATCCAAACTTTTACACCAATTAACCCATAAGTTGTATCAGCTTCAGCGAATCCGTAATCAATGTCAGCTCTCAGTGTATGTAGTGGAACACTACCTTCACTATAGCCTTCACGTCTGGCCATTTCGGCGCCACCAAGACGGCCGCTACTTTGAACTTTAAATCCTTCTGCTCCCATGCGCATTGCTCTATTTAAAGCTTGTTTCATTGCTCTCCGGAAAGAAATTCTTCTTACTAGTTGAGCAGCAATATTTTCGGCAACTAATTGTGCATTAAGCTCTGGATCTTCTACTTCAACAACATTAATTTGTACAGTTTTGCCAGTCAAAGCTTCGATTTCGTTTCTTAAAGCTTCTACTTCAGAGCCACCACGACCAATTACCATTCCAGGTCTGGCAGTATAGACATCAAGTTTCAACCTATTAGCAGCTCTTTCAATTACAACTCGGGAGATTCCAGCCTCAAACATCTTTTCCTTTACATGACTTCTAATCTCTTGATCTTCATTTAAAAGTTTGGAATATTCATTTTTATCTGCATACCATTTTGCATCCCAATCTTTAATAACTCCAACTCGGAGACCATGTGGATTTACTTTTTGACCCAAGTTCTATCCCTCCTCTGTATCGCTTACAACGATTGTAATATGGCTAGTTCTTTTATTAATTGGGCTAGCCGAACCCTGAGCTCTTGCTTTCCATCTTTTCATAGTTGGACCTTCATCAACAAATGCACTGCTGACTGTTAGGTCTTCAACAAACATATCATGATTATTTTCAGCATTAGCTACTGCTGAATTCAAAACTTTTTCTACCATTCGTGCAGCTTTTTTTGGTGTGCTTTTTAAAATTGCTACTGCAGTATTAACGTCCTTACCCTTAATTAAGTCTGTAACCAGTCTTGCTTTGCGGGCAGTAATACGCAGATGCTTAGCAACTGCTTTTGCTTCCATTTTAAAACCCCCTTACTAACAATATTTCTTATTTAAGTGCTGTTGAACGTTCTGTATGGCGGCTGTGACCTCTAAAGATTCTAGTTGGAGCAAACTCTCCTAATTTATGTCCTACCATATCTTCAGTTATATATACAGGTACATGTTTCCGGCCATCATGAACAGCAATTGTATGTCCAACCATTTCAGGGAAAATGGTTGAGCTTCTGGACCAGGTTTTAACTACCTGTTTTTTTCCGCTCTCATTCATTTCTCTGATTCTGGCAATTAATTTTTCTGAGACAAAAGGTCCTTTTTTGATAGATCTAGCCATCAATAACCCTCCTTTCTACTACTTGCGTTTCTTAGCATGACGCGAACGAACTATATACTTATCAGAACGCTTTGGTTTACGTGTCTTTTTACCCATAGTAGGTTTACCCCACGGTGTTACAGGATGTCTACCAGCAGGTGATTTTCCTTCTCCACCACCGTGTGGATGGTCATGAGGATTCATTACTACACCACGCACATGTGGTCTCTTACCTTTCCAGCGGCTGCGGCCAGCTTTACCAACTGTTATATTTTCATGATCAATATTTCCAACTTGACCAATTGTTGCTTTACATTGTTGGTGAATTAATCTTACTTCTCCAGAAGGCATTTTCAAATGAACAAACTTACCTTCTTTAGCAAGAATTTGAGCCATTGCACCAGCAGAGCGAGCAATTTGACCACCTTTCCCAGCCTGCAGTTCAACATTATGCACAATTGTACCAACAGGAATATCTTTTAATTGTAGAGCATTACCTGCTGTAATATCAGCTTCAACTCCAGTTTCTAAGATATCACCCACCTGGACTTTGTCAGGAGCAAGAATATATCTCTTTTCTCCATCAACGTATTGTAATAATGCAATTCTTGCAGAACGATTTGGATCATATTCTATAGTCTTTACTTTAGCAGGAATTCCATCTTTATCCCGCTTAAAATCTATTAAACGATAGCGGCGCTTATGGCCACCACCTTGATGACGGCTTGTAATCCTACCGTTCGCATTACGACCACCTTTTCTCTTCATAGGAGCCAGCAGGCTCTTTTCAGGCTGATCAGTTGTAATTTCAGCAAAAGCTGAAACAGTCATATAACGCCTGGAAGGTGTGGTAGGTTTAAAACTTTTTATAGCCATCTCTATTCCCTCCTTTTCGAATTATTTTTAGAGGCCTTCGTAAATCTCAATTTCTTCTCCATCAGCAAGTTTAACCAGGGCTTTCTTCCAGTCTGGTTTTTTACCAATGTGGAAACCAAGTCTTCTCTTTTTACCTCTAACATTAATTGTATTAACATTTATTACTTTTACAGAAAAAATTTCTTCAATTGCTTTTCTGATTTCAACTTTATTTGCTTTTTTAGCTACTTTAAAAGTGTAAGTATTTGCTTCCTGCATTTGTTCCATTGTATTTTCAGAAATAATAGGTGCTATGATAATATCTCTTGCATCTTTCATTCTCCCAGCACCTCCTCAACCATCTTAACCGCTTCTTCAATGAAAATTACCATTTCATTATTCAGAAGATCATAAGCATTAATAGAACCGGCCAGCAGTGTTTTTACATTAGGAATATTGCGGGCAGATAGATAAAGGTTATCATCTTTTTCCGGCATAACTATTACAACTTTTTTATCTGCTAATTTTAAGTCAGCTAGTATCTCAGCAACTGCTTTAGTTTTTGGCTGATCAAGTTCTATTTTATCAATTAACATTAATTCTCCACGTTGAACTTTATCAGTCAGTACAGATCTCAAAGCTAATCTTCGCATTTTTTTGGTTAATTTTTTATCATAACTACGGGGAGAAGGTCCAAAAGTAATTCCTCCACCTACCCATAATGGGGAGCGAATACTTCCATGGCGGGCACGTCCTGTTCCTTTTTGTCTCCAGGGTTTACGGCCTCCACCACGAACTTCTCCTCTAGTTTTAGCAGAAGAATTACCACTTCTACGGGCAGCTAATTGAGCATTTACAACCTGATGTACTACATGTGTGTTTATTTTATCTGCAAAAACAGAATCAAGTAATTCTACCTGATCTAATTCTTTTCCATTTTGATTATATTTTGCTACTTGCGGCATCAAAAATCCTCCTTTCTCAACTTTATTTAATTGTTAGCTGATTTAATTTCAAGTATTGCTTTTTTTGCTCCTGGTACTGGACCAGCAATTAAAAGCAGATTACGATCTAAATCAACTTTAACTATTTCCAGATTTTTTTCAGTAACTTTGTCACTACCCATTCTACCAGGTAATTTAAAGCCTTTAAAAACTCTCCTTGCATCTACAGCACCAATAGAACCTGGTGCCCTGTGGAAGTGAGAACCATGAGTATTGGGACCAGAATTATGGTTCCATCTCTTAATATTACCAGCAAATCCTTTACCTTTAGAAATACCAGTTACATTTACCAGTTCTCCAGCAGCAAAAATATCTGCTTTAACTTCACTACCTTCACTTAGTTCAAGATCTAAACCTTTAAACTCTTTTAAATGTTTTTTAGGTTCTAAATCACGTCGTTCAAATTGACCAAGTTGTGGTTTGTTTAATCGATGCTTTTTAATTTCACCAAACCCGAGCTGCACTGCATCATAACCATCTTTTTCTGTAGTCTTGATCTGTGTAACAACACAGGGACCGGCCTCAACTACAGTCACAGGCACTAGCTCTCCATTATCTTTAAAATACTGAGTCATCCCCAGTTTTTTTCCTAAAATAGCTTTAGCCATAGCCTAATAACACCTCCTGACAATTAAAGTTTAATTTCTATGTTTACTCCCGCTGGCAGGTCAAGCCTCATCAGGGAGTCTACAGTTTTCGATGTTGGATCGAGAATATCGATCAGTCTTTTATGAGTTCTCATTTCAAATTGTTCTCTAGAATCTTTATGAACATGAGGTGAGCGTAATACTGTAAATACCTCTTTTTCGGTCGGAAGAGGTACTGGACCAGATACATCTGCACCTGTTCTTTCAGCAGTTGCAACAATCTTTTCTGCTGATTGATCGAGGAGCTCATGTTCAAAAGCTTTTAGGCGAATCCTTATTTTTTCATGTTTTGCCATTTGCTTACCTCCTTAATCTTTAGCAATTTAAGCTCAATTGAGAGCTTCGGAGCATAGAAAAAGCGAGGAGACAAACTCCTCTGCTTTTTTTAATTACTCAATAATTTCAGTAACAACTCCAGCTCCAACTGTATGTCCACCTTCACGAATTGCAAAACGTAATCCTTCTTCCATTGCAATCGGAGTTATCAATTCGCCAGACATTTCAATGTTATCTCCTGGCATTACCATTTCTACTCCTTCTGGTAAATGAATTGATCCTGTTACATCTGTTGTACGGAAGTAAAACTGAGGTCTGTATCCATCAAAAAATGGTGTGTGTCTTCCACCTTCATCTTTACTTAATACATATACCTCTGCATTAAACTTTGTGTGAGGTGTTATACTGCCTGGTTTTGATAATACCTGGCCTCTTTCTATATCTTCTCTTTTTACACCTCTTAATAATGCTCCAATGTTATCTCCTGCTACTGCTTCGTCTAACAGTTTACGGAACATTTCTACTCCTGTTACTACTGTTGTTGTTGTATCTTTTATTCCTACTAGCTCTACTTCATCTGATGGATGTAATGTTCCTCTTTCTACACGACCTGTTGCTACTGTTCCACGTCCTGTAATTGAGAATACATCTTCTACTGGCATCAAGAATGGTTTGTCTGTATCTCTTTCTGGTTCTGGAATATAACTATCTACTGCTTCCATAAGTTCGATAATCTTACTTCCCCATTCTCCTTCAGGATCTCCATTTTCCAGTGCTTTTAATGCTGATCCTACTATTACTGGAATATCGTCTCCTGGAAATTCATATTCGCTTAATAATTCTCTTACTTCCATCTCTACCAGTTCGATTAATTCTTCATCGTCTACCATATCTGCTTTATTTAAAAAGACTACGATTGATGGTACTCCTACCTGTCTTGCTAAAAGAATATGCTCTCTTGTTTGAGGCATTGGACCATCTGCTGCTGATACTACCAGAATTGCTCCATCCATTTGAGCTGCTCCTGTGATCATATTTTTTACATAGTCAGCATGTCCCGGGCAATCTACGTGAGCATAATGTCTTGTTTCTGTTTCATACTCTACGTGAGAGGTTGCTATTGTTATTCCTCTTTCTCTTTCTTCAGGTGCATTATCTATTGTATCAAACGCCCTTACTTCTGCCCCTCCATAATTTGCTAATACTGTTGTTATTGCTGCTGTCAGTGTTGTTTTTCCATGGTCAACATGGCCTATGGTTCCTATGTTAACATGGGGTTTTGTTCTTTCAAATTTTGCTTTTGCCATTTTTCTTCCTCCTTAAAATTTTAT